>JBEKOJ010000002.1:0-31689 GCA_049521895.1 Saccharimonadales bacterium (SeqCode) | reverse complement strand
CCAGGTGGACTCAACCAGCGCTTTAGCCGTCCAGACGGCCTCCTCGGCCAACGTCTTAGTCGTCGATACCACTAACTCCAAGATCGGTATAGATACCGTACCGGCAGCTACCGGCGCCAGCCTCCAGCTTGCTGGCAACATCGACATCTCCGGCCAATACTTAGTTAACGGCCGGCCCCTATCCTCATCCGGCGTAGCTGGTGCCGCTAACGCCACTCTAGCCGGTAATAGCTTCAACGGCCCCTCCCAGCTGGTCCAGTTGGCCACCAATGGCCTGCTGCCAATCCTCTCCGGAGCTAACCTGACTAACCTGAACGCCTCCAACCTAAACTCCGGCACCGTCGCTGATGCCAGGCTCAACGCTAACGTAGCCCTACTAAACGCTGCCCAAACCTTCAGTGGCAACAACGTCTTCAAGCCCGTCTCTGACTCCACTACCGCCTTCCAGATCCAAAATACCGCTGGTACCTCTAATCTGTTGGTAGCCGACAGTATCAGTACCCGTATAGGTATCGGTACTCTTACACCGGCTTACACCCTAGACGTAGCCGGGGACATCAACAGCTCTACCGGGGTTAGGGTAAACGGCAATCTGCTCTGTAACGCTGGTGGCTGTGTGGCTGCTGGTGGATCGGGTAACTACGTCCAAAACGGTACGGCTTTGCAGACAGCCAACTTTGACATTGAGTCGGCTAGCACCACCTCAGTCACCGGTACCATTAGGGCGGCTACCGGCCAAACCGCTGCCCTTTTGCAGCTCAAAGATCAGGCCGGAGTCAACATACTTACCGTTGGCTCTACCGGCGACACGCTAATCCAACCCAGCACTAATTCTATTAATGCCTTCCTGGTCTACAACGCCGATGCCACCTCCCACCTAATAGGCGGCGATACCCTAAACGCCAGAGTGGCTATAGCCAAACCAACACCACCTGATTACACCCTGGACGTTGGCGGTGACATCAACACCACCACCGGCCTACGGGTCAACGGCAACCTGGTCTGTTCTGCTACCTGTACACCGGGTGGCGGATCAGGCAACTACATCCAAAACGGCACGGCTTTGCAAACAGCTAATTTTGCCATCCAGTCCGACCTTAATTCCCATGTAGTCAGCCTAATCCGAGGAGCCTCAGGCCAGAGCGCCGACCTGCTGGACCTGGTGGCCGGGGATGTTGGCACTAACGTTGTCTCCTTTGGGGCCAGCGGCCAGACCCTGTTTAAGAACTCCACCGATTCTACTACCGCTTTCCAGGTGCAGAATGCCGCCGGTACAAGCACATTGCTCAATGTCGATACTACTGATTCAAGAGTTCAAGTAGGGGCAGGAGTTCCGGTCGGAAGCTATTCTATTGCTTTAGACGTCATAGGCGGGACTGTAACCGGGCCAGGAAACTTTGGTTACAATGCTTCGGTTACAGATCCGCTACTGCAAGTTTCGCTGCCTGGTGACACCTATCTGCCAGATAGCTCTGGCATAACAACTGTCGTAAGGATTAATATAAACAACCGCTATAACCAGTCGACCGGAGCTAGCATCAATTTAGGGAAGTCGTCCGCTGATTCGCGAATTGTCAACTACACCAATGTCGGCAACGATCTTACTACCCGGTTGCAGTTACAGACACATGCGCAGGCAAGCAACACCTATAACCCGGGAATTGTTCTTTATGGCAACGGTAATGTTACCGTTGGGGCAGATAACTGCTATGGCTCCTGTAATTTCACTCAAGGAATTCTAATCCCTAACGGCACAGTCGCGCCATACACCAACTATACCGGAAATATTGGCGCTTCTTCCTACCGATTTGGCGGGGTATTTGCCGGAACTGGCAACTTCCAAAATCAAACTGATTCTACTACCGCCTTCCAGGTTCAAAACGCCCTGGGAAAAACTGTCCTGACAGCTGATACATCCGGCGGACAAGTGGTACTAGGTAACTCAGGGGCTAGCGGCGTCACCGGCAACTTGAAGTTCAATTACTCTGCCCAAACCGGCTCCATTTCTCTGACAGCCGCTAATCCAACAGCTACTGCCTACACCGTAACCCTACCGGCTGAAACAGGTGTGCTTTGTTCGACGGCCAGTGTCTGTAGCGGCTACGCCCCCGCCAGCGGCAGCAGTAACTATGTGCAGCTGCAAAGCTCTATACCCGGTACCCAGCAGACAGGTAACTTCAACATCTCTGGCACTGGCATAGCTGGAACCCTACTGGCTGGCTACACATCTGTCACTGGCGGCGTAGCCGCCTTTAATGGCAACGTCGGCATCGGCACCAGCAGTCCGGCTTCTCTTGGTGATGGCGGGAGCCCGATAATTCTACAGGTTCAGAATACAGCGAATGTTGCAAATGCCTATGGTCTGCTTAGCCTCGCCTCGACCCGAACGACCGCTGGTGAACTCGTCGGCCAGATTAGCTTCGGGACAACTGGGTCGGCAGGTGAAAAGCGTACAGCTGGGATTCAAGCAGTTCTTGATAGTTCAGGAACAGCGGGTGGGCAACTGCAATTCTTTACCAATAATGCTGGGACGGTAAGTCAGAAGATGATCATCCAAGGTAACGGCAACGTCGGCATCAATAACACCAACCCAGCTCTTAAACTCCAGGTTACTGGGGTACAGGGCGGACCAGCAACTTCTGGTACCGCCCAGACCGGCACGGCTCGCTTTTTGACGGTTAATAGCGCTCTGGATTTTGGAAGCTTATCAAATGGTAATAGCTGGTTACAAGTTACCGACGCCACCAATTTGGCTCTAAACTATAACCTTTTACTAAACCCTAACGGGGGCAATATCATTCTTGGCACTGCTTCCGCTACCCCAGCAATCCTGGTACTTGGCATAAAAAACGATAATGCTACTGATCCAACCTGTACGGCGGGGTCGATTTACTACAATTCTAGCTCCAGCGCATTCAGAGGCTGCCAAGATATCCCTTCAGGGTGGACAAATTTAGGCAATCCTTCTGGAACGATCGTAGCATTTGCAGGCTCTAGTGCGCCAGCTGGGTATTTGATGGCTGATGGTTCGGCAGTTTCCAGAACCACTTATGCGACCCTGTTTGCAGTTATTAGTACTACTTACGGAACTGGCAATGGTTCAACAACATTTAATTTGCCCGACCTAAGAGGACGAGTAGCTGTTGGCCTAAACACCTCTGAGGTTACACGCACAGATGTAAATGCCCTGGGTAATAACGAAGGCGTGGCAGTCGGCAGTAGAACACCTTATCATGAATCCACTGTGGTTCAGCCAACAATCTCGCAACCTGGCGTGACGATCAGTGCTTCTGCATCGGGCGGAAGCATCCCCTACGGTGGCTCAGGCGGCTCTAACACTGGAATAACTGATACTACCCCTGCGCCGGGCTACCGCTCACAGGCCTTTAACGTAGAACCAACCATCACAGCGACCGGATCGCTTACCGGCCCGCCAGTTGCCTCTGGTGGCACAGTTGGCCCACAGTCTAATGTTCCAACCGACACCCCAGCTTACTTGACGGTTAACTACATCATTAAGTACTAAGCAGCTATAATTAAGTCCATAAAAGGAGTAGCTATGAATACTTTGCGCGAAATTCTAAAAAACAAGTTTATTAATGGGTTTATTGTGGCGCTAGTTTTCGGAATTGGTACAGTGGACTTCGTTAACAACGTTGGTGGTATGGTACTAGACCATGTGTTTGGTGTGGCAACTACCTCCTGGAACTGGAAAATTTTTTACGGTCAAGTAATTCTGTATCTTGCAACAATTATAAGTGCCGTATTTCTAAGATGGTGTTCTAAAATAACGGCAGTACATAACAGCCAATGATGAGAACTTTAGTGCGCTGATTGCATATTTTTTAAGTCACCCAGTATTTTTGTTGACATTAGCACTAAAGAGTGATACCATAAGCATAGTTTCGACGTAAGAAGAGGGTAATCGGCCCTCTTTTTGTGTCGACTTGCCCTCCTAAACTTTCAAAGAAAGCTTGGCGGGTAAAGGTGGAATCATTATTAAAATAAGGAGTTGAATCATGGCTGGAACAAAAGCAGGTGGCCAAAAAGCCGCCGCTACCAACAAAGCCAAGTACGGCCGGGATTTCTATGCCCGCATTGGCCAAATGGGCGGCAAACTAGGCCGCACCGGTGGTTTTTACGCCAACCGCGAACTGGCTCGTGAAGCCGGCCGCAAAGGTGGACGTATTAGCCGCCGCGGTGTTGCTAAGAAAAGCGCCTAAGGTTCTTGTAAGAGACTTACTTAAAAAGCCCCAAAAAGGGGCTTTTTAAGTTTATAGTGAGTAGTTGTTAGTTTGTAGGAATCTTGCGTAACTTACGGATAAGGCTACCGAGCATTTTTTGAATCTCAATAATATTTCCCAAAGCCTTATCTCTAAGGCTATAAACTATGCGCTGTAAACTATAAACTTTTTCGCCGGTAGGAGCGCACAAAGCGGTCAGCCGAAACCCGCCAATTGGTCTGGCAGTTAAAACAGTGGTAAGTGTTGGCGTCTTGCTGCAGCACATGCGTACCGCAGGTAGGGCAGGTGCTGCGGGCGTGCAGCCAGTCGCGGTAAGTATCCAAACAGCGTTGGATATGCTCCTCATCTATACTGACACCATATTTATGGCCGATTTTAGCTGCCAGATCCCAAGCCTTACTCTCCAGTTGGAGCAGCTCAAAGTCACTGCGGTAAGTGCTGTGGGCAAGTATGGCGTGCGCTAGCTCGTGCAGCAGACCGTAGCGCAATTTTACTGGCGGCTGTTTTGGATCATAAGTGATAGTACTGTCCTTGGGCGACCAGTGTTCCTGCTTGCCAGGCTCGAATTTGAAGGCCGGATAGTCATGGGCTAGCCTGTGGACAAAGGTTTTAACCTTGCTGTTTGTAGTATTCATAACAACCATAGACTACGGCCTCCTCTGGCCGCTGAGCCTGAATGATCGGCGGCATTTCTACCAACCGGTTCTCGAATTTATCTAACCTATCCTTTAAAAAATGGCCAAATTTGGCAAAATGCGCACCCACGCCGCCGCCGATTATGATTATGTCGGGCTGAAAAGCTGCTACCAATTGGTCGATACCCGGCGCTAAGTTGTTAGCGAAGGTCTGCCAGATTTTAGGGTCGTCAATCTCGCTGGCCATTTTGCCGTAGCGTTTAACTAACGCGCTACCAGAGGCAAAAGTTTCCCATTTTTGCAATTTGCCGTCGTGCTCCAGCACCATTTGGCCGGCTTCGGAATCGGCTAAATCTGTATCAATTTTATCATCTATGATAATTCCATCGCCAATTCCTGTGCTAATCGTCAAATATATAATTTTTCTATACCTGCCATGAGTTAATTCGGCTTCTGACAATCCGGCTAAGCTGGAATCGTGCTCTAGCCATACTTGCGTAAACCCAAGCAGCCGCTCTAAGTCCTTTTTTATTGGTACGTTGCGCCAACTTAAGTTGCCAAAGCTAATGCCAACGCCATTTTTTCGGTCGATTTTACCGGGCAGGGCGCAGCAGCAAGCGCTCAATTTAAAATTATGTAGCTGCTCGGTGATGGCTTTATTCAAATCTTTTAAAAAGCCGCTGTAAGTTTTATCGGTGGCGAATTTGTAGCGGCTGACAATCTCGCCGTCGGCAGAAAAAACCGCCAGCAGCGTCTTAGTGGCACCAATATCTATTGCCAGCAACATGAATATAGTCTATCAGTCCAGCGGTCGTTCAGTCCAACAGTCTGGCTGGGTAGCTGGGCAGCTGTCTAACTGGTTGACTGAGGCTAAAAAACACCTTACAATAGTAGGTAATCTACTTTTACCAATTCAAGTGGAAATATATTTATCCCACACCTTTTCCTGGAGCTACGCAATCTGATTACAGACTGCTCTGCCCAGAAAAGGTAAGGGACAAGAAGGAGGCATGAAATCTTCATGTCAGCAAAAGCTGCTAATTTAACCATGGATGAACTGCTTGCGGGCAGCGATATCAAACAACTAAAGGCCGGCGATATGGTGGAAGGTACGGTCAGTTCGGTACGCAAGCACGAGGTCTGGGTAGATTTGGGGCCCAATGGCGTGGGCGTGATTTTTAGGCGCGAAGTCGGCCACAACCCTTTGACTGAAGGCGAGACCATCAGCGCCAGCGTGGTGGATCCAGAACTGGATGAAGGCTACGCGCTGCTTAGTATGCGCCGTGCAGCCAAAGAACGCGGTTGGGGCGAGTTGCAAAGGCTATTCGAAGAACAGGAGATAATCGAAGTTACCGCCTACGATGCTAACAGGGGCGGTTTACTCATTGAACTGGAAGGTATCCGTGGCTTTTTGCCGGTTAGCCAGCTGGCAGCCGAGCATTACCCGCGTGTGTCAGACGCTGATAAAGACGAAATCCTGACTAAACTCAACACTCTTATCAATATACCCCTCAGAGTACGCATCCTGGATGTTAGCCGCAAAGACAATAAGCTAATTTTCTCAGAGAAAGAGGCTGTACGTGACGATATGCAAGAACATCTGGCCAAACTCAAAGTTGGCGACGTAGTAGAGGGTGTCGTCACCGGCGTAATTGATTTTGGCGCCTTTGTGAATGTTGACGGCATTGAAGGGATGGTACACATCTCGGAGATCTCTTGGGAACGGGTAGAAGATCCGCGCAAATATGTAAAAATTGGCGAGCGGGTCAAAACCAAGATTATTGGCATCGATAAAGACCGCCTGAGTTTAAGCATCAAGCAAATGAGTGATGACCCTTGGTTGTCTGAGGTCAAGAAATTCAAAGCCGGCGAGACCGTAGAAGGAAAAATTACCCGCATTACACCGTTTGGCGCCTTCGTGCAACTAAGTCCGTCAGTTGAGGCGTTGGTGCACGTTTCCGAAATGAGCGATGACGAAAGTGTAGATCCAGAAAAACTCTTCAAGCTCAATGAGAAGAAGAAATTTAAGATCCTGGAAATCGACACCGATAACCGCAAGATAGCCCTGTCTCTAAGAGACGTTAAGTAAGATGAAAGGAGCAGCTACATGGCCAGCACAATTGAGATTGACGACCAAGTCACTGTTGGTAAGCTGGCCGAATTGCTTGCACTGCCAGTCTCGCAGCTAATTTCTGAGCTATTTAAAAATGGCGTCGCTGCCACCGTTAACGAAAAAATTGATTTCGACACCGCCCAGATTATCGTCGGCGAGCTGGGCCTTGATATTGAACTAGTCAAAAAGGAACATACCGCACCGCCGCGCCAAAAACGGGCCATTAGCGACCAAGCTACCGCCCGTCCGCCAGTGGTTGCTATGATGGGCCATGTGGACCACGGCAAGACCAGCTTGCTGGACGCCATTCGCGAGGCTGAGGTAGCCCGGGGCGAGTCCGGCGGCATCACCCAACATCTTTCGGCCTACCAGATAAAGCACGGTGATCGCTATGTGACACTGCTGGACACCCCGGGCCACGAAGCTTTTGCGGCCCTGCGCGAGCATGGCGCTCACTTAACCGACTTGGTGGTTATCGTAATTGCCGCTGACGAAGGTATCAAACCACAGACCTTGGAAGCTATCCGCTTTGCCCGCCAGGCTGGCGTAAAAATTATCGTTGCGGCTAATAAGATGGATAAAGCTACCGATGCCGACCTTAACAAGCTCAAGCAACAATTGGCAGAAAATGACCTAACCCCGGAAGATTGGGGCGGCGACACAATAGTCATGCCGGTATCGGCTAAGACCAAGCAGGGCTTAGCTGAGTTGCTGGACATGATACTGCTGGTGGCCGATGTAGAAGAATTGAAAGCTGACCATGGTGGCCCCGCGGAAGGCCTGGTGATTGAGTCACACATGGAAAAGGGCCGCGGGCCGGTGGCTATAGCTCTGGTAGAGCAGGGCGGTTTAAAAGCCGGTGACTTCTTAACGGTAGGCGCTACCTATGGCAAAATCCGCAATCTGGAGGCTACCGACGGCCGGGTGCTAGAGAAGGCTGGTCCATCGATGCCGGTAATTATTACCGGGCTTAAAGCCTTGCCCGAATTCGGCGACGAATTTTACGGGGTAGATAACGAGAAACAGGCCCGCGAACGAGCGGCCCAGTTCGGGCAAAATCGTGCTGACAACAATATTGGCACCGCTACCAATAGCTCGGAGTTGTTGCGCATCATCAGCCGCAGCAACAAACTGAACGAACTCAATGTTATTATCAAAGCCGATGCCCAAGGATCTTTAACCACGGTTTCCGACAGTCTTAAAGCTCTGGATACCGAAGAAGTAGCGGTACGGATAGTTAGTTCGGGTGTTGGTGCGATTAACGAAAATGATGTGCACAATGCTACCAGCTCCAGTGCTATTGTCTACGGTTTCCATGTAGACCTACCTGCTCACGTCAAGCAGCTTGCTGCCCGCGACCGGGCGACGATCCGAATTTTTAGCATCATTTACGAGCTGATAGACGATGTTAAAAAAGAACTTGAGGCGCTGTTGTCGCCGGAAATTATAGAAGAGAACCTAGGCACACTACTCGTCAAAGGTATTTTTAAAATCACCAAAACCGAAGTTATTTGCGGCGGCGAGGTTACTAAAGGCACTCTGCACCTGCCAGCGCTGGCTAGGGTATTGCGAAATAAAAAAGTTATTGCCGATAACCTAGAAGTGATAAATCTCAAACGCGGTCCGCAGGATGTCACAGAAGTACATACTGGTGAAATGTGCGGCCTGAGCTTTAAAAGCACCTCTCGTGTAGCCACAGAAGAAAATGACCGCATAGAACTGTTTACAAGGCAAACCAAGCAAAGAAGTCTATAAATTACTTCTGTCACTAAACCCCAGCACCAAAATCTTGAAACTCCATAACCCCGCCAGAGGCGGGACTACTCCGATCAGGATTTGGTGCGGGGCAGGCCAAAACCCGCACCCTATAGCTTCTTGTTGACTTTTGTGCTGCCAGTGTTAGCATGTAGGTATATATCTTAAATAAACACAACAAAAATGAACGTTGAAGGCCCAGATTTTTTTGCAGAACCGGCACCACCTCCGGAAAATGCCCCTGAAACAGCCGAGCCCGAAACAGAGCCAATCGGCCATACACATTCAGGAATGCCTATTTATGAAATTCTTGGCGGGGGAACCTCTCCCGAAGGAGAAAAGTTTGTAAGAATTAAAAGCCGCGTAGCGAACAGATTACCAAACGGAGAACCAGACTTTAGGACTACAGCGGTGGGTGAAACACATGTACCAGTTGACGATATCCCAGAAGACCTGATCCCAAAACAGCCAGAAACTGCCAGTGAAGAAATGACCAGAGAGAAACCAGATAGTCCCGAGAAAACAGGGGTGCAGCAAGTAATAGAATCGCCCGAAGATCGTGAGCAAAGAATTCGCGAGCTGCAAACACCGGCCGAAACTAAGCCTGAATCGGGGCAAGAGGCAGAAGAACAACCCATACCTGAAAGTTTAGGTACGGTGAGAGAAAAAATATCCGGCGCTGAAGCTAACCTTAGTGCTCTGGAACAGAAATTAACAGACGCCAAGGAAAAAGCCAAAACAGCCATAGATGAAAATAATTTCCAAGAAGCTAGTGCGCTAGCTGTTGAAGCGGCTGGATACCAAGAGGAAATTGAGAAGACCAAGACATCGCTTGAGGAGTTACAGAAGAACGAGACCATGCTGGCCGACGTGCTTAACCCGGGTAGAATCCAAGAACTTATGGAAGAAATCGAGAAGCGTTCGGCAGACAACAGTGTTGATCGTAGCCGCCAGTGGGACCGCGAGCCTCTCGGTTCTTATGCTGATATGGTTGAGGAAGCCCAACTCGCTAAATATTTGAAGAAATTCACAGAGAAATATCCTGAAATGCCCGCGGCCATCGCACAGGAAATCTCCGCTTTGATTGACGAAAGGAAAAGGAAAGAACAGCGCAAAAGCTATGTTTACCGTGGAGACAAACGTGCCGCAGCCAGCATCGAGGAAGAAGATGAAAGGTCGCCTGAACCAGAAAGGAAGTTCAGTCCCGGACAAATAGTTCAGGCTATGCGCCATGGCAGAATCGAACAAAACTGGGAGGTAGAAGGATATCCAGGCGATAGTAACGAATATGGTGATCCTTATGTAGATCTTAAGCCACCCGACGGAGGCTTAGGTCTTTCGGTTACTGAGAGTTTACTCGATAACTGGCAATCATATCCAAGTGACTTCGTAACGACTAGGGGTCCAAGTACCCCAACGGTGAGGCAAGGCTCTGGGCCTGAAACGCCTGTAGCAGATATGGGGACAATGGGCACAGACAGAAGCGTTACGGAGCCAGAGGCGTCGGGTGGTACCGTACCACCGGCGCCCGAGCCAGCTCCTGAACCTCCCGTTGAGCCAGAACCAGTATTAGAGCCAACGCCTATTGCCAAATCTAGCGAACCAGGAACTAACAAACTAAAAAGGATTCGTCAGGGATTTGTTAATTGGTCAGAAGGAGGAGATTGGGGTGATGCAGAAACAAGCCAGGGTGGTTTTTGGGGTAATATATTCGGACCAAGAGAGAGCGAAGTTAAGCCAGTTAAGGGCAGAAGCGGTAGAACCCTGCGGCGCATGGGCAGAATTGGGCGGCGTGGAGCGCAAGGCGAAAATGGGCCCGAGAGTTAACAAAGCATTATTTAGAGTGCTACAATAGAAAAAGTTTATGTTTCAGCTTGATGACAATTTGCTAAAAGAGCTTGGTCTGGGCGACTTACCGGCAGCCGAAAAGAATAAAATGTTGGCGCATATCTATGAAACGCTGGAACTGCGCGTAGGCATGAAACTAGCCGAGCAAATGTCTGACGCCCAACTGGACGAATTCGAAGCCTTTATAGACAAAAATGACGAAGCCGGCGCCCTCAAATGGCTAGAAACTAACTTCCCGGATTATAAAAAAGTCGTGGCCGATGAGCTGGAAAAGCTAAAAAGCGAGATCAAAGCCCAGGCGCCAGCCATTATGGAGGCCACCATGACGGAATTACAGAGTAATTCCGGTAACTAGAAATTAGAAACAGGTAACTAGTCGCAGCTACTTTTTCCTTGTTGCATGTTCCTTGTTGCTACTTTTTGTATCCATGCAAAAAATCGGTGCCAGACATAGTCCGTCCCGAGGGGGCGATCAATTCCAATATTTCTAAAAAACTGTCCCGGCACTTTATTACTAAGCTGCCATCACTTTTAGATTGTGCGACCCGAGCTTTAGTGACCACGATATCACTTCCATACTGTTTAGCGCGAGACTTGGGAAAACCTAAATATGCTCTGACTTCCCGCTCCAGCTGCTCGGCGGTCTTATGCTCAAAGTCCATGAGTCCGTCGACTTTTTCGAGCAGTTTGGTATAGCTAGCTTCAGCACCAACCTGTGGTTTAGGTGTTAACCAGCCCCCAATGATGGCCGACAATCGATCCAACAGTAAATTGGCGCCTTTTTGGGCCAGGTCAGCCGATAACGAAAAGCGGTCTTCTGTGCCATCCAGTTTAACAATTTCCTGGGTGTAAACCGGCCCTTCGTCCATGCCGGCACTCAAGCGTATCAATGATATGCCGGTTGTGGGATCATTAGCTAAAATAGCCGTCTCAATCGGCGAAGGGCCGCGGTATTTGGGTAGCAGTGAAGGATGGACATTAATTATACCGCCGGGGAAAAGGTCAATCGTACTTTGGGGGATCAACTTGCCGTAGGCTGCCAAAATGCCGTGAGTTGGTTTAAGAGCGGCAATTTTAGCGTCAATTTCACTAACTTTTGCTGGTTGCCAAACCTTAATACCATACTGTTGGGCAATCTCTTTTACCTTTGGAGTGAGAAGTTTTTGGCCGCGCCCGCCATGGCTGTCGGGCTTGGTCACCACGGCAGCTACCGGCCAGCCAGCCGCCAGCAGCTTTTCTAAACTCGGGGCGCTAAAGGACTCAGTCCCGAAAAATACCAGCCTCACATCTCCAGTGCCAGCCAACCTGCCGCCTGGCAAAGCCAGCCGCACCGTTGGCTTATTGACTATTTTCGTCTTGCCGCTTTGCGGTGCACGCTCGCCGTATGTCATATACGTCTCGCTTGCGCTTCGCAGCGTCGCGCCAAAACTAGCCTAATCACTGAAAATGTGAGTTTTTTCGACTTTGGCATAATCTAACTTGGCCAACTTTCCGCTATCGGTTAATTTATAAAAAGCCCCGGGTTTACCTTTGATAAGATCCACAAACATCTTACCGCTGCAGTGGTCAACTTCGTGCTGCAGGATGCGGGCCAAAAAGCCTTCGGCGCGTACTCTGATTCTCTGTCCGTTTTCGTTGAGCGCCCGTATGCGTATTTGACTATAGCGTGGCACTTTGCCATAGATGTCTGGCACGCTCAGGCAACCTTCAAAATCTTCTTCGACTTGGCCCTCCAGTTTAGTTATTTCAGGGTTAATCAACACGCTAAAACTATGGTCATTCTTATCCTCAAAATTATTGCGCACAATCACAATGCGGTAGGGCTTGTCTATCTGGATAGCTGCCAGGGCTACGCCCAGCTCGTGCTCACGGCTGGCTTCCCAATCCAAAGTGGCGCTTGTCATATCCTTTATGATTTGCCGGATTTCATCGGTGATTAAGCCTACGCGGCGTGACTTGCCACGCAGACGAGAATCGGGTAGGGAAATAATAATATCCTTGGTAGCCATATGCCTAACAGTATAACTGTTAGGCAGGTAACAGGGAACATGAAACTAGTAACTAGTGAGATCCAAAAACTTTTTTCTTGTTACTTTTTTCCAGTTTCTCCGGCCTGCTAAAGCAGGTCGGAGGGGTCTAGATTGATGGTCCAATTGCCCGGTACAGCTTTGGCTAGAGCCACAAGATGGTCGCGACTCTTGCTTTTAACCACCAGTTGATAGCTATAAAAACGGCCGCGGCGGGCGTAAAAGGCCGGAGTAGGGCCGATAATTTCTACCGGTAGCCTAAGCTTGGCAAGCTTATTTTTAAGGTTTTCGGCGGCTTTTTGGGCGCCCGCGGCCGTAGCCCGGCGGCAGCTCAGCTGCAAAAGGTAAGCAAAAGGCGGCCAGCGAAAAGCTTGACGTTCGTCTGCCAAATACTTATAAAAACTCTGCCAGTCACGTTTAATAGCTGAGCGTACAACCGCACTTTCCGGCTCGTATGTCTGCACCACTACTTGGCCTTGGCCGTGGCCGCGCCCAACGCGCCCCATCACCTGGTACAACAACTGGAATGTCCGCTCCTCAGAGGAATAGTCCGGTAAACCCATTGAGGTATCGGCCGAGATTACGCCCACCAACCCTAACTTTGGCAGGTCAAAACCCTTAGCCAATAGCTGGGTGCCTACCAAGATATCAATTTCGCCGGCCTTTAACTTAGCGTAAGTTTCGTGTACCCGCTCGCCAGCCAGATTATCGCTGTCAAAACGCGCCAGACGAAACTGCGGAAACAGTTTAGCGGCATTTTCCAGCAGCGCTTTGGTGCCCATACTCCTATATATAATATCCACACTGGCGCACTGTGGGCACTGCATGGGCGGTACGACCGTATATCCGCAGGTATGGCAGCGCACCTGATGATGGTCGCCGTGATAAACCAAGGGGATATCGCAATTAGGGCAAAGCAGCTGCCAACCGCACTTGTGGCATAGAATCAAGCGGGCCGTACCACGGCGGTTAAGGTACAACATAACCTGTTTTTTGGCTGACAACGTTGCGTCAACAGCATCGATCAATTGGTTCGATAAATATCGGTTGCGCGTGAAGTCTTGGCGGGCTTTTAGATCGATGATTTCGGTTTTAACCTTGCCGCTATTGTCACTTACAGCCATATGAGTCATGCGGGCAATGGCGCCGCGTTTTTTGGCCAAATAGTAGTCTGTGACTGATGGTGTGGCGGTACCCAAAATAACTTTGGCGCCACTTAAGCTGCCCAGCTGGCTGGCCACCCGTGCGGCGTGGTAGCGTGGCGATTGCTCCTGCTTATAGGCCGGCTCGTGGGCTTCGTCGACAACTATCAGGCCTAAGCTACTTACGGGGCTAAACAACGCCGAGCGCGGCCCTATGATAACCACCGGTTCCTTAGCTTCCAAAATAGCCAGCCAGATGCGTTTACGCTGGGCGGCCGTCAGCTGCGAGTGCAAAACATAAGTTGGGCTAGGCAGTTGTTGCTCAACGACAGCCGCCAACTGGCTGGTCAGGGCGATCTCCGGTGTAAGCAAGATGACTGATTTGCCAGCCCTCAGGTTTTCTTGGGCTAGCTCAAGATATACGCGGGTCTTGCCGCTGCCAGTATCGCCGTGCAGCAAGGTAGTGGTAAATGCGTTTTTACGGATAAAATTAAGCGCCTTTTTCTGGTCAGCGGTCAGCGGTTTGTCCATTTCTAGTTGCAGCGGCCCGGTTTCGGCCTCGGCTTCCTCGTGGCCGCTGCGCCTGATAGTCGGTCGGCTAGGGGCAAACTGCCGCAGGGCTTCAGAAAACGTACAAACATAATATTCTTCCAACCATTTGGCCAGCTCCAGGCAGTACTTGGGTAGCGGTTGCTGGCTCAACAAGGTTTTAATAGGTTTAACTCCAAAATCCGGCTTGTCTACCGCTTTGAGCACAAAACCAGTCACCATCCGGGTGCGCAACGGCACCGTAACCACGCTTAAAGCTGGCAACTTATCTTTGTAAGAGTAGGTCAGTGGCGCGCTGCCGTGGTAATGGCCGTCGGCGATGAAAATCTCGTAGTATCTCACGACCTAATTGTATCCCACTAAGAGTCCGGAGGGGGAAAGAGAATAGAGCCCGACAGTTTATTGTTCGTCGGTATCGATTATAAGATCAATGACCTCTTTTTTAACCTTTCTTAACTGAGTCTTTAGAAGCAGCGATCCAACTATACCCATAATTCCCTTACTCCGTAGCTCTCGTGCCGCGTTTTCGGCGGTCACTATATCCTGTTTCATGAATAGAGCATAAACTCCGATATGAAAGAGAGCCTCTCTCTCCAACTCCCTCCCTCTTTTTATTGCTTCGGATTCGGGGACCAGACTTACTTGTATACCTACATCTTCCAGCTCTTGTCTTGTTAGTGCATCCGGCAGTTGTGACATCGCTTCTTCTCTCACCTCAGCAACAGGCGAACACAGGTCGCTTATAACCTGCCTATCTAATACAAACGTCCTACTCTCTTCGGACCTACCGCTCATAGCTTCAAATTATACGCTCGAGAAAAGAAAGGGAATAGGACTTACCTGCTAGGATTTGGTTTTGCGTTCTTGATCGATAAGAAAATAAACGATGCTGACTACTAACGAAGTAATTAGGAGCACTAACGCAATTAATCTGATGATACTAGAGGCAGCATTCTGTTCTAACAAATAGACAACTCCGCTAAGTACTGCGACTATCATAAGAATGTCTGGAAATCGTTTCATAGTACAAATTATACGCTCGGAGGAGAGAGGATAGGAGCCTGCCCGATTTTTTAAAGCCGGGCAGGGCCTGGGGTTCGAGCGCGAGCTCGACCCAGACCCTAGCCCGGTTGCTAGACGTCCTTGGATAGGAACTGCCGTCTAGCTGACGTCTCAGAGATGTGGGGTTGCTTTGGGATTGCTTTCGCCCAAGCCGGTTTTCCCGCCGACTCGGCACGAACGGCTCCCTCCACACCCTCATGTTCTGAGAGCGTAACAAAATGATAGTATTTTCATCTATCTAGTACAAGCATAAGAGAAAAGGCCTGCCCCGTACCTTTTCGGGGTGAGAGTAATCCGCAATCAGATTACGAGAGCGTCCGCAAAAGATGTGGGGGAATAAAGCCCGTGCTAGTTTTTTGACAAAGAATGCTGTTGTGTCATATACTTAACTTGACGTTGTTTGAATAACAATAGAGGTGTTTATGCTTGATACGTTTATCACAAGTAGAGTACGCCGCAAAATCATTGTGGTCTATGCTAAATATCCTGATTTCAAAACCCACGTTCGCGGGCTGGCCAAGCTGATCAAAGAAGACGCCGGCAATATCCAGCGCGAGCTAAAGCGACTAGAAAAAATCGGCTTTTTAATCTCCGAACGCCAAAGCAACACCAAGATTTACTACACCAACAAGAATTTTCCCATCTTCAAAGAGTTGCAAAGCATAGTTTTAAAATCACAACGGGCAGCTGCCCAAAAACGCCCCGGCTCCACCCAGCTGTAGCCAGCCAATGAACAAGTGTGATAAATGAACGAGTGTTCAATGAATGCTTTAAATGCATTAATGCATTGAATGATTGCTGAATTGGCTATCCATTCGTCCATTAGTCCATTAGTCCATTGAACATTCAGGGGTTGTGCAATTACCTCTGTTAATATAAAATACCCCCTGATGATACAAGTCACAAGAAAAGACGCTAAGGAGTCCACGGAAAATTTATTGCGGCGCTTTAGCCGCAAAGTACAGCAATCTGGTGTACTGGCCGAGGCCAAAGCCAGCCAATTTTTTGAAAAGCCGATGAGCAAACGTGACCGGCGCTATAAAGCCATACTGCGCCGCGAGCGCAAAGCGGCCAAGGTTAAAAAGCTAAAGCTGGGGAACTGACAGTGAGCATCCAGCAGCAAATAGAAGGCGATATAAAAGCCGCCATGCTGGCGGGTGATAAGACCAAGACCGAGACTTTGCGTACTATCAAAAGCGCGCTACAAAACGAGGCTATCAGCCTGGGTGCCCGCGATAGCGGCTTAAGCGATGAGCAAATCCAGACGGTATTGGTCCGCGAGGCTAAAAAACGCACCGAAGCGGCGGAACTTTATCGACAGGGTGGATCAGCTGAGCGAGCCAATGCCGAGATGGCCGAAAAAGCCGTAATAGATGGCTATTTACCCGAGCAAGCCTCTGAGAGTGACATTAAGACAGCCGTAGAGCAGGAAATTGCTAAGATAAACGACCCTGGCCCGCAAAACATGGGCCAAATCATCGGGGCTGTGCGCGGCCGCTTAGGCGCTAGCGCCGATGGTGCTACCATCGCACGCTTGGTCAAAGAAACCCTCGCCAAATGATTATACTGCTAGGTATGCCCGGCGCCGGTAAGACTACCCAGACCCAAATCCTAGGTGAATTTTTGGGTTGTCCTTGGTTTTCTATGGGCGGACTTATCCGCCAGTACGCAACCGGCCAGGCTCGTGCACAGATGCTGCAAGGTAAAATAATCGACGATGGGCCCACAATGCAAATACTGGCTAAAGCCCTGGAGCCCATAAACACCGCCAAAGACGAATGCATAGTGGAGGGCAATCCACGCAGTATTCCCCAAGCCAAGTGGTGGTTGGCAAAGATCAAAAGCGGCCAGATTAAACTAACTGGCATATTGCAGCTCAGCATAGGTATAACAGATGCAGAACATCGGCTCAAAAAACGCGGCCGGGTAGATGACTCCGACATCAACGTTATCCATAAGCGCTTTGAAGAATATAAGCGGACGATTACGCCGACCATTGATTATCTGAAAGAGCAGGGACTGACTGTCCACGAAATCGACGGCTCCGGAACTGTAGAAGAGGTAGCTTTGGCCATCAAGTCAAGTTTGGGGCTCAAAGGCAGATGAATGTGAAGACCCCCAAAGAGATTGAGCTGATGCGCGAGGGCGGCCGACGGCTGGCCAAAATCCGCGATATGCTGGCCGCTGCAGTTAAGCCTGGCATAAAACCTACCGACCTCTCAGCTATGGCACGCGAAGAGATAAAAAAAGCCGGTATGCAGCCAGTTGTGCTGGGCTATCAAGGCTTTCCCGACGTAATCTGTGTGTCAGTTAATGAAGCGATTGTGCACGGCGTACCGCACAAAGAGCCGTTTCGCGATGGCGACGTGGTCAAAATCGACGTGACTTTAGGTTACAAAGGCATGGTGGTTGATTCAGCCGTGACGGTGGTGGCTGGCAGCCAACCCGACCCGGACGTAAAACGCTTGGTTGGCGGCACCAAAAAAGCTTTGGATACCGGCATAGCCGCCATAAAAGGCGATGGTACGAGAGTAGGCGACATCAGCGCGGCTGTACAAGACGTGCTGAATAAATACCACTTAGGGATTATCCGCGATCTAGTCGGCCACGGCGTGGGTTATGACATCCACGAGGATCCCAACATCCCTAATTACGGTGTGGCTGGCACCGGTCCAGTCTTGCGCGCCGGCATGACCATTGCCATTGAGCCAATGGCATCTTTGGGCGACTGGCAAATCGGCATGCTCAAAAACGGCACGGTTATGATGTTGGACGGCTCCTTGGGCGCCCACTTCGAACACACGGTGCTAATTACAGAGAATGATGCGGAAATACTTACACAACTCTAAAATGAGTAATGAACAAATGAACAAATGGACTGATGGACGAATGAATGGTCAATGAAGCAATGATTCAATGCGTTTATCATTGAACATTTGTTCATTTGTCGCATTTGTCCATTGATTGTCATTGACAATCCTGCATAAGTGTGATACTATGAGCCTAAGCTAAGAAGCAAACAAAAAGGAAAACAAAAATGAGCCAAGAAGAAACTAGAGTCAGGAAATGGCCAACAGAGGCGCTTGGAGACCGCCTGTCTCCTCGTACTGCTAACGGATACATAGATTACTTGAATGAGCATGGAACTGATGAAGAAAAAAGAGCATATGTTCATAATCGAAAAAAGGATGCTCTGATTAATTCTGCCGTGTGGGCAGGTGTGATTGGCGCAACAATAGGCAGTATCCAAGGGCTGAGGGAGACTGGCATTATGCATGGGCCTGATCAGAATACTCCAATTGAAAGAACAGGTAGCCACCATGGCTCAACCACTATGCCCTCCACAGAGCATTTAAATAAGTTCGCTGCCGAACACGGCATAAATCTTAATCAAGAGTAAATCTTCCCAGTGCTTTAGATAAAGAACCGCCTTCGAGCGGTTTTTTGTTGCTGCAACCTGTAAACTAAAACCTATAACCTCTGCTTGCCGAAGGCAAGCAGTAGCGCTATACTACGGTTGGATAAGTATATAATAAAAACATCAAATAATGTCTGAAGAAAAACTAAAGGCGCAAGTATCTCGTATTTCGTATAAGGTATTAAGTATTAATCCATACCTTATACCTAATACCGAATACCAAATACCATCATGAGCGAAGAAAAATTATCGTACTTTATAGGCTTGGATATCGGCACCACGGCCGTGCGCTGCGTAGTCGGCGAACTATCGCCCGAAACCTCTACTCCTAGTATTATCGGTTTTTCCAGCGCCGAAAACACCGGTATGCGCAAGGGCAACGTAGCCCACACCGACGAAGTAACCCAAGCCATTATTAACGCCGTGCAGGAAGCCGAACGCATGAGCGGCCGGGAAATCAAGGCTGCCACCGTTAACGTCAATGGCAGCCACGTGGAAGGGCTTAATAGTAAGGGCGTGATAGCTATAAGTAGCCAGGATCGCCAAATTAGCGCCGAAGACCGTATGCGCGTAGAAGAAGCCGCCACCGTTATCCAGCTGCCGGCTAACAAAGACATCATCCAGGTTTTCGCCAAAAACTACCGTTTGGACGGGCAGGATAACATCAAAGACCCGCTGGGCATGCATGGCGTGCGCCTGGAAGTTGACACCCACATACTGCTGGCCAGTACACCGGCGCTAAAAAGCCTTGACCAGGCGCTAGAAAACGCCGAGATCCGCCCCAGTCACCACACGGTGACCAGTTTAGCTGCCGCCGAGGCCGTTTTAGATCGCAAGCAAAAGGAATCAGGCGTCGCGGTGGTAGATATCGGCGCGGCTACAACCAATGTTATTGTAATTGAAGATGGCGAGGTAGAGCACATCGCCGTAATTCCCATGGGCGGTACGCACATCACCAACGATCTAGCCATTGGCCTTAGAACTGATATCGATGTAGCCGAGACCGTCAAACTTAAATATGCCTCTTTGGGCAAAGTAGCCAGAAATGATCTAAGTTTTGTAAAAGATGGTGAAACGCTTAAATTTGACCGCGAGATGCTAAAAATTATCGTCGAGGCGCGGCTGGAGGAGCTGCTGGAATTCGTAGACAAGGAATTTAAAAAGATCCATCGTTCGCGTCGCCTGCCCGGAGGTATCGTGTTGACTGGCGGCACCGCCAAACTACCGGGTATTGCCGAGTTTGCCCGCGAAGTTTTAGAGCTGCCAGCACGCGTGGGTAAATGGGGGCATATTAATAAAGTTGTGGATGGTTTGGATGAGGAAATATTCACGCCGGCCGTAGGTTTGATGTTGTTGGACATGCTGCTGGGGCCGCCACAACCAGCGAGTTTTAGTGAAGTTCAGCCGGGTATGCTAGAATCTGTTAATAAATCATTCAGTGGTATATTACGCCGGCTACGCCGGAACAATTGAAGCCTTAGAATTATTTTTTTGTTCAGTACCATCCGACTGCACAGAACCTGAGTAGTAATTGCATTCAGGCCTCGGGCTGCAGTATAATTGAGCTTACAAATTTTGTGAGTTAAAAACGGAGAACAAATCTTATGCCTAAGGTGGAACCGGCCATCGAAACTTTCGCCCGAATAATTGTAGCAGGAGTCGGCGGTGCCGGTGGCGCAGCCATCAATCGCATGGTAGACGCCGGTGTCAGTGGAGTAGATTTTGTGGCTATCAATGCTGACGCCCAGGCGTTGCATCACTCAAAAGCCAAGACCAAAGTACATATTGGCAAGGAAACCACTAAAGGTCTGGGGGCTGGGTCTGATCCGGAATTGGGCCAGCGGGCTGCTGAAGAATCACGCGACGACATTGTTCAGGCCGTTAAAGGCGCTGATATGGTTTTTGTAACCATTGGCGCCGGGGGCGGTACAGGCTCGGGCGGCGGCCACATCGTGGCTGAAGCCGCTAAGGAATCCGGCGCCTTGGTGGTTGGCTTTGCCACTAGGCCGTTTGCCTTTGAGGGCGAAAAGCGCCGGCGCAATGCCGAGGTGGCCATTGAGAAGATGCGCAAAAACGTTGATACCATGATCACCATTCCTAATGATAAGCTGCTAACTACCATTGACCGCCGTACGCCCCTGATGGAAGCCTTTAAAGTGGCCGACGACGTGTTGCGCCAAGGTGTACAGGGTATCTCCGACCTGATAACTGTACACGGCTTGATAAACTTGGACTTTGCCGACGTTAAGACCGTAATGGCCGATGCCGGTTCGGCATTAATGGGCATCGGCCGCGCCAGCGGCGAGAACCGCGCCATTGAAGCCGCGCAGCAAGCCATCAGCTCGCCGCTACTGGAAGTTTCGATTGATGGCGCCCGTGGCATACTCTTTAACGTCATAGGTGGTCTAGATATGACCATGCATGAGATTAATACTGTGGCCGAGACTATCACTGCCGCCGCTGATCCTGAAGCTAACATCATCTTTGGTGCTACCATCAACCCCGAGCTGGAAGGCGAGATCATTGTAACTGTGGTGGCTACCGGCTTTGACGAAAGCTATTACGCCAGCCGTAACGCTAAAGCTGCCGAGTTGCTGCGGCGCCACTCTCAAGAACGCACCACTCAGCTCGACGAAGCCGCCATGAGAGGTCTGGACATGGAGCTTAAAGAACCGGTAGAAACCAGCGTGGAGGACTTCCATAACGACGATACGCCCAACATTTGGGCACTGCCGGACGATGTTAACGGCGTGCCGCAAGACCAAGCTGAAGAAGATGACGAGCTGGACAAACCATCATTTCTGCGGCGTTTAACGAGGCGGGGCAAAAACCGTTCATTAAACGACGATAAACCAAGCGGTGATTCTGGCAGTGACTCTGACGACAAGACTGATAATAGCCAAGCTGGTAGTGACAATGACCAAAAAACCCCTAATGACAACCAGCCGGCGGATGACAACGACGGTAAGGACGACAAAACAGCCGGCCAAAACGACCAAGATTCAGCTACCGAAGAGAAGTCCGAAAAATCAACTAAAAAATCTTAAACTTTGTGAAAACTACAGCAAAAATGTACTTGCGCGGCTCTATGCATAGCGCTAATATACCTTGCACGAACACTACATATAGTGATAGTACATTGACTAACAGCTTACTCAGTAGTAGACTTTCGCGTCTGGCCATCTTGGATGGCCGAAATATCCTGCCGTATGGCGGATCATTGCGAAAGCTCACCACTGGGCTTATTAACAGAGGTAAAGAATGACGCGACACTCACGATTGGATGAAGCGCAAGGCGCCAGCGAGAAGCGCAGTAAGCTGTATTTTATATACAGCGAGCAAGCACCACAGCTGGCAACACAGCGATTCGCCAAAAGCGCCGGCGGTGCTTCTGGCTACGCCAGAAGGCAGGCCAGAGCGGCGGGAGAGTCACGATGAAGTGTAGCCACTGCGGGTCTATGGACAATAAGGTGATTGAGTCACGTGATGTAGCCGACGGCGAAGCCGTCAGGCGCCGCCGCCAATGTAGCAAGTGTGGCAGCCGCTTTACAACTTATGAACGGTTGGAGCGCCCGATGCTAGTGGTCATTAAGCGTAACGGTACCCGCCAGTTGTTCAGCCGCGGGAAACTTTTGGCCGGTTTGCAGCACGCTACCGAAAAAACTTCAGTGACACATATGCAGCTGGAAGCTTTCGTGGCCGATCTGGAGCACGAACTGTACGGCCGCGGCGAACCGGAAATAGCCTCGGTGGATATCGGCGAGCTGGTCATGGAGCGTCTGCCGAGCCTGAACGAAGTGGCCTACGTGCGCTTCGCCAGCGTCTACCGCAAGTTCCGCGACATTAGCAGTTTTGAGCGTGAACTTTCTAAGATGCGACGCAGCAAAACGCCCAAAACCAAAAAGACCTCTGCTAAAAAGCAGTAAATTCCAAAACTTTCCTGGGGTCCTGCCGCTCGAGGCACCTACCACCGTACTCCAAAGTGCGCGCGGCTCAGGTACCCTCCTCCCGCGTCACCCCCGGTAAAGTTTTGGAACTTACAAAACCATGTATTACCCGGCTATGCTTGTGCTACAATCAGAGCATTACCAGGTGGTAAACAAAAAGTTCTAAAAATATAAAGCTAACGGCTAACGGCTAACGGCTAATAGCTAATAAAGACCCACCGAAATTTCAAAAGAAATTTTGGCGGGCAAGGAGGGTCAAAATATCATGGCGCAAGCAACCAAACTATCTGTTCGTAGGCTCTTTACCAAGCCCGGTAAGAAGGCTTACGATTCGCTTAAGTGGGTCAAGCAGGACTCCGCGATTATCAATCCGGCTACTGGTAAAGCCGTGTTCGAGCAAAAGGACGTGGAGTTCCCAGAAGGCTGGAGCTTGAATGCCATAAATATTGTGGCCCAGAAATACTTTACCGGTACCCCGGGCACCAAAACCCGCGAAACATCCCTTAGGGATCTTGTTGACCGCGTAGCCGACACCATAACACGCACCGGCCTGCAGGAAGGCTATTTTGATTCGGCAGCCGAAGCCGAGGATTTTCGCGAAGAGCTTAAATACATTTTAGCTACCCAGCGGGCGGCTTTTAACTCTCCGGTTTGGTTTAATATCGGCGCGCCGCAGCGCGCGCAACAGGCCAGCGCCTGTTTCATTTTAGGTGTGGAAGACACTATGGAATCGATCCTCAATTGGTATACCGAAGAGGGCATGATTTTTAAAGGCGGCTCCGGCTCCGGCATTAACCTTAGCGCCCTGCGCAGTTCTAAAGAAAAGCTCGGTGATAGCGCCGGTACGTCTTCCGGGCCGGTCAGCTTTATGCGCGGCGCCGATTCGGTAGCCGGCACCATCAAAAGCGGTGGCAAGACCCGCCGGGCGGCCAAAATGGTCATCTTGAACATTGACCACCCCGACATAGAAGAATTTATCTGGTGTAAGGAACGCGAAGAGGAAAAAGCTCGCGATCTGCAAGCCGCCGGCTGGGACATGGACTTAGACGGCAGGGACTCTTTCTCGGTTCAGTATCAGAATGCTAATAATTCGGTGCGCGTCACAGATAAATTCATGCGTGCTGTAGAAAATGACGAAGATTGGACCTTGCGCGCTATCAAAACCAACGAGCCGGTTCAAACTATTAAGGCCCGCAACCTTTGGCGCCAAATTGCTGAGGCGGCTTGGAAGTGTGCTGACCCGGGCTTGCAGTTTGATACCACTATCAACCGCTGGCATACCGCACCCAACGCTGGCCGCATCAACGCCAGTAACCCCTGCAGCGAATACATGCACTTAGATAACTCAGCCTGCAACTTGGCCTCCATCAATTTACTCAAGTACCTAAATAGCGACTTTAGTTTTGACGTGGAGAGCTTTAAACACACGGTAGAGCTAATATTTACCGCCCAGGAAATCCTGGTTAGCTATTCTGAATATCCCACCAAGAGCATTACAAAGACTGCTCGCGCCTATCGCGAGCTGGGCCTGGGTTACGCCAATCTGGGTGCGCTGCTGATGGCCCAAGGCTTGCCTTATGATTCCCAAGAGGGACGCGCCCAGGCCGCCGCTATTACCGCGCTAATGACTGGCCATAGCTACGTCACCAGTGCCAAAATCGCCCGCAAAGTCGGTCCGTTCGCCGGATACAGTAAAGACCGGCAGGCTATGAACAAAGTGATTAAAATGCACCGCGATGAAGTCAAGAAAATTGATGCCTCGATGGTTAGTGAAGAGCTATTGTCTGCAGCCGCCGGTGCATGGGACGAAGCCGTGGAGTTGGCTGAGCTTTTTGGCGTACGCAACTCCCAGGCGACACTTTTAGCGCCTACTGGTACCATTGGCCTAATGATGGATTGCGATACCACCGGCATTGAGCCCGATCTGGGCTTGGTTAAGGTCAAAAAACTGGTCGGCGGCGGCACTATGAGCATCGTCAACCAAACTGTGCCGCGGGCGCTCAAAGCCTTGGGCTATAAACCTTCGCAGATTGAGGACATCATTAGCTACATTGACGTAGAAAAAAGCATCATAGGCGCGCCGCACCTAAAGAACGAGCATCTGCCGGTATTTGCCTGCAGTATGGGCGATAACGCCATCCACTATACTGGCCACGTTAAGATGATGGCCGCTGTCCAGCCGTTTTTATCTGGCGCTATCAGTAAAACCGTTAATATGCCCGAAGAAGTAACTATTGAAGAAGTCGAACAGCTGCATATGGACGCTTGGAAAATGGGCCTGAAGGCAGTGGCGATTTACCGTGATAACTGTAAAGTTGCCCAACCGCTGTCCATGGCCAAGAAGGAAGGTGGCCAAGCACCTGCTACCGTTGCACAGATGGTAGCAACAGCTGTGGCAGCCGCCGGCGAATCACCCGGTTACGCACCGACAAATGCCATGCGTCACGAGCTACAGCACGTACGCAACGCCAAAATTTTCAAATTTACCGTGGCTGGTACCCGTGGCTACTTTATTGTGGGTGAATACGACGATGGCACGCCCGGCGAACTGTTCATCAGCAGCGCCAAGATGGGCTCGACCCTGCGCGGCGTTATGGATGCCTTTGCAACAAGTGTTAGCTACGGCCTGCAATATGGCGTTCCGCTTAAAAAATTCATCCGTACCTTTAGCCACACCAGCTTTGCGCCCGCTGGTATCACTGATGATCCGGATATCCGTACCGCCAGCTCACTGATTGACTATATCTTTCGGCGTTTAGGCAAGACCTATCTAAGCTTTGACGATCAGCTGGAAGTCGGCCTGGCTGCCATAGACGATGTGCCGACTGAACAAACCAGCTTGCTGGAAGAGCAGGTAGCCGAAGAGGTGGAAAAAGCCGCCCAAGAAGTCGCCTCTGAGCCTGTAGCTAAAGAAGTTGCTCTGGCCAGCACTGCACCCACGCTACAAATCTCGCTGCAAGCAGAAACGCTCGACAACAAGCCTAAGGCCATGCCCCTACAAGACTCCTCAGCACCAATTTGCGATAACTGTGGTAACCAAACTCAGCGGGCCGGTAATTGCTATGTCTGTACCTCCTGTGGATCAACTACAGGTTGTAGTTGATCCATCCTGAGCTTTGTCGCCCTTCGAGTTTCCTCAGGGCGACCCTGAACATTTGTCGAATGGGTCGAAGGACGGCTCCACCACCGGCTGCAGCTAGAGCGCTGTAACGTGCTGGCCTGCTTCCGGCAGAGCCGGAACTCCGCCAGCCCTTTCGGGCTGTTGCGTTGTCACAAGCTCCGCTGCTCAGTCGCTGTACCATTTTGTACAGGCTTCTTCCGCTGCTCGCTTTTTCCTAGCATCAGCTCCGAATACAGCACTCTAGCTAGATTATTCCCTGCATCCAAACAGTCCTTAAGCCCTTTACGCTACGCGTTCTACGTTGTAGGCTATTTCTATGAGAGTAGCAGTACTCTATCATCCCAGGAGCGACCACGGTGGCATGGTTATTGATTACGCCGCCGAGTTCGAGCGCTATAAAGGCAAATCATTGGACTTGGTCAGCCTAGAAACTATTGAGGGCGCTGATCTGGCCGAACTTTACGGTATTAGCCGCTACCCGGCCATTTTGGTTATGGCCGAGAATGGTAGCTTGCAATACATGTGGCAAGGCACCCCGCTGCCATTAATGGACGAATTATCTTATCAACTGCATACCGACGATACGCCAATCCGTCCCTACAGACACGCGCTGATATTGGCGCACGCCTAAAAACCGCAAAATGCTCAATGGACAAATGTTCAATGTTCAATAGATGCTTAAAATGCATTGATGCATTGAGTAATTGACTATTCATTCGTTCATTAGTCCATTCATTTATTGACCATTTCACAGTGGCCGGCAAACTCTATCTGAGGTATAGTTTTAGTAATGAGCGAGGACAAAAAGTCTGAAAGATCACAATTCTCCCAAATCGAAGAGGAGGTTCTAGGGCTTTGGCAAAAGGAGAAAACCTTTGAAAAAAGTGTTAAGAACCGTGAAGGTAAGGAGCGCTTTAATTTCAATGACGGGCCGCCTTTCGCCAACGGCCTGCCGCACTTTGGCCACTCGCTGGAAACCGCTGTCAAAGACTCAATCTTACGTTATAAAACCATGCGCGGCTTGCAGGTGCCGCGGCGCAACGGCTGGGACTGCCATGGTCTGCCGGTCGAGTATGCTATCGAAAAGCAGTTTGGCGTTTCCGGCAAAAAACAGATCCTGGAGCTGGGGCTGGAAAAATTTAATGCTGCTTGCCGCGACTCGGTTTTTACTTATAAAGCCGATTGGGAAGCATTCCTAAGCCGTTACGGCCGCTGGAGCGATTACCAGCATTATTACGCCACAATCGACCGCGATTATACCGAAAGCGTCTGGTGGGTTTTGTCCGAGATCAACAAAAAAGGCCTACTTTACAGGGGTTTTAAATCGCTACCTTACTGCCCGCGCTGCGCTACGCCGCTGTCTAACTTTGAACTCAACGAGGGCTATCAGGATAATGTATCCGACCCAAGCGTGTTTGTCTATTTCCCACTGACGCCTCAATCAACCAAGGAATTGCAGCAACGGCTCGGCTTGAATGCAGGGCAAGGAAGTGGCGAGGAACGCAGTAAGGTGTACAGAGAGGTACATCGAGCGAGTACCGCAGACACCGACGCAGCCATGCGCCAAGAGGATCAGCGGGCTACTGGCTCGGCCAGTGGGCAGGCTGGTCCGGCCGTGTCGTTGCTAGCCTGGACAACCACGCCGTGGACGCTGCCGGCCAACGCCGCCCTGGCTGTGGACCAAGAAGCTGACTATGCCTACGTTGAGCTTTTAGGAGGTGGCTCTACGCTGATTTTGGCCAAAAAACGCCTAGAGCTGCTAGATTTGCGTAAAAGTGAATACAAGCTCGTAAAAACGGTCAAAGGCAAAGATTTGCTCGGCCTGCGCTATGAACCGCTTTATCCACTGCCAAAAGGCAAGTTCAGCGAGACGCAAGCCAAAAACGCCCACCAGGTATTTCATGATGATTCTGTAAGCCTGGAAGACGGCACCGGCGTGCTGCACTCCGCGCCGCGCTACGGCGAAGCCGACTTGGCTATGGGCCAAAACCACGATTTGCCCCTTATAGAAAGCGTTGATTCCAGTGGTCACCTGATTTACGGCCCCGAAGAAGCCGTAGGCAAATTCTTCAAAGCCGCTGATGAGCCGATAATTGCCGACCTGACTCACAACGGCAAGGTCTTTGCCGCCGAAACGGCCGAACACACTTATCCTTTCTGCTGGCGCTGCGATACACCCCTGATGTATTTTGCTACTACCACCTGGTTTGTAGAAGTTACCAAGGTTAAAAACCAGCTGCTTAAAACCGCCGAACAGATTAACTGGGTGCCAGCTAATATCAAAACCGGCCGCTGGGGCAAATGGCTAGAGGGTGCCCGCGACTGGGCGATCTCGCGCAACCGTTATTGGGGTGCGCCGATGCCCATTTGGGTTAATACTGAGGACGAGAACGACTATATCGTCGTTGATAGCGTTGCCCAGCTCAAGGAACTGGCCGGCGACAATATTAAAGTGGATGACCTGCACCGGCCATTTATAGACGAAATAAGCTTTAAAAAAGATGGCAAAACCTACAAAAGGGTAGAAGAGGTACTGGACTGCTGGTTTGAATCCGGCTCAATGCCCATCGCCCAGTGGCATTACCCCTTTGAAAACCAGGAAAAAGCCGAACAGCTGCTAACCGCCGACTTTATAACAGAGGCCATAGACCAAACAAGGTTGTGGTTTTACGTCCAACACGTTATTTCCACGATCCTTTTTGATAAACCGGCTTTCAAACAGGTGATAGTAACCGGATTCATTATGGCCGCCGATGGCCAAAAGCTCAGCAAAAGGCTTAAAAACTACCCGCCCGTTGAAGACGTGTTTGCTAACGAGGGCGCCGATGCGCTAAGGCTTTATTTGCTGTCCAGAACGCAAGCTACCGAAACCGCTGATTATATGCGCTTTGACAGGGCTGGCGTCACCGATTTGCAACGCAATGTCCTTGGTACGCTGCTTAACTCCTACAGATTCTTTAAAACCTACGCCGAGCTGGATAAATGGCGGCCCAAAAATCTTGATCCGCCAAAGTCAGACAACATCTTAGACCAGTGGATTTTGGCCCGTTTGGACGAAACTATTGCCGCTACTACTAAAAGTGCTGACGCCTTTAAGATTGCCCACGCTATCGAACCGGTAGTAACTCTTATAGACGACTTGTCCAACTGGTATATCCGAAGGAGTAGGCGGCGTTTCTGGAAAAGCGAAAGCGACAAAGATAAAGCCCAGGCCTACGTCACGCTGCACTACTGTTTGATACGTATCAGCCAGCTGTTAGCGCCATGGACACCTTTTATCAGCGACTACCTTTGGCGTGGTTTAGCGTCTGGAACTAACCAGCCAGAATCGGTGCATCTCAGCGATTGGCCATCTGTTAATAAGCCAGATAATGCTAGCCAGAAACTGCTAGAAGGTATGACTAAAGCACGTGAACTAATCACTGAAGGATTAGCCCGAAGAGCTGCGAAAGGCATCAAAGTTCGCCAACCACTTAGTCAAGTTACTGTTCCTGATGAGCTAAACCCATATGCCGACATCATCAAGGAAGAACTCAATGTTAAAGGTATTAAGTGGATAAAAAATCTAGAAGCCTCCTTATCATTTAACCCAGAACTCACTACTGATCTCACGCCGGAGCTTAAAAGGGAAGGTATCGCGCGCGATCTGGTCAGATTCGTGCAAAGTGCCCGCAAAAACGCCGGCTTTAATGTTGAAGACCGTATCAAGCTCAAGATCACATCCGAAAATGCCGAAATAACAGATGCGGCAGCCAAATTTAAAGACACAATTTTTGCCGAGACCCTTGCCACGGGCGAGCTGGATGGCGAAGGCGAGTATACCGAGACCGTCAAGCTGGATGGACAAGAAATTACGGTTTCTGTAGCTAGAAATAGATAAAGTCTTCTTTTTCAAAGAAGCAAATAGTTTTGTCACCTTTTGCCGAAAAGGTGACACCAAACTCTGGGCGCCGACCTCACTTGACGCAACCACCTGTCAAAGAGCCCAAACAGCCTGCGGGACTCCCTTTGGTCGGTCTCGCTCTTACTGATTCTATAAGAGTCGCTCGACTAAGCCGCAGGCCCAGATGTTGATACTTTTGACGTGTTTGCTCAGGTGCGGACGGCATGCCCAAATAATCTCTTCGCTCGAGTACCGGCAATCAATAATCAGGTTAACTCCTTATGCCTGCCCCGTAGTTAGCCAGCTAAAGGCTGGATATACTTCTGGGGCCCAGACCCATTCACTCAGGGCTCGCCAGAAGCCCGGGCCAGAAGAAATAACCCGATTTTAACTTGCTATTTATTAGCTAATATTGTATAGTTAAATAACTATGACAGAGAGCTGCCCGAATCAAGACATTATCGCTACACATAATATTGCTGTTGGTAATGTGAACCCAATTATTGAGAGGTTTCCGTCGCTTGTTATACGTGCCATTCTAGCTGTAAGACCGGAGGCTGCAGAAGCTCTAGGAAATGAAGAAGATTTGATCACGGACATCGGCATGGACTCCGATGTGATTTTTGGCAACTTAATACAGCGTCAAGTAGAGAAGGCTGCTAATACCCCGTGCTCCGCTTGTTCCGGGATAGTAATTGATCAAAGCAACGGAAGAGCGTACTGCGGTCATAAAGTACCCACTTCCGTAGTTGAAACAAATAGACGCATTCAGCAAAGTTAATATTCAGAAAAACCCATCTTTGACAGATACATCCGTATCTGTTAAACTCCTTAGGTCATGGCCGAGAAAATTATGAAAAAAGCAGTAATCTCTACCGGTGGCAAGCAATATTTAGTTAGCGAGGGCGAAGAGCTTGAAATTGAGATGTTGGCACCCGAAAAAAACCCTAGTTTCGATGCCTTGCTGGTGATTGACGGTGAAAAAATCTCTGTTGGCACCCCTGTTGTGGACGGGGTTAAAGTGTCGGCCGACATCACCGAACAGCTGGTCAAGGCCGAAAAAGTCACCGCCATTCGTTATGAAGCCAAAAAACGGGTCCATAAAACCCACGGCCACCGCCAACGTCACAGCCGTATCAGAATCACCAAAATCGCTTAAGTTTTTCGGCACGGAACTACACCTTCGTGCCGGTTTTTCTTACTGGCTGCAAGTCCGAAATTAGCAGGAACTATTTAGTATAAGCAGAGCGTCTGGATGGCCTATAGCTCCGGCCTTAGGAGCCAGTAAAACGATCTTTCAGGACCGCCCCGCGGACTCAAATCCCGCTTCATATACCAAGGTCTGTTCGTTAACGTGCCACTAACGCAATTCACGCGCGACATGCCGCATTAGCACGTTGGCAAAAATTAACTCATTGACGATATTTTTCTAACTTTCTCAATTTTAACGCACTTGCCGGAGCGGTATACATTTAAGTTATCCACAGGCAGTTTTTCTAAAAATAGATCAAAAAGCTGTCCCGAAGGTGTCCCGAAAGGGGTTATTTTGTTGAGCATTTTTTTAATTAAAAAGTCACATTATCGTCACGGGTTTGTCACGGTTTTACCCCTTGACTCTAAAGTGTTAATGCTCGATACTTTAACTAGCTTTTAGCTAGACAAAAAATAAAATAAAATGGTCCGCCAAAAAACCCGAACTTGCGTTGTTTGTAACCAGCCTTTCAAAGGCCGGCCTAATGCTAAAACTTGCTCCGAGCGCTGCCGCAAACGCCTGCAGCGGGCTAAGACTCTGCTGGCCCACAAACAAGCCAAAATAACCCGCCAAAAAACCCGAACTTGCGTTGTTTGTAACCAGCCTTTCAAAGGCCGGCCTAATGCTAAAACTTGCTCCGAGCGCTGCCGCAAACGCCTGCAGCGGGCTAAGACTCTGCTGGCCCACAAACAA
>JBEKOJ010000001.1:0-776545 GCA_049521895.1 Saccharimonadales bacterium (SeqCode) | reverse complement strand
GAGATTAACTGGAAGGTACCGGTAGTATTACCAATAGTAACGGTACCAGTGCCGGTAGTGGCAATAGTGACATTAGAAGCACCGGCATTGGCCAGGTCAGTAGCACCAGTAGAGGTTAGAGTGGTGAACTTACCAGTGCTGGCAGTGGAAGCACCTACGGAAGTCGAGTTAATGGTACCGCCGGTAATGGTTACACCGGAGGAGCTGAAGGTATTGCCGGTTAGGGTCTGGGTGACTGTCAGGGCGCCGTTATTGGTAGTAGTGATGCCGGTGGCACCTATGGTTACGGCACTGGTATTAGCCGTACCGATTTGGACTACTCCATTAGTGGAGGTACCAGTACCACCCTGCAAGACTAAGTTGCCGCCGACGCTAGTCGCACCGGTTTGGTTAGAGCCTCTTAGAGTGAGCGATGAGCCGGTACCAGAGCCGGTGGTGGAATCACCCGGGGCAAAGACTAAAGCGTTAGAAGTGCCGGCGGCAGCCGTAGTAATATCTTTGGTCTGAGCGCCAGCCAAGGTCACTGCTCCGCCAGAAGCAATATTAAAGTTGGATGAAGTCAAGGTTAAGGCGCCGCTACCCAGGCTCCAGGTACTGGAAGCGCCACCAGTAAGAGTCAGAGAATTAGTCCCAGTAGCGGCCAGCGTACCGGCGCCGGCAAAGGTAATGGCCGTTGCCGAATGAGTTATGGTATCAACTGAAGCTACACCAGTTAAGGCACCAGCAGTCGAGACATTCAGGCCGCCACTGGCGGAGATTAACTGGAAGGTACCGGTAGTATTACCAATAGTAACGGTACCAGTGCCGGTAGTGGCAATAGTGACATTAGAAGCACCGGCATTGGCCAGGTCAGTAGCACCAGTAGAGGTTAGAGTGGTGAACTTACCAGTGCTGGCAGTGGAAGCACCTACGGAAGTCGAGTTAATGGTACCGCCGGTAATGGTTACACCGGAGGAGCTGAAGGTATTGCCGGTTAGGGTCTGGGTGACTGTCAGGGCGCCGTTATTGGTAGTAGTGATGCCGGTGGCACCTATGGTTACGGCACTGGTATTAGCCGTACCGATTTGGACTACTCCATTAGTGGAGGTACCAGTACCACCCTGCAAGACTAAGTTGCCGCCGACGCTAGTCGCACCGGTTTGGTTAGAGCCTCTTAGAGTGAGCGATGAGCCGGTACCAGAGCCGGTGGTGGAATCACCCGGGGCAAAGACTAAAGCGTTAGAAGTGCCGGCGGCAGCCGTAGTAATATCTTTGGTCTGAGCGCCAGCCAAGGTCACTGCTCCGCCACTACCTATGCCAAAGAGTAGAGCGCCGGCAGTAGAGTCATTGGCGGCAGTAGCCCGGACGTTAAATAGATTAGCGCCTATGGTGCCGCCATTACTGGTGCTACGGTCTTGGATGTCCAGTGCGCCGCGGGTAGTATCAAGAATGATTTCCGAGGTGCTGCCGCCGGTGCTAGCCGTATAGTCAGATTGGAGGGTTGATCCACTGCCGCTGCTACAAGCCCCCCAAGTTGGCGTAGCTGAACTGGTCTGGGTCAGACACTGCGTAGCACCGGAATTGACACCGGTCTCGGCTACAGTGCCATCTGTGGCAGAGATATAGACAACACCGTTTTGGGTGGTAAATTTACCTAATTTAATGGCAGCTGAAGAAGCGTTGCCAACAGTTACAGTGCCGGTTGAGTTACCAGTATTAATGTTGGTGTCAAAGTTGGATGAAGCGTTCAGTGATACTGCTGCGCCGCTAATGGTGAGCCCGCCCGCACCTTGCAATAACCCTGTGCCAGAGTTTACTCCAACTGCTGTGACTGCTCCGCCACTAGTGACGTTGAAGTTAGTACTATTAATTAGCTTGGTGAAGCTGCCTGTGAAAGTCAGGCCATTGGTAATGGCTCCAGCAGTCTGTTTAATCTCAGCACCATTGGTCAGAGTCCCGGTTCCTGTCTGTTCAACCAGCAGGCCGTCAGCTACGGTTTCAGCGTTATTGGCATTCTTTAGATAGGCCAAGGCAGCTGGTACGCCAGCATTAGCGCCGTTATCGGCGTTAGTAACACTTAGACCGTAGGCTGTACCGGCAGCTGTAGCATTGTCGGTCAGAATAATAGCCAGGGCGGTTTGGCTTGGGCCAGTGCCGCTAAAGGTATTATTAACCTGGACATTGCTATCATTGTCGCCATTAAATACAACGTTATTGCTGCCGGACGGCGTGAAGGTTTCGGCGCCAGTCCACGTTAAGGAGGCGGCTGGATCTATAGCTAGGGTTAGAGTAGCGCCTTGGGAGCCGCCGTTGCCGCCGGTTATACCGGTACCATTAGTAATAGAAGCGACGTAGTTACCGGAAGTTTCGCTGCCTAAGGCCACACAACTAGTACAATTTACATCATTTGCGGTGATCGTACCGGTACCAGAGGTTGTCAATGAGCCACCGGTGCCAACAACTAAAGCATTAGCGTTGGTTGCAGCAGTAATGTTGTCAAAAGAAACACTAACGTTTGTTAAATTAGAGCCGTTAAGAACCGGCAAAGCTCCGCCAGCTGTAGTTTGGACTAGTTGCGAGACGCCATTAAAGCTATTACCCTGCAGGGTAACACTTGTGCTCAGGAGACTGTTGCTAAGAGTACCGCTAGAAATATTGGATGCATTAAGGGCTGTAAGGCCAGAGCCGCTGCCTGTGAAGGAATTAGATGAGTTAGAAAAAGTATTAATACCGCTAAAGGTTTGGTTGGCGTTCAGTTTGGCTATCTGATTACCTATTGTTATACGGACGTTCCCGCCGCTTTGGTTGGTGACAATGAATTCATCGGAAGAATTGCTGGCCGGGCCAAATTGTATAGTGTTGACGTTAGTGATTAGGGGCGAACCATCGGATTCCTGAACTGTCAGCGACCCGCCGCCACTGCTAGCGTTTGCACAAAGCCACTGTTGGTTAACAGCGTTCCAAGCTAGAACCTGGCCGTCATTACAACCGCCTAGTAGGCGCAAACCGCTGGGCGTAACCTCTAGTCCTGAGTTTGAAGCGGTAGTCGCCGTAGAACCGGTGGTAGTCAAATTAAGAGTAATAGCCCCGCCGCTTAGACTAATACCTTCCCCAGCCACTGCACTTAAAGTAATACTACCGCTACTACCGCCGCCGACAAGACCATTACCAGCTACAATTTCACTAATAGAACTGCCTGAAGTCGAATTAACAACAGTTGTTGTGGTCGGTACACCAGACTCCAGTACTAGGCCAGGAGCCAGCTTTTCCCCTGTTATTGACCCATTTGCAATATTAAATGTTGTAATAGAACCATCAGCTATCTCTCCGCCTGGACCGCCCTTTATCGGCAGTATGGCAAGATCCCCTTGATTAGTACCAGGCCGGCGGCCTTGGACTAAATCACTGTTCAAATTAACAATTAAGGCCTGGTTGGTTATATCAAGTTTGGTGCTATCGAGCGATAATGTATAAACTGACTTAACTTGTCCGGTCTGGGTTGTTCCAAAGACCGAGTTTACATCCGGTATCTTATAATCCTGGGTAGCTATAGCGTATTTACCCTTATCAGCAGCACTTACCAGTGTAAGCGCGGCGCGGATAAACGGCCGCAAACTATATTTCCAGCTCTGCAGAGGTTTTAGCTTAATGTTATTACCGGTGGGATTAATTATGCCAAGACTTTTGCCGGCCGATTCCGGGCTAATCAGTAAGGCTGCTGTTAGTCCGGTAATCAGTAGTAGCACAGGGATAACTATTGCAGCTAGAATGCCTAATGCCAGCCGCCACCGCCTGTGCAGTGTATGTATATCGGCGTGATGATCGGTCACCAGCTGGCGGATGGCCAGTTCTGCCCCCGGTTGTTTTACCGTTTCTTCGTTGTCGGCTTGAGTCTTGAGAGGCTCCAGAACTTCTTCTTCAACCTCTTTTTGACGGATGAAATATTCCGAGTCCAGGAATTTCTCCAGCGTATGGCGATCGTATAGTCTTTCGCCGTGGCCATTTCGGATAGGTGATATTAAGCCTTTAGCTTCCAGCCGGCGTAGGGTGGAAGGCGAAATTTTAAGCGTACGGGCAGCTTCAGAGATTGATAACGGCTGATCTAGCTTAACTTTCTGTAGCTCATCTACAGAAAAGTAGCGGTTCTTCCCGTCTGGCCTCGACGAGCTTAAGGTTCCGGCTTTATCCCAACGTCGGACGGTATCAATCGAGACACCTAAAATCGAAGCCGCCTGGCTGATGGAAACCAGATCTTTGGATTTACCTTGGCCGTTCAAGCCGTTGCCGTTGGCCATTTTTATTTCCTTGTGCCTGCTTTTTTAGGCACTTTTGGCGATTTATTTTAGAGCATGTGTTTGTATAAATAATGTGCTCTGGTAAAAAGTGTAGCATAAGCGGTAACCTATGCAAGCCTTAACCTAGGCAATAATTATCCACTGCCTATGCATCACCCCTGTAAAGCTTTACCACTTTATAAAAAATGGCCTGATTTATGCACAGTTTTTTTAATCAAACGGCCGTCTAGCAAGCTTTTTATCATTGAAGGCGTGGTTAAGCTTTGCATAGGTTACAAAGCTCAGCCTAAATTTTGGCCTGTCAACAAAAGCTGACAAGGTTTGCATAGATGGCTGCTTGCCAGAGCCTTGAACTGTCTTTTTCGACTCTGGTAAACCTTGCATAGGTATCCGTTGTTTTTAAGGAGTTACGCTAAACAAAAAATAGCCCAGATCTCGGCATAGCTTTCCGGAGAGTGCTAAATCACAGCTATCGCTTTTCTAAAATGCAGGATGAGTAAGCTCTAGGCCCGGGCCCTATTGCCTTTGTCCTTTCGTTGGCCAGTATTTTGAGTGTGAGAGACTTGGGGGTTTATTTTATCTATTTTATCTATTGAGGCTGATCTGTTTTAATAGCCTGTACTACCTTACTGGAGTCTTTCAGGTTCTCCCAGAAAAGGATTTGAGTAGATTGAATTGCCATTTTATCTTCGGGGCCATGCAGCTCATTACCCAGCTTGATAAGGGTCAGCGGCTGTTTCTGGTTGCTTTGGCTGCTGCTGGCCTGAGGGTTGGCGCTGGTACCTGATTGCAGGTAATAAACATCTGTGATAGTCGGTGTTTGAGTTTCGGGATCATGAAGATGGCCAAAGTATACCTGCCCGTTTGTAAGAAATACCGCTTGGAACTGGGCACTTTTGGCTCTGGGCAGATTTGACCAATACACGCCAGCCAGAAGTATTGCTACAGTGACTATAAAGATGACCGCGGATCTGACTGACAATAATCTGAAATAAGCAAATATCAGTATTGCCACTACCAGTAGGAATGCCAGATAGATAAAGAGTTCTTGAGAAATCCAGCTGCTAAAACTAGCTATTATCCCTAGAATAACTACTACTACCAGTAGGCTACCGGCAAAATAGCCAGACCACTTCTTAACTCTTCGAGAATTCTTTTTTAACAGATCTAACATATGAATATACTCCCCTTATTATCTTACCCCATTCTACTTGAGTAATATCGCAAAACACAAGCGGAATACAGCAATTATAATCACAAGCTATAAACACAAGTACGGACTAAAAGACCATTCGATTACTCGGTAGTAGAAAGGGTTCTTTTCGCTGGCGGCTGACATGCTCCGTCCTTTGGGATTAGCATCTATAGCGAAAAGGGGCCTGTTCAGCCGAAACAAATTCCTCAGTTGTCTGCTAGTACGTGACGCAGTGATAATACCATTTAGCGGCCGTGGTATCGGAAGCCGTATTAACTACCATTGTAGTGGCTGTGGTGGTAACAAAAACACTCGCGGTACTCCCGAGAATAGTGGCAGCGGCAGTATTGCCGGCACTAATAACACAAAACGGGGTGTTCGTCATGGTGGCGCCAAAGGTTAGCGTTATAGTTGTGTGCGCAGTTACAGAAGTAGTAAAACAACCGGCCGTATCAGTCGAGCCCGTGCATAGGGTAGCACTACCTGCGCCTGATTCTGCTAAGTTGGTGTTGCTTAGAGCGGCGCCGCTTTGAGCTGTTTTAACTTGACCCGTAAGAGTAATTCTGCCTGTACCAGACTGTATATTTACACTTGTGGTGGTCGTAGTATTACCGATAGTGACGGTCTGGGCGACAGCGTTGTTGCCAATAAGGATAGTGCCTTGGCTTTGAATCTGGACAGCTGTACCGCCGCTACCACCTTGTATAAGTGTGGTACTGGTGGTGTTAGAAGAGCCAATGGTAACTGTTTGTACAGCGGCACCAGTAGCCAGCTGAACCGTATGAGCTGTTGCTCCGTTAAATAGTAAGGCGGCAGAGGCGCCAGTTCCGGCTTCCAGAGTCAAAGTAGAGCTAGCGTTCGCCGAGCCGACAGCTACGATGTCCGCTCCGGTGGCATCTGCACCCATATTAATTGTGGTGGTCTTGGCCACGGTATCGTTGCCGATGTTAAGAGTGCCTGTTCCGGAGTTAATGGTCGTGGAGCTTGTTGAGTTGGTAGAGCCGATAGTTACACCTTGTACGGCAGCACCGGAGCCAATAGCGATAGTGTGGGCGGTGGCGCCGTTACCGATTGCCAGGGTGCCGCTGCCGGATTCGATAGTGGTAGCCGAAGTTGTATTGGTAGAGCCAATGGTAATGCCCTGCACGGCCCCGCCGGTACCCAATTGGATAGTGTGGGCGGTAGCGCCGTTGCCGATGGCTAAAGTACCACTGCCGGATTCAATGGTGGTAGCCGAAGTTGTATTGGATGAACCGATAACAATAGTCTGAACGGCTGCGCCGGTGCCAATCTTTATACCGTGGGCGGTGGCACCGTTGCCTATTTGGATAGCAGTCGCCGAGGTTCCAGCCTCTAAGGTCAAAGTAGAGCTAGAGTTCGCCGAGCCGACAGCTACGATGTCCGCCCCGGTGGCATCTGCACCCATATTAATTGTGGTGGTCTTGGCCACGGTATCGTTACCGATATTTAAGTTACCAGTACCGGCTTGAAGTGTTAGCGAACTGGTGGAGTTAGTAGAGCCGATAGTTACACCTTGTACGGCAGCACCGGAGCCAATAGCGATAGTGTGGGCGGTGGCGCCGTTGCCAAGGTATAGATTAGCCGAGGCGGCAGTAGCATCAATGGTCAAATCGCCGGTGTCTGTGGTCCAGCTGGCCGAGGCATGGCTGGTGAGCGTTAAGGCGGTCGCTGAAGCTGGAGCTATAGTTACAGAGCCGCTGCCAGTCGAGATATTCGAAGCATTCAAACTAGTTAAATTAGCTCCTGATATTACCGGCAATATTCCTCCAGCTGTAGTTTGTACTAGCTGGCTGACGCCGTTGAAACTGTTGCCTTGCAAAGTAACAGTGTTAGGCAAGTAGGTTGAGCTAACAGTTCCTGAAGAGATATTCGAGCCATTTAAAGACGTTAAGTTAGCGCCTGATAATACTGGTAGTATACCGCCAGCTGTCAGTTGTACTAGCTGTGAGGTGCCATTGAACGTATTCCCTTGAAGCGTAACATTGGTTGACAAACGGGCATCGGCAACAGTTCCAGAAGATATATTGGTACCGTTTAAAGAAGCTAGGGAGGCGCCACTGCCTGAGAAGACACCGGCAATAATAGTCCCTGATATATTGACATCGCCTGTTTCTTGCGTCCCCGGGCTAGTAGTCTGTAACGATAAGCAAACTCCATAGGAGCAAGAAGCCGTGCCTGACGGGCCCTGCGGCCCTTGTGACCCTTGTGACCCTTGTGATCCTTGGGCGCCGTTAGTCCCACGTGGGCCTTGGCTGCCAGCAGCGCCAGTAGGGCCGATAGGTCCCGCAGGACCGGCTGGTCCCCTTGGGCCTGGCTGCCCCTGTGGCCCGGTTTTACCTTGTAAGTAAACTAGTTTTTGGTTCAATGTAGTAGTTTGAAGCTGTAGCAAGGCAGAAGATGACTGGTTCCCAACGGTCAGCTTCGAAGTAGAAGCACTTAAAACGGCTTTCGGGGTTTGCGAGCTCCCTATTGTCCCCCAGTGAGTAGTAGCTGCCATTGCCACAACGGCGGTCATGCCAATTACCCCTAGAATGGCTATTGGCAAATACTCTTTCTCAAAGCCATACTTTCTCAAGCGTGCGGCCGGCATAGCGAAATTGAGGCCAATATCGGCTTTGTGCCATCCAAGGTTTTTAATGCCCGTCGTTAAACCTGTAGCCTTACTTTTTAACAACTCTTTGTTAGGCAGGTATTTATTAAGACTATTCACCGCCGAAAGGGGTGGTTGGAGGTTGATGTTTGGCTTATTTGGCCTATATTGTCTCAACTCTTTAATTTTTGGATTCAGTCTGGCTGCCATCCCCGCAATCGAGATCTCCTTAAACGGGATGCTGCCGGATAAACTTTTATAAAGCTTGGCAGCCATCGGTCTTGATTTATTTAATAGATTGACTGGTAGGGCGGCCGAAGCTTTTAACTGCCCTCCTAGGGTCACATTTGTTTGTTCAACCAAAAGCTTGTGTGAGCGTTGCAGGCGTTTACGGCAGCGGGCTGAACATGTTTTAGCACCACGCCTACCCATAAAAGGCCGGTTACAACTAATACAAGTTAAGTTTTTTTGTTTTGCCATTATTTGTTTTGCTAGTATGGCTGACCATAAGTATCAAGCACAAGCGTGACGCTGTCAAGGATAATAAGTGTAACATTATACCTTAGAATTGCGATTTGCAGACTTATGCACAGCTTTTGAGTAGATTAAATGTTTAAAGAATAGCTTTTGTGCTTTTTTAGCTCCAAAGTAGGCCGGACTCTATTGCCTTTCCCTTCTTCATGTATAATAAGAAATATGATACACAATAAACACCTGTGCACTTGGTCTGGTTTTATCAGATCTTTCTCGATTGGCTTTCGAGAGTAGTTTTTAGCATCTATCACTGGTTATTAGCTGCCTCTCGAAGGCAGTTTTTTAATATCAGCCTAACCAGGAGATGCAACAATGAAATACGAATTTTTTAGACACGAGCCAGAACCAGATTACGAAGTAAGCGGCTTTCGGGAGTATTTTGTCGATGATTTCGGCATCGTCGATTCTTCTGCTGAGGATAGGGTGATTTACGTATTCAGGCGCTCAGCAACGGATGCCGCCCGTAACCTAGGGGCTGTTTCCTGCGCAGATCCCATTGAACGAGCACGCCAAGTAGTAATTGCTGCCAGGATTACCGAACCCGAACAACAAAGATCGATTCTCTAGAATGTCTACAGAAACTCCATAGATCCAAGAAGTCCAAGTATCAGCGCAGCAAAATAAGCAGCAAAGCGGTGAGCTCTATCCCTGTTCCTCTTCCGAGCGTATAATTTACGGCGTGAACAGGATTAAAGAAAGTCTATTATTTATAGCCGTTATTAGTGGCACTGTTTATCTACTAGAGGGCAATCCGGAGAGCTCTTTAGCCCACACCATAAGGATAATCTCATTGATCTCTCTGGTCATTTCACTGATTGTCAGTGCGATATTTTTATATTTCGACCTAGAACACAGGTCAAAACCCTAGCCGCCGGGCTCTATCCCCTTTCCTCCGCGCTTAAAAATGCCCCAGGCAGTTGAAAAACAGTCAATTTATAGTAGCGACAATAATGTGCGACCTACCAACCGGCAGTATCGACCGTGTACATAATAGCTCCGCGCCACGCCGAACCAGGCACGCCTCCGCCCACCTCCATGTTTGTGCTGTCAATATAATCGACAGACAGAGCTTTTGCTGAGCCGCTATTATCGTACCAAGCCATCGCCATAATGACTCTTGATGAAGCATTAGATATACCGTGGGCCATAACAGCGGTACCCGACCCATCCAGCGTACCTGTATAACGTGCGATCTTCCAGGATGGATCATTGCTACCAGCTTGCAGAAAACCGCTGATGTCCAGGTTGGCGCCATTAAGGGTTAGGACTGCACCTGATTGCACTCTCAGCGTTTCTGTGCCGCCCGCACTGACCGAGGTTGTGCTGCCGCCAGGGCTAAAAATACCACTGCCGTTGGTGCCAAAGGTTATGGCCGGTTGGGTAGCGCTACCAGCAACCCCTATAAATTGGCCTCCGCTCTGGATAGAGCCGTTCGCTTTAAGGTTGCCTGCGACCAAAAGCTTATAGCCCGAAGCGCTATTGGCTCCAATAGCTATAGCCCCATGCGCAGTATCAATAAATAACGCGTTATTGCCAATGTTTAGGTTGTTCGGGGCAGATAAGCTAGAGGCTTGGATAGTCAGCGTATTGCTGGCGCTGCTGCCTATGATTGTATTGCCAAGGCTGGTAAAACCATTTTTATCAAGCTGGATATAAGCTGTCCCCGGCTGCCCCAGCTGCAAAGAAGTAGTGCTGATACCGAGCTCCCACTGCACAGCATTTGTATCTTCAAGCAGAACCGCTGGCTCCCCATTTAGCAGGCCAGCCCTGACATTGGCGCTGCCTCGGGCAGTGCTGGTGATTCCAGATTCTACCTGCAGCCCTTCCGGCGCCGCTGCACCGACTCCAACCCCCCTGTTCTTGGTGTTGATATACAGGGTGTTATCGCCGTTGAAAGTGCTGGAAGAAGCAGCTATTTTCTTGAAGCCGATGGCGGACAAGGCGCTATAGTTGTTTATTCGCCTAAAAAGTATTGCCGAAACGGCCATATTGCCTACAAGTAAGACCAGAAGAACGATAATTATTATCTGTAAACGGTGGCTGGAGGCGTATTTTTTAGCCCGATCAAATGCCGAGCCCAAAGGAGGGGCAGCCGGTGGCGGGCCGGATTTATAGCTTTGCCCAGAAATGTTTGTGTTTTGGTTTTCCATATGGGGCGTTTCACTGCTAATCATAGCATAATCGGTTTGTACAAGAGGCATAGCGGCGCCCCCAGGATCTGCAAGATTTGGTTGGATCACTTTTGGTTGGGTCACTTTTGGTTGGATTATTTCAGGCTGCATAATTCAATTCACCCTCAGGTATCGTTTCCAAGGACCAGCCTTGGAAACTAAAGTTCGCTGGCATTTGCAAGCTCCTCTTTTATGTCATCAAGAACACGTTTATGGGCTTCATAGTCTGCAACAAACTTGTCGTATTCTCCTCTATCGAACATACCCAGTATTGGAGCAGGATCAATCCAACCAGCGTGTTTTCGTCTTAAATAATAATCAAGGCTTGAAAACGGCCAGTTTTTATAATCTATAGGGTTTAGATGGAGATAACGTGAAATATGCTGCAAGTATTCATCGCTACTAATTTGGCTAGCTTTAAAAATATCCTGAAAAAGCGGCCCCACCCTTTTATTTTTTTTATTGAAGTAGATTGTGTAGCTAGTGGATACACCTTTCATTAGCCTTGTTATTGCATCCGGAGACTTTTGGTACACAAGCAAGTGAAAGTGATTAGGCATCAGGCAGTAGGCCAGTAGTTGTAATTGTTCGTGAAGCCATTCATATTCCCGACCCTTTTTATCCTTAATGGGGGCCGTGTCCAAATATCTCTTCAGTAAATTCAGAAAAACTCGGCAATCGTCATCATCTAAGAAAATTTTGCGTTTATTAACACCTCGGTTATAGATATGATAATAGCTGTCTGGAGAGTAAATTTTCACGCGGTTTCTACTAGGCATAATTATGTTTTACTCCTTTTTGCACCCGTTTCCAAGGACCAGCCTTGGAAACGGGAATTACCTAGGGTAGTTTGATACCTAAGCGCTGCGTAGTTTCTCATTAGAAAGGCCTCAGATCACAAGTACTTAATGAGTAAAGCGTAATGGTGCCACCGCTAATGGCTTTGGCCCGCAGTTGCCAGGTGCCAGCGTTAACACCGTTAGCCAGGATTGCCGTGTAGCCAAGTTCAAACCGGTTGCTGCCATTGGTTGATGTAACTATCTGGAACGGCGTGCTGCTATTGGGGTCGTCATAGGTGTTACTGGTCACAAACTGATCGCCAGCGCTTTGGTCGCTAGTCTTCATGAAAGTGGCCGTGTAATTATTGGGTGATGCCGGCCCGTTCATCGATATATTGCCGCCGTTACCGGTCACAGAAACCAGCAATGAACACTGCAGCAGATAAGACTTACTGGCACCTACCGCAAAGCCCATATCATTCACATTGCTATAGCTGGTGCCACTAAAGGCCTGGTCGGCTGTCTTGACGGTAGTTTGGGCGCCGTAAACACAGTTTTCCCAGGCGCCATTTTCATAACAACGGAATTTGCCCAAAGAGGCATTGTAATACATCGCCCCGTTAGTCCCCGCTGGGTCGCCAGCCGTCGTCTTGTTGGATAGTACCAGTAGCTCGCCAGTTGTATCGCCGGCCGGATTACCGACATAAATACGCATATTAGTCGTATCGGCAACTAGCAGGATATTACCAGTTGACCCCTGTACTTGGAAGGCTGTGGTGGAATTAGCCGTGTTTTCGGCCAGGACCGTACCGGTAAAGGTATTGTTGCCGCTAAAGCTGTTGTTAGCGTTGAGCAAAGCGATGTTGGCGGCATCGGAAAGACTGGCCGTAGAAATTTGCACGCCATTGATGCGATAGGTTCCACTGGTGTTAATATCGCCGCCCACGTCTAACGTGTAGGCCGGTGCGGCCGCGGCTATGCCTATGCGTGTATCCAGCGTATCGGCCTTAAACAAATTGCTGGTGCCGGCGGCGTTTTGGATCTGGAAGGCAGAGATGCTGTCGGCAGGATTCTGAAAAATGGCAGTGGTGTTGGCGGCTAACTGAGTAGCATTAGCGTCTATGCTTAGTAGGTTAGTAGCAGCTGAGTTTTGGACCTGGAAGACTATTGGCTGGCTGTTGGAGTTAATGTAGGTGGCAGTATTGGCTGCCCAGGCCATGGTTGGGTTAGCTGCACCGGCGAAGCTAGTCAGGTTAGGATCTGTGTTACCAAAGTTGTAGATGTTGCTGGCATCAGTATTGGTTAGGGTGCCGGTGCCAGAAGCGAACCAGAGCACGTCGGAATCGATTGGAGTGGTGCCATTTCCACCTATATCAAACAGGCTGGATAATCCGCTGACAGTCCCGGAAGCCGGCGTAGAAACAAAGCCAGAGCCATTAAGACTTAGCCCAATTTGGCTGGCAGTCCATGAAAAGATAAGTGTTTTGAAGTCCCCGGCATTGAAAGTATCGGAAACAGCTTCAGAAGCACTTGCCCCGCCAGCTGTGCGAGTAACATACCACTGGTTAAGCGAGTCATTCCAATAGATTATATAACGGTTATTATTGGTACCGTCAGTCCAAGAGAATATTCTAGTGTTAGACGTTGGAGGCGTAGTAGAGACCCAGCCCATCCTAGCTCTTATGGCTACCCAACCCTGTGTCGCGTTGAGATTACTTGAAGGCGCTTGCACCCGGGCAGCGCTGCGGCTGGCCGTGCCGCCGTTGGTATCTACATACGGTGTGGCGATGGCTTTTTGCTCCATTTGGGCACCATCAATCCAAACAGTTCCACCGGTGGCCTGCGATTTAACAAGTAGCGAGCCGGATGCAGTAGAAGTAGCCGTAGCGGAAACAGTTACTTTGGTCCAAGCATCCCTTGTAGTCATATTACTGCTATATGTTGCCGGGAATGCTGAACCTCCTATGAAGAGATTAACGTTACTCCCTGTTCCGCTTGGCGAATAAATCCAGGCTGAGAAAGTGTAGGTAATACCACTAGTGAACGTTGTGGATTGAGGAACTACCACAGCCTCCCCCGCGACCCCATAGATTGCTTTTACAGACCAGCTACCGAACTTAGCCCTAGTAGAATCACGGGTTATGCCGCCAGTAGTGCCTGAACCGTCCCAACCAGTAAGGTTGTTTTCTACGCTGCCATTAGTGACTAGGTTAGTGGTGCCTTCCCATATGCCGTAGCTGGAGTCTGGCGGGGTTCTGCCATCGCCTTGGGTGTTGGTGGTCCTAATCGCGTCAGTTATTTCATTACCAGAAGTAGCTAGAGTTGTGCCGGTAGCGGCAGATTGCTGAATCAAGCCAGAGCCGTTAACACTTAGAGTAGCCGTCGGAGTAGCTGTGCCTATACCTATTCTAGAGTCTGTGGTATCGGCTACCAGCAGGTTGCTGGTACCGGCAGAGTTTTGGATCTGGAAGGCGGTGGTGGAGTCAGTGCTATTTTGGAATAGGGCCAAGCCGTTGTTGGTGAAGTTGCCGGTGATGGTGCCGGAGCCGCCAGCCGATATGTTATTGCCAACAACCAGTGAGCCGGAAGTCTGTAGTGTGGCGGCAGCGCTACGGTAAAGGTTGGCGGATGTGTCGTTGCCAAAGATTAAGGCTGAGGTAGCTGTAGTGGCAGCCTGCAGGTTTACGGCAGACAGGCTGCTGTCCACGCTTAGCAGGCTGGAGCCAGAGCTATTCTGAACATTAAAGACTAGTGGTGAGCTTGTCGAACCATTGATGTAGCTGGAGTTATTAGCCTGCCAGACCATGGTTGGTGTGGAGTAGCCCGGAAAAGATGAGAAGCCTGGGTCGGTGTTGCCAAAGGCGTAGATATTACTGGCATCAGTGTTAGTCAAAGTGCCTGTGCCGGCAGAGAACCAAAGAACATCACCATCAAGCTGGTGGTTTATATCACCAGAGCCAATATTAAAATTGGATGCAAGGGTCGGCGTACCGGTACGAGCGGTCGAAGTGAAATTTGCCCCATTGACTGAAACGTATACGTTGCCCGAGTCCCACGCTCCAATAACGGTTATTGTGCTGCCCGCTGCAAATGAAGTGGCTTGGCTGACTTCGTAGGTGGTACCGCCACCCGCCTGAGAATCCGTTCTTACTACACCATTCTGTATATAAAGTTCTATTTGGTCGCCCAAACCGGTATTAACATGAAACAATTCCGCATAGCCGTTAGGTACTGCGTTGGAGGCATATGGCAGTCTTATGCGTGTCGCTACCCAACCTTTAGCCCCGCTAAGAAGACTTGAAGGAGCTTGAACCTGAGCGGCGTTGCGGCTGGCGGTCGAACCGTTACTGGTTTCTACGTAAGGTGTGGCGATTGCTTTTTGCTCAACCTGTACTCCGTCTATGTACCAATCAATTGACGTTCCGCTTCCTGGGCTAAAACGAAACGCTCCGTAAGTTTTACCGTCTCCCGTAGGGATAGTGCCCATCGCCGTTATCCTCGTCCATGTTCCTGAAGTAACGGAAGCGTTGCTTGACTGTATTGGGCATGACGCTTGGTCTGTAGAACACAAAGCAACTGAACCCGTCTTGCTAGACCCAGATGCCTGATAAACCCAAGCGCTGACAGTATATGTGGAGCCTTGTGTCAGAACTGATGTATTGCCCCATGTCGTATAATCGCCGGAGTAACTAAGAGTTGCTTTATAGGCAGCGCTACCGAATTTAGCTACAGCAGTTGAGCGCCCTACTCCGCCACTCCATCCGGTTGCGTTAGTTTCCAGACCGCCATTAGTAACTAGGTTGGTTGTTGCTTCCCAGATGCCGTAGGAGCTGTCTGGTGGTGTTCTACCATCACCTTGGGTGTTAGTAGTTCTGGTAGCATCGGTTATTTCGTTACCACTGACAGTCAAGGTTGGGTTGCTGGTAGATGATGCTTGGATTAGGCCTGTACCGTTTACCGCAAGCGTGGCGGTAGGAGTATTAGTACCAATGCCTATGCGGGTATCAGTCGTATCAGCCACAAACAGATTAGAGGTGCCGGCCTGGTTCTGTATCTGGAAGGCAGAAGTGGAGTTTGTGGAATTCTGGGCCAGGACGGCTCCGGTATCGCTGACGGACAGGACATTGGTACCGGTGTTTTGTAGTTGCAGTAAGTTATTACTGCCAGTCTGATTAACGTTCAGCCCGATATTGTTGGCGGTTTGAATATCTAGTTTGGCGCCTGGGGCATTGGTACCGATACCCACCCTGTTGTTAGTGGTGTCCACATTAAGCACGTCTGTGCCAGCTGAGTTTTGGACTTGAAAGAGAGTTGTGGAATCGTTGCTGGTGCCAGCTTTGAGCACTATTGTCTTACTGGGCGAAGTGGTAATTATGGCTGCTGGGCTAGAAGAGTTATTATAGGCATCCTGCAAAGTTCCGCCGCCGCCCCCACCTCCGCCGGTACCGCACGAGCCGAAGGTCAGTTGGGTAGCATCTACCGAATCTATCTGTAAACACTGACCTTGGGTCGGCACCGCGGTTGGCAGGTTCAAGGTGTAAGACTGGCTTAAGGCGCTAGTTGCAGCGATAGTTACACCGTAGCCGCCGGCATTGGTAGAGTTAAAGACAATCTGGCCATTAGCGCCGCTAGAGCCTGGGGTACCCAAGTTAACTAATCCGTTGGTGGTGTCTACACCAAGAACTGTGCCGCCAGTGGCATTCTGAACCTGGAAGGCAGTGGTGCTATTAGTTATATTCTGGAAGCTAGCGCTAGCATTGGCAGACAACTTAGAGATATTGGCATCGACATTAAGCAAGCCAGAGCCGGTAGAATTCTGGACGCTGAACACCAAGCCTTGGTTGGCGCTATTAATATAGTTGGCGGTATTGGCCTGCCAGACCATAGTCGGTGCCCCCAAGACCGGGAAGCTGGCAAGGTTAGGGTCGGTGTTACCAAAGTTGTAAATATTGCTAGCATCAGTGTTAGTTAGAGTACCTGTGCCGGCGGCGAACCAAAGAACATCGCTATCAATCTGTCCGGGATCCCAACCAAACTTCCCAATCCTTAAGACCGTTCCGGTAAGATCAGGGTTACCAACGGTGCGATTAACAACACGGAAAACATTGCCATTCCCAGAAATCTTCATTTGAGATGATGTCCAAGCTACTATTACGGTATTGAGATTGCCTGACGCTAGGTTCACATCCCCCACATTACTATTGACAACATCAGCACTTCCTCCGTTGTGAATTTCTAACATAGCTTGAGTTGCGTCCCCAGCACCCGCGACATCCAATTCATTGGTCGTAGTGCCACTATCAATAGATATTATGGGAGGCCAGCCACTAAATGATATGCCCGGCCTAAGACGAATTGCCATCCAGCCTTGTGCTGAAGTAATTACATTCGAAGGTCCAGTAACTCCTGCGGCGCTGCGGCTGGCGGTTGAACCGTTGCTGGTTTCCACATAAGGCGTAGCGTAGGCTTTTTGCTCAATCTGAACACCGTCAACCCAGAAAGTTGTAGCCTGGATACCATTAGTCCATATCTGTACACTTGCAGTTTGGGCTCCAGTGCCACTCAGTGCTCCGGTAAACGTTACCCTTTGCCAAGCATTATTACCTGTAAACGATGTAGTGCCGATAGCGCCAAGCCCAGCAGTAACTGCTCTTAGTTGTAAGGTCGCTCCCGAAGCCGCCCACACCCAAGCAGAAAATGTATATGTTTGGCCACCCGTGCCATTGCTAGACGCATCCGATTGATAGGCACCCTCATTATTAACCAAACCTGGCGTAATTACCTTCAGGCTGGCCGTACCGAACTCGGCTTTTGCAGTATCACGACTAATAGTTTCCCCGCCCGTCTCGCCAGCCCAAGTTGTGAAATTATTCTCCATACCACCATTAGTAACCAAGTTGGTGGTAGATTCCCATATCCCATAGCTACTGTCGGGCGGGGTGCGGCCATCACCTTGGGTGTTTGTTGTACGGCTGGCATCAGTTATTTCATTGCCGCTTACAGTCAGTGAGTTAGTTGCCGCACTCTGCTGAATCAGACCGCTGCCGCTGACAGTTAAGGTAGAGGTGGCACTGGCTGTGCCTATGCCTATACGGCTATCGGCAGTATCGGCCACTAATAGGTTTGATGTACCGGCGGCGTTCTGGATCTGGAAAGCGTTTGTAGAGTCAGTGGTATTTTGGAACTTAGCGTTAGCGCCAGCTACTACCAGTGAGCTATCGGTTTTTAGGGTATTAGCGGCACTACGGTAGAGGTTGGCGTCGTTGCCCAGGACTAAGGCTGCAGTACTGTTAGTAGCAGCCTGTAGGTTGACCGACATCAAGTTAGAGTCAACGTCAAGCAAGCTATTGCCACTGGAGTTCTGGACATTAAAGGTTATGGATGAGTTGTTAGAGTTATTGATGTAGCTGGAGTTATTAGCCTGCCAGACCATAGTGGGCGTGGAGTAACCCGGGAAGCTGGAGAAGCCCGGGTCAGCATTGCCAAAGCCGTAGATATTGCTGGCATCAGTATTAGTCAGGATGCCGGTGCCAGTAGCAAACCACAAAATGTCGCCATCAAGTGCTCCAACGCCTGTACCACTTTCTGCTGAACCGATATTGAATGTCGAAGGATAGCCTGTACCACTTGTCGCTGTATTACTAACTGATACAAAAGCGCCACCATTAAGGCTCAAGTAAAGGTTAGTGGCAGTCCAGGCAAATGTTACAGTGACTAAATCACCTACATTACCACTGTAATTGATGGCAACTGTGTTTTCAGAACCAGTAACTTGTCGTCCTGCACGCAGCTGCGTGCCACTAGAAGAATTATAGTAGAGATGGAGGGTCGTGTTGCTATTAACATTCCAAGAGAAAAAACTGTGGGTGGGCTGGCCAGAACCAGTCGGAGCATCAATTCTGGCACGGACGGACATCCAACTCTGGATATTATTTATTAGGCTTGCTGGAGCCGATGCAGCCGCATCACTGCGGCTGGCGGTTGAACCGTTGCTGGTTTCTACATAAGGTGTAGCGATGGCTTTTTGCTCAACCTGTACGCCGTCGTAATAGACTGTTTCACCGGTGAAGTAACCACTACCTCCTCCTTCGTAGAACATACCTAGAACAAGATTGTTGGAGTTGCCCGGAGTGAAGGTAACAGTGTAGCGTGTCCATACTCCCGCTTGAGCCTGTATCTGTGGACCATAGGCATTCCACAAGGTTGTAGCGTCGCTAGCCCTGAGTGAGTAAGTGGCCGTTTCTACCGGTTTAAACCAGAGCGAAGCTGTGTACTGGGTTCCTGTAGTCGGCGCAAATCCTGTGGACCCACCTATGTATGGATTAGTCGAACCAGATAAAGCAAGTGAAGCAGATCCGAATTTAGCCCGGGAAGTTGTCCTAGCAGCAGTACTGGCTGACCATGCGCCCCACCCCGTAGTATTATTCTCAAATCCGCCATTAGTAATCAGGTTGGTCGTGCCTTCCCATATGCCTTCGCTGGAGTCTGGCGGGGTTCTGCCATCGCCTTGGGTATTGGTAGTCCTGGTAGCGTCAGTTATCTCGTTACCAGAGACAGTCAGTTGTGGGTTACTGGCAGAGCTGGCTTGGATTAAGCCGGTGCCATTTACCGAAAGGGTGGCCGTAGGCGTAGCTGTACCTATACCTATTCTAGAGTCTGTGGTATCGGCTACAAAGAGGTTAGATGTGCCGGCAGCATTTTGGATCTGGAAGGCGGCGGTAGAGTCAGTAGTGTTCTGGAAGAGGGCGGTGCCGACATCAGTTAGGTTACCATTTACGTCTACAGAAAACTTGCTGGAGGGGTACAGGCCGGATTGCAGGTCTATTAGGTTGCCAGTAGTGGCCCCAGAGGTATTAGCGGCAAAGATTAGGGCTTGGCCGTTAGAGCTTGTTATATCTTGGTAGTTAGCCGTATTAGCGTTCCAGACAAAGGTTGGTTGCCCTGCTCCACCATTTAAGCTGTAGAGCTTAGCTAAGGTCGGGTCAGTGTTGCCAAGATTATTCAAAGTCGTAGCGTCAGAGTTACTCAGCGTGCCGGTGCCGGTGGCAGCCCAGAGGATGTCGGAGTCAGCCTGACTCGTTGAATCAAATCTATCACCTATATCAAAAGTGGTGGATGTAATAGAAGGAATCGTGTTATTGGCAACCGTAATAAATGCGCCGCCGTTTACACTCACATTCAATGTCGAAGCTGTCCAGGTTGCAACGATAGTGGCAGTATCACCAGCGTTCCATGTCAATGACGCGTTCGCGTTAGCTCCAGACCCAGCAGTGCGCCTAACCACGGCAATGCCACCGCCCGGATTCAATTGATTAGTAATTTCTAAGGCGTTGTTGCCGTCATTACCCCAGGACAAAAATCGCAAGAAGCCAAGAGAGGTAGTTGACGCCCAACCAAACCGGACGCGGACAGCAGCCCAGCCTTGAGTGGCGTTCAGATTACTGGCCGGGGCTTGTATACGGGCGGCGCTGCGGCTGGCGGTAACACCATTGGTTTCTACATAAGGTGTAGCAATCGCTTTTTGCTCCAATTGGGCGCCGTCGACATAGAAGGTTCTAACAGTAGCGTCCGTTTGGAATACCCACAAACTAGCAGTGGACCCACCAGTTGAAGTCATCGTCCGAGTAACACTAACTCTTTGCCAAGTACCTGTACCGATAAAAGTTTGGTCGGTATCGCCCTGCGGTGTTGCGCCAATATACTCTCGTAATCTTAGTGTCATAGGAGCACCTGCAGGGGCATTAACCCAGGCAGAATAGGTATAGGCTGTAGACGCCGACACCGCAGGACGTGAGGCACTGGCAATAATTAGCCCTCGTGTAGCATTGGCTGTAGTTGTTACTGATGCACTACCGGAACCAAACTTAGAAGTTGTAGTTGTACGTACCAGGGTTTCGTCTCCAGCAACTATAGTCCACCCCGTTGTATTACTCTCAAACCCTCCATTAGTAACTAAATTAGTCGTCCCTTCCCATATGCCGTAGGAGCTATCACTAGTTTTACCATCATAGGATTGGCCGGCTGTGTTGGTAGAGGATGCGCCTATAGCACGTTCGGCATCAGTTATCTCATTACCACTTGTAGTTAGAGTTTGGCTGCTGTTTTGCAGACTTCCAGCTAGGGAGACAGTGCCTTGAGAGTTGGTTAGGTTAACGGCTCCGGAGGATTGGAGGTTATTAGTGCTTACTTGGAGGTTAGCAGTATTTACGTTGAATAGCTGGGTACCAGTAGAGGTGTTGACTGTAAAGGCATTACTGCTATTGGTAGTGTTTTGGAAAAGGCCCTGTGTATTTACTGTTAGCTTAGAGTTGGTGGCATCAAGGGAGAGTAAGCTAGAGCCAGCGTTATTGTTAGCTTGTAGGACTATGTCGGCATTAGAGGATGTAATGTAGTTAGAGTTATTAGCTTTCCAGAGCATGGTTGGAGTGCCAGTAGCTGGCAGCTGGTTGAAGTTCGGGTCAGTGTTACCGAAGGCATTAAGGTTAGCTGCATCAGTGTTAGTCAGAGTGCCGGTGCCGGTGGCAGTCCAGAGGAAATCAGAATCACCCTGTTGGTAACCGTTGATATCACTGCCGATATTGAACTGAGAAGCAACAAGAGAAGGAATATAGGTATTAACAGCTGATGTAAATGTAGATCCATTAATACTAATTGCAACCTGGCCACTAGTCCATGATCCAATAATAGTTAATACATCCCCCGCGTTGAATGTTTGAGTAGCGCTTGTTGCATTGGTCACAGAGCCGCCGGCATATCTTTGCATCAACCACATCTTAGAAGCATCTACCCAGGCCAGCCTTATTTCATTAACTCCATCACTGTCCCCCCAGTCAAACACACGGGAGAAGGTACTGTTGGTAGATGTTGTTGACCAACCCACACGGATACGGGCGGCAAACCAGCTCTGGGTTGAGTTTATTGCCGTTGCTGGGCCCTGCACGCGGGCGGCGTTGCGGGTAGCTGTAGAGCCATTGGTTTCTACATAAGGTGTAGCGATTGCTTTTTGCTCAAGCTGCACACCATCAACCCACAAAGTCCATGCAGAGCCTGTGTTCAAAAGTATGCGAGGCAAAGCAGCTACCGTTGTTGACGAAGTGGTGAAAGTCAGTGTTATACGCTGCCAGCTAGAGGTGAGAGTAAAGTTGCTGGAACCATCGTTAGTGACAAAGGATACACCACTAGCATATTCAGATATTTGTATAAACGCTGAACCAGTTCCCTTTACCCAGGCCGAGAAAGTATAGGTAGTGCTTGGGGACACGCCGACTCCACCCGCGCCATTATCCCATTTAACACCGTTTGTAACAGATCCATCGCTGGAAGCTTTAAGGGATTTACTGCCAAACTTTGCAGTGCTTGTGTCGTTAGATAAGGTAACCGTGCCACTGCCACTTTGCACCCATTGGCCAAGGCCACCTTCCATGCCGCCATGTATCATTAGGTTGGTGGTGCCTTCCCAGATGCCGTAGCTACTGTCCGGTGGGGTGCGGCCGTCGCCTTGGGTATTCGTTGTACGAGTTGCATCAGTTATCTCGTTACCTGAGACTGTTAGAGATGTAGTTGCCCTTTGCTGTAGTAATGTAGAACCTACAACGTTGACTGTAGCTACCGGTGTAGCCGTTCCTACTCCTAGTCTAGTGTCAGCCGTATCAGCTACAAACAGATTTGATGTGCCGACAGCATTTTGGATCTGGAAGGCGGCGGTAGAGTCAGTAGTGTTCTGGAAGAGGGCGGTGCCGACATCAGTTAGGTTACCATTTACGTCTACAGAAAACTTGCTGGAGGGGTACAGGCCGGATTGCAGGTCTATTAGGTTGCCAGTAGTGGCCCCAGAGGTATTAGCGGCAAAGATTAGGGCTTGGCCGTTAGAGCTTGTTATATCTTGGTAGTTAGCCGTATTAGCGTTCCAGACAAAGGTTGGTTGCCCTGCTCCACCATTTAAGCTGTAGAGCTTAGCTAAGGTCGGGTCAGTGTTGCCAAGATTATTCAAAGTCGTAGCGTCAGAGTTACTCAGCGTGCCGGTGCCGGTGGCAGCCCAGAGGATGTCGGAGTCTACTTCACGACCGGTAAGTCCTGAACCCGTAGATGAACCTATATCCAGATCGTTTAGTCCCGTCGGCTTGGAGGTAGCTGCTCCCGTAAAGTTAGAGCCGGCAATCGACAAAAATGTCTGGCTGGAAGTCCAACTGATTATTATTGTACGCACATCTCCCGCATTGAAACTGTCGGCAATGAGTATTTGAGTCTGTGCAACGCCTCCGACGACTGTGTCTGCAACCCACGAGACAGTGCCTGGATTCCACCTAAGCTGGAACCTATTATTCAGTGTCCCGTCGTCATAAGAGAAGAATTCACGCGGGACACTGAATGAAACGCTAGAAGCAAAGCCCATCCTAACTCGCATCGCCACCCAGCCCTGGGTAGCACTTAAAGCAGTTACCGGGCCTTGAACTCGGCCTGCGCTGCGCGTGGCGGTAGTGCCATTGGTTTCTACGTAAGGCGTTGCGTAGGCTTTTTGCTCAATCTGCGCGCCATCTAGATAAAACGCTGTGCCGCTTGAATCGGCCGACAAGAACTCTACATAGGCAAGCTCTGTAGCTGGCGCGGTCCAGGTAGCCGTAACTCTCTGCCATCCACTATTGCCCGTAATATTTGTGTTAATTAGCAGTGTTGAAAAATCTGCTCGATAAACCGATAACTTAACGGCTTGGCCTGCTGTAACCCATACCCAACCGGAGGCAGTATAGGTGCTGCCAGAAGTAGTGGATAAGGCAGGATTTATTCTTGCCCCTGATGTAGGCCCAGCGACAGGAGTAACCTTGAGAGATTTACTGCCAAATTTCGATTTAGTTGCATCCTGCGCCAAAGTGGCTACACCGTCGTTATTCGACCACCCTGTCGTATTGTTCTCAAACCCTCCATTAGTAACCAGGTTCGTCGTGCCTTCCCATATGCCGTAGGAGGAGTCATTGGTTTTGCCGTCGTAAGATTGGCCAGCTGTGTTGGTAGAGGATGCACCTATAGCACGTTCTGCATCAGTTATCTCATTGCCAGAGGTAGTTAGGGTTTGGGAGGAGTTTTGCAGGCTTCCAGCTAAGGATACCGTGCCTTGGGTGTTACTTAGGTTGACCGCTCCGGAGGATTGGAGATTATTAGTGGTTACTTGAAGGTTAGAGGTATTAACGTTGAATAGCTGGCTACCAGTAGAGGTGTTAACTGTAAAGGCATTAGCAGAGTTAGTGGTGTTTTGGAAGAGGCCGGCGGTAGATACGGTTAGTTTAGCGTTGGTGGCATCAAGGGAGAGTAAGCTAGTGCCTGCACTATTGTTGGCCTGGAAGACTATATCTGCATTGGAAGGACCTATGTAGTTAGAATTATTAGCCTTCCAGAGCATAGTTGGATCACCGGCTGGCGGCAGCTGGTTGAAGTTCGGATCGGTATTGCCAAAGGCATTGAGGTTAGTGGCATCGGTATTAGTTAGGGTGCCTATGCCGGTGGCAGACCAAAGGATGTCGGAGTCCAAATTATAAGGAACAAAGTCTGTACCTAGTGTAAAGGTACTTGGCAACCCGGAAACCGCTTGAATATCCGTGCCTGTAGAGAAGCTACCTCCATTGACAGATAGTCCCAGACTACCACTAGAAGTTCGATAGCCAATTATAGTTATTAAGTCGCCAGCATTCCAACTAAAGCTGGCGGCAGCAGCACTATATCCAGAGGTGTGGCTTTGCATTTCAGCTCCACTACTATTGAAGGCCAAGTGGAAATAGCCCGGTGAAGCATCGCCCCAATTAAAGAGTGTTAAGTTATGGGGCCAGTTGGCGCTTGAGACACCCATCCTCACCCTGGCTGCTACCCAGAATTGATTTTGATTAATTAAGGATGCCGGAGCTCGAACGCTGGGAGCATTGCGGCTGGCAGTGGAGCCGTTGCTGGTCTCTACATAAGGCGTAGCAATGGCTTTTTGCTCAATTTGGGCACCGTCTACATAGAAAGTGCCTGCTGTTGCTACATTTCTCTCTAGCCTTAACTGGAACTGCGTGCTTGTAGACAACGTTGTTGCAGTAACTGTCACTCGCTGCCAAGTGCCCGTACCAGTGAAGTTGGTTGTCGCGTAGTTGCTGGCTCCAGTAGCGTCAAAGAAGATTAATCTGCCGGCTACTCCGTTTTCCCAAAGCACCCAAGCACTCATCGTATAGGTAGTACTACTACTAAGCGTTATGACTGATATAGCTGTGCCTTCAGTGGCACTCGATCCTGGAGTAGTTACGGCAAGAGAGGCTGAACCAAATTTTGCTTGTGTAGTAACACGAGTTTGAGACGCGCCTGACCCCAGTGGGTTCCACGGCGTCGTCCCGCTCTCAAAGCCGCCGTTAGTTAGCAGGTTGGTCGTCCCTTCCCAGATACCATAGCTGCTGTCTGGTGGGGTTCGGCCATCGCCTTGGGTGTTGGTGGTACGGGTAACATCAGTTATCTCGTTACCAGAGACGGTTAGAGATGTAGCTGCTCCTTGCTGTAGCAATGTAGAACCTACAACGTTGACTGTAGCTACCGGTGTAGCTGTGCCTATGCCTATACGTGAATCGGTTGTGTCAGCTACAAATAGGTTGGATGTCCCAGCAGCATTCTGAATCTGGAAGGCATTAGTAGAGTCAATGGTATTTTGGAAGGTATTGGTGTTGGTGTTAGCTATTAAGCTGGTGTTAGCCGAGTTAATGTTGAAGAGGTTAGCTCCTGTGCTGTTCTGGACCTGCAGAGCCAGGCTGGTGCCAGTTTGGTAGGTAGCGTTGTTAGCCTGCCAAACCATGGTCGGGTAGCTGGCCTGGGAGAAGTTAGTGATATATGGATCAGTATTGCCAAAGTTATTGATGTTAGTAGCATCTGTGTTAGTCAGGGTACCTGTGCCGGTGGCTGTCCAAAGGATGTCGGAATCGAGATAATGGCTGCCATTGCCATATGAACCTAGATCAAATGTCGACGTTGAAATTGTAGGAATATTAGTATTGGTGCTAGATATAAAGCTGGAACCATTTACTGACACATAGAGGTGCCCTGAATCCCAGGCTGCAACGACTGTTACAGGACTGCCAGCCGCAAATGACTGTGTATTTGAACCCGATCCGCCTCCGGAACCACCCGCGTAACGTCCTAGGTCAAAGGTTTGATTAGAGAGATTATAGTATAGATCCAGTCGGTCATTGCAGGTTGAGCCACACCATAAAAACAGCCTTGCATTGTCTTGGGATGCGGGCTCTGTACTAGCCGACCATGCTGGTCGGAATCGCATCGCTATCCAGCCCTGGGTGGCATTTATGGTGTTGGCAACGGGGGCTTGGACGCGCGCGGCGCTGCGGCTGGCCGTGGTACCGTTGGTTTCTACGTAAGGTGTGGCGATAGCTTTTTGCTCAATCTGGGCCCCATCGATATAAAATGTTTGGATCGGTTGCCCGCTTGGGAAGAAGACTTGAATGTTTGCAAAGCTAGCATTAGATGGTGATGGGGCGGTTCCAGAAACTCTCGTCCACCCAGTAGCCGTTCCAGTTGCCGTACCACTACTCGTCGAGATGTATGCGTTCGAGCCGTCATACCAGTTTATATATATTTGAACCGAGGTACCCGAAAGAGAATAGACCCAAGTTGAAGCCGTGTAAGTAATGCTTGGGGAAATAGCAACCTCTGGTGATTGTATGCCTTGCGTAGTAGTACTTCCTGTTCCGTTTACTTGCAAGGAGGCGGCACCAAACTTCGAAAAAGCCGTTATCCTTGCATAAGTTGCAGAGTTCCTTGCACCCCACCCCGTTGTATTACTCTCAAACCCACCATTGGTAACCAGGTTAGTCGTCCCTTCCCATATGCCATAACTGCTGTCTGGTGGGGTGCGGCCGTCGCCTTGTTGGTTTTGAGTTCTGGACGCATCAGTTATCTCATTACCGGAGACTGTTAAGTTATTGCTAGTAGAGGAAGAACCTTGAATTAAGCCCGTGCCATTCACCTGTAAAGTAGTCAGCGGCGCAGCTGTACCAACACCTAGTCTAGTGTCAGTGGTATCAGCTACTAACAGATTGGATGTGCCAGCGGCATTCTGGATCTGGAAGGCATTAGTAGAGTCAATGGTATTTTGGAAGGTATTGGTGTTGGTGTTAGCTATTAAGCTGGTATTAGCCGAGTTGATGTTGAAGAGATTATTACCATTGCTATTTTGAACCTGTAGGGCCAAGCTGCTACCTGTTTGATAGGTGGCGTTATTGGCATGCCAGACCATAGTAGGATAGGCAGCTTGGGAGAAATTAGTGATATATGGATCAGTATTACCAAAGTTGTTGATGTTAGTAGCATCAGTGTTAGTCAGCGTGCCGGTGCCGGTGGCGGTCCACATAAAGTCAGAGTCAACTTGGTTAAATCCATTTCCAGAGCCAAGCCTAAAGGTGGCACCAAGTCCAGACGGAATGTTCCCATTACTTGCAGTAGTAAACGAACCACCGTTAATTGAGATTCCGATGGTAGAGGCGTCCCATTTTAGTATTACAGTTCGGAAATCACCGGCACTGAATGTGTCAGCAACAACTGCAGCACTACCGCAAGATCCGCCAGTACAACGCAATGTGGTCCATGAGCCATTGAACCTTAGCTGTATAGCGTTATTGCCGGTTCCGTCGTCCCACGTGAAAGGAATCACGAATGAGTTCGGTATCGTTGTGCTAGCAAAGCTCATTCGCATCCTAACACTGGCCCACCCCTGGGTGGAGTTAATCAAACTAGACGGTGCTGTTACAGCTGAGTTACTGCGGCTGGCCGTGGCGCCATTAGTCTCTACATAAGGTGTAGCAATTGATTTCTGCTCAAACTGAGCACCATCAACCCAAAAAGTGATTGCCTCTGCGGAATTAGTCTGAAAGATAAGCCACGCCGATGAAGAATATGAAGGTGTCGTACCTGTCAGTGACACTCTCTGCCAAGAACCAGTAAACGTTCCGTTAACATAAATATTGGGGAAGTTATTGGCCGACCAAAAGACGAAGTTTGCGCCTGAGGGGCCTTTTACCCACATGGAGGCAGTGTAGGTCAAGCTGGGAGAGAAGTTTGCCGCAACGTAAACTCCTTGCTGGGCGATGGTTCCATCAGTTACCACTTTTAGAGATGCCGGCCCGAATTTAGATACGTTCGTATCACGGCTAAATGTTGTTCCGCTACCGTACGCTACCCACCCATTCGTATTACTCTCAAACCCACCATTGGTAACCAGGTTAGTCGTCCCTTCCCATATGCCATAACTGCTGTCTGGTGGGGTGCGGCCGTCGCCTTGTTGGTTTTGAGTTCTGGACGCATCAGTTATCTCATTACCGGAGACTGTTAAGTTATTGCTAGTAGAGGAAGAACCTTGAATTAAGCCCGTGCCATTCACCTGTAAAGTAGTCAGCGGCGCAGCTGTACCAACACCTAGTCTAGTGTCAGTGGTATCAGCTACTAACAGATTGGATGTGCCAGCGGCATTCTGGATCTGGAATAAGGTTGTGGAGTCGTTGTTGGTGCCAGCTTTAAAGATTAGAGTCTTGGTTGGTGAAGTGGTGGTGATAGTAGCTGGAGTGGTGGAGTTATTGTAAGCGCCTTGCAGATCAACTGACCCGCCACTACCGGTGGCACACGAACCAAAGTTAAGTTGACTGGCGTCTACCGAGTCAACTACCAAACACTGGCTTTGCACCGGCGCGGCAGTTGGGAGTTTTAAAGTGTAAGACTGGCTCAGCGCGCTAGTTGCAGCGATAGTTACGCCATAGCCGGCAGCATTGGTAGAATTAAAGACAATCTGGCCATTAGCGCCGCTAGAACCTGGGGTGCCCAGGTTAACTAAGCCGTTTGTAGTATCAACACCCAAAAGTGTAGTGCCGGCGGCATTCTGTACTTGGAAAGCGGTAGGTGAGTTAGTACTGTTTCTAAACACAGTAGTGGTGTTAGCCAAAAGTTGCGAGGCACTAGCATCGATACTCAGCAAGTTACTATTGGCTGAGTTTTGGACCTGAAAGACTATTGGTTGGCTGTTAACATTAGTGTAAGTAGAGGTGTTAGCCTGCCAAACCATGGTTGCGTTAGCTGTACCGTTAAAAGATATTGGATTGGGATCGGTGTTACCAAAGTTGTTGATAATAGAAGCATCAGTATTGGTCAGGGTACCTGTGCCGGCGGCGAACCAGAGATTGTCGGAGTTGCTTGGATTACCGAAGAAGTTGGTGTCCCCAGAGGAGCCAATGTAGAATGTACTAGCACTGATAGTCGGTATACTGGTGTTGTTATTAATTACAAAATTGTTGCCGTTGACGCTTATTCCAGTTTGCGTCGCTGTCCACGCAGCAACCACCGTCATATAGTCGCCAACCGACCAAGTCACGTTACCACTTACAGTCTGTTTGGTTGAACCATTTTTGCGGGCAAAATCAACACCAGTTGAAGTTGGAGCTAGATAGTAGTAGTTGCCGTTGCTCGTGCCCCATGTAAAGAATTCTGGGAAGTTGTCTGCGCTGGTGCCGGCGACACTTTGCGGAATACCCAACCGTAGGCGAATAGCAACCCATCCTTGAGTCACATTCAGTAAAGAGCTAGGGGCCTGGACGCTAGCAATGGTGCGACTAGCGGTAGCGCCATTAGTTTCTACATAGGGTGTAGCAATAGCTTTTTGCTCCATTTGGACCCCGTCAATATAGAAAGTGATAGCTTCTACGCCAGCAGTCACTATAAACGGTGTCATAGATGTGGTGCCAGCAGGAGCTGTATCGGTTAAGGTTAGTCTTTGCCAGGTTCCGTTAAGTGTTACTGCCGATGTCTGGTTATGTTGACCCTGATTAACCCCGTTAATAAACGTATAATCAATCATCATTACCGAACCACTCGTGCCATAAACCCAACCAGAAAAAGTATATGTATTTCCAGCTGTGACATTAATGCCTGGATAAGATGGTAAAGCACCTTCTCCACTGAGGGCGCCATTGGTGACAACTTGCAAAGAGCCTGAGCCAAACTTATGCTGGCTAGTAACCTGAGTGGCGGTAGAGCCACTGGCGGTCCAGCCAGTCTTATTACTTTCAAACCCACCATTAGTAATTAGATTGGTGGTGCCTTCCCATATGCCGTAACTGCTATCTGGCGGGGTTCTGCCATCGCCTTGGGTGTTGGTGGTCCTGGTAGCGTCAGTTATTTCATTGCCGGAAGTAGTTAGAGTTGTGCCGGCAGAGCTAGCTTGTTGGATTAAGCCAGAACCATTAACAGATAGTGTAGCTGTAGGGGTGGCTGTGCCTATGCCAATTCTAGAGTCCGCAGTATCGGCCACAAGCAGGTTGGATGTACCGGCAGCGTTCTGGATCTGAAAAGCGTTAGTTGAGTCGGCGGCATTTTGGAAGGTGGCCGCTCCGTTGACGCCCGACAGACTAGCCACTGTGGACAAACTGTTAACAGCGTTACCAAAGTTAAGCCGGCCGATGGTAGTCCCACTGCCGCCATTATAATTAGCCCAATAAACATTGGCGCTATCTAAAGTCATACCGTCTGGGCCACTAGTGCCGGTAGTGAAGCTTTGGTTAACGCCACTGCCATCCAGGTTGGCGCGGCCGATGCTGCCGTTACCGTTGTTGGCCCAGTAAATATAGGTACTGTTGACAGCGATGCCCCGAGGCGTGTTGGCCCCAGTAATGAAGCTATTATTGACATTGGAGCCGTCCAAGGTGGCGCGGCCGATGGTGTTATCCAACTTATTAGTCCAGTAAATATGGGTGCTATCAACGGCGACTTTAACTGGAGCGTTGCCCGTGGTAATGAAACTATTATTTGCGCCACTGCCATCCAGGTTGGCGCGGCCGATGGTGTTAGTAGCAGAGTTAGTCCAGTAAATATGAGCACTGTCGACGGCTGTGCCCCGGGGAGCATTGCTTGTGGTGATAAAGCTATCGTTCACGCCGCTGCCATCCAGGTTGGCGCGGCCGATGGTGTTAGTACTATTCTCCCAATAGATATGACTGCTATCCACAGATAAGCCATCTGGGGTGGTAGTGGTGATAAAACTTTGGTTAACGCCACTGCCATCCAGGTTGGCGCGGCCGATGGTGTTGTTGCCATTGTTAGACCAGTAGACGTAAGTGCTGTCGACAGCAACGCTATCTGGGGCATTGGCGCCAGTGATAAAGCTCTCGTTAGGGGTGTTAGGAACAGCCGCTTGGGCAATCTGTAAGTTGATGTTACCGCCGTTACCGGAACCGGTACCCTGTCCGCCCGCCAAGATTAGATTGCTGCCAGGCATGCTATAGCCCGAAGCAGCTCCAGCTTGCAAAGTAGAGTTACTGCCGGCGCCCTGAAGAGTCAAAGCACCTGTGCCGGAGCGGTAGAGATAAGTGTCGGTGCCAAAGGTAATACCGCCGCTAGCCGTGGTGGTATTGGCACCAAGCGCCAATAAACTGCTGGCCGAAGAGTTGGCGTTGACAGTCAGCAAATTGTTGCCGCTGGCATCCTGCACTTGCAGCGCTACAGGGTTGTAGATTCCAGTTTGATATTGATAACTAGACGTATTAGCAGCCCACGCCATTGTTGGTATAGCCGACGGCAAAGAGCTGGACAAACTGGTTGTAGTCGGGTCGTTGTTGCCATAAGCGTTCAGAGTAGAAGCATCACTATTGGAAAGAGTGCCTGTACCGGAGGCAAACCACATAATGTCATCGTCGGACACATCGTTTCCTAAATTTAGATTGATATTACCTATACCAAACGTTGAAGGCAAACTGGCTCCACCAACTGTGCCATTGCGGGTGCTGGTCGAAAAACTGGAACCATTGACAGACAAGCCGACCTGACTATTCGTCCAGCTAAGTACAACTGTAACTATATCGCCAATAAAATGGCTACTATCCGTAGCACTTATGAACGTGGGTGTACCATTACGACTGAAGAAGCCCTGCCAACTAGTTGAGCTGTTTGGGGCAACTGAAATTCTATTAACACTACTGTTAGCTGCCCATCCGAACAGATCGTGGGATGTAGAGGTATCTAACGTGCCTAGTCTTGCCCTAACAGCAACCCAACCTTGCGCTTCGCTTACAAGACTGGATGGAGCCCCTATATATGCACCGCTGCGGCTGGCGGTCGAGCCGTTGCTGGTTTCTACATAAGGCGTGGCATAGGCTTTTTGCTCAAACTGCACACCGTCTAACCAAAATGCCTGGCCTACGCCACCCCAATTGGTTGAATTGATGTTGATGTCTGCTGAGACAGCATTGCTGGGAGCAGTTCCTGTCAAAGTCACACGCTGCCAACTTCCTGTCGTCGTAAATGCTTGAATAATAGTGCCGAATGAAGCTCCAGAGGAATTTGTCCATTCAATATCAAGGTTCGCATTTACACCGCTTGATGCCTTAATCCATGCGCTGGCGGTGTAGGTATTGCCAACTGTTACTGGGATTTGGTTCGGAGTACCGTTCGTAGTACTTGAGCCACCGCCCCAAGTACCCGCATTAGTATTATTGGTCACCGCCTTAAGACTGGATGACCCGAATTTGGCAGTTGAAGTATCACGGCTATTTGTTACGGTGCCGCCGCCCCAATTATTAACATTAGTCTCAAAACCACCATTGACTACCAAGTTAGTGGTCCCTTCCCATATGCCATAGCTGCTATCTGGAGGAGTAAAGCCATCGCCTTGGGTGTTGGCGGTGCGGGTGGCATCGGTTATCTCATTGCCGGAGACTGTTAGGCTAGCGGTCAAAGATGTGCTGGAAAAATTATCTTTGATAGTCAAAGAAGCCGTTGGCGCATTAGTGCCAAGACCAATTCTGGTATCTTGGCTATCGGCCACAAGCAAGTTGCTGGTACCGGCGGCATTCTGGATCTGGAAGGCGTTTGTAGAATCTGTATAGTTTTTAAACGTAGCCGCGCCGGTGTTAGATAAGCTGGCCACCGTATGGGAGTCGGTCTCAATATTAAAGCCAAAATTATCGTTGGTACCAATTAAAATATTAGTGCTAAAGCTGTTACCACCCTGATTTATATCACCATAACCGCCCAAGCCGACACAGTTACCGTCAGTCAAACAGACTATACCTGACGCGTCTGGCAGTGTGATGGTTTGGTTACTAGTAGGACCAGCTGGTGCCACCAACGTAACAGTATTGATAACGCTGGTGCCAGAGAATACGATACTGGTAGCACCAGTCGCGCCCGGGCTACCTATTGTCAACTGTCCGCTGAGACCATTTAGGTTAAGGAGGTTTTTGCCATTGGCTGTCTGAACCTGGAAGTTACTGCTGCTGTCGTTGACAGCCTTGAACAATACGCTACCGCTGTTGGCGATACTTTGGGCGACATTGCCGTTGGTTTCCAGATTAAAGCCGAAGTTATCGTTTGTCCCCAGCAGCATTGTCGTGGCAAATGAGTTTCCGCCCTGCAAAACGTCGCCGTAACCACCGCTGCCGCTGCAGTTACCGCTCGTCAAACAGATTGTACCTGAGCTATCCGGCAAGAAGATGTTCTGATTAGAAGTTGGCCCATTCAGCCCAGCCAGGGTAATGCTGTTACCGTTAGCCGAGCCATAAAACACTAAAGCACCAGTTTGGGCATTAGCCTGCCCCAATTCCACCAGGCTATTCTGGCTATCAACAGATAGCAGACCTACTCCGTTGGCACTCTGCAGCAGTACGCTACCTGTAAAGGTGTTGATACCGGTAAATGTCTGGTTGCCGTTGAGCTTAGCCAGATTGGCGTCATTAAACAGGTTGGCGGAGCTGATCTGGCTGCCGCCGACCCAGAGCTGGCCGGTGATGTTAAGGTTGCCGGTTGCCGTAACCGTAGAGCCGGACTGGCTTAAGTCGGAGTTACCGATGCTTGAACCGGAGCCGGTAAACAGGGCTATGGTACCAGACAAGCCGGAGCCGCTTATGGCACCACCGCGGCCGGCTGTACTGATGCAGTTGCCAGAGGTGTCACAGACCCGGTTGCCGTTTTGGTAGATAGCACCATTGACATCCAGGATACCCAGGGTTGGGGCTTTGCCGATGCCGATACGGTTATTGGTAGTGTCGGCGATAAGCAGGTTGGATGTGCCAGCGGCATTTTGGATCTTGAAAGCAGCTGTAGAATTGACGTCATTTTGTAAAACGACTGGCCCGGAAGCCGTCAAGCTTTTGCCCCTGTCAATTACCGTATTGAAGTTTATATGCAGGCTGTCGCCGGTAGTATTGATGGTCGAGCTGTTTAGCGACAAGCTCAGGTTTGACCCAGAAGTAACTTGGGTTTTTTGGCTGCGGGAATAGACAAATAGCGCTGTTGCCATGCCAATGACCAGGAAAATACTAAGAACACCGTAAGTAACCAGTTTGGGCCTAAGGAGCCTTCTGAGTGGACTTTCGTAGTGGTCTGGTTCGCTTGGAGTTTGGGCCGCATCTGTATTTGTTAGGAATGTTTCACTTAAAGCATCGCTTGTATCTGCTGCCGGTGCGTTTTGCGGCTGGCCCTCCAAGCTAGCGTCAGGTTGTGATAGTTGGGGCTGGGGCTCTAAACTGTTGGCTGCTGCCGGATTAATGACCGTTTGGGCCGGCTGCGGGCTGACCAATCGCACCGGAACAGTCTCCGGAACACCCTGTTGGGTAGCAGTTTCATCGCCTACAAAGCCCTCTTCGGTGGCGAACTCGGGTTCAACAGCCGAAGCTATATCTTTCTCTAGTTCTTGCAGGTTTTTTTCAACCGAAGCGATGGCGCGCTTGCCTGAACTCTTTGCCTTGCCTGTTTCCCGGGCTAGCAGGTCTTCAGCCCGCTGCAGACGTCTACGACAGCGATCTGAACAGGTTTTAGACCGCCGGCCGACAAATACCTTGCCGCAAGATTGACAGATTTTATTCTTGGAAGAGCCTAGCTCCTTGGCGAGTTTGGCTTCACGGGCCGTGGCTTTAGCGGCGCGCTGCAAGCGTTTAAGACACCGGGGTGAGCAGGCCTTAGCATCAGAGCGTCCTCTGAACCTTTGACCACAAGAGAGACAAATTATACTTTTTTGGCGCGCCACTTTGTTTTGTTAATTTTTTTGTTCGCGAATCTGCTAAAGATTATGGATTTTAAACCGGACAAAGTCAAGAGGAAAAGACGTTTTTTTAAGGTGTTACTTGTCCAGTTTATTTTTTACGTTTTTTCGATGTCATTTTTACACATTAGCTGCTTTTTACACCTTAAATAATCAACGTCTCTCGCATGTTGTTTTTCTAACATTAGTCACACATTATTAAAAGTTATCCACACTTTTTATTTTTCTCTGAACAATTTTGAACAATTTATTTATAAAAACCCGCGCTTTCCAACAACCGCTTCCCACGTTTCCAAGGACCAGCCTTGGAAAGTCAGCCTTGGAAAGTATACTCCGGGTAGCAAGGGTAGCAAATAGTCTGATTCTCTACAGAGAACTGATATTATGAAGTAATGAATAACCGCAGGCGCAATGCCCTCTTGATGATTCTCGCCGGAATACTGCTGCCAATCGTGGCCATTGTTTCTGGAAATAGTATCGATTCATCAGGCTTAAGCACTCTGGGGTTGGCAATTGTCTCAATATTCATAGGTGTACCCCTGATAATCATAGGTCTGTTCCGACTTATAAAAGCCGTGGCCAAAAGATAAAGGACCTCCTTTCGGAGGCCCTTTATATATTTCGGCACCGTGCTATTTTCCCAGGGCTAAAACCCAAGTATTGTAACCGCAGCTAGGCTTAACTTCTGTGTTCGGGATGGGAACAGGTGTTTCCCTAGCGCCATGGGCACCGAAGAAGCGACCCTCGATGGGGAGCTTCTTCGGCAACCATAAGATTGGCACGGATGTGTTGTAAAGCAAACGACGTAATCTGCCAAATGACCACAGTCATTATTGCTGATTACCAAAAGCTAGTCAAGTTGCACTTATCCCTATAAGACTAACCTGCTTTCCCTGCCTTCCCCCGAAGGAAAAGAGCAGAGTTGGTTTCGCTCCTCGAGCGAAAGACGGATTAACTCCGTCAGGCTCGATGAGAAAAACCACAGGTTTGTCTCATAGTGTAAAAAGTCAATGTCCCTATTAGTACGCTTCGGCTCCATACATTACTGTACTTCCACCTTGCGCCTATCAACCAGATAGTCTTTCTGGGGGATCATGGGGAAATCTAATCTAGAGGTTGGCTTCGCGCTTAATATGCTTTCAGCGCTTATCCATTCCGCACTATAGCTACTGGGCAATGCCCTTGGTAGAACAACCCATACACCAGCGGTGCGTTCGCCTCGGTCCTCTCGTACTAGAGGCAACTCCTCGCAAATTTCCTATCGTCCACAGCGGATATAATCCGAACTGTCTCACGCGTGTAATTCCATTATTACTAATGGCACGGACTATATCTTCTTCCTTTCCGCCGGTGCGGATTAGGAGTCGGCGTATTATGGGCCTCTGGTTGAGGATCCCATCTCAGCTTCGCGGGGCTTCCGCTAAGCTTCAGTCTCTACGGGGACAAAATCTCACGACTGCTCAAAAAATTGATGACCTGAACACTTGTGTTGGTGCGCTTCTTGGAATAGTTGAAAGCGGCTGTTTTATCAACCAGCTTGCTTAACCTAATCAGTTGCGCCTCGGTCATTTTGCGCTGCGCCGGATGCTGGGCAATTATTGCCAACACGCTGCGCGCCAAAACTTTTTTGAGGTGAAGAAAGGGTCCTAGAAGCTTCAAAACTGCTTCTACTTCCCTTAAGCCGACTATGGTATATTCGCTCATGCCATCGTGGCGGTCGCGAACATAACCGTAGCCTAGCTGCTCTTTAAGCCAAAGGAGATGTTCTAGATGGATCGTTTTCTGATAGAAAACGATGCTGGTTCTTATCTGATAGCCCAGCTTGTAGCCCTTGCGGGCTACCAACTGTGCCATGATTGAACCATCACCATCTAAAAACCCAGCTATGTAGGCTTTTTCTTCGTTAGTCATGGACGATTTCGTCTTCCCTCGGTATTGCCCTTCGGATTGTTCGAAAATCCGAGTGGGGTTTCACCGATATTAGCCGAATGTTAATGCTATTGGTGCGATGTACACCAGCATTTTACTACTTTACAGTAGTAGAACGCAATGTAATTTACGTTCTAAACCCAGCTCACGTACCTCTTTAACGGGCGAACAGCCCGACCCTTGGAAGGTGCTCCCCCTCCAGGATGAGATGAGCCGACATCGAGGTGCCAAACAGCGCCGTCTATGTGAACTATTGGGCGCTATAAGCCTGTTATCCCCGGGGTAACTTTTATCCGTTTTCGCTGTCAATACCACACTCATGCACCAAAAGGTGCGATCAGCGGGTCATTTACTCCCACTTTCGTGCCTGCTCGGCTTGTATGCCTCGCAGTCAAGCTGGCTTGTGCGTATACACTACCAATACGATTTCCATCCGTATCTAGCCAACCTTTGAACGCCTCCGCTACTCTTTAGGAGGCAACCGCCCCAGTTAAACTACCCATCAGACACTGTCCACGACCCTGGAATTACAAGTAATCTTCCAGGGTCATTTAACATTTTACAATTCACAATTAACATTTATTTAACAGATACCATTTAACAATTGCAGCTGCAATGAAAAATGACAAATGAAAAATTAATGGTAATGCAAAATGGTCAATGGTAAATGCCCTGAATTGCTTGCAATTCAAGGGCCATGTAAGTACAAAACGTATATAAGGGTGGTATTTCACCGGTGACTCCACCGACGCTAGCGCGTCAGCTTCAAAGTCTCCCACCTATGCTACACATATACACGCTCGGCACAATGCCAAACTGTAGTAAAGCTCCACGGGGTCTTTTCGTCCTGCTGCGGACAGACGGCATCTTTACCGTCAATGCACTTTCACCGAGCTCTTCGTCGAGACAGTACCCATATCATTACGCCATTCGTGCGGGTCAGAACTTACCTGACAAGGAATTTCGCTCATTTGAGTTCAATTACTGCTGTTTTTACGATGCAAAAGCTTTTGCTTGCATCCTCCATGTCGCCATGGAGATCGGACTATATCTTGCCGCCTTAAAGCGGCTTCGGCGTATAGTCTCTGAGGGTTTTAGATACGTGGTTTACGTCTGTTCGTAGTGGCTGCCAGTTCACGTATGATCATAAGGCCTTCGGGGCTAAGATGTGATTTGCTCTCTATCATATCCATTACCTTACAAAACACCAGAAAATCCTGATGCTTAGAAGTTTTTAGAGGATATTCCTTAAAAAACGGAATTATCTTATCCCTTAAATCTTGTTTTGATCTTACGCAATATCTGTAAAGGTTCTCCCGATGATTATCTGTACGCCTATTTTCATATATCCGGCCACAACCGAAGAAATCTTGCAGATTCTTCAGCGTTAGCAGGCTTTTGGCGCCTTGCGTTACCACGAATTCCGGGAATATTTGAACTCCCGCCTTGGTGGTCGCATTCTTAAAGACACTTATCGAGAAACACCCTTCGCCGTCAACGAAACCCGTAATCCACCATACATCTAATCTTCCCTGCTGATTGTCTGCACGGACATGATTGTCACTAAGGTTAATGTTGCCCATCTAAGGAAACATTTTACCATAGTACAGTCCGATTCTCAGATGTTCCAGCATATAGCCGAATTTTACTAAAGCAGCTTTCCTACCTTAGGACCCTTATAGTTAGGGCCGCCGTTCACTGGGGCTTCAGTTCTAGCCGTAAAGCTTTCCCCTTAACCTTCCAGCACCGGGCAGGCGTCAGCCCCTATACATCCACTTTCGTGTTAGCAGAGACCTGTGTTTTTAGTAAACAGTTGCATGGGTTCTTTTGTTGCAGCCTAGGCTCATCGCAAGCGATGAGCCCAATGAATCAATGAACGAATGAACTAATGAACTAATGAATGCTTTTAATACCTCAATGCGTTGAATCATTGATTGCACTGACTATTCATTTGTCCATTGAACATTTGTCGCATTTGTCCATTGGCTCTTCACCTGTGAAGAGCCCAGGCAGACCTTATCGCGAACTTACGGTCGCTATATTGCCGAGTTCCTTAACGAAGAATCACTCGTACACCTTTGGGCTACTCGCCCTGAGCACCTGTGTCGGTTTGCGGTACGGTCGGCGTTAATCATAAGCTAGGTGGCTTTTCTAGGCACCGTGTCGGCAGAAATCCGGCATATTGCAGCCGTTTCATTCCTAGCCCGTAAGGACTAGTTAGACGGATATAACCATGAATCCGCTCCTACTTATCCAATGCGCACCACTTAACAAATTAACACCGGTACGGGAATATTAACCCGTTGTCCATCGCCTACGCATATCCTGCCTCGGCTTAGGACCGACTAACCCTGGGCTGATTATCATGGCCCAGGAAACCTTGCTCTTTCGGTGGGCAGGATTCTCACCTGCCTTATCGTTACTCATTCCAGCATTCTCACTTGATAACGCTCCACCAGACCTTACGATCTGACTTCAGTGCGATATCAACGCTCCTCTACCAAACCAGTAATGAGACAAAACCTGCGGTTTTTTCTCATCGCGCCGGGGAAATGGAATACATTTCTCTCGGGCTGCTCTTTTTCCCTTCAAGAACAGTTTGCGACAAGTCCGTAGACTTAGTCCCACTACTGGCGTTCGCAGCTTCGGTAATACGCTTTAGCCCCGTTACATTTTCCGCGCAGGATTTCTTGATAAGTGAGCTGTTACGCACTCTTTAAATGAATGGCTGCTTCTAAGCCAACATCCTTATTGTCCAAGAATTCCCACTTCGTTTCCCACTTAGCGTATATTTAGGGACCTTAGCTGGCGATCTGGGCTGTTTCCCTTTCGAGCGTGGAGCTTAGCCCCCACGTTCTAACTGCCGTAGTTCCGCGACCAGTATTCGTAGTTTGTCAAGGGTAGGTACCATCACTGGCCCTAGTCCAAAACAGAGCTCTACCCCTGATCGTTACCGTACGACGCTAGCCCTAAAGCTATTTCGAGGAGAACCAGCTATCTCCGGGTTCGATTAGCATTTCACCACTAACCACAGGTCATCCAAGTGTATTGTAACTCACGGTGGTGCGGCCCTCCACGTGGTTTTACCCACGCTTCAGCCTGCCCATGGTTAGGTCACCCGGTTTCGGGTCTACTCAGCCCCACTAATTTCGGGTATTTAACCCTCGCTTTCACTGCGCCTCCGCCAAATGGCTTAGGCTTGCGGTGACTGAGTAACTCGCTGGATCGTTCTACAAAAAGCACGCCGTCACAAGCTTCTCGCTTACGCGATAAGCAGTATTTGGTATCAGGTATTGGGTATAAGGTATGAAAAAATACCTAATACTTTATACGAAATACGCTATACCGCTTCTCACGCTAGTGAGAAGCTCGCTCCGACTCCTTGTACGCACATAATTTCAGGCTCTATTTCACTCCGCTATCCGCGGTTCTTTTAACCTTTCCCTCACGGTACTTGTACACTATCGATCGCAAAACATATTTAGCCTTAGAGGGTGGTCCCTCTGGTTTCAGTCAGGGTTTCACGTGTCCCGACCTACTCGACAGGCGATGCGTAGCATCGCAATTATCAATTTACATTTAACAATTTACATTTATTTAACAGGTAACATTTAACAATTGCAGCTTGCAATGGTAAATGGTCAATGAAAAATCAATGGTAAATGAAAAATGGTCAATGGTAAATGCGGTGCTGCGCACCGCTAAACAATTGATAAGGTTTCCGACACTTTGCGTACCAGGCTTTCACTGTCTTTGGCCAGCCTTTCCAGACTGTTCTGCTCGCCCCGGAAATTTGTAACCTTACGCAGGCCATCGGTAGAACCTGCAGCAGTACGCAGTCCTGGATTGCTCCAGGGCTCCGTACTGGTTAATTGTTTGTCACAACCCCTATTAAGTATTCATCTACCAATTTATCCACCTGAATTAACAGATGGAAACTTAAAAGGTTTGGGCTGGTCCCGGTTCGCTCGCCACTACTACGGGATTCGTTGTTTACTTTCCTTTCCTCTGGGTACTAAGATGTTTCAGTTCCCCAGCTTACCGCTACCAGACCTATATGCTCCTCGCTAACGCGGTAAGCAGTATTTGGTATCCGGTATAAGGTATATGGTATAAAAAATACCTAATACTTTATACGAGATACGCTATACCGCTTCTCACGCCAGTGAGAAGCACTTCAGTTTGGCGCCATGCAATATAACTTGCATGAGGTTTCCCCATTCGGACATCCACGGATCAAAGCTTGTGAGGCAGCTCCCCGCGGCTTATCGCAGTCATCTACGTCCTTCTTCGGTGTTTTGCGTCAAGGCATCCTTTATGTGCGCTTGAGTAACTTTTTACAAAGTAATGAGATAAATCTCACTACTGATTTGTGCATTTGACTAGCTATTGGTTCTCACCAATGCTATCTGTCATTTGCTTTCTCAATCTGCATGCGGCTTTGCTGGCCGCTATACAGCCCGAGTTGTTAAATTACATGCTTGCTCTCGCTCCACCGTGCGTCATGAAAGATCGATTCGCGGAAAAGAGTTTGAGTAAGCCCAGAGGATTAGTACCGGCCGGTTGCCGACTAACAAACTGGCCGTACTCAAACGACCAAGACTATTTTAGCAATTTTAACAGATGTAATCAACCCCAAATCGCTGTAAAAAAGGTTACGTTTTGGTATCAGTTGAGTATAGAAGAATTGGTTTTAGATATTAAATCACCGGTGGTAACTTCTTCGAAAGGAGGCCACCAGACAAAATTGTTAGCTTTAAACCATGTATCGTACGAGGTTATCGAGGAGTATTTTTTTATCAATCGCGGCCACGCCTATCACCCTGTCAGCAGCGCCGTAATAAACCCATAGCGCACTACCAACTTCCAACACTGACGTACCAAAGACAACCCTTGGCACTACACCAAATAGTTCGTAATCCCGCTCCGGCTCAAAAATTGCATAAGGCAGAAGGTGGGTCAATTTACAGGGGTCAGCAGCATCCAGTAATGCTACCCCCAGGGCGTAACTTTTATCCCTGCGGACACCATGATAAAACATCAGCCAGCCATAATCAGTAAGCACGGGCGGTGCGGCAGCACCAACTTTTATGTACGACCAGCCGTCTTGGCGGTTTTTAATTACAGTACCTTTTTCTTGCCAGCTTATAAGGTTGGTTGATTGGGCGATATGCACGTCAGGAATGACCCTGTGCAATAGCCAATACTGGCCGTTGACTTTGGCCGGGAACAATACTGCGTCTTTGTCGTTTTTTTCGCCGATGCCGTGCAAACTGGGGGTTATTTTGCCAATTTCTTTAAAGTCTTCAGTAACCAAAATCCTTATCATGGTCCGCCAGCGCCAACTTTTCCGGACTGGAAAGCCCTCGGCCGCTGTGTAGGTGATGTAATAACTACCGTTGAGTTTGACGATCCGCGGGTCTTCCATGCCTCGACTTTCCTGCTTGTCGCTAGGGTCTGGCTCAATAATTGGCCTTGGGTTTTTGCGCCATGAGATTCCATTTTTGCTAGAAGCATAGCCAAGCCGTGAGATTTTGTCTTTTCCAAAGGCACGATAAATCATTATATAGTCCGTGCCGTTTTTAATAACTCCTGGATTAAATACTCCTCCCACTTCCCAGTCTCTGCGGCCATCCGGCACTAAAATAGGTTGATCGGTAAGCCGTTCCAGCCTTAGCTCTAACCCACCATATCTGTTCTTTATTGAGTACATTTGTTATATTAAGTATAACTCAATCAGCCAGGTGTGAAAGCATGGGTACTAAAGCTAGCTGACTGAAATTAGTTAATGGTTAAAATAGCCGAATCGAGCAAAAAAATAGTTGGTACAATCTCTGAAAAAAGCCTGCCAAAGGTTGCTGTAATTGGTTCGTACGTACCTAAAAAATGCGGTATTGCTACCTTTACCAATAACCTGATCACTTATATGCAGAAGATCACCCCGATGGATTTATTTGTCGTGGCCGCCGAAGAAAAAGAGAAACTTAGTTATGGTAGCAACGTTAAGATTGTTGTCGACACTGCTTCTAAAGAGAGCTATTTGAGGGCCGCCGAAGCCCTAAGACACTTTAAGCCTGACGTTATATTGTTACAACACGAATACGGCATATACGGCGGCAAGTGGGCAAATTTCCGCATAAAAGGCATGGATTACCGCACACCAACCGGCAATTACTTGCTGGACCTACTGGAGGGTGTTAACGCTCCTATAATCACTACCTTGCATACAGTTTTACCACATCTAGATGCCGAGCGCTCGAAGGTGCTAGCTGAAATAGCCGCCCGCTCATGCAAAATTATCCTGATGACAGAGCAATCAAAAGGCGTGATTATTCATCAGTGGCCAGCAATAGCCCGCAAGACCACCTTTATTCCCCACGGGGTTGAGCTTAAAGAAAAAAACGAAGCCAGATCGAAGATCCTAAAACGCCTAAAGCTGCCTGATGATAAATTTTACCTAATGGTTAGCGGCCTGATTGGTCCGAACAAGAATATCGAGGCCATTATTAAGACCTTGCCTGACTTAGTAGCCGAGTACCCCCAGATTCAGTTACTGGTCGTCGGCCAGACTCATCCCCAGATAATAAAAAACGCCGGTGAGCAGTACCGCAAGAGCCTCAAAAAACTGGCCCGTGATTTGGGCGTAAGCCAGCATGTCAGATTTGTAAACAAATATATATCCTCGGAGTTGCTACTGGATTATCTGGCTATTTCTGATGTGTATCTGACAATCCACAATGACCCGGAGCAATCGGCCTCGGGTACGTTAGCTTACGCTGTGGGTAACGGTTTGGTATCGATTTCCACACCTTACGCCTATGCGAGGGAGCTCCTGTCCAAAAATCGTGGGCTACTCGTGCCATTCAATAATTCCGAAGCCATAGGCGCAGCCATAATATTACTAATAACGAATCAGCGGCTGTATAAGACTATCAGGCTAAATGCCACTAAATACGGCAAGGAAATGGGCTGGGACAGGGTCGCCGAGGCTTACTGGAAGATTATAGATGACGCGTTGCCTAAATCCGTATGAAGTACTTTTTTGACAGCTTAGTAGATAGCTTCGGGGTGCACCACCACACCGATGGCCGCAGGTGGCTTAAAGAATCCGGTTATAGTCTTGACGACGCCGCGCGTGGCTTGATCTCGTGTTTAGCACATAATGATTTGGGCAGGGCCGAGGTATTATTTGACTACATTAGCCGTTCGCGAAAAGGTAGCGATTTTTACGGCTTCGCCACCTCTAGCGGACAATTTAACACCTATCCTTCTTCTGAGGATGCCAAGGGCCAGGTGGCCTGGGCTTTAGGCTACAGTCTATCAGCTGGATTTAAGCCACAAGAGTGCCGGAAGATTTTAGTACGGATTGGACCAACCCTGCCAAAGATGAAGCATATCCGGGGTTACGCTTACGCGCTACTGGGAGCTATTTATTGGGACGCCGGGCTCGCCAAACAGTTAGCGGGCAAAATGGATAAGCTGCTGCAAAATTGCACCAAAGATTGGTATTGGCTGGAACAACGAATAACTTATGCCAACGCTATAATCCCCTACTCCCTTTTACGCTACAGCCTGATCAGCGGTGATAAGACTATGGCTGACAAGGCCTATAAGTTGCTGGGGTTTCTGGAGGAAGTTTGTACAAAAGGCCGCGTTCTTGGTCCGGTGGGCAACGACGGTTGGTTCCAAAAAGGCCAAGCTAGACCAGCGGATTACTCCCAGCAGCCGGTAGATGTTGCCTACATGGTGCTGGCCTGGGTGGCCTGTTACCAGTTTGATGGCCAGAGAGCCAGCCTCACAAACGCTAAGCAGTGGTTGAATTGGTTTGAGGGTGATAATATCGCCAAACAGAAAATGTACCAGCCTAAGAACTTAAAATGCTACGACGGTATTAACAGAGGCGAAATCAACCGCCACAGCGGCGCCGAATCCAATATCTGTCTCCTGCTAGCCCGCGCCGTATACAAGTCCAGAACGAGTTTATAAGATTGATATACGCCTAAAGGTGACTGGTGGAGCATATCGGATTTGAACCGATGACCCCCACATTGCAAATGTGGTGCTCTAGCCAACTGAGCTAATGCCCCTCGTCACGGCCTACGCACTTGCCTCATTTTGCCAAGTAAGCCAAAAGCTTCGGCTTAGTGCTATGCCGCTCCTCTCAAATTTTCAAACGGTGATTAGACCGCCGCTTTGAAAATTTGTTAAAGAACAGAGGTAATTATAGCAGATTAATCTGCTGGGGTCCCCAAGCCACGGAGCTGTGGCTTGGGGAAAAACAAAAGCCGGCCGAAAAGGCAAAGGGTCAAACAGATCATTGTTTGGCTCTTGCCTCATAGGCCGAGCTTTTGCGTGGTGGTCCTAACTGGGCATCTTTCCAACCTGCCCAAACCTCTAGAAATTATACTAAAGCTACTTCGGGGTGAACAGCCTGAGTCTGGGCCCCCATCGATTACGCGGCGGTCGAACCCAGCTTCGAAGTATCACCACTAATCGCAGTCCATTGTTGGCTCAGTAGACAATATGAGATAATGATTGTATGAGTGAGTACGAGCCACAATTGCCAAGCGATTATCAACGTGAACGTCAAGAAGTTGAACAATTTTTACAAGAAAGATTCAATCTTCGCCGAGAGGCCTGGGAACGGAATTCAAGTCGTAGGATGTCGCGAAGACGTAAGCGCGGTATCGTCAGCTACTTGGAGTCAGAGGGTGACGAACAGGTTGAATCAGAACGCCCTCTCAGATTGATCTACGCCTTTGACGCTTATTGCGGTGCTCAGGTGGTTGCCGAGTCACTTTCGATGCATGATGTTGTTAATCGCGTGACAGAAAAAGCCGCGGCCGTCGCGGAGCTAATTGGAGCCGATGAAATTATCAAGTGGGAGGAGAATGAACGACTGTGGCGAAAGGAACGAGAACGCATCGCTAATGCCTATGTGGATGATGGTGGACGCGTTTCTGTCTGTCCGTATTGCGGCCAGGCTCCCTGCACAGGCTACCACCCTTGGCGGTTTCCAGGCGATCCCGGGTCGTGGGCGTAGGTCGTTTTCGACCACAAGGCGGCGAGCGGCTCACACTCGTCATCGAGCACGGAAAAGATCGACCCTCGGTGAGCCATCTCCGGTCCGAAAATCCATATTTAGTGCTGTCTATGCTGCCGTTTTTACAGCACCGACCGGGACAGTCTGAGCCGGAACCCGGACCGTTCGTTAAGCGACGTCCTACTCCTCCGGCTTCGAAGTACCACCTCTAGAACTTTTGCCCTCCATCAAGTTCCAAATATAGATCGTCGTATGCAGAACATACTTTGCGTCTTCGGGCGTAGGAGGTCGCCCCTTGCCCGTCGTGTGCTGACCACGAGCGTTACTTAGACCGGTCAGTAAACTTACTAGTGACATCCTGTCTTTCACGAAACCATCGCCGACGAAGCCAATTTTCTCTGGTTCTTTGAAATCATTGATGAATTGAGGAATCGTTTTTGTTCTCTCCATCTCCGGATAAAACTTATCCCGTAGATAGCCCTCCAAGAAGTCGGCACATGCACTAACACATTTTTCGTAGTCGGGCGATCTGGTTCCGTAGCAGGCATGCCAAGCATCTAATAATAGCTGGCTATTTAGAGCATTGTTTGCGTTTGTACGAACTGCACGTGGAACTCTGTATTCCAAGTCAAAACATCCCACATCATAATCTTCAGCATCGTTTTTGGTAGCCTTTACCGTAAATTCTGAGTTCACGTGACGAAGCAAAGACTCTAAAACTTTCGCCTGGGATCCGTTGGCAAAGTTTCTCAGCAAGAGAGACAAATAGTCGGCGAGGAGTTCTTCGTCGGCAACCACCTCTCTTATAAAATGCGGCCAATCATCGGGAAAGTTTCTCATGAATTCACGCTGCAGAAATCGGCGGAACTTAGCATCAAGATAGCCGGAAGTTCTGTATAAATCGCTAGGGGCACTCGCGAGCCGATTCAACTCCATGACGTTTTGTATCCACTCAACAAGATCATCGCGAAGGAAATCTGGGAAACCCATAACAAGCTTGCCAGTATCCTGATATTTGTTCCCAAAGGGTGTATAAGAAATTGCCATAGGCCCCTAACCATATTTAGTGTCGTTTTTGACAACGGCGATCGGAATAGCGACCGGTATATCTCTACCTCGAGAGAAGTTAGTGCCAAAAATCACATGGTGGGCGCGCCTGGACTCGAACCAGGGACCTCGTCATTATCAGTGACGCGCTCTAACCAGCTGAGCTACGTGCCCATGTACACCATTTTGTTAAGTAGCAGTGGCGCGCTCAACTCGGGGTCCCCGCAAAATTTTATTTTGCGGAGTATTCTTACCAGCTGAGCTATAACCCCTCACAACAGGGGTATTCTAGCAGAAAAAGCCCGCTTTTTAAAGCAGGCTTTTTTGAAAACTGGGTAGTGCAGATCAAACGTCAAAAATGAACTTTCCCCTTTTAGAGTGCAACCGGTTAGTTCAACTCCGGCTGCGGGGATCAACCATACCTCGTGCTCTGCACGAGATTTATTACTTTACAGTTCACAATTCACATTTATTTAACAGTTGGCAAATGTCAAATGAAAAATTAATGCTAAATGGAAAATGCTTAATGCTAAATCCGTGTGTTAGCACGGGTTGAATATTCTCCCTAGAAAGGAGGTAATCCATCCGCACCTTCCGGTACGGATACCTTGTTACGACTTAGACCAAATCATCTCCCCTACCTTAGGCCGAAATAAATTCAGATTTCGGGTATTGGCGACTTTCTTGTCTTGACGGGCGGTGTGTACAAGACCCGGGAACGTATTCACGGTAGTATGCTGACCTACCATTACTAGCGATTCCGGCTTCATGCAGGCGGGTTTCAGCCTGCAATCCGAACTGGGACCGGCTTTGATGGGATTTGCTCCCCCTCGCGGGTTAGCTGCCCTTTGTACCGGCCATTGTAGCGTGTTTGTAGCCCAGGGTGTAAGAGAAATGACGACCTGACATCATCCCCTCCTTCCTCCCCGTTACCGGGGCAGTCTAGCCAGAAAAATCCAACTGACTATAAGGGTTGCGCTCGTTGATGGACTTAACCAAACATCTCACGACACGAGCTGACGACGGCCATGCATCATCTGTCACTGCGGCCCGAGGGCACTCTTTCCTTTCGGAAAGATTGGCAGGATGTCAAACCCTGGTAAGGTTCTACGCTTACCTTCGGATTAAACAACACGCTCCACCGCTTGTGCGGGTCCCCGTCAATTCCTTTATGTTTTAAGCTTGCGCTCGTACTCCACAGGCGGGATGCTTAACGCGTTAGCTTCGCAACTTGCAGGGTCGATACTGCAAACTGCTAGCATCCATAGTTTACAGCGTGGACTACCGGGGTATCTAATCCCGTTCGCTCCCCACGCTTTCGTGCCTTAGTGTCAGCAATAAGCTAGTAGACTGCTTACGCCATCGGTGTTCCTTCTAATATCTACGGATTTCACTCCTACACTAGAAATTCCATCTACCTCTCTCATGCTCAAGCTTGGCAGTTCAAAGAATGTATACTCGGTTGAGCCGAGCCATTTCACTCTTCGCTTGCCATGCCACCTACGCAACTCTTTACGCCCAGTAATTCCGGATAACGCTTGGACCCTACGTATGACCGCGGCTGCTGGCACGTAGTTAGCAGGTCCTTATTCATTTGCTACCGTCAAAATCGTCACAAATAAAAGCAGTTTACAACCCGAAGGCCTTCCTCCTGCACGCGGCGTTGCTCCATCAGACTTCCGTCCATTGTGGAAAATTCCCTACTGCTGCCTCCCGTAGGAGTCTGGGCCGTGTCTCAGTCCCAGTCAGGCTGATCATCCTCTCAGACCAGCTAATGATCGTCGCCTTGGTGAGCCATTACCTCACCAACAAGCTAATCATACGCAGGCCGCTCCCATAGCGCCGAAGCTTTGCTCCGAAGAGATTATGCGGTATTAGACCCGGTTTCCCGGGCTTATTCCTCACTTTGGGGTACGTTCCTACGCGTTACTCTGCCGTCCGCCGCTCCTTCACACTTTGTTCAATCTGCATCTCTACTTGTATGTAGAGAAGCTCTGCCAGACGTTCAATCACTTCGTGATTGATGCGACTAACTTTTCTAAAGAAAAGTTCCCGCGTCCTGTCTGGCAGGATTGAGCAAACTGTGAAGGCGCTCGACTTGCATGTATTAGGCACGCCGCCAGCGTTCATCCTGAGCCAGGATCAAACTCTTCACAAAAATTCGCTTACGCGAATTTGTGGAACACGAAACATGAAACTTGAAACTGGAAAACCAGTTCCTTGTTACCTGTTACTTGTTCCTGCGCGACTCTCGTCGCGCTGAACTGACGTTGATTTGCACTACTCAGTTTTCAATGAGCACTCTAAGGGGATGTACCCGTCCGCTCATTCGCGTACGGATTGTTCCTGTTCTTCCTGTATCTCAGTAGTGGAGACACTCAAAAATAGGACGCCCTAAAAGCTAAGCCTATGATACCGCATAAGTTAAGGTGTAGTCAAGGATAATTTGATGTAGCAATTGCTACAAAATAGCACTTTTTACAAAGTGCCATAAATATTGCCACCTTAGCGGTAAGGTGGCGCCAACCGCCGGGACATTCGGTAACATGATTGAATTTACTTAACGGCGTCTGGCGCGCCAAAAGAATGCAAGCATCCCCTCGCCCTTTCCGTAGGAACTCGGGGCAAACTTTTGGCTGATTCGCCAGACGCCTACTAAATTCATCAGTTGCCTCGAGTCCCGGGGATAAAACTATCAAGCCTGCTCATTTTGCCCGAATTCTAGGCGGCTTCGGCCAATTCTGCTCTGTCTTGAGCTCTAATTTCAGTTAACTTAACTCCGGGCAGTTTCTCTTCAAACACAGCACGGCCGCCATACTGGTCTAAAACATCGTCAAGCGTGCTATTAGGGCCCCATACAGAGAACTTGATTTCCTCTATGTCCTCTGCGCTAACGCCGCCAGCAATTTGTGCTTCTACGTACTCGCCCCGAGTAAGGTTGGCGGTTGAATCAGCCCTTCCCTCGTCCCGTAAATACATAAGGGTGGGTGCGTCTTCCCAAGTTACTACCATACGCGAATCTTGTATGTAGTAGCTGTCCATTGGAGTAATGGTTGCTCTGTCTTTAATTCTGTCTGGTTTCAAAACAAATATGTCAAGGCCATACCAGCCTCCAGCACCTCCCTTAATCTCGTCCTCGGTTGTACCGTCAGTAACTGCGCCATACACTAACTCAGGGTCATCAGCTGACCCCCACCCTTCAGGTCTAATGCCCAGTCTTTCCTCTGCACTGCGGGTATGTTTTATCGTACTTATGCGCGTACGCATTTTATCGAGAAACCCTGTTTTTAACTTGCTCATCAAATCCGGCTCTTTGTCTTCAAGATGTGGCCTTAAGCGACCCTCGCTTAATAAATAAGGTATTGTTTCACCACCATTGAAGTTAATCGTTACTCCTAAAGAATGATTTATTTCTTCAATTCTAGCCTGCGCTTCAGGAGTTTCTGAAGTACGCTTTGGATCCAGTGCACCCACTATAACCTCTAGGTTATCCCTAGACCTCGATCTAATAGCCTCAACTCTAGCTTCCCATGGCTTCTGTTGACCAGCTTCATGAGTTTCAGTTCTTAGAGGTATAACGTTTGATAATTGCTCGGACATTTTTTATTTCGGGTTAACAGATAGTACATTACCACAAACAGTTTGAAAAGTCAATGGAATATGGTAAAATATGAGATGAATTTCGGGCTAACTTCGGGTTGGTTCCGAGGTTAGCTCTTTCCAAACTAAGGAGGATTTCAAATGCCGAAAAAGGCGCTGATTGGATATGTATTAATCGGGCTTGGCATAGCTTTCGTCTTCGAAAACAAGGGTGGCGGCTTCGGACTGGCCTGCGCTATCTGGGGTCTCGCCTTTGTCGTACTCAGCGGTAGTCCACGGAGGCAACAGGAAAAACCCTAGTCTGAACCAAAAGGAGCCCGAGGTGCACGATTATTGGGAGAGTTTGTTGACAGCCGCAGCGATTACCTGCGCGTCGATCGCAGTACTCGTCCGCGTAGCGATTGCTGTGGCAGATCGCCGATACGGCAAAAGGCCCTAACCGAAAGGAGCCCGATGCGACTCTTGACAGGTTTTATCTGCATATTCGTGATGTACGTCCCGGCCCTCACTCTGTGGCTGGTCGTAGGCCGGTATCTTGGCTTCGACGCCGGAGTGGGTATCGGCCTGAGCTATTGCGGCTACTGCGCAATCGGGTTGTGGATTGCGATCGAAAGGGGCATTCCAAACGAGCAACTGCCCAGCTGGATCCTTCTTTGGCCACGGCTAAGGAAGAGCAGCCCGTGATGTGCCCGCAAGCTTCTTCTCGAATGGACGGAAGCACTGATGACTTCCGTCCTCACAGCCCCGGCACTAAAATCTTGATGCTACGAAATAGAGGTATTCCCTCTCTTCTACGCTCAGGTTTTAGTGCGGGGCAAGCGCCATGCGGCGCGTGCTTATCCAAGCAGCACCCGCATGGCTATTTTCATACCCAAAATCAGGTCTGGGCGTGGAGAGTCAACTTGGGCGGGGGCTAAGGGCTTGGGCATGCATGGCGAGCCTGAGTAAACACGTCAAAAACACTAACTAAGTCAGCCGAGGACTTAGTCGAGCGACTCGTATAGATACAGTAAAGAGCGAGACCGATCCCCGTAGGGGTCGTTCCGCAGGCTGTTGTGCACTTTGACAAGTGGTTGCGTCAAGCGAGTCCTGCGCCCAGAGTTTGGCGCCACCTTTTCGGAAAAAGGTGGCAGACTATTTGCTTCTTTGAAAAAGAAGATTACTTTTTGGGCTTCGTGGAGATCTTGGTTTTTGGCTCTTTGGCCGGCTTATTATCAGCTGGGACCCCTGAGGGTTCTTCTTCGACTTCTTCAACCTTTTCCACCAGTGCTAGCGATACCACCTGGTCGCCGCCATTAAGGCGCATAATGCGCACGCCTTGGGTCGCCCGCCCTAGGCTTGGGATGTTTCTGAGCCCTAAGCGGATGGTTTGACCTTCAGCAGAAATAATTATCACTTCCTGATCTAAGCCCTCCAGCGATTTAACACCTATCAGCGGGCCGGTCTTTTTGTTGACTACTGCCGAGCGGATACCTACGCCACCTCTTTTATGAGGAGTAAATTGCTCCACCTTAGTGCGTTTGCCATAGCCGAATTCGCTAATGACAAATAGCGAAGCTTTTTCTTGCACCATATCCATACCGATTACCTGGTCGCCGGCGCGTAAGCGAATACCACGAACGCCACGGCTGGCCCGGCCCATTGGCCGGGCGTCCTTTTCAGAAAAGCGAATAGCCTGCCCCTGGCTGGTAGAAATAATAACTTCATCCTTACCAGAGGTATGGCGGATCCATTTGAGCTCGTCTTTGTCATCCAACCTGATAGCAATTAGGCCGGTAGCACGAACGTTCTGGTATTGCTCAAATGGTGTTTTCTTAACTACACCATGGATCGTACACATCAATAGATAGCCCGACTCACCGCTGCCTTTAGTTACATTTATAACAGATGTAACAGCCTCTTCTGGCTGTAGCTGCAGCAAGTTTACAATAGCTACGCCCTTAGCATTTAAACCAACCGCCGGCACTTCGTAAGTTTTAATGCGGAAGACCCGGCCTTTGTTTGTGAAGAAAAGTAGGTAATCATGTGTTGATGCATTAACAACGTGCTCTATATAATCTTCGTCGCGGGTAGCCATTCCTCTTCGGCCCTTGCCACCGCGGCCCTGCCGTTTATAATCAGCGATTGAAGTGCGCTTTATATAGTTTGCCGATGTAAGTGTAACAACAACTTGCTCATCAGGAACTAGATCTTCATCGCTAAGTTTGCCCAGTTCGGCGGCGACAATCTTTGTTCGGCGCTCATCGCCAAACTGTTTTTTCACGTCCAGCAGTTCATCTTTAATGATTTTCAGGATCTTCTTCTCATCGGCCAAGACAGTTTGCAATTTGGAGATAAGTGATATCAGATTGGCCAGCTCATCTTCAACTTCTTGGCGCTGCAGGCCGGTCAAGCGGCGCAACTGCATCGATAAGATAGCTTGAGCTTGTATTTGGCTAAGCTTAAAGGCGGTAATTAGATTGGCTTCAGCCTCTTCTTGGGTCTGGCTAGCGCGGATTGTCTTGATGACTTCGTCGATATGGTCGAGGGCAATTTTCAGACCTTCCAGCACATGGGCGCGTTCCTGGGCTTTTTTGAGTTCAAACTCGGTGCGTCGGCGCACCACCACCTGCCGGTGTTTAATGTGCTCATTGATAATGTCCTGCAGACCCAAAACCCGGGGTTGGATGCCGTCCACCAGCGCCAGCATGTTGTAGTGAAAGGCCGTTTGCAATGGAGTTAACTTGTACAGCTGGTTGAGCAACTTTTTTGGGTAGGCATCTTTTTTCAAATCCATAACGATTCGCACGCTGCCGCGCGAGCTCTCATCGCGAATATCAGATATACCGCTAATCTTCTTTTCGCGAACCAAGTCGGCGATTTTCTCTACCAAGCCAGCTTTGTTAACGGCATAAGGGATTTCGCTGATGATAATCTGGTGGCGGCCTTTGCTGGACTCCTCAATGTCGGCTACGCCGCGCACTACCACACCGCCGCGGCCGGTGGCAAAAGCGCTGCGGATGGACTCTTTGCCGTAGACTACCGCACCCGTCGGAAAGTCCGGCCCCTTAACGTGCTTCATTAGATCGTCCAAGGTGGCTTCGGGATTGTCTATCTGTTCAATAGTGGCGTCTACCAGCTCTGACAGGTTATGCGGCGGAATATTAGTGGCCATGCCCACGGCTATGCCCACCTGGCCGTTTAGCAACAGATTGGGAATTTTGGCCGGTAGCACCTCTGGTTCCTGTTGGGAGCCGTCGAAGTTATCCCTAAAAGGTACGGTTTCTTTATCGATGTCTTCCAGCAAGGCCTCAGAGGCCTTGGTCATACGGGCCTCGGTATAGCGGTAGGCAGCCGGCGGGTCACCGTCCATACTGCCAAAGTTACCCTGCCCGTCCACCAGCGGATATCTGGTAGAAAACGGCTGTGCCAGCCGTACCATAGCGTCATAAATGGCTGTATCGCCGTGCGGATGGTATTTCCCCATCACATCGCCCACAATTTGGGCGCTTTTAGTATGTTTAGAGCCCGCTCCAAGCCCGTTTTTATCCATAACGTACAAAATACGACGGTGGACTGGTTTTAAGCCGTCACGTACGTCTGGAAGGGCTCGCGCCACGATTACACTCATGGAGTATTGAAGGTAGCTGGTCTCCATCTCGTTCTCGACCGAACGGTCCAAGACAGTTTTGGAGTGTTTTTCTATACTTGGCAGCAAGCCTTTAGTTCTATCGTCCATCAAACGCCTCCTCCGGAGGCATTTATCATTGGCCATTTATCATTGGCCATTAATTTGGCATTTGCCATTTTTCGAATCTGTTAAATGAAAAATGATCAATAAATGTTAAATGTAAAGTGTTAAATGATAATTGGAATGACGTAGTCATGACTAAATATCCAGGTCCTTCACGAATTTAGCGCGGCTTTGGATGAAGTTTTTGCGCATTTCTACCTCTGTTCCCATCAGTTTGGAGAAAATAGCGTCAGCCTTTTCGGCATCTTCAATCTTTACCTGGGCTAGAACTCGGTTGGTCGGATTCATGGTAGTTTCCCACAGTTGTTCAGCATTCATCTCCCCCAAGCCTTTATACCGTTTAATCGACACCCCTGCTTGCTTGATACGCTCATCGTTTTTATCTATTTTTATACCTTTATCCCTGCGTTCTTGGATGATTTTATCAATAGCGGTATCACGCTCTTCTTCACTGTAGACATAGTCCTCTTTTTTTCCACTGACAATTCCGAACAACGGCGGCTGTGCGGCATAAACATGCCCACCTTCTAGGACTTGACGCATGTGCCGGAAGAAGAAAGTCATTAATAGAGTCCGAATATGAGAACCATCTACGTCAGCATCGGTCATGATAATGATTCGCTCGTAGCGCAGGCCTGTTATATCGAACTGATCTTCAATGCCTACGCCCATAGCTTTAATAAGATTTAAAATTTCCTGATTGGCCAGCATTTTGTCTAGACGCGCCCGTTCAACGTTCAACACTTTGCCGCGCAGCGGCAAAATAGCCTGGTAAAAGCTGTTGCGGCCGTCTTTAGCAGAGCCGCCAGCGGAAAGGCCCTCTACTATGAACAGCTCAGCCTGGCTGCGGTCGCGGGTGGCGCAGTCGGCCAGCTTACCGGGCAAACTGGCGCCTTCTAGAGCACCTTTACGAATGATGTTATCGCGCGCGGCGCGGGCGGCTTTACGGGCGCGGGCGGCCAGCAGTACCTTGCCGGCTATCTTGCGGCCGATCGCCGGGTGCTCTTCTAAATAGTAAGAAAACCACTCGTTCATCACCTGCTCTACATAGCCGCGCACCTCTGGATTACCCAGCTTGTTCTTAGTTTGGCCCTCAAACTGCGGGTCGGGGATTTTTATCAAAATAACGGCGGTCAAGCCCTCGCGGCAGTCTTCGCCGGTCAGATTCTCTTCTTTATCTTTTAGTAAGCCGCTTTTGCGGGCGTAATCGTTAATAACTCTTGTGAGCGCAGTGCGGAAACCGGTCAGGTGCATACCGCCTTCGACGTTATAGACGTTGTTGGCAAAAGCCATTACGGTTTCATTAAAACCGTCGTTATACTGCAGAGAAATTTCCACTATGGCTTCTTCTATCTCTTTCTCGACGTAGAAAATCTCTTCGTCCAGCGTCTCTTTGCCGGCATTGAGATGTCGGACATAGCTTTCGATGCCGCCTTCGAAATGAAAAGCATAGGCCTGGCCGCTGCGTTCATCTGATACCGAAGCTTTTACCCCCTTAGTGAGATAAGCCTGGTGGCGCAAGTAGTCTACTACCCAGTCGTAGTCAAAATCCGTGGTTGTATTGAAGACGCTGCTGTCGGGATAAAAAGTGATGGTGGTGCCAGTTCGATCCGTTGGCTTACCCTTGATAAGCTTGGTTGTCGGCACACCTTTGGCGTACTCCTGCGTCCACTCGAAACCGTCGCGGGCGACAGTGGCAATAAGCTTAATCGACAGCGCATTAACTACGCTAGAACCCACGCCATGCAGGCCGGAGCTTACTTTATAGCCGCCAGAACCAAACTTACCGCCGGCGTGCAAGGTTGTTAGCACTGTCTCTAAGGTGTTCTTGTGGGTTTTAGGATGGATTTCTACCGGGATACCACGGCCGTTGTCAGTTACGGTCACGCCGCCGTCTTGGTGCAGAGTAATATGGAGTTCGGTGGCGAAACCAGCTATTACTTCATCGATGCCGTTATCGGCCAACTCCTTTACAAGATGGTGCAGGCCTTCGGTGCCGGTGCTGCCAATGTACATACCCGGACGCTTGCGCACTGGATCCAGACCTTCCAGTACCTGGATTTGGCTGGCATCATAACTATGGCCTTTTGGGTTATTTTCGGCACTCACAGCAAAGATTCCCTCTCTGTTTTTTGTCTAAACATCTCACATATATTGTAGCCGATTGCGGCCTACCGCGCAAGCCAGATTACAGATTGTAAACTATGTTTTTATGTGTACTTTTGCCAAGAGCTACTGTCCATAGGAGAGGTTGCCGTCTTTATCTATATGGATTGTCTGCCCCTCATCGGTCATACCACCTGCCGCATTGTTATCATCACGCCTAATTTTGAACTCGCCCGGTTCAGGCTTAGCTAATTCTGTTGAAGCCGGTGCCGGCTGCGATTTAGCAACTGTTGGACTAGCTACATTGCTAGAGGTTGCAGACGGCGTAGTGGCATAGGCCGGGGGCGAAGCGCCGGGAGCAGAACTGGCGCGGGCCATTGGCTGGCCTGGTGCCATACCTTTACGTTTAGCCAACCACTCGTCGAGAAACGACGAACCTGTCTGACTGGAGGGTGTGGATGATCTTGGAGCCATACTTGGGCCAGATAAAGCACCCGCAGCGGGCGGCAAGCCCAAGTTGTCAAACGGGCTGGCGCCCGCCCCAGCGGGCAGGCCAGGCCTGGGGCCGCCCAAGCGTGGCTGGGTTTCCATGCGCTTGAAAATCTCAGCTTCTACCGCCTGTTTCGGCCGGCCATATTTGGCAGCTGAGAGTTGCTTTAGAGCATCAGCCAGTTGCTTATTGGGGTTGCCCAACTGTGGCAAAGTCGCCATAGAAAACGACTGTACCGGCACGCCGCCAATCAGCATGCGTACAGCAGTGTTGTAGTTGGGCAAAAACTGTAAATCGTCGATATCAAAGATCGGCGCGTATTGCTTAGCCAGAAATTCGGCGTCATTAGTTCCCACGCGGAAAGCTACCACCGTCCCAACGTTACCAAAAACAGCGTCGCGTACCTCATCTGTCAACTGGGTGGTAAACTGATTAGCTACGACTACGTTCAGGCGGTATTTTCTGGCTTCAGACAAGATATCGGCAAAAGAGTCGGTGCTGAAGTTTTGGAACTCATCGACATACAGGCAAAAGTCCTGGCGGAAGTCTTCGGGAATGTCCGCCCGGCTCATGGCCGCGGCCTGGAATTTCATCACAAAAATCATGCCCAACAGTTTGGAATTTAGGTCGCCTGTCCGTCCGCGGCTGAGGTTAACCAGCAGGATTTTATTGGTATCCATGACCTCGCGCAGGTCAAAGCTGCTCTTGCTCTGGCCGATGATATTGCGCATCATCTCGTTGCTAAGAAAAGCGCCAAATTTAGAAATAAACCAGCTGACAACCTCGCCGAACTCGTTAGACCGCTGGCTTTGGGGCATTTCTTTGCGCCAGAATTCAATAACGTTTTGATCTGTGACGTACTTAAGTTTTTGCTCCACAAAGACTGGGTCGCGGAAAAGTTTGGGTATGTCCACAAAGCTGCCGCCGTTCGGGTCGGCCATGATGGTTAGGGCAGCGTTGCGGAACAAATGTTCGTAGCGCGGGCCAATGATACCGGTGTGGCCCGGGTCGTAAAGCTTATAGAGCATATTGATGGCTTCCTGGATCAAAAAGTCTTTCTGCTCGGGGTTGTGATACTCAAACATATTAAGTCCCAGGGGGTAATCCATGTCGGCCGGGCAGAAATAAATTACGTCTTCCGTACGCTCTTTGGGCACCATAGCCAGCAGCTTTTCAGCCGTATCACCGTGCGGATCGACAAAAGCAAACCCCCGTCCCTCTAACATGTCTTGCAGCGCCAAGTTTTCCAAAAACATCGACTTTCCGGTACCGGTTTGGCCAACCACGTACATATGGCGGCGCCGGTCGTTAAGGTCCAAGCGGATGGCTTTCTTGGCGCCGCGGAACATGTTATAGCCCAGCATCAGGCCGTGTTCGGGTACGTTGCGCGGGCCGTCGACCTGCTTGGAAGCTTGGCGCTCCAGCTGGCTGGTGGGTATATTCTGCTGGTCCGGGAAGTGGAACATGGTGGCGATCTCGTTAGCACTCAAGATGTTCTTGGATCTCTCAGCCGGAAAAAAACGCAAAATATAGGCCGTCACGAAAGTTTCCATATCGCGGGCTGGCACAAATTTAAAGCCGTTACGGCCCGGCGCGTCATACAGGGCAAAGCTAGCCACGATATTATTCTTAATCGTCTCGGCCCGCTGCATGACATTGGAGGATGCAATAACGCGGATCAGCACCTCGTAGCCCGCCTGCTTGGTCTTTTCTTCTATGGCCTGGGCAATGGATTGGTCTAACGAAGAAACATCTTTTGGCGCGCCTTCTTCTTTCTCGCCCTGCTTGGAGTCTGGCGGCTTAGTAAGGGCTGTAAACAGCTGCCCTAACCACCAGAAAGCACTCTCAAAACCTTGTGGAGTGGATTTACCGGTGCGTTTTTTACTGGCCTCGGTGTTGGCAGTTTTGCGCCAGGACCCATCCGCTGGCCTAAGCAAGATCTGGACACCAGCCCCATCCTCAGTAGTTAAGCCCGACAAAGCGTTTAGCAGCGACTGCATAGTGTCACGTTTAATGTCTTGGTAGGTAGCAATTGGATAGGCGAAGTTCTCTTTAAGTACGAGTTCGCCACCTACGGTACCGGTTATCCGTCCGACGCTGCTAAAAATATTATGCTCCGGCACTTCCTCCAGGCGGGCTGTAGGGTAGGCGCCGACTATAGCCTGCTCGACTACGCTCAGTAGTGGTACCGGTACAGCGCTATAAAAATGAACTGCGCCGTGATTAGCGACGATTTCCAGGGCAATGTGGCGCTGGCCATAAAACTTATGCCGCAAACCCTTTTGAAAGGTGCTGGCTAAAATACCGTATAACACCTGTGCGCGGGAGATATTCTCATCCACCACATCACGGGCATCGCGGCCCTTGGTGTCGGCATCATCACTCGGCGGCGGTAAATGAATGAGTACCGGTACCATTTTTAGTCCACGTTCGTAATTTTTCTGTTCACGAAAAATGCTACGGATATAAAAATAGGCAAAGCTGCAACCGGCGGCCACCAAGACCAGAAAGCTTATCAAAATAGCTAAGATTGTCATGCCGCCGCCGTATCATCTGTGGGGATGGTTTTATTAAAGCGCTTATGGATATAATCAGCTTTGACCAAGCTCATGTTATGTTTCTGGGTGTGTGGGTCATCTTTAGTCTGGGCGATAACTTTTTTGGCGCGTTCTACCCACTGTTTTTCTATACGGTGTGAATCGTGGGCTACTTCTTTTGGCCCCGCAGTTTGGCTGCTCTTATCGGCTTGGGTTTGATCAGCCGGAATAGCTACCGGATTAGCATCGGGGATATCGGCTGGCAAAGCCAGCGCGGTGGAATCGTTTTTGGGTGACTGCTTGCCGACCGCAGTTTCCTCGCCACCAGTTTGCTCCATAGCCCTATCATGCTGGCGTTCCAGCCCCTCATCACCTTGCGGCGTCTCAAACTGGGGTTTTATTTCCCCGCTACTAGGGTTCATCCCGTTAGAAGTCCAATTCTCTGCCAGAGAATTGGCAGATTTTATCTTTGATAAAATACTTACTTCTAACGGGATCCATACGCATTATTATAATGCATAAGGCTCTATATCAGTCCTACGCTATGGCTCGGCCGTGCTCAGGCACGCCGGCCACTGTAAAAGAGCAGCCCAGTGGTTATGATCAACAGCACCAGACCATCTATCCAACTTAATGATTGGGCACTACGAAACATTAGTACTATAACTATAAAAAGGCTGGCGATGATAATTCGATAGCGGTAAACGCGGCGCATCTGGCCAGCTTGTAGGTACACCACTGCGTAGCCTGTGCTCAGTAAAAACACCAACAGGCTCACAAAAAACGCCATGGCCCAGGCGATATCCTTGACGGGGCTGGTCAACAGCACGATGAGCAGCAAACATAAAAAACTACCAGCTGCGGTAATTGCTGGTAGTCTTGGACGTTGGTGGTTGAGTTTCACACCAAGCATTATAGAACGAGGAGGCTTAGGCGGTAAATGCGCTCAACTATTAAATTACTTAAGTAGCGCTTACCGCACATAAGCCATTGACTGACCGCTCTTCATATTGAAGAGCGATAGCTAAAACGGTCTCCACTAACCGCTAGATATAAGTTATTTTTGTTTTTAACTTACAAAAACCATCCTAGCAAAAAATAGTTAAAACGTCAACGATAATTAGGTATATTTTTTACAATAACAAGCAGTAAGATATGGTTTATCCACAGCTTTTAATTGTAAAATTTACGTTGTATTAAGTTGAAAGTTGTATTTTTTATGTTCTGTTTTTGCTCGCTTTTAGAGCTGCGAGGTTAGTATTTTGCCCGCCAGCCCATTGCCATGCTTCAAGTAATTTCTGACGGCTAACTTTACGGCTTGGCATGGGCGGCAGGCCTGGGTCATGCAACCAAAAATTGTTCTTGTCCGCGCCAAAAACTACCACCACGTGTCCGGCATAGCCCGGCTTGTCATTTAAGGCCCGCGAGTTTAAGGCCACGCCCACCAACCAGCCATCAGCCAGTAAATTATCAATGTCCTTTAATGTTGCCCCGGGCGTGTTGCTGTAGCGATTTTACTAAGAAACTCGGGTATAAGGGGTTTTATCTCCTTTAGATTGGTTTGGTTTAGGTGATAATCCGCCGTTGCTTCAGGATAAATACCCCTTACATAGGTTTCGCCCTCCTCGTAGAACCTTCTATAATCAAAAGCTTCGATGCTTTTGACCGAAAAACCCATTTTTTGCAGTTTTATGAGCATTGGCGGCCACCAAGTGTCCTTGCCGGGCATTTTCTGGCTCATTTGGTCCAGCTGCGCGTAGCTAAAATTGCGCTCCGGCATAAAATATTTGAGTATGATTCTAAAAGCTGCCTGGACGCAGCGAGTATTGTCCGGCGTGTTGGCGAAAAACGGCAGGTTTTTCATGCTTAGAGTGTAGCAAACATTTTTTCGCGTAGATTTTGCTGGCATGTTAGCAAAAAGTTATGCACAGGTTTGTCAAAAAAAGCATAAAAATCTTGTTGACATCAAAATCAGTAGTTTATAAGATGAGGATGGCACTTGAATAAAAAAAGTGCTCAAAACAAAAATTGATCTGTAACAACGGCTTCTCGCAAGCCGTTGTTCCATCCAAAACCTTATAAACAAAAAGTTCGCCAAACAAACTCAGTAGTAGACTTTCGCGACTATCCGCAAAGCGGATATTGGCAAAGCCACGCGAAAGCTCACTGCTGGGCAAACTCCAAAACCCAACCAAAACTCGCAAAACGTCCGGCATTAGTCCGGACGTTTTGCTATTAGCCTGCCCGAGATTTTGAGTGTTCTTTTCCAAAGAACTAAACGTATGTCTACTTTGGCCACCCAAAGTAGCAAAGCTGCTGGGCGCGTTGCCAACTTGATGTAGCTGCCGATCAAAAACAAGCTTGCTAAAGAACTCCTCGCGAATATGCTCCCAGCATATCCACTTCGTCGGACATGCTTTAGCACCCAAGGGCGCTCCTTCTTTACGACATCTACTCAGGTTGGCTTCTTATGCCCAGGCCCGTTAGCTACAGGCTTCGCTAATGCCCGAAAAAGATCATGGTGCGGGAGGCTTTTTGAAGTTTTTTAAGCTCTAGCAATTAATCTTTTGCGCTTGAGGTGCGATAATTCAGCTAAATCTCATGAAAAAGCCAGTTAAGAGCATCGTGGATTACATGGGCGGCGGCGTGGTGGTAGACGTGGAATGCCATATCACCAACGGCCTGCCCTCGGTTTTGATAATCGGCGATGCCTCCAAGGCCGTAGACGAGGCCAAGGAGCGCCTGCGCGCCAGTTTTGCCAACTCCACGATCCAGTTCCCCAAAAAACGGGTTACTATTAACCTGTCGCCGGCTGACATCCCCAAGGATTCTACCAGCCTTGATTTAGCTATGGCGGTGGCTATTATGGCCCGCTCCCAACAGATCAAAACCGATAGTTTAAGCGATTATATATTCTTGGGTGAGCTAAGCTTGGAGGGCGAGCTTGGGCCTGTCCGTGGCTTAATCGGCCGAATTTTGGCTGCCAAGAACCTGGGTTTCGGCCATTTTTACATACCGCGGGCCAACTTGGACCAAGCCAGGCTTATACCAGAGATCACCGTTAAAGCCGCGACAACCCTGCGGGACGTTTATCTTGATTTAAGCGAAACCCTGCCGCTAAAAAGTCTCAAAACCGGCCGCGGCAAGATCAAAGTCGACCCGGTAGATATCGATGCCATTGAGTTTGCCGAGATCGCCGGCCAGCCGATTGCCAAACGGGCGCTGGAGATTGCCGCGGCCGGCCATCACAATATCCTACTGCACGGCCCGCCAGGCACCGGTAAAACCATGCTGGCAAGAGCCATGTGCGGCATTTTGCCAGCTTTGGACCACTCAGAAGTACTGGAAGTAACCCATCTGCACTCTCTGGGCAACGGCGGCCACTGCGACATCATCACCAATAGGCCTTTCCGCACGCCGCACCACACGGCCAGCGCCACGGCCTTGGTGGGCGGCGGCAGCGTGCCCAAACCCGGTGAGGCCACCTTGGCCCACCGTGGCGTGTTATTCCTTGATGAGCTGCCTGAGTTCAGCCACGCCTGCCTGGAAGCCCTGCGCCAGCCGCTAGAGGATGGCACGGTCAGTATTTCCCGTGTCCGTGATAGCGCCACTTACCCAGCTGATTTTATCTTGGTAGCCACCCAGAACCCCTGCCCCTGCGGCTACTACGGCACTAATAAGCCCTGTGTCTGTACGGCTAGCGCCATTGCCAAGTACCAGAAGAAGGTTTCCGGGCCAATTCTGGACCGTATAGACCTGCATCTGCCCGTCCACGAGGTTGACCACAAACGACTGTTGGAAAAGCGCACGGCCAAAAGCCAGACGCTGGAAATCAGATCAAGGGTAGAAAAAGCCTATGCTGTCCAGCACCGGCGCTTTGGCAAGGCGCGCTACAACAATTCCATGACCAATAAAGAAGTGCGCGAGCAAGCCGGCCTGACTACCGATGCTAAAGATCTGCTGGATAGTGCCGCCAGCAAGCTTAATATCTCGGCGCGGGCCTACGTGCGCTCGGTCAAAGTCGCCCGCACCATCGCCGATTTGGCCAACGAGCTAACCATAGAACCCCAGCACATATCTGAAGCCCTGCAATACCGCCAGCAAGTCTTTGCGTAAAGGTATCGGCTTTGATATTATTCATTCACGAAAAGCATGGAGTTGAGAAATCTCTAAGGACCCCCGGATCAACGAGGCCATCAGGGCCCCTGAACTGCGTGTTATAGGTGAAGATGGCCGCCAACTAGGCGTTTTAAGCCGCTCTGAGGCCTTGGCCGCCGCCCGGGAAGCCGAACTCGACCTGGTGGAAGTCTCGCCCGATGCCAAGCCGCCGGTAGCCAAAGTCGTTGATTGGGGCAAATATAATTACCAGCGCACCAAGCAGGCGCAAAAAAGCCGCGCCAAATCTAAGCCGCTGGACCTAAAGCAAATGCGCACCAGCCTGCGCATCGGCGACCATGACTTAGCCATCAAATTGCGCAAAGTCACGGCTTTTCTGGAAGCTGGACATAAGGTGAAGATTGCGGTAGTCTATAGGGGACGAGAACTGGCCCACAAAGAGCTGGGTTATAAGTTAGCCGAGCGAATTACGGCGGATCTGGGCGACGACGTTGTCGTTGAACAACCACCCGAATTTGCTGGCCGGCAGCTGAGTTTCGTCGTTAGGATGAATCGCCCCCATGCCAAAGTTAAAGACTCATAAAGGAACCGGCAAGCGCATTACCGTCACCAAGACCGGTAAATTGCTGCGTAGGCGCGCCACCGGCAGCCACTTTTTAGAGAAGAAATCAGCTTCGCGCAAGCGGCATTTTGCCGGTGTGCAGCAGCTGCATGGCAAACACAATAAAGACATCCGCCGGAACCTAGGAGTCTAGTCATGACTACGTCATTCCAATTCACATTTAACAATTCACATTTAACATTTATTGATCTTTTTTCATTTAATCAACGGCAAATGCCACTTGGTAAATTAATGGCAAATGGCAAATGGCAAATGGCAAATGCCCGAGGAGCACAGCGATGAGGGTAAAAAGGGGTGTGGCCAGCCATAAACGCCATTTAAAAGTCCGCAAGGCCACGCGGGGCATGCAAAAATCCCACCGCTCTTCCCTGAAGCGCGGCCGCCAGGCCACAACCCGCGCCCTGCAGTTCGCTTACCGCGACCGCCGGAACCGCAAGCGGACTTTCCGACAGATGTGGAACGCCCGCATTAATGCCGCTGCCCGCACGCATGGAACGACTTATAGCGTGCTTATTAATGGTATGAAAAAGGCGCAGATCACTTTAGACAGAAAAGTGATGGCAGAATTGGCCGTCAACGAACCCAAGGCCTTTGAAGCGGTTTTGAAAGCCGCCAAAATTAAGTAGTTATGAGCACCGAGCCTACACCGCCGAGTGGGCATAACACATTAGCAGGCGACTTATTCGATAAAGAAGCTGCATACTATGATCGCCTACGGCCTGGTTACCCTGAACAATTATTTGACATCTTAGCGGCTGAAACTCACCTTCATCCTAGCTCCCGGTTGCTGGAAATTGGTCCGGGTACCGGTCAGGCCACTATACCTATGGCTAAACGTGGATACTCACTTACGGCCGTAGAGCCTGGACCACAGTTGGCAGATATAGCCAGACGTAACCTGGCCCCATTTCCCAACGCCAATGTTGTTGTCGGCAAATTTGAAGACGTAGAACTTGCTGAAGGTAGTTTTGATCTTATTTACGGCGCAACTTCATTACATTGGGTCAATCAGGAAACGCTTTTTAAAAAAATGGCTCGCCTGCTTAAGCCAGGTGGGCATGTAGCGATAATCTATAACGATTTAGTCGAACTGCCTGAGGACAAAGCCTATTTTGACGCGTTCGAGCCAATAGTTTTACGTTATGGCGTTACTAGTGTTCTAAGATCTGGTATGGCTCCAAGGACAGTTCAGGCTGTCAGCCCACTAGTTAAACACATGGAGGACCTGGGTCCTAAATTAACTGTGGATACTAATCTTTTCGATGAAATCGGCTTTTTCGTAACTGATCCGCCACTTGCGTTCGAATACCAAAACATGGAGGATTATTTGAATTATCTACGAACAATTTCGCACGTCTCACAGCTGCCTGAACTTGATCGGGAGGGCTTTTTGGCTGAAGTTAGAAATTTGATTGAAACCAAGTTTGGTAATAGAGTTACACTCCATTTCTCTGCCACTCTTCAGCTCGCTAGAAAAAAGACTTCTTGAGGGATGAAGGTTTATGGCGGCAGAGAGACCACAATAGCCTAGCTGAATAAACGAGCCGGTCGGCTTCGAAGAAGTCTTAAAAGCTGCTGTTAAAACCAAGTAGCACTTTTGCAAAGTGCTTAAATAATCTGTTACTTTGTACCGACAAAGTAATCAAAGCTCTCGGGCGGCTGTCTCGGCTTGATGTGTCTGATAGTCAAAAAGCGGGCTTGCTAAAGAACTCCTCGCTAAGCAGTCCCCGACTGCTTAGTTTCGTCGGACATGCTTTAGCACTCAAAGACGCCCCTTTTTCACATCATCCACTCAGGCCTCGACAGATGCCCGAAAAGCCGGGCTAGCTCCTTATGCCCGGCCCTATTGGCTGCAGGAAAAAGCCGATGCCGGGACCCAAAAATAGAAGAGAATTTATCTACGATCGTATCCGCGAGAATGTCTATAGGCTCGACGTTCTTCGGACGACATATATTTATAAGGGCCAGTGCCCCAGTAGGAACGTTTATCATCATGAGTTGGCCTTGGCTCTAAAAGGTCACCCACTAGATCAAGGACGCCATTTTGCTCAAGTTTATCTCCGATTCTAAACATAGCTCTCTGCCTTCTGCTCAGTTTCTCAGGATGATGCAGATAAAGTTCGTGTTGGTCTCTAGCGATGTCATCCCTTCCGAGCTCCTTCATCCTAGTTGTCGGGTGCTCTATCAGAGAATTTGCATAATCTGAATTTGTAGTTCGATCGTTAAACTTCTTCCTCTCGTTCATCCTATCAACCTCAACGTTTACACCTCGCGCCAAAACATATTCTTTGGAATGAGTATGATCTGTTTCACCGGGTTGTAAAGGCCGCGGTTTTGCTAATGCTTCTATGGACATAATATTTTTCCTTTTTGTTTTTGAACTTGGGTACATATTAGCATAAACGGATTGAAAAGTCAATCGCTCTGCTCGGGCCAGCTTCTTATGCCCGGACTCATCAGACGCCAGCTATCTAGCGATCGTGTCGGCGTCCGAGCCCTTCAAGAAGTTTACCGATGTGCCGTAAAAGTTGCTTTCCTCTAGCTTCAATATTTCGCGGTTACGATTCTGTATGACCATATTTCTCTCGTATCTATTCGCCAATGTTTTGTACTCTTTTTTTTGCTCGCTAGTTGCATCGGTGCCTAGTTCCTTCGGCTCGTGCAACTCTGGAACTCTAACTTCGGGTATTATTCCTGCTTCAATGTGCTTCAGTATTTCGACAAATAGACCCTTCACTCTATTCCTATGGTCATGCTCCTTTATGCCAAGCTCCTTAATCATTTCGTCAATCAATTTATCCACCTGCATTTGGCTTTCTTTCTTGAGACCGTTTTCTATGGTCTTCCGCCTGGTTTTGGCTTTTGTAAACGCTTTTGCCTTTTCTATGATTTCGTCACAATCACTGAGCGTGTGGTAGATCTTGAGTGAAAATTCTAGAACTTTATTAAAGTTAACGACCAGTGTCAGCCCTGCGCTTAGAAATAATTCTAGGGTGCCATTGCTGACATACTTGACCCTAACTGCAGCTTGTTCGCCGGCAGCACTTGAAAGCCCATTCAAAAAGTTGTTAATGTCGGCGATTGCCTCCTGAAGCTTATCCAAATCGGTATAGATAACAGGCAAGGAGAATCCTATCTCGTACTCATCATCTCCCAGCTCACGAGCGTTAACACCAAACCCGCTCATAATATCGAATAGGCTGTTTAGTCTGTTAACCTGGTCTTGTCTCTTTGCGATGAACTCTTCCAGTAGTGGTCGCGTGTCCTGCGACTGGCTGCCCAGAATCTGATCCAAGCGCTCGTGGGAACCAATACCAAAGAACTCCTTTATGCCCAACTGTTTCATTAGACTGGAGTCTGAGTAGTTATAATTGGCCAGAATCCCCTTGTTTATATCGTTATATATTGCCTCTTTTTCCGAATTTAATGCCTCACGATTGGGTTCATTATAGTAGGTGAGTATTTGAGAAAACCGTGATTGGAACGAGAATTCCGACTCGTCCTTTCGAATGTCGCTTATGACCTTTAGCAGTTTGCCTGTGTCCATATCTTGGAATAAGTATGGCGCATTGGGTATTTGATGCAAGCATAAGCGTATCTGTTAATCGCGTATTTAGAGTTCGGTGAAGGAGGTTATTGAGCCGTCGTTCACGGTGAATTGGGCGACGAAGTCGTGGGTCTTTTCATTAGCGTCCGCTGTGCCCATATCCTCGCCAGTGAAACTTGCATGTACGGCGTTGATGGTGCCGTGGTGGCCTACAAGCAAGATGGTTTTGTCGGCGTTGTCGGCGCTGAGCTTATGTGCGTAAGCCAAAACTCTCTGCTGCATTTGGGCTAGTGATTCGCCGTTCGGCGGGGCAAAATTTGTGTTTTCGGCCTGCGACTTCTCAGGATAGGCAGCATAAGGCATGTTTGCCAGGTCGCCATAGTTCACTTCGCGCAGCTCCCTGCTCCGCTTAATTTCATCCGTGTAGCCAAGTTCGCGGGAGATTAAATAAGCGGTTGTGAAGGCCCGGCCAAGGTCGCTGGATACAATTTTATCGAACTTTATGCCCTTTAATTTCGCGGCCGAGGACGCCGCATTTTGGACGCCTTCATCTGTTAGCGGCGTATCCAACCAGCCCATTAGCCTGCGCCTTTTATTGTTCTCGGACTCGCCGTGCCGGCAAATATAAAACGTCGTCATGGCAGAAGTATAACAAAATCAAAAAACTCCTCTTTTCAGAGGAGCTCTTTGTCAGCCAGATTATCCGTAAGCCGGGTTCTGTTTTAGCTGATTATCTATCTAGGCCCAGCGTTGCCACTGGGCTCAAGCGGTTCAATCGACAGCGTAGCTGGCCGCTCTGGTAGCTGTCTCCTTGCAGTAGGCAGGGTTTACCTTCTCCCGCGGTCACCCGCGGTCGCTGTGAGCTCTTACCTCACTCGTTTCACCATTTCCGCACCCTTTAGAGATACGGTTGTGTTGTTTCTGTGGCACTTTCCCTAGGGTTGTCCCCGGTTGCTGTTAGCAACTGCCTTTGCCATGTACTGCCCGGACTTTCCTCGTGCATTGCTGCACGCAATCAGCCGATAATCTGAGCCAAGATGAATTATAGCACACCTCACCCCTGATATCAACCCTGCTTATGGCTATTTTTTGCGCTTGTTTCTTTCGGCCTGGTCCAAGATGCGATTGACTTCGGTGTCGGCGATTTTGTTAAGCTCACGCGGCACGTAGGTAAAGCCAACCTCTTCAAAAGATTCTGCTAAAGCTTTGGCCTGCTGGTGCAGCGGCGCCAATTCCTGGTTCTTAACCCTGTAGCGACCGGTCATCTGATTAACGACTAGCTGGCTGTCGGAAAACAGGTCTACTTTATCAATTCCCAGGTCACGGGCCCGCTCTAGCCCCTTGATAAAACCATAGTATTCGGCCTGGTTGTTGGTAGCCATACCCATGTAATAACCGCCCTTCTCTACCGTTGTATTATCGGGTTTGCAAATAATATAGGCGCAGGCCGAATTGCCAGGGTTGCCACGCGAGGCGCCATCGGTATAAAGTTTAGCCTCTTCCAGTAACATAGCGCCGCTAGGCTGGTCACCAACAGTGGGTGTAAAATCAAAATAAATAATCTTGACTGGCGTTTCAAAATTTACGCGCAGGCCGTAGTAGCCACGATAGGTTTCCAGCACCTCTTCCTTAGTTTTGAAAGGCGGGCGGGCACGTAAATCCTCCTCTGTCACTGACCCCAGTAGCTTTTCAATGATTTCTGTGACTTTAGCCTGGCCAATAATCCGCCAACTCTCCGGGTTTTTGGGATTAACTTTATCGACAATTTTTATATCGTCGCTAACAGAAAGGTCCTTATCGTCGTAAAGCCGCCAAGTAGAGTTTTTTTGGCCGGCTAGGATAGCCTGGGCCTGTCCATGGTCGAATTTCAGCGTTTTCATCCCTACTATCTTATAATAGTTATTGTTCTTTCTTAAGGGAAAGGTAGTAGCTCGGCTTGCCCGTCAGGGGCGGCTTTGCCGACTGAGCGTTGAAGGAAAACCGTAGGTTGTCCTTCAATTTCGACGGGGATTAGCGCAGTTGGTAGCGCGCACGGCTGGGGGCCGTGAGGTCGTGGGTTCAAATCCCGCATCCCCGACCACATAAAAAACCCGATAAATATCGGGTTTTTTATGTGTAGGTCGGTTTGAAGCACCAAAATTTACTCTGCGTTCGCAAAGTGGGTGCCCTCACGCCCGGGCCACAGCCCGATGCAAATATTGAGCTCCCTCGAGTAACCAACTGTTCAGAAAATTTATTGTGCTAGTCTTACCGACCTGCTTATATTATACACCCCGCTAAATACGTGCCGCAGCCGCCTGTCAACCAGCGGAGCTGGTAGCACCGCTGCTGCTCTTGGCAAATTACGGCGTTGCCTGCCTGCGAGACTCGCTCAACGTATCTATTAATACGCCTCGCTTGTTTCTCGGCAGCGTCTTGTACTTTGCTCAAGCACGTATCTAGCGAGAAAATTAGGTTATAAGGGTGGGGGCAAGCGCGTGCACCAGTTTTAACATAATGTCACCGATAGATCCGCCAAAGGAGTAAAACAAGAAAATAAAGACCACCAAACCCATTATCCCCAAGCGTTCTATAGATTCCATAAATTCCTGCAGCGGCCTCGGTGCAAAGGCGTACAGCAAGCGCGAGCCATCCAGTGGCGGCCAAGGAATAGAGTTAAAAATAAACAGGCCCACATTAAGTATGATTGCCAGCTGAAAAAAGCTGTAGGCAGCTGTACCACTTACTAAACTCAGATGATTAAAGATCAAAGCCATCACCGCCGCAATTACTAGGTTGGTAACTGGCCCCACCATGCCCACAATCGCCCCACCGAACTCGCCGTATTTTAATTTGTTAAAGTTAACCTGCACCGGTTTGGCGGCGCCAAACAGGAATCGGCTGCCAGAAAGCAGTAGCAGCAGCGGCAGGGCTACTGTAAAGACCGGGTCAATGTGGCGCAAGGGGTTCAAGCTAACCCGGCCCATTATACGTGCTGTATCATCGCCCAGCCAATCGGCAGTAAAAGCATGCATCATCTCGTGGATAGACATGCTAAAAAGCAGCACAATCAGAAGAATTATTATGGTTTGCAGATTGGCGCTCACGACCTTTAGTATAGCTTAAGCAGCAGAGGACTGTAGATAGTGGACAGGGATAAAAAAATCAAGTAAAATAACACCCTTGCCCAGTAGTGAGCTTTCGATATTATCTGCCTCCGCAGATATAAGTCCGCCACGGGCGGACGAATCGAAAGTCTACTGCTGGGTTGAAATCATGCGACACAATCTATAGAATGGGTGTTTGAATAACTTAGAAAATTATACCTATGCGAAGATTAGAAATCGATACCAAGAAAAAGCAGTATGGTAATAACGTCAGTTTTTCTCAGCGCCACACCAAACGCGTGTGGAAGCCTAATTTGCAGACCAAAACTCTAGTGGTAGACGGCAAAAAAGTCAAAGTCAAAATCAGCACCACCGCCATCCGCAGCCTAAAGAAAAAAGGCCTTATTTAAGACTCGGGTTCTTCTGGAAGTGGACGTCTTTCGCGGGCTCTATTTATACCGTGGAAAACCAGTGTTGCCCCAACGGCAAGACCGCCGGTCGAAAGATCAAAATTAGGATGTAAAGATTCATGCAAGTAAATCCCGGCGGCCGCTAAAGTAGCTAGCCCTCCAAGCAAACTTACAAGCTTAGTATATTTATTGTCGATGAGTTCTCTAGCCTTTTGTCTGAGTTCCATAAAATTATCGCGTCTTATATTATCTATTGGCGGCTTAAGACAATCAGCCGGGTTGTATCTGTTAGTTCGGCTGGTTTGGGCCTATATTTATCAAGTGTCTCGGAGGCTTCCATGCCTAAATTCTTGAGTGATTCGGCCAGCTCAACCTGCGGTACCTCGTACTTAACCGCTTTATCGGCGTAGTGAGTGGGAATTACCACTTTAGGCTCAATGGCTTTAACGACTTTAAGGGCACCTACCCCATCCAGCGTATATCCACTATTGCCCACTGGAATTATAGCCACATCCACCAAGCCGATCTGCTCCAGCTGGTCGTCCGATAACTCGGGATAAATATGACCGATAATAGCCACTTTTAAGTCATCGGTGGCTACAGTGTAGATTATTGCTGTGTGCTCGCCTTCTTTGTCCATGTGCGCCCGTGCAGCCACGCCATGGATAACCACACCGGCCATCTCGTATTCGCCGGGCATATCAGCGCTGAACTTGGCCTCGTGCTCGGGAATTAACTTTACAGAGGTGCGCAGACTGATATTGTCTGGTTTGGTAAGCGTTTTTAGGCCAAGATTAGCTAAATTGTCGTCGACCACAATGGTAGCCTTTTTGGCCGTCAAACGTAGGCAATTAGCACCAAAAAACGACAATTCCACTAGGTGCTCCCTGCGGTCGCTTGAGGTTGTAGGTTAGAGGTTGTAGGTAACAGTTTAGCTACAGTTTCTGTAACCTGTAACCTGTAACCTGTAACCTGATGAGTGTAACGAATCATTTTTTATTCTACGAGTAGGTCCTGGTTATTAATTATAACCTGTTTTTTAGCCGCCAGCACGTTACTAACAAAGCGATCATTGATTTGCACGCGGTATTGATAGGTGGCCAGCGGCATGGAGGTATAGCGCACTTCTTTATTCTCGGCTTTTTCCAGCTCTTCCACGAAGCGGTCCAGCTTAGATTGGTTGATATCGCCCACTACCAGCAAATCAATACCAGAAAGCTCGTCACGAGTAAATTGGCCGGTTAAAAGTGCCAGATCCACCCGCCCAGTGCCACGGATTTCTTTAGCCATGGGGTGCTCTGGGGCCACAGTAGCAGTTTTGGATTTATCTTGCATGGTTGCGCCACCAGCAGTTTTCTTGGACGCTACCGGCGCAGCTTTTAGTCCGCCGAAAATCATTGCCAGCGGGGCGTAGTACTGATATTTTTGATTAACTTCGTAATAAAGCCGGTTGTTATTGGCATCGGAGGTTATGATGCCAATGCTTAATAGATTGGACAGCTCGCGACGTACCGAATTTATCTGCTCGCTAACTTTACGGGTGATTTCGCGCACATAAAATGATCGGTTTGGATTAGCGTAAAATAGCTGCAGCAGCTTTACCCGCGTTTTTGATCCAAACAGTTGCTCAATCACTTCTCTCTCCCTGTTTTTATTGTACCAGAAGTGTCCAGCTAAAACGTTGTTTTATGTGTTCACCAACTGTTTTTTGATGGCTTCGTAAGCTGCGTCCGGATCATTGAACCATTTTATGTGAGGGTCGCGCTTGAACCAGGTTTTTTGCCGTCGCGCGTACTGCCATTCCTTCGTAGCTATCAGTTGAGTGGCTTCATTTTGGGTAATTTCACCCCCGATTAGCCTTAGGATTACTTGGTAGGCAATGCCGGCTGTGCTAGACACGCTTTCTCGGCCGTATCTATCCATTAGTTTCTCGGTCTCCTTAATAATTCCCTGGCCAAAAACTGCCTCAGCGCGGCTGGCAATCCGCTCTTTGAGTACCTCGTCCGGTGGCATCAGGCCAATCATCAAAACTCCGGCAGGCGGTGCGGTCTTTTTAGAGCCGGTTTTTCCCTGCCGCTCCATAACACGTACCAGATGCCGCCGGTTATGCACGTTAAATGGCATCGGCCAACTCATTTCACGGATAAAGTCCTGCAACGCCTCCAGGCTCATAGCCTCCAGCTTGGCTCGCCGGCTTTTGGGAGCTTTAGGCATAAACCCAAAATCATAAAGTACGCCGTCCACATATAGGCCGGTGCCACCAACTAAAATCGGCAGTTTGCCCCTATTCTGGATATCCGTGATAGCGTTTTTGGCATACTTTTTAAACTTGGCGGCGCTGTAGCCCTGCCCGGGCTTTATCAGATCTATTCCCCAGTGTCTAACATCAGTCTGCTCGGCTATCGTTGGTTTGGCCGTACCGATATCCATCCCCCTGTAAATCGTACGCGAATCAGCGCAGATTATTTCGCCATCCAGCTCTTTGGCCAGCCTCATCGCCAGATCCGACTTGCCGCTGGCTGTCAGGCCAACTATAGCAACAAGTTCTGGTCCTGATGTGGTGGAAACCATAATAATTTACCTATATCTACCCTGTAATCAGAATCTACGGCCACGCCCTCGGCTTCAAGGTCGCGCTTGTGGGCTGCATAGCCACCAGGGGTATAACCCCGGGCTAAGCCGCCCTTTTTATTCACCACCCGCTGCCACGGCAAATCATGAGCGGGACAGGCCGCAAGAGCCTGCCTGCTAGCAGAGCCAGCAGCTCCGCTCTTGCTTTTGGCAAATTGCCGCGTCAAAGCCTCCGTTGCTCCTTCACCGTATTTCATATACGCCTCAGTCCGCTGCTCGGCCTTTCCTTGCACTTCATCCAAACCTGTACCGCTCATTGGATTCGCCGGACACGTTTTTAGGCCGGCGCAAGGTGCGAAATGAGCGATTTGGCCGACTTCCCAGGCCGCCCAAGCCGCTCCAGCCAGCGCCGCAATCTGCCCGTAAGTCATCACCCGCCCTCTGGGTATCTGTGACACCAGCATATAAACCCGCTCTTTAAAATCATTATCTACTCGCTGCATTAAAATACTCCAGCACTTCCTGCCAGTTTTTTACCCGAGCTATGCCTCTAGGCAACTTCTTGGTCTGATTCCAGGGGTAGTCACCAAACAACAAGACTTTTATTCCAGCCTTTGCCGCATCAATTGAGAGGTCTAGGGCATCATCAACTAAATAGCCAGCTCCTATGGCAAGGCATACAGCGGTCTTAGTTTGTGACTTTCCATCCAGACTATATCTGGCTGTAAAATGCGCATCTGCAAAAAGCTCGCCGAAGTGTTTTTTCAGCCAATCCCTCGTCACTCTCTCAAGAATTGTATCTCTGGCTGTCACGACCATAAGACTATATCTCTGGCTAAGTTTATTAACTGCTTTTACAGACTCTCTGTAAGGTTGGGAGCTTAGAAACTTCCCGGTATCAAAAAAGCCATGTACCCTTTGGACTGCTTCGTGGATGCTTTCTGTCCCCCAGGGCCGTGGGTCAGTAGGATGGTTGTTGGCTAATGTTAGTTTGGTCTTATATTTTTTGTTATACCAATTAATGAGATCTTGAAAATGGGGCATTAATACATCATCAATATCGACGGCAATAACAGGCTTATTTGCGGGCTTTCCCGGAAGTGAGACTTCGAGATTATCCGCCGTTAGCGGATATTTAAGGTCGCGCTGACGACCTTGACTCGGAGATCTACTTCCGGGCTTTGGCATCTTCGGAAAGCCTCTGGAGAAGTTCGCCTACGGATGATTCGGGCAGTTCCGGCAGGTCGCTACGATGGCGCGGAGCCACTTTACCATTTTCTAGTTCCTTGTTCCCTATTACTACTACATAGGGTACTTTCATAACTTCGGCGTCGCGGATTTTCTTGGCTACCGATTCATTAGAGTCATCCAACATTACACGGACTCCCATAGTCTTTGCCTTTTCTACAACACTCTGTGCCATTTTTAAGATGTTTTTTTCGTCATTGAGGGTCGCTACCCGTAGCTGCTCAGGCGCTAGCCAAATCGGAAATTTGCCGCTGGTATGCTCAATATAAACAGCCAGAAACCGCTCAATAGAGCCCATGATCGCGCAGTGGATCATAACTGGGCGCTCGTTTTCGCCTTTTTCATTAACATACGTAAGGTCTAACCCCTCTGGCTGAGCAAAATCAATCTGGATAGTGGCCACCTGCCAATCTCGACCCAGAGAGTCTTTAGCTATAAAGTCCAGTTTTGGGCCATAGAATGCTGCATCACCAAGCCCATCTTCTATAGCTGCATGAGGATGATTATCGAGCGCTTTTTTAAGCTCGCCCTCGGCCCGTTGCCATTTTTCACTACTGCCAGCATAAGCATCAGGGGTAGAAGGGTCTCGCCTGGAGAAGCGCAGCGACAGATCAAAGCCCAAGGTTTTGTAGAAATTCTCGATTATGCCCCAAATTTTTAAAACTTCGTCTAAGATGTGTTCCTCCCGACAAAAAACGTGAGCATCATCTTGGGTGAATGATCGCGCTCGTAGCAGACCATTTAATTCCCCGGTTTGTTCGTCCCTGTAATTCATGGTGGTTTCCCGGTAGCGAATTGGCAATTCACGGTAGCTACGAGGCCGACTAGCATAGATTTGCATATGATGTGGGCAGTTCATGGGCTTCATGGCAAATTCATGCCCTTCACGGCTCTTAATGTGAAACAGATCATTGCTGAACTTTGTCCAGTGTCCACTCTTTTGATAAAGCTCTTTTTTAGTGATATGGGGAATAGTTACAGCTTGAAAACCATATTCATCCCGCATTCCTTGCACGAAACGGTCCAGCTCTTCCCTAAGAATGGTTCCTCTGGGAGTCCAAAGGGGCAAACCAGCTCCGACCAAATCCGAAAACACGAACAGATCTAGTTCTTGGCCTAGTCTGCGGTGGTCATTCTCTTTTAATTTATCAGTCTCTTCCATCTTCGATTTACATCATAACAGTTCGGGCTTTTTCTAAAAAGCGCTAGCAGGATATTTTGCGACAGCTAGAAAAACAAAAAGGCTTGAATGATCTCGCAACGTCATTCAAGCCATTTTGTGTGAGGGTTAACACATCGGCAGAACTCAACCTACTGAGGAGTATATATGTACTAGCCACAAAATGCTAGTACTTTTTTACTTATTTATCCACAGGTCTCTCAGCTCCTAAATTATACCATATATGGTACTCCTATTAGCGGCTCTTCCTATCTTTATATCAAATAAGATAAGGTTATAATGTTCTTGTTGGGTAGCTCAGTTTCACCCGACAAATTTGGGTGCGTAGCTCAGTTGGCTAGAGCGCTTCCTTGACGTGGAAGAGGTTTCGGGGGTTCGAGTCCCTTCGCACCCACCAAAAACTGTCAGAGAAATATTTTTTATTGATATTCTTCGCAGAGGCGGGCCAGATAACGTAAATTATGGGTAGAAGCCAAACTGCCGCCTAAGGGGTTATCCGTCTTAAAAAGCTGGTACAAGTAGGCGCGGCTGTAGCCCATCTTACAGGTGCTACAGTCGCATTTATTGTCTATCGGCCCGGGGTCAGCTGCGTGGCGGGCGTTATTGAGGTTCAATCTCTTATCACCGGTGATCCAGAGTGACCCGTGGCGGGCGTTGCGCGTTGGCAGTACGCAGTCAAACATGTCTATGCCGTGTTCAATGGCGTAGCGCATATTGGAAGGTTCACCCACACCCATCAGATAACGAATTTTGGTTGGGTCGTACAATTTGCCTAGGAATTTCAGCATGCCGTGCATGTCATTTTTGCTTTCGCCAACGGATAAACCGCCTATTCCTAAGCCGTCTACCTCCTGGGATTGCACGAATTCCAAGCTTTTAGCGCGGAGTTTTTTATCCAGGCCACCTTGGGCGATACCAAACAACAGAGGCCGTTCTGTTTCTGGCAGGTTCTTTGTCAGTTTCTTGAACTCGGCTATACAGCGGACAAGCCAGCGGTGGGTACGCTCAACGGCTTCATCTGTACGGACTTTGGTCTTCGCTGGATCCAACCCTGTTAAATCGTCAAAGGCCATGATGATATCGGCGCCCAAGTCTGACTGGATCTGCATAGATTTTTCGGGAGTAATTAAAACTTCGCGGCCAGACTTAGGATCTTTAAAGGTTACACCCTCTTCGGTGATCTTACGTACGTTGGCCAGCGAGAATACTTGGAAACCGCCAGAATCGGTCAGCATTGGCCCTTTCCACCCTGTAAAAGCCTGCAGCCCGCCAAGTTTTTTGATGACCTTCTCGCCCGGCTGCATGTGCAGATGGTAGGTGTTAGCTAACAATACCTGAGCGCCGGTAGCCGCTACCTGGGCCGGCTCTAAGCCCACCACTGCGCCCTTGGTAGCCACCGGCATGAAAAAGGGCGTTTTCACCCAACCGGTACGGGTGTTGAGAATTCCACTGCGGCCACCGGATTTACTCCTTTGCACCTCTTTAAAATAGCGTTTTGGCATCTTGGTTAATTGTAACAGATGGCAAAATCAAAAAATCCGATCAAAGCATGAGCATTAACAGAGGTCAGGGCTATTGACATAAATTGATTACTGTGTTAGCATAACCGAGTTAACGTGAGGTAGTTAGTGAGTACCAATAAGCGTAATGCGCTTGACCAGTTCAAGCTGTTTTACGAGGAAATCACTACTGTTAAGCCGGTGCGCCCACGCCTACGTAGGGTGCGGCAAACGGCTAACGCTAACAGTTAGTATATTCCGCCATTAGCCCCGCTCTTCCCTGAAGAAAGCGGGGTTTTTGTTTATCAATCCCCAGTTTTGTGAGTTTTATCCACTAGCTTTTTTAATAGGGCCATGTCAATATGTTGACATGGTTCACTCAAAAAAGTATTTAGTATGGGGTATCAGGTATGGAGTATAAAGTATGCCGAAATACCTAATACCATATACACAATACGGAATACCTCTATGATTTGTGTATATTGTGGGCATGAGACAAAGGTCATCAATAGCCGTTTGCAGAAGCGTAACAATCAGGTATGGCGCCGGCGGCAATGCTTGGCCTGTAAGGCGGTTTTTACCACTCACGAGGCTATAGACCTGCCTAATGCCCTTTTAGTCCAATCTGGGGCCTCTACAAAGGCCTTTTTGCCCGATTTGCTGTTTACCGAAGTACTATTAGCCCTACAGGACCGAAAAAACTGCTATGTGGACGCCCGGGAAGTAACTAACACTGTTATAAAGAACCTGCTAAAGCTGCCGGAGAGCCCCTTGTTCGCGCCAGAACAGATCAGCAAGCTCACATCAAAGGTCTTGGGCCGTTTGGATAAACGAGCTGGTTTACGTTATATGGCCGAACACCCTAGCCTGCAAAGCTAGCTTTGCAGGATTTATCATTTTACATTTAACAATTTACATTTATTTAACAGGTAGTATTTAACAAATGTGGGGCAATGAAAAATGTTCAAATGAAAAATAAATGCTAAATGTCAAATGATAAATGTCAAATGAGAGTTACTTCAGTAACTCTGTGGTGTCCACGCGTTTACTCTTACTGGCTTTTTCAGTAACGATAAAGCCCAGATACCGGCCAAAAGCCAGCCGGGTTTGCGCGTATATAGCAGCGAAGGAACTGAAAATTATAGATGTAATCGGCAGATAGATCCATTGGATGACCATCCAAACGGTGCGGCGGCGTTTATAGCGCTCTGGCTTAGGGGGCAGCGATCTCATGCATAGAAAAAGGCTGATCAAAATACCGACCATAGCGATCCTCTGAAGGGCGCTGGCATACTGGGGCAGCTCTTGGCCGACAAAACTTTGCGGATGCAGGAAAAACGGCGGATAAGCGGACAGCAGTAGGATCGGCGGAGCTGTAGACCAGCTAATGTGGCCTTCTAGCAGGCGGCCAAATTTGGCAATTTTTTTATGTAGCGGGATGTTATTAATCTTAAAAAAGCCCTGGTTGATAAAGTAAGCTATGTCGGAGGCGCCCCATGCCCAGCGCCGGACCTGGATAAACTGCATTTTTATGGTTTTGCGGTAGGTTTCAGCCAGTACCGCATCCTGGTAAATCGGCACGTATATAGGATAGACTTGGTGGTTGCCGTCGTAGCGGAACCAGGTTCGCCAAAATTGGTGGCCGTCCTCCACGATAGTGCGCACACTCCAAAAATCGGTGTCGATTAGAGCGGCCATCGGCTGGGCGTGGCTGGAAAAGTTACGCAACATGTGTGGGCGCATTGACAAGATGATATTCCAAAACGAGTTACCGGTGGCGACTACGCGCATCGGCGCCGGCGCATCCCAGATATTATTGAGGAACATTGGTACCGGCTGGTAGGAGGAGTGTTTGGGATCCTCGGTGGAACAATAGGTGTAGGTCAAGGCGCCAAGATACTGAGGATCCGGACGGTTATCCGAATCAAGTGTGGTGACCAAAACGTGCAATGGGTCAATTTTTTGTTCTTCCAAGTAGGTTTTCAGCCAGCGACCGGCATAAGTAATATTGCCGCCCTTCCCGATAACCTCCCCGGTCATTGGCCATGGGTGCATCACGGCATGGGCGTAGTAGAAATCTTTGCCGTATTCTTTAATCAAGCTTCTAGCGGTAGCTTCTATTTCCGGGCCGCCGCGCTGCTCGTAAGCCAAGATTAGGATGATTTTTTTGGGGTCGTAGTCACTATCTAGTACCGATTTAACCGTCGGCCCTAAGATCTCGCGTGACTCGTTCCAGAAAGCGATGATAACGGCGTGATAAACCTCGCTGGGTTTAATGCGGGTGCGGGGGATATTATTCTCTACCCGGCGTAGATTACGGGCATGCCAGCCAGGGGCATTTTTAGTCCTGGGTTCGAGGATTTCCAGATCGCTATTGAGCTTTTTCCAAGGGAGTCTTTTATGTTGGTTCAAATTATGCCATCCCTGGAGCGAGCGCAGATCTATACCGATAGCACGGACAAACCAAAGCATTAAGTAGCCAATGACGAAGAATGCCGCCGCCGGGGCGCTGATAATGCCCAAAACTACGGGAAGGCTTAGGATTGTCCAGGTTAACACTGCCGGTAGAATCTCGAAGGCCCGGTATTTCCAGTCGCGGTCCTCAGGCTGCGGAATCTCGATTGATCTCATAAGACTATTTTACATTTAACAGTTCACAATTCACATTTATTTAACAGGTAACATTTAACTTTGCTGCTCAATGCTAAATGACAAATGAAAAATAAATGCTAAATGACAAATGGTAGATGCTAAATTCGCTCCTACTGGAGCGATATAATGCTCCAGGCCACGCGGATAGCCAAGATGAGCAGAAAGACGGTGGAGCTAAGAAGAAAAATAGCTATTGAACGGCGCACAATGTAGGTGCGGGCACCTAAAATCACGCCGCCAACGGAGACAAGCGCCATAAAAATCGCCAAGCTATAGATATCTATGGGCCGGCCGCTTTGATAACTGGCGCCAGAGATATTAGGCCTATAGGCAACAATGGTGGTGGGGTTTTTAGAAACGTCAAAACGCAGTAGTACCGTACTAACACCTATAACTAACAGGATAGCTACTATTGTTATAAGCAGTAGCACTAAGCGGTCGTGTAAAAATTTTTTGGGCAGTTCCACTTATGTAAGTTTACATCAAAACATGGTGCGAATGACGGGAATCGGACCCGTATCTCCAGCTTGGGAAGCTGGCATACTACCACTGTACTACACTCGCTGGAGCCGGAGATGGGACTCGAACCCACGACTTGCTCGTTACGAATGAGCTACTCTACCAGCTGAGTTACTCCGGCACGCCTGCAACTAACAATTTGCTTTCTTTGACCCTTTTACTTAATAATCTTTGTTTTCGACCGTTACCTCTATTTAAACCAGCGTATGTAGCCGATATAGAGTCGCAGTTTGGACAGATCAAGCGAAGATTACTTTCTATATTGTTTTTCCAGTTGCCGTCTATGTGATCGGCAACTAATGGGACCTGCCCCGTAATCACATTAGCCTGAGCCCAGCTGCAAATGCAACATTTGTTTCCGAATTTCTCACGCAGGTATCGTTTGATATGATTGGAAACAACGCCGTGTCCCTGAAGTCCAGTTATTTCGCCGAGCAACCATAGCTTTATATATTGCTCATACTGATAGTTAACCTGACATTTATTGGAGCAATACTTGTAGTTAGGCCCGTTTGTCTTTTTCCCGCATCTTAAACAGTCTGGTCGCGATTTTTTAGGCATCGGCATTACAGATATAGTATAGCAAATACTACTCTGTTACGCTTGGCTGGCCATCTGTTTCAAAATGGATAGCAGCACCGCCAAGACTGCGCGCGGTATCGGAATGCTTACGTAAAACTCTGTTCGATTCGACACCAATTTTTACGTAAAAATCGATAACCCCGGGTACGATAACCCCGCCCCGTTTTACTTGCTGCAGTCGGGTTTGTGGACTTTGAGGATCATCATCCCGACTGCCAAAATATCTTATCAGGTCTTGAAGTTCCCCGAACTCTTCTAAGAAAACCCCGGGCTGCAGCAACAGGTGTCTACTCCACCAGTTGTATCCAGGGATATGTACAGGGGGTATATTAAAAACCTCAGCCTCCCAGGCTAAGGTTTCAATTTGGGCTTCTAGTTCTGCTCCAGAGTTTGCCCCGTCCACTAAAATTGTAGTATAGCAGATTCTGGCGGGGCAGACGGGCTTTATTTTGATCCCCGTATCTGTTAGAATACATCTGTTCTTGGGCCGAGGGCTCGTAGTGTAGCGGCCTAACACGCCTCCCTGTCACGGAGGAGATCGCCGGTTCAAATCCGGTCGGGCCCGCCAAGTTTAGGGTTTTTATTAGTTAATGGTATATTGATTATTCCTATATCTGGCCTAGAATAAAATTTGCATGAGGTTTATAAACAACCGGCGCCCGGCCTACGATTTAACGTACAGCGATGTGTTTTTGGTGCCCGGTAAAAGCGATGCTGAGTCGCGTTTTGCGGTTGATTTAAAGCCGCATGATAATACGGGTGCGACTCTGCCGCTTATAGTCGCCAACATGAACGCCGTGGCTGGTAAGCGCATGGCTGAAACTGTGGCCCGCCGGGGCGCTCTGACGGTTTTGCCCCAAGACATACCGCTCCCTGTGCTTAAAGACACCATTAGCTACATCAAATCACGCCATCTTGTCTATGAAACACCGCTACTTTTGGAGCCTACTAATACCATCGCCGATGCCCTAAATATCATTCATAAACGCTCACACGAGTCGGTAATTGTGGTGGACGCTAAAAACCGGCTGGTAGGTATATTTAAGGAGAAAGATGGCGTGGGTTATGATAGGTTCACCCCATTGGCCTCGGTGATGAAAAACGAGATAGTCAGCGTCCCTGATGGCTTGGAGCCCAGAAAAATATTTGAGCTTTTACGCAAAAAACGGGTTACAGTAGCACCGGTTATATCCAAGCAAAAGGTCATTGGCGTGGTAACTCAAAAAGGTTCGCTGCGCTCAACTATTTATACTCCGGCAACGGATAGGCATGGGTGGTTAGCTGTAGCCGTTGCAGTGGGCATTAATGGCAATTTGGCCGACAAGGTCAGCCAAATACTTGCCTTGGGCGCCGATATAATCGTGCTGGATACCGCGCATGGCCACCAGGCAAAAATGATCCGCGCCATAAAAGCTGCCCGCTCGGTAGCTAAGAAAACACCCCTGGTAGCTGGAAATGTCGCTACGGCCGATGCGACTAAGGAACTGATTGAAGCCGGCGCGGATATTATTAAGGTTGGCGTTGGCCCGGGTGCCATGTGTACTACGCGTATGATGACTGGCGTTGGGCGGCCGCAGTTTAGCGCCGTTTTGGAATGTGCCGCGGCCGCCAGGCAAATGGACGCGCACATTTGGGCCGACGGTGGCATCCGTTACCCGCGCGATGTGGCGTTGGCGTTGGCGGCCGGCGCCAGCAATGTGCTCTTCGGCTCACTTTGGGCCGGTACCTATGAAAGCGCAGCCGATACGATAATTGATAGTAATGGTAAACTTTATAAAGAAAATTTCGGCATGGCTAGTAAACGCGCCATAAAAGGCCGTAACCAAACCGATTCACTCTTTGAACAGGCCAAAAAAGAGTTTTTCGAAGAAGGAATCAGTAGCAGTAAAGCTTATCTAAATAGTGACCGGCCGGGCGCCGAAGATATAATCGATTGGCTAGTTGCCGGCCTGCGTAGTTCAATGACTTACATTGGTGCTAGTAACCTGGAAGAGTTTTATCAAAAAGCGGTGGTTGGTATCCAATCAGACGCCGGTTACCGGGAAGGTATGGCCCTGGAAACTAGCTGGGTTTAAACTAGGCTGCTTAGTCTGTGGCGCTGTTTGGCAGCCAGTTTTCTAGCAAATCGGTGTGCAAGCCGGCGGCTTTTTCGGCATTAATAAAAGCCTGCATGTCCTCAACGAATGTGGTGCGAAAGTGCATCAGCACGATATCGCCCGGTCGTAAGCCGTGCCCCACCTGATACTGCAAGCTGCCATTATTAACCGTTGCGTCCCACATAATAACTGCCTGCATACCGCAGGTGGCAGCGGCTGCCTGAGTCGTTGCATTATAATAGCCGCCTGGCGGCCGCATAATAATTGGCCGCCTGCCAAACCACTGGGTGAATATGTCGGCATTGCTACAGATTTCCTGTTTTTGCTGGTCGTAGTTGAGACTGGTCAACCATGAGTGGTCATAGGTGTGGTTTTCGATCATTGAACCGGTCCGGGCGCTCAAATCAGCGAAATACGATGGATTAGTTTTGATAAAGCGGTAGACAAGAAACAAGGAGGCCTTAACGTTATTGGCCTTCATAAGCGCCGCTGCGGTTGGCTCTTGATAAATACCGTCGTCAATGCCTAGAAAGACCACTGGTTCGGCGGTTGGTATCCGACTTAGCACTGGGGCCAGGCCATTGCTGATGGCTGGAATAGTGTAATCATTGGCTGGTATGGGCGTTATGGCTTGGACGGTTGGTTTTGGTGGCTTGGTCTTGGCTATAACGCGGGTAGAAACAGCGACCGACGACGGCACCACTTTGTCATTCCGGCCTATATTGATTAGTAAGTAGCCGCCCACAAGCAGTGATTCGACCACCAACAAACAAATCAGCGCCGGCGTTAAGACCTTGCGTCTTTGTCTTACAAAATTACGTGCCTTACGGCGCATTTCAATTATCATAATGGGTTAGCTTGAGCACTTGGCTTAAAAATGTACGTATTCATGGGTCGGGTACTTAGTTTGCAGCGGCTTGATATAAACCGAGGTGTTCTGTAAATTAAAAGATATGTGGCGGGCAGTAATGTTAGTGCCGTCATTGCTGACCACCTGAACGATTTCCAGGGTTTGGCCAGCGTCAATCACGCCGGATATTTGGCCAGCTTTAAGTTTGAATATAGCCCCTACTACTTGTGGCGGTACATTGGGGTTAGAGCGCGTAATGTTAAAACCATAATCACCGCCGTTGGCTTTATCCGGCGCGTCCGAAACTTGCTTGGCCAAAGTTTGGAAATCGGCGCCGGCTTTGAGCTGGGCCAGCGCAGCGTTGGCACGCGCCATATCGGTTGTATCCAGCTTAGCAACGACTTTTTCGGATAGGATTTCCTGCTTAAGAGCCCGCTTAAAATCATTAACTGACCAGCCCCAATAATCGCGCAGAACATCATCAAAGACCTTATTATTATCGCCCAAGCGGTTTTGGTCGCGGACTTCAGCTATACGGTCGTTGACCTCGGCGTTAGACACGCCAACGTGGTTTTTTTGCGCCAAGATCTTGATGTAAGCGTTATTAATGCTATCCTGCAAGGCTTGTTTACGGAATGACACCAGCTGCTGGTAATCCTCGCCAGAAAAATCACGGCCCAGCTGGGTCTGGTAGTAGTGGACGTAGTGGCGCAATTCAAACAGGTAGTTTTCGTAATCTACATAGGTACCGCCGACGCGGGCGATAGGAAACGGCACCACCTGCGTGATGCGGTATATGAAAGTATTGTATTGGTAGAGCTTATAGAGGCCGATGGAGCAATAGATAAGCAATCCGGCAACGGCCGCCGCTACAATGCTACCGGTGATAGTGATAATACGGTGTTTAGAGTGCTGCAATGGATAAATATACTTACGGGCGCCGGACAGTACCTGCTCACGGTGCTCAGCGATGGTTTCAGTGGTAATCTGCGGCACCGAACTGACCACGGTCGGCTCGGGCGGGGGCGCCAGCGGGTTGAGCTGGGAGGCTTTTTCGACCACAGAATCGGGAACCAACCCCCTGACCTTCTTGGCCTGGCGGTTGGCTTTCTTACTCAACTTTTTACGAAATTTTTTAATCATCACCTAAAGTCTTGTGCTGGTCATCGTCGCCACCGGCAAACGGGCGCTGAGTGGGATGGATCCCTAGATCACGTAAGATATGCACCATCTTCTTTTGGATACGGGCCGGGTGGTGCACATCGCGGATTACCAAGTCACCCACGTACGTTTGCACCACTATTGTACCAAAGTTAAGCACTGTCTCCTCTAGGCCGGAGATCTGATAATTGATCATCTGTATCTGTTCCAAGCCGATATCTACGACATTGACTTGCAGTAGCGAGCGGGTCTGCTGGATAAATCTTTTGTCGGTCATGATGTAAACACTAAAATACCAGCGTACCCAGAACGGAAAAATTAGGATAATACCTAAGATAAAACCGGCCGCCAGGCCGCCAAAAAAGTAGCTGTACTGCGGTTTGACGAACGCCGGAATAGTCCCCAATAAAATAGCCAACATGCAGTAGACGAGGCCGCGGCGCATGACTATTGGATGTTTACGGAAGACCAGCAGTGTTTCTTCGTCCTCGAACTGCTCTTTGAAGTGTTTGGGTTTTTGCTCTGCCGGCTCTTCGATATCGTCGACATCTTCGGAGTCAGACTTTTCTGGCTTGGCGCTCATGGCTACATTATATAGGTGATGGGCTTTAGGGTATAGGGGTTAAGCAATGCTACAATTTAGAGTAACGCCCTGGTAGCTCAGTGGATAGAGCGCCGCCGTCCTAAGGCGGGCGTCGCAGGTTCGAATCCTGCCCAGGGTACCAATTAAAAAGGAGGTTATATGGACAATAATATTTTAGTAGTCACTACGACCACTAACGACGTGCCTGGTTACGAGGTGGTGGAAGTTTACGGCGAGGTCTTCGGGTTGATTGTGCGTAGCCGCAACCTATTCAGCAACATCGGCGCCGGCTTTAGAACGATTTTTGGCGGCGAAGTCGGTGGTTACACCAAACTGCTGGGGCGAACACGCGAGGAAGCAGTAGACAGGATGCGCCAAGAGGCTAAGGCCAAAGGTGCCAACGCTATCATTGGTATGAATTTTGACACCAGTGAACTGGGCGGCGTAATGAGCGAGGTCGCAGCTTACGGCACCGCCGTTAAGATCAAGCCAAAAAAGTAGCCGCACGCCCGTGTAGCTTCTAGCCGGTCATGTGTTTTTGGTGGGCTGAGTCATAGCTATGCAGTTCAGACTCCGTAAACCACAGTTTGATCTCAAAATCGGCCTCAGCTTTATCACCGGAGGCGTGCACCAAGTTGCGGATGGCGCGCTTTTCGCTGTTAGCTAAAGCTGGCGAATCAAAGGAATAGTCCCCCCTGATGGTACCCGGGTTAGCCTTAATAGGTAGAGTATTGCCACAGATTTTACGTACCAACTCTACGGCGTGCGGCCCCTCTAGTACCAGCGCAATAATCGGGCTCGAAGTCAGCGAGTCCACCAACCACTGTTGCACCTGCAGGCCTATGGCGTGCGGATCTTCAGTACCAAAGGCCTCATTAGCGTTAAGCCCCTGTTCTTTGTAGCTGCCCAACGTCTTACGGCCCATACCTTCTATAAATTCTCGCCGGTCGCTAGGGTAGTGTTTTTTGGCCAAATCTTCGTTAGCCCTTACCATTTTGGTGGCGATAAGTTTAAGGCCGGACTTTTCAAAGCGCGAGATAATTTCGCCAATGATACCGCGCTGCACCGCATCGGGTTTGAGCAATACTAACGTTCTTTCCATGTTATCAAGGATTGTAACAGATGTAACGACTGGATGCAAATTGAATACGTTTTTTGCTCAACAAGCCAAACTCTATCTACTATTCCCTGCCCGCTATATAATATGCTTATGTTGTACCCCGGCACTAAAATCTTGATGCTCCGAAATAGAGGTATTTCCTCTCTTCTCCGCTCAGGATTTAGTGCGGGGCAAGCGACACGGACTAAATTATGAGTTACGATGAAGCGGTAAGCGATTTTCTGGAGTATTTAGAGTTGGAACAAAACCGCTCAGCCAAAACTATCCAAAATTACAGCCATTATCTTACCCGCTTGTCGGATTTCGCCGGTGATATTAAGCTTGCCGACATCAACGACGAGCTTATCCGCAAATGGCGCTTGTGGCTTAACCGCCTGGGCACTAACACCTCTGATGAACTATCTAAAACGACTCAGAACTATCACCTAATCGCACTGCGCTCGTTTTTAAAATATTGTGCGAAGCGCGGTTACGATGCCATGGTGGCTGATAGAGTCGAGCTGGCGCGTACCCGCCGGCCGCAAGTGACATTTTTAACGCCAGAAGAGATAGACCGCCTGGGCAGCCAGCCCAACACCTCTATCCTGACCGGCCTGCGTGATCGGGCCATTATTGAACTGCTATTCAGCAGCGGTTTGCGTGTATCCGAGCTGGTGGGTCTGGACCGTGACCACATCAATTTGGGCCGGCGTGAATTCATGGTGCGTGGCAAAGGCCAAAAAGACCGGCCAATTTTTATCAGCCCAACAGCCGCTGATTGGATAAAGCAATATTTAGATAAGCGCCAGGATAATACCAAACCGCTATTTATCAGATACAGCGGTAGTAAAAAGGTCGATTTATCGGGTAATTTTACCCGTTTAACGGCGCGCTCTGTTCAGCGCATGATTGGCCGCTACGCCCGGCTAGCCGGCATAACCAAACATGTCAGTCCGCATACTTTAAGGCATAGTTTTGCCACCGATTTATTGATGAATGGGGCTGATTTACGCTCGGTCCAGGCAATGTTGGGCCACTCCAACATCGCCACCACCCAGATTTACACCCATGTTACCGACCCTCACCTAAAAGAAGTGCATGAGCGGTTCCATAGACATAAAGGTCATTAGAGCATTGTTCCGGGCACCCCGACCGAGCAGTTAGCTCGGCCGGGGGCCCTTGTAGTCCTAGCTGACTGGCAGCCCGAGGGCCGCACAGCCATCCACCGTGCCGCCCGAGAGCTGGAGATAGGCAGTACTATTTTCATAGGCCTGCCAGTTCCAAACGTTCTGTGGACCGGTGAAGGTATCCACAGTGTATGCGATTTGCAGCACGTCATCCCAGTCGGACGGGAGTTGGATCTTGTTCGTCCCTTCCGGGTAACCCGGGAGATGACAGACTTTGCCCTCCGAGTTGAACAACCAAGCATCGATGATGGAGATTCGGGCTTTGATTTGCCCGCACTGCCAATAACTGAATTGGAGCACGGTAAACCATGAGGCCGTGGGTTGAGCGCCGCCGTACGGGGTCGCCCGGCAGATGCCGGACGGGCTCACAAGGTGGCCTATCGACACCACGTTGCCGGCCGCCACGGTCGCCCTGGTTGCCCAGGTGACTACTGGCACAGGGGGCTTGGCCACTTTCCAGTAGACCACGCCGCAGTACGAGTACTGCGGATCGGGTTGACCGACCAGCATGCCCCAGTCGCATACTGCAGACGGGGACAGCGCCGGAATCGGCGGCTTGCCGCACATGTCGGCACCACCGAGAACCAAGTTGAAGGTCGCAGTCTTGTTGCTCTCGACCTTGATGGCCTTGTTCTTGGGCGTGTACCAGATCCTACCGGTCGCTTGGTAGCCATCCGCCGGCAAGACCGCGAAGGTCTTGCCCGAGACGACACCAGAAACCGAGTTGCAGACGTACTTCTTGGACTGATCAACAACCGTGTAGCTGCGATGGGCGACAACCGGAATGACCCGGCCGTTCACCTTGCAGCCGCCACTGAAGCTGACCTGCCCCTTCTGGCCGGGCACCGCCGAAGCAGTACACGCCGCCTTTGGTTGCGGCTTGGCCTTGGCTTGTGCTGCTGCACCACCTGCCGCTTGTGCGATGCAGGCGGCGGCGAGCAACAAAATCCACTTACGCATTGCTTTACTTCCTTTCGGAAACGCGCCATGTCCTACATAGCACTAAGCTCGCGTCCTGGAGTTGCTAGGACAGCCAGATTATATCATAACATGAGCACTATATCAAGAGAGCTGGCGATTCATTGGTCTATTTTCAAGCTCAGAAGAATACTTTCCCACGTTGAACTATTAACATTCCAGTTAGATGACGTTGTACCGAGGAGCAAGTAATAATAATCGGTTTTACCGACGACCAAAGCCAGTTTCCCTTGTATGATAGAGACCTTCTGTTTGCTGTTTTTAAGATTGGTATTGGTAGCCATAAAGTTAAAAATCCATGCATCACGGTTCAGGTTATTCGTATAAATTTGATAGGGCTTGGCTAAGCTTAGATCCAATTTGGCATTTTTGTCATCAAAGAAGAAAATATAGGGAATTTCCGACATTAGGAAGTTGTGGACAGGAGTTATAGCACTTCGGTAATCGCTAGAGGTAGTCTGCAAACTAAAGTCTTTATCTATTATTGAACTGTAGTCAGCGGGCGCGACAGCCGTAAAGGCCGCCTCACCGCCCAGAGTATTACTAATACCTTTACTGCTTATATCTTGGGCGAAGTTAGCAATGTTTGGCTTGCCTTCAGGTGCAATCGCTGTAAACTCGGCGGGCCTGTCAAAAACAAAGCCATTAGACGCGCCGTTACCAGTCAAAGAAGTATTAATAAGCTTGTGGTAAGTATAGGGGTGGGAGTAAGAAGAAGTATTTCTGTTATGTACATACAGATATGAGCCAAGCGATCCAATGATGATTAAGGCTAAAATAACACTTAGCGCAAGCTTTATTGTTAGCGGTTTTCTCATGCCCTTCTCCAAGTAAATATATCAGCTAGAGCGCTTTTACCAGGAATAAAAACTGCACATCTTGTACGGCAAACTGGCTGAGGCGGACACTGACTAAGGCTCGTAGCCGTACTACCATCCCAACAGCCGGAACACCCGGGTGGCACATTTACGGTACCGCCGTGGGTACAAGTTTGAGTGGGTGGCGGTCCACCGCCGTGGCCGCCGCCGCTGCCGCCACCGGGTTGCTGTTGTTGGCAGTTGGGCCATACCCCCGTCTGACCGCTATCACTACATTGCGGCCATGTGGCCGAAATGGTCGCATAACCATAGTTACCGAACGTGCTGCTGTGGCACCTTATGTATATGGTAGTACTAACCGGTCCCGGGTAATTTTGGAAGCCAAATGTTACGTTCCACCAGTTATTGGGTGGTGCCGGTCCAGAACCATAGCCGCTGTAACCATACCCACTAGAGACAGGGTACGTATTACTGTAGGATTGATCATTAGCGCTGGCGCTGCAGGAATCTATAGTGCCGCCACTTTGACTGGCGTTCCAACTGATACACATTATGTAATCATGAAAGCCGTCATGGCAGGTAGCAACACCGTATGGAGTGGCGTAGCCGTGCATACAACCTCCGCTGGCACAAGAGGCGTTTATGGTAATAGTTGGAGTGGGGACGGTGGCGGTTTTGGAGCCCGAGGCGCCATCGAGGGCGTAACAAGTGAGAGTAACCGAAGCGCCGCCAGAGATAGACCAGCCTTCTACGCCAGACCTATTGAATTGGCCCCAGGCACCAAGAGTCTTATTTACTGCGCCACTAAAGACGCAGCTAGAAAAGGTAGTGCCATCGCCATTGTCTTGAATATGCGCGCTCCATGTGCCGCTGATGGCCGTAATGTCTAGTTGGTCGATATAGACTTTCTGGGGAGGCGGCGAGTTAACAGTTACAGTGGCGCTTTGAGTCGGAGAGTTTCCGCCGGGCCCAGAGCAATAAATTGAGTAGGTGTAGGTACCGACGCCGTTAAGAGGACCAGTGCCAGATGCGCCGCTGGCATTGCGGCTACCAGCCGCCCAGCTGCTGCCACTCGGAACCGTACAGCCTGTAACAACGCCAGCACTGTTCCAAGTAATGGTACTAGTACCCCCCTTAGTTATAGAAGGCGGCGAAGCGCTAATGTTCACCGTTGGTGGTGGTGGTGGGCTGACTGTAATCGCCACATTTTGGGTTGGCGTTTGGTAGCCAGTGACGCTATAGCCGCAGTAGAGATGGTAGGTCTGAGTGCCAGTGAGAGGGCCTGTGCCAGCGCTGCCACCGCTAGGAGGATTCACCCAGCTGCTCCAAGCGCCGCTGGCCCAGCACCAGTCGGCTTGACCAGTTATACGCCAGTGCAAATTCGTTGAGCTGTTATACGGTATGGTGATGGAGTTTGAGCCATTGTCGGTGTAAAAGGATAAGACGGGGTTGACAGTAACGGTTACGGACGTGTTCTGCAGCGCATCGCTGTAGTCCGTACATGTCAAAGTGTATTTAGTATTGGCGAATAGGGCACCGGTTGGGTAATTGCCTGTGCCGTCGCCAAACCCGGATCGACCACCGTTGTTGAGGCTGCAGCTGCCGGGTATGGAGTTTTTTACACTATAATCCAGTGTAACGGTGCCGCCGGCGCTAATAGTGACTGTGGAGCCCGAGGATGGATCGCAAGAACTGCCGCCATTGGCTGCACAAAGCCCTATGCTTAGAACCGGTTGGGTAACCGCTGTTTGGTTCATACAGTAGGGGTCTGTGACAGAAACAGTAAGGTTTTTGACGTCTAAACGTTTACAGATGGCGTTGGCTGAATCTATGGCAAATTCGGGCATAGCGTCATCGGCAGGTGTTATGTTGTCACTGCTGCTGCCACTGGTAAGGCTGCTTAGATCTATCCTTGCTTGCAGGCGCTTAGAGGAAGTATTGGCCTGGGCCGTAGAATCAATGATGGCCTGTATGCCTTCGAATTTGATCAGATTGCCGGACGCATTATTGCCTTCTATGCGAAAATTAGTGGAATCATAAAATGGAGTTATGCGGGCATAGTAGAAACCGGTGCTGGGCATGCCAGTAATAATAGCGTTGCAGGCATAATCGGATGGGCTGTCGCTCCCCATGTTAAAGCCGTTGGTGCCGGTATTACCGCACTGAATACCCCGTAACGACGGCGCGGTTGAGTTGTAATCAAAGGAGCTGATGTTCTGACCGCTGTTACCCGGATTAGGATAGAAGAAGAAAGTGCGCGAGGCGTTTTGTATGGAGCTGTTGTCTATCGCGGTGCTAGAACTAGCTATTGGATAAAGTGTTAAGCGCATCAGTGGCGCTAGCTGTTTAGCGGACCACGTAGTCTCATCATACAGGCTGGTACCGCTTACGGTACTATTATTGCCGTTACCGGAGCTCCAGGAAAGCATCAAGCTGCTTAGCGAACCTGTTGAGGCATCGGTGGTCACCTTGATAACCTGCGATTTATAAGACGGTGCCGGATCCTGGCCGCCAAAGACCAGGTCGGTGGGCTCTGGGTTGATAGTCAGGCAGCTATATTTAACATTACTGTCGCCGGATAAATTCGGATTGATTGGGGCGCCACTACCGCTTATGAGGCTGCTACAGCTGGGGGTCAGCAAAGAACTAGGGGCGGCGGGGTTATAATTTTTTTGCAGATAAGAAGCAGCATCGTTGATGCCGGACTGCGAGGCGTAAGAAGCGGCGGCGCCGAGTTCTTTGTCGGTAGAATTATTGATGGCACGGTTCATCAAGCGGCTAAAACCAATGCTAATCAGGGTAAGAAGAACTATTAGTACAGCGACAATGACAATCGAGGCCATACCCTTCTGGTCGGTTTTGGTGGTCAATTTAGTAGTGCGAGGCCGTAACCATATCATGAACGCACCCCCTGAAAAACAGTAGTAGAGAGGTTGACAACCGAGCAAAATGCCTGGTTTTGCGAATTGCCTATGCACACAGGTTGCCCGGGATTACTAAAGCTCATAACCGAACTATCCCCATAAGCCACTACCATTTTGATATTATAGAGGTTTTGGACGCCAGATACACTACTTATGCTAAAAGTCGCCACGCGCATTTGGTCGCCCAGCATCTCTACCGGATTACTAAACACTACTTGGCCGTTGCTACAGCTGCTGGCGGGCCAGCATGGGACCGCGCAGCCGGAGCTGCCTGGTAAGGTATCTTTAAGCAGGCCAAAGTTGCCGCCGTTGGCTCCACTACCATAGTTGGGTGAATCCGACAGGTTAGCCGCCACCGCTACCTGCTGGCCACTGATATTAGTGGTAGTGTAGGTATAACGGGCGTTTCCAATGCATGTATAGGTGTAGCCATTGGCAGTGGTTGGCAGAGAAAGTGTGCTGGAAGTCTGTAGACTGTGAGCGACATCATTAAGTACTTGGGTAGCGGTATTCTGAGTGTTGGTCAATGATACGCCTTTATAAAATAGCCGGCCCACCTGCAAAAAGCTGGCTAAAGCTGCCAGCAAAATTATCGAGAAAACAGAGGTAGCCAGCAGCAGCTCAACTATGGTGAACCCGGCAGTAGATCTTCGCGTGGCTTTGCCAGCATCCACTAAGGTGGATGGTCGCGAAGGCTCACTGCCGGGGAAGCCTCTTAGGTGAAGAGTGGAGAGTGGAGAGTGGGTGTTTTTCATAGGGCGCGGTAATAAAGTGTTAGTTGGCTTTGGCCGCCGGACCCTACAGCGCTGGGCCAAGTAGCCACAATAGTAAATAGGCCGCCGCTGTAAGTATCTGTCATGGTGTACTGGCTGTTGAACGTACAACTCGCGCCGGTTTGTATGCTACTATCGTTACCAATACAGAAACTATTAGTTTTCGAATTGGTTGGCGGTTGGTAAGCGGATGGGTTGCTTTTAATAAATTCTATTTGTTGCTCGGCCAGCGCCAAGGCTTGCTGGCGGTCAGACGAATCCGTGCCGTCTTGTAAGCTGCGGCTGGTGGATACATAAGCACCGGTCAACACTAGCGCCAGGATACTCATACTTATTAACACCTCTATAATGGTGTCGCCACGCTGACCTACGCCGGTTTTGGCAAATATTTTCATATTAGCTACATCCCACGAAATTTAGTTGGGTGGTAATACCGCCGGGGGCACTTTTGACCTTCAAGAGCGCGGTATTGCTACTGCCGCCATCCTTAAAACAGACGTTCCATTGTTTGATATTGCTATTGGCGCAGACGGTTGAGTTTGACTCTTCAATGCAAGTTTTAAGTTGAGGGGATTGTTGCGGCGGCTGGGAGCTGCAGCCATTACCTGAATTGCAGGCGTAGGCCTTGAGCACCAGCGCACCAGTTCCACTGGAAGATGCGGCACTATCACCTGGCAAGCCGTTATAAAAGCCGACTAAATCGTAACTATTATTGGGCAACGTAGCGCCAAGGGTTGTTATGGCGTTGGAGGATAGCACAGTAGTACCGGCATCAAGAGTAAAGTTATCTGTTAGCACATAAGTCTGGTTGCCGGAAATAGTAGTAATCGCCGGTTCAGGCTGGGCGCTATCAATAGTTAGAACCGGGCTAAGAGTGTCTTGGGGGCCACTGTAAATATCTTTGTCGCCCAGGACAGTGTAAGCTTGGAGCGACGATTGCGCCGGCAGGGCTTGGATGGCCAGACCCAAAAACAGGCACGTCAAGCCACTACCAGTCGGCGGACTGCTAAGCATTGCCCGGCCAGTTGTACTACTTACACTACAACTATAGTTGCTGCTGCCGGGATAAGAGCCAGTTACTACCCGATTGGCATATTCCTGGATTTTAGAATTGACGCTTTGCATGGCCTGCGAAAAACCCGTTGAGCTGCGCTGGCCGCTAAAAACCAACATAGCGCTAGCAAAAAGTACCGCCGTAATAGACAGCACGATCATCACCTCAATGATGGTGTAGCCCCAGGCGACACGTTCCATAGCTAAAAGTATAGCATAAGGGGTTTGACGACTGGTAAAAGTAACCTAGGCTCTTTTACGGGGACAACCTGTAGGGTTTGGCAGAGCTAGAAGAGGTGGTTTTGGTACCAAGTAATAAATGATTGGCCAAACAGCAGCACGATACCGGTAGCAACAACTAAAAACGGGCCGTACGCTATGCGGCTAGTCATCTTAGTACGGCCACTGGCAACAGCCGGCAGCACGAATAGAGTACCTAGTACTGAGGCCAAAAAAACCATCAAAAAACTCTTGGCCGGGGTGGCCAGTAATATACCGGTAATTAGCCCCAGGCGCACATCGCCAAAGCCGATCCAGCGGCCGGAAGAGACATAGAACAGCAGTAGAAACACCCCGCTGGCGACCAACAAGCTGAGAGCTAAGAGCTCAGAGCTGTGAGCTATGTTGTTGGAGAAGAACAAGATATAGCCCAAGCGGCCAGCGGCGGCAATAATGAACGCTGGATAAAGAATTTTACTGGGCAACAGCATATAGCGTAAATCAGATATCAACAACGCCATCAAGCCTACGGACGTTGCTAGCCAAGTTATGAATAGCAGCCACTGCCCTGCTCCTACTAGACCGCCTGGCCAATAGTAGTAAGAAACTACAAACACACCCGCCGTGGCCGCCTCAACCAGTGGATATTGCCAGGAAATTGGTAGGCCGCAGTAACGGCAGCGACGACGCAAGAATAACCAGCTAAAAACCGGCACCAGGTCGCGCGGCGCCAGTTCATGGCCGCAGTTGGGACACATAGAGTGCCCGTGCAAAACAGAGTAGTTAGTAGTTTGTAGTTTGTAGTTTGTAGTTTTCTTATCTATAAACTTCTCACTATCAACTATCAACTGCTTATGGAGGCGCCAGACCAGGGCATTAACAAAGCTGCCCAGGCATAGGCCGAGAACAATCAAAATGATGGCGATCATTAGCGGTATCCTAACATAAAAAACGAGCCCTGTTTAGGGCTCGTCCGCATAGTTCTGTAATATTCTGTTTGGTCCTAAGACCCCTGACATAGGTTAACTGTGGCCGGTTCTATCCCATAATAAGCCGCCACCGAGCGACTCGACGAGCCAGCGGCAACAGTGTTAGCATTGCTGCACGTAGCTGTTCCGAAAATCCATAGAGTTGAAGTATTCAACGTGGGCAAAGTTGCGGGTACTGTTGCGGCAATATTGACAGTGGTAATTTGTCCGCTGACATTGGTGCTTACAGCATTTGAAGCGGGACAGCTAGCTCCTCCTCCAACACTCACAGTACTAGGGGGGCCAGCGGTATAGCATATTTCGGTTGGTATGGCGCCACCCTGATTGCTGGCATATTCATTGACTAGAGCAAGTATGTTGGCGGCATCATTTTTACGCTGAGTATTATTAGCGCTGCGTCGCAAGGCTGGTACGGCCAAGAAGACGATTGCCATGATAAGCCCAGCAATGGCCAGCACGATCATAATCTCAATTATGGTAAAACCATGATTTTGCTTAGTCGGTTTTAGTTTCATGTTGCTATTCCCACCCTTTTAGGAATTATGTTGAAGCAGTTATGCTTACATACTAGGCATAGGCGGTCAAAAAAGCAATGCCTTTTAGGCAGAATTACAGGCCAGAGGTTAAGTTCTTGCCCGCCAAACTATAGATTGGCAGCAATACCGCCGCCACGATGGTCAGCGCGATGATGCCCACAATGATCATTAGCGCCGGCTCAATAATGGTAGAGACAGCTTGAATTTGTTCATCAACCTCTTTCTCGTAGTAGTCGGCCACTTTACTAAGCATGTCCTGCAAGGCGCCCGATTGCTCGCCGATATGGATCATGTCCGGTACCAGCTCCAAAAAGTTGGGATCGCCTTTTAGGCTATCGGATAAGGCTTTACCGCCCTTGACCTGTTCCGTGGCCTTGTGGATAGATTCAGCCACGTGAGTGTTGTCTACGGCATCGGCAGTAGTATTGAGCATTTTAATCATCGGCACGCCGCTGGCCGCCAAAATAGCACCGGTGCGGGCAAAACGCGCCATGTACAGCTTGCTAAACAGCGGGCCTACTGGCCAGACTCTGAGCTTAAGACCATCTATTACCTCTATTCCCCTACCGGTATGCGCCCAGCGTGTCAGCAAAAAGCCGCCTAATGCCAGAATTAGTATCACTAGCCACCAAAAATTGATGATAAAGTGCGCCACACCAAGCAGTATCACCGTTACAAACGGCAGTTTAGCGCCAGGAATACCTTTGTAGAGGCTTTGTACCTCCGGCAGAACCGTAGTCATCATAAAGACCACTACGGCGATAAGCACCAATATTACTATAATCGGGTAAATCATGGCGCCGCGCACTTTAGAAACAATTTCGGCGTCTTTTTCCTGTTGGTTAGCCAGACGCCCCAAGGAGGTATCTAGCGTGCCAGAGGCTTCACCGGCAGCTACCAGGCTGATATAAACACTGTTGAATACTTTGGGATGACGGGAGAGCGCATCGGCAAAACTGGAACCGGACTCCACATCAACGATCACTGAGCTAATCACGTCTTTTAGTGGCTTGCTGTTAGTCTGGCCCCGTACAGTGTTGAGGCTTTGTGCTAGTGGCAAGCCGGCATTAACCATAGTCGCCAGCTGGCGCGAAAAGATTACCTTTTGCTTAGTTTTAATACGGTTGCGCAAATCACTCAAGAAACCGGTCTGTTCTTTCTTGAGCTTGATATCTACGGGTGCCAGGCCACGGTCAATCAGGGTCTTGGCGGCTGATTGCTCGTCAGCGGCCTCGATTTCAGCCTTAACGGTTTCGCCGGTGCTGGTATTACGAGCCGTATAAGTGTATGTCAGCATCAGGACACTCCTCCCGATGCATTTACCATTAGCCATTTACCATTTACCATTAATTTGGCATTTGGCATTTGGCATTGATGAAATGAAAAATAATCAATAATTGTTAAATGTGAATTGTTAAATGTGAATTGGAGTGATGCAATCACGACTTAGCCTCTCATTAAGCGGTCAAGTTCTTCAACATCGACGGCGTAATTGCGGGCCTCATCGTAGCTAATAATGCCGTTGTGGATAAGATTGACCAGCGTGCGGTCCATACTCTGCATACCATATTGCGCGCCGGTCTGGATGACGGCTTCCAGTTGATAGTTCTTGCCTTCGCGGACAATATTGCGCACAGCCGAAGTAGCTACCAGGATTTCGGCCGCAGCCACTCGGCCACCGCCTAATGCCGGAATAAGCCGCTGGGAGCAGATGGCGGTCAATATATTTCCCAACTGTGCTCTGACCTGCGGCTGTTGGTGCGGCGGAAAAACATCTACCATGCGGTCAATGGATTGGCTGGCGTTGTTGGTGTGCAAAGTGGCGAATACTAAGTGCCCGGTTTCGGCGATTGTTACGGCCGCAGCGATGGTTTCCAGATCGCGCATCTCGCCGATCAGTACTACGTCCGGATCTTCGCGTAACACCGAACGCAAGGCCGTAGAGAAACTATAAGTGTCGTAGTGCACTTCGCGCTGAACTACCACAGATTTTTTGGATTGGTGGGTGTATTCTATAGGGTCTTCTACGGTAATTATATGCGCTGCGCGTTCTTCATTAATCTTGTTGACCAAGGCTGCCAGTGTGGTGGATTTGCCGGAACCGGTCGGCCCAGTAATTAGCACCAGACCGCGCGGGTAGTCGGTAAATTTATTAAGTACCAATGGTAAGCCCAGTTGTTCAATTGTCCTGATTTGGTTAGGAATCAGGCGCATGGCCGCGGCCAGGTTGCCGCGTTCGTGAAAGGCGTTAACTCTGAAGCGTCCCAAATCACCAAAAGCGAAAGAAAAATCAAACTCCTTGTCACGCAGCAAAATCTGTTTCTGGTCTTCGTCCAACAAACTGAATACCAAATTCTCGACAGTTTCCTCACTAAGTTTAGGCTCGCCCTGGGTTGGTGTCAGAGAACCATCAATTCTGAGTATCGGTGGTAAGCCAACTTGCAGATGCAGGTCGGAGGCTTTGCGCTTCACGACTGTTTCGAGGAGTATTTCTATCTTTGAGGTTTGTTGCATTTCCCTACCCTTATTCTTTAACTATCGTCCATGGCCGCTACCCGATTGACTTCGGCCAATGTGGTCAGACCAGCCAGAGCTTTTAGATAGCCGTCCTGGCGCATGCTAATCATGCCTTGGGCCTGAGCTGCCCTCTGAATTGTGGAGCTCGGCGCATGTTTGATGATTAAATCCTGGATGGCCTCGGTAACTTCAAACACCTCATAAAGCCCCATGCGACCGACATAACCGGTTGGATTTTCGGGTGATTCTTTCCCCTTAACCAAAGTATAAGCGTTTTGGGCAGACAGAGGCAAGTTGGAATAGCCCAGATCCTGCGCCACCTTAGGCTCATCGGTCCCAGTTTTGGGCAGCAACATACCGATCGTCTGATGGATAGCCTCGGTTTCGGCTTTGGTAGATTGATAGCTTTCACCGCCTGGCACTACCCGGCGTACCAACCGTTGGCCAATAACAGTGTGCACGGTACTGGCGATTAGAAAAGGTTCAATGCCCATGTCCAGCAGACGCGGCAGAATACCGGCCGCAGAATTAGTATGCAGCGTACTAAAAACCAAGTGACCAGTCAGCGCCGCCTGGACTGCCAGGTTGGCGGTTTCTCTGTCACGGATCTCGCCTACCATCACTACGTCCGGATCCTGGCGCAGTATAGAACGCAGCCCGGTAGCGAAAGTCAGTCCAACATCGGGGTTGACCTGAATTTGGTTAACGCTCTCGATTTTGTATTCTACCGGGTCTTCCAAGGTGACGATATTAATGGAGTCGGTCTTGATTTCCTGGATCATGGCGTACATGCTGGTGCTTTTTCCGGAACCCGTGGGGCCGGAGGTTAGTACCATGCCATGTGGGCGGGTCAGACCTTTTCTGATTTCACGCAGCGCCCGGCCTATGTAGCCCAAGTCTTCCAATTTCAGGCTAGTGCCAGTTTTGTCCAGCAAGCGCAGAATTACTTGCTCGCCCCAGATCACCGGGCTGATGGCCACACGGATATCTACAGGGCGACCGTCGGCAATGATGGTAAATTGGCCGTCCTGCGGTATACGGTGTTCGTCGATTTTCAGATTGGACAGGATCTTGATGCGGCTGACCAGCGGCGCTTCGGCGTTTTTGGGCAGCCTCATGACTTCGCGCAGCACGCCGTCGATACGGCAGCGTATCTTAAGCCCTTTTTCCAGTGACTCGATATGCACGTCAGAGGCACGGTTTTTGGCGGCGTAATCCATGATGGCGCTTAGAGCCCTGCTGACCGGGGAATCTTGTACGATGGTCTGCACTTTACGCTCGGCTGTACCTACTGGAGCGAAAGCTGACGAGGGGCTCTCGCCCTCTACCTCGCCGCCCAGCGTGCTGAAATCAATGTTCGAATCACCGGCATTAATACTCTGATCGTACTGCTTAAGAATGTGCTTGATACCCGATTCGCTGGCGGCATAAACTTTCAAGGGGCGGTTGATCTTATTGCTCAGAAAGTCTACGGCTTGCACATTGTCGGCGTCCAGCATAGCAACCACCAGGCGGTGCTGCATTTCACCTATAGGCACGGCCATATACTGTTCAGCCACGTCACGCGGCAGCAGCGCTAGCATCTTAGAATCAATGCGCGTCTGTGATAGGTTGACATAAGGCACCTTGCTAACCACGGCCAAAGTTTTGGTCAATTGTTCGTCATTAATATGACCCTCTTTGAGCAACAAGCCGAACAATGGTTGGTGGCTGCGCGCGGCCTTATCCTTAAGTTTCTCCAGTTGGGTATCAGTGAGTAAGCCATCAGATACCAGTACTTCTTCGACTTGTTGTTGAACTGTGGGCAATAAGATATTCATCCCGTTAGACCTCAAAGACTATCAAGGTTAGTTGATGCGACGAAGTATGCAAGCGATTTAAGACGCTATCTATGGGCTGGAAGTTAAGTGAGATTCTAACGGGATTCACAGCCGGCCACCTCCGGCGGCGTTTACTATTTGCCGTTTACTATTTGCCATTAATTTAGCAATTGCTAATTTCCAATGACTAAGTAAAGAATGATCAATAAATGTTAAATACAAACTGTTAAACATGAAATCCATTGTTTTTTGGGGTCTGATGGGATTCATGGATACGTATCTGTCCCCTCCCCCTACCGTGATCCGGTAAAAGGTGCCGTGTTTTGTGAATTACCTATTTGTACAGTCTGCGTCGGATCCAGAGCATTGCTATTAAAGATAACATTATACGATGGGTCATTAGCGACATCGGGAAAGCTGGAATTAATGGACTGTACTACCGGTACTTTCTGGTCGTGCTTAGCCGGCGAGTTAAAGATCGCCCCGGCTATGACAAACGAAATGATCGCCGAAAAGCCGGCGACTAGCGCTATTTTGATGATGTCATCGCGTTTCATATCAGTGTATTACCTTAGTTGTTAGAGATAGTGATTTGGCCGGCTGGAAATAGCTGTTGACAGTAAGCGTAAAAGTTAACTGACCCTGCGGCCCAGAAAGCTGCAAAGCAGTAACGTCAAAAGGTCGGATAGAGCGCTCCAGATCCTTTATAAAGCTCTGCACGCCGCTATAGCTACTGGTGCCAGCGACTGTCAGCTGTATCTGTATCGGTTGCGGATTAGCCGTGGGGTTATTGTCAATAGTAGCCGATTGATCCGTGCCGCCGACCGAAGAGTTAGCGACACCATCATTACTTAAAATTTTACTGACGCTACTAAGCAAGGCCGGAAAATCATAATTGCTGGGCAGCGCATCCAGCACGATACGGCCGTTGTCGCCATTGGGCGGCACGGCGTTGGCGCTGGTATCGTTCTTGCCGCCGATGACATTGGTAGTACTGCTGCCTTCAAATACCGAGTTATACTGGTTAACCAGCTGCTTGGCAGCTGATACGTTAGTTTGCAACTGTTTGACGGCAACATGGTTGGCATTGATGACGTTGCGCTGGTAGGCGGCTTGCGAAAGCAAAGCTTTGGCACTCATCAGACAGAAAATGATCACCACGCTGGCAATAGTTACGGTAGCCAGCATAGCCGACTGCGCCTTATTAATCTGCTTGTATTTGCTCGAGATTTCCAGCTTGGGCATTACTGTCCCCCCGACTTGGTCGAATTAGTCTGGCCACTGAACAATACGTTACTAGGGTCATTCAGAACCGAGCGCGTAGTTACCTGGTTATGCAAAATTATTTGCGGTGTTTGCTGGTTGGAGTTGGCGAACAGAGCCGGATCGAACTGGGCGGTTATGGTATAGGTAGCACCGTTATCGGTCAATGCAAACGCACTTTCTATCACACTAGTGAAAGCCGGGTGTTCGCTGTTCTGGGCATTAGCCTTGTAGTTTGTAAACTCCAGCGTGTCGATGAAAGTGTTGACCGCCAGTTGGCTAGCCGCCATACCGGAAACGGTGAGGCTGTTGCTAGTAAGATCAAGATTAGCCTCGGTGATTTGGACATTACTGGGAGTTATTTCCGGCAGATAAGTGAAGATGCGCGAAGTTATATGCTTGTTGGCGTGTAGTTTAGATAATGTAGCCAATTGGTTCTGTACTGTTAGTACCTGGCCCAGACCAGTGATACCGGTCAGTTGCTTGCTGGCTGTGGTCACGCTGGTTTCGGCGTCACTCAGCTGTTTTTTCTGTATCACCTCAGCCGTGAAAAGCATAATTATCAAGATGGCGATAGCCACGGCAGTGGCTAAAACAGCAATGCTGGTAGCCAAACTACGGCTGGTCTGGGCCTTTATGTATTCCAGTTTGACGTCGGGCAGCAGGTTGAATTGTACGGCACTCATGGCCCAGTCCTCTCTGCCAGCCCTACGGCGACCGCGAAATGGTTGGATACGCTTAGCAGTTCGTTCTGACGCGCCGACGGAAAACTGACATTCCGCCAAGCGTTGCCAATCTCAACATTCAAACCGAACTTGTTGGCAATATATAACGGAAATTCCGGCAGCGCCGAGGCTCCACCAGTCACAATAATCCTATCCAGACGCATATTAGTGTAACGTTCCTGGAAAAACGCAATGGATTTTTCGATTTCGTTGACCAAAGAGTCTATAGTGCCAATAATGGCGTTATAGACTTGGCCTTCCAGCTTATCCTTGCCCAGACCGAACTTGAAAACGAACTGTTCGGCCTGCGCCGGCTCTACTCCCAATGATTGTACGGCGGAGCGAATAATCGCCTGTGAGCCAATGGGAATTGCCCTGGTGAGTCTGGGTGTGCCAGCCAAGGTAATCACCAAATCGGTAGAGCTAGCACCGACGTCCAGCACCATTTCCGGGGTAGTGGCGTCAGCCGGGATCATTGCCCGCGCCAGCGCCATGCTGTCCGGTTCAAAAGCCACTACATTTAGCCCGGCGGCTTCCAGCATATCCAGGCGTGGTTCTATAAGATCATTCGATACGCTGGAAAGCAGTATTTCCATTTTGCTGGCGTTTTTTGGCGAAGGGCCAATGACTGCCCAGTCGATTTTAGACTGCGCTAAAGGAGTTGGAATAAAAGTTTGCGCCTGATAACGGATAGTTTTTGCCAGTTCGGCAGCGGGCATTTTGTTTAGGTCCACTACGGCCGTAAAGACTCGGCTGGAAGGTAGGTTTACGGCTACATTACTAGTGGTTATACCAACTTTTTTCACCAAATTATGGATTTCCAGGGCTACCTTTTGGCGGTCAACCTTGGCGTCGCTAATGGCCAAAGTTCCCTCCAGTGCAGTCTGGCCATAATGCTGCAGCGTTTTAACCGGTCCTGAACCCTTTAGCTCCACTACGCGTAGAGCCGTCGTACCGATGTCCAGTCCGAAGAAATCAGATATCCCACTCAGTAAACTCATTCCGTTAGACTCCAGAAAGCTTACGGTGCTTTATATGTCGGGCTATACCCACAAGTTTAGTCTTTCTGGCTGATACGGAAGTTAACCCACCTAGAATTTCAAAGAAACTTTGGTAGCTTAAGTAAGGTCTAACGGGACTCATAATCAGTTCCGATTATATAGCATAAGGGTAATGAGGTAAAACCAAAATCATTGAATATTGGCACTTGAACATTGAGCACTAATACAGCGGCGGCAAGCTTACTAAACTCTCTATCTTCAAACTGGATGACGCGGGAGGGTTAAAGAAGGGTCCGCCAATGACCATGCTGGGCGTGTAGTTGATGACTTCCGCGGCGTTATTACTGGTAGCGCTCTCGCTGGCGCTGGGGGATACTGCACTGACGTTACTATTGGCAGGCACCCGTAAGAAATTAACCTGCTGGGCAATCAACGCGCCGTTAACGGTCAGTTTCTGCTGGCAGTTATCGTGTATCCAGGGACCGTAAGTAGAATTAGAGGCCGAGGGTGTCGTGTCGTAGCAGGTCCAAATAACCCCCGCAGTCGTGCCGCTGGTAGGCTGGGCAATGTAGACGCCGTCCAGTTGAGTAACCGACGGAGCAATGTAAATGTTACCTTTTACTACCAACGCAAACTTGGGCACGCTGGCCTCAGTATAACTGCCATATGTTACGTTGCCACCAATATAAACATTGCCGTTAACAAACAGTGTCAGGTCCGTGCCGGCCGATACTGTTCCACCGCTCAAGGTGGCGGCTGGGACGACTTGAAACTGGCCTGAGGCACTGTAGTTACCGCCAAAGGCCACCGGTGTCCCCTGAATTTTGCTATCGTAATAATTGGGTATGCAGTGCGCTTGTTGGGTAGTGCCTTCAAATTGCCCGCCCAAGCCGCCGTTAGTATTAGCGAAACTTAATTTAGGGCTGGACGAAGCATCATGGCCATCGCTGTAAAAGCCATAGTTAGTAGCGCTATTGTCTATCACGCCCAGTGACAGCGCTCCGAATTCATCAGAAGAGCCACCGCCGGAGCTATTAGCATAAGTCAAAATGCCACCGGAGTCCTTATTGCCGCCGTTGGCCGGATCTTGATAGGCGCCCGAGGTGCTACAACCGCCATTGCTCACGTATGCGCCGCCAGCCCAGCTATCGCCACCAAACGCTTTAAGATATGGGAAGGTATCGGCATAAACCGCCGGGGCCAGCGCAAAAAATGCCGCGACCACGACTACGCCAACCGATGCAAAGCGTTTTTTCACTGCCGCGATTTTCATCATACATAAGCAGTATATAACATTTTCTACTTTGGCCACCCAAAGTAGCAAAGCTGCTGGGCGCGTTGCCAACTTGATGTAGCTGTTGAATTAAAACTAGGCTTGCTAAAGAACTCCTCGTCAAATAGTCCCTAACTATTTGACTTCGTCGGACATGCTTTAGCACCCAAGGCCGCCTGGTTTTAACAACATCTACTCAGGTTGACTCCTTATGCCCAGACCCATACCAAAAATACTTAACAAGTTAAGTATTTCACTCTTCGAGCTTCAGCCTGCATCTATAGTTGCCCCGCGCTTGATCTTCTAGCTACTTATCCGGAGTTGGCAAGGTCTTCGGGGCCGGCATACTGACCGATACCAGCTACAAGACCTGGCAGTAAGTCCTCAACTACCGTATAGCCGCATACTGTATCAAATGAGCTAAGATTGATCCCGGTCGTGGTCTGTAGGTAGCTCCACCACTCCCTCTCGACCTCCAGATTGTAGGCAACGCCAGGTTGGATACCGCTTCCTTCCGGCGGAGGGATGTAAGCAGTGTTATAGGGATCATAGCGGACGTTGTATCTTACGCTCAGCGGACCAGAGGTAAAAACTTCTTTACCGCCGTTGATGTTGGCAGCGAAAACCGAACCACTGGCCCCGAAATTGCAGGCATCATAGTTAATGCCCTGCGTATTGAGCGCTGCATAATCCATCAGACGCGTGGAGCCATTTTTGTTTCGATAGGTAAACCTGCCCAGATATACCCCTTTGCCCATCACCGGCTCAAAATTAGCTGCCTGCGGCACACCAAACACTGCAACCTCTTGCCCGGGGATCGGTTCATAACCTGGCTGATCTTCTTTCGAATAGTCCATGTAGTTTATCTGATCGAAACCCCTCCGGACTGTTGGCTGGGCACGGTCCGGAGCATCCGGTTGATGCTGAGAGCCGGCGGTAACGGCTCCCGGTTTGAAGCCGTTGCCCCCGACCTGAAGCAGAGCTATATCTTGATCCGCGGTAGATACAGATATGCCTGTTACGAAACCGGAGGGTTGTTGCCAGCGTTCGCTGGTTGGTACCATTGGGTCACCAATGACATAATTAAGGTTGGATAGTTTAATATAGTCTTTGGCTTTAACGCTTGCATCCGGCAAATGGAACGCCCCGTCGGCTACACCCGTCAGACCAGCCTCGCAATGGGCAGCCGTTACGACAAACTTCTCGCCGTTAAAGTCTATTTTGGCGCCGGTACAACCTGGGGATCCTGAGCTGGTCATTACTTCGACCGTTGATTGTTCTAGCTGCTCTATGGTCGCAGGGTTGACTTCTATGCCATACCCCGGCAATTTGTTGGGCGTCACCAGCTCCGCCCTGTTAGCCTCGTGCGCTTTTAATGAATGCCCTTCGGTCTGAGCGTTGGCAGAGGCAACACCCAAACCTCCAAAAGCTGCAGCCCCTACTATTCCGGCGACTGTTCTCTTCAAACCGGCACCCCGGCGTCCGGGTTTAGTCTCAACGGTAGGTTGTGAGTTATCGGTGGGCATTTTTGTTTTTAATTTACTCTGTTACATTAGCATACTTCTTGTGTTTTTGCAAGTTTCTGGGTCCGTTGGCTGGGAATTAGCTTAGAATATGCTATTATTTGACTGATTGTCAATTATAAGCTTATGTTTAAATCCCGATGGGCTTTTGGCCTTTGTCTGGGTGGAGCCTTATCCGTTACCGCGGTCTTGCTACTAAGTGTTCTTGTCCTGACGAGTAGTGCCGACAATCCCTCAGGGTGGCTCAATAACTCGCTTCTGCACCTGCAAGGCGAGACTAGCCTCTCATTTATTCCCTACTCTCTCAATGGCAACATTGATTGCCAGCAAACATACGAAACATATTGCGACATACCAACTGCTTACGGCATGGCCAGCTCCAACGGCCGGGTTTTGCTAAACGGAACTACGAGATACTACCCAGTGTATAGCTACCTGGATAACCAACAGTACTTTCAAGCCATCCCCGGCTCCAACACTGTCCTCACCTATACACTAGAGCCACCGTACGGTGCTTACTACTATTTCAACCGCAACTTTAACAGCTCGATTGATTTTAATAGATACTTTAATGGGGTAGATTGGGAATATAAATATGATATAAACCGCCCACCGGATGGCAAGCTGGCTGACCAAAGCGGACATTTGTTAGCTGTGGATTACGATTCTATGAGTTTTTCCAGCAACGGCCAGTGGATGGTAGCATCGGAGCCCAATGGCGCCCTGCTGCGTGTCAATTTGAATACTTTTGAGGTTACCCCGTTTGCCGTTGGTTTTGATTACACAATCGGCCTTGACCCCACTTTGCAAACAGCTATTACCAACGACGGCCGCTATGCGGTAGTCGCCTCGAAAAACTTCTATTTTTTTAAGATTTACGACCTTAGCACCTGCGGCCCAGTGCCATTTCACATCACCGGCCCGGTTGCTTGCCAGTCGCGCGACCTCAAAAGTTTCATGGAAGACCAGGTCGCTGGTTTTACTAGGGCCAGCAATATCAGATTCATTGATGATGACACTTTAGGCCTATACGCTTCTGCCGTCCTGGACGCCATGCAAACAACGTCTAAATACATACTGAGCACTGCTGGTGGTGGCCTGCACCAACTGGATTATTTGACACTGGGTGATTCTTATATTTCCGGCGAGGGTGCTTTTAATTATCTGGCCGGCACGGATACCAGCGATAATAAATGCCACATTTCTGTAATTTCGTACCCCTATTTGCTCGGTTACAACCTGGGCTATGATTCCTACCGCTCGGTGGCCTGCTCGGGTGCCACAACCAATGATATAAATAATTCTAGAGCGGACTATATGGGCCAGGCTCGGCCAAAAATCAAGCAAGGCTCACGGACTAAAGACCAACTAGCCGCAATATTATCCAGTTTTCTGCCCGGGTATATCTACCAAAATAGTTTCATCGCCCGCTATCAGCCGAAAATTATTACCATATCGGCTGGTGGCAATGACATAGGTTTTTCTTCGATCCTCAAAGACTGTGTTATGCCGGGAACCTGTTATAACACCTACGAAGACCGCTTAGAGCTGGTGCGGCAAATCAACAGCTCGGTTTTTCCAAAGTTAGTGGATACTTATCAGCGCGCTAAAAATGCCGGGGCGCCAGACGCGCGCATTTATGTTATCGGCTATCCGCAAATTGTCAAACCCAGCGGCGACTGCGCTGACAATGTCCATTTGGACGCCCAAGAGATAGACTTTGCGGCTCGGCTAATTTCTTATTTGGACAGTGTAGTTCAGACGGCAGCTAACAGGGCCGGCGTAATTTATGTTGATACGCAGCACGCCCTGGATGGCCACATGCTCTGCGAAACTAACAGCTACTCTGTAGCCGTCAACGGCCTAACTGCCGGTAATGACCGGCCTAGCTCGCTGGGCGGACCCATCGGTGACGAAAGCTACCACCCAAATTACCTCGGCCACCAGCTGCTAGCACAAGCAGTAGTGGCAGCCACGCAAAATCTTAACCAACCAATGCCAACAGCTAATCCGAGTGCCATGCCGCCCGATGAATCAGGTCTGGCCATACTGAATATCTCTAAAAGCAACCGTGCCATAAACGTCGCGCAATATGACCCTGATATATCTGATGACACCTTCTACAAGGGCACGCTTACCAGCGTAACTATCAATGGCTTGAGCCATTCTCTGCAGCCATTAAGTGAGCTGACGGCTGTCATTCATTCTGAGCCGGTTGCACTCGGTAACTTTACCACCGACTCCATGGGTAATCTCTCGGCACAAATAACTATTTCGGATGGTGTCTCTGCCGGCTATCATAGCCTGCATTTTTACGGCACGGATATCACGGGCCAGCCAGTTGATATTTACAAAACAGTGTATGTGGCTGATGTCTCCAGCAATCTGAACGATAACAATGCCGAAAGTAACAGAACAGAATCCAGCACCCCTGCTCAAAGTCAAACTACGGGCCAGTCTAGCACCTCCACGCCCATGGTTCTGGCTTCCGGTACCAGCAAAACAGCGGGCCATTCAATAACCAATACTGCTGCCGACCAGGATCTGCGGGTGCCTGATATATACGTAATAGGTTTCAGCATTGCTATGACAACCACCGTTGTCTTAGCCTACGCGGCAAGGGATTAGCTTACTGGAGCTGGTCGGCGCTGGCGGACATAAAGACGGTGTCTATTTTGCCACTAGTGTTAACGCCGAATGAAACCACATAGCTGTTGGCTGACTCGCCAACAATGGTGGTATTAGCCCCGAAGTACTGTTTGTAGGACCCGTTTTGCCAGGTTGTTAGTGTGGCGGCTGGCACTGAGAAATTCCAGGGCGCAGTGCCTGCATTTAAATAGCTAAGATCGCTGACTGCCTGGGCGGCTGTTTCGGCGCCGGATTTTTCCGACCCGGCAATCACCACATTGACCGAGCTGGCCATGTAACCTTCCAGCGCAGCGGTATTGCCAGAGCTGATAGCGGCTGCGGTATTTTCTTTGAGCGACGCGGAAATTACGGGCGTAGTTGTCTTGGCCGTAGTCTTCTTGGGCGTGCCTTTAACCGCCACACTGGTTCCAGCAGCTAGGTTTAGGTTGTCGTTGGCATTACCCCTGGCTTGGTAAACGTACCAGCCGGTGCCAGCTAAGATACCTATGATTACTAAAATCAGTACCCATTCCAGTACCGCGAAGCCTTGTTGATCTTTGGATTTCATACCTACCTCTCGTTAATTCTTGGTTTAAGCATAACTATAATGCCTCTCAACGGCAATAGCTAAGGTACTTATAACCAACTCTTATCTGTTAGAATAACTCTATGGCCTTGAGTATCGGGATTGCTTGCCCCGCCCTAAAACCCGAGTGGAGTAGTCTGCAATCAGATTACGTAACTTCGAGTTTTAGTGCGGGGTGGGAAAAGATTGGTGGAGCCGAATGAGTCTTCCGATTGCAATCATTGGGCTCCCGAATGTCGGCAAATCCACTTTATTTAATGCAGTGATCTACAACTAAAGATTAAGTCTATTGCAACTGTTTAGGCTCTTCGACTAACGATTCAAATACTTCACGCGATAAAGCTATATAACCTACTGTTTGTCTTTGAACTTTAGGACTAAGTTCTGAATTTACTCCGTGACCTAAGTTGTATATGCTCTTCGAGCCTTTTCTGAAGAGCATTTTGACTTCACCGTCCGGTGTAAATCCGAGGCGTCTTTTAGCTTCTCGCAGTGTCACTTGTACACCCTGGAGGGAGTCGTCTTCATTAAAACTTACAGACACTCTATCGCCGGTCATTGGATCTTCACTATCAAAATAACCAGTCTTTTTTGTTAACGCAGATCCGACCATTAAGGCACTTGCCCTCCCCAAAATTTCTTCTATTGCTTGATCAGATGGTCGTAGTTGCGATTCTGTTTTATTTCTAGTCATACCCTATGCTACCACATTATCTCTTTCTTTGCAAGATACTAATCTGTTAGAATAGGCTTGTGAGTTTATCTATTGGGATTGTAGGCCTCCCGAACGTCGGCAAGTCTACCTTATTTAACGCGCTGACAGACGCAAACGCGCTGGTGGCTAATTATCCTTTTGCTACGATTGAGCCCAATACCGGCATCGTGCCAGTGCCTGATCCGCGCCTGCAAAAGCTGGCGGAGCTTTATAAAACTCAAAAGATTGTTCCCGCTACAGTGCAGTTTGTGGATATTGCCGGTTTGGTGGCTGGCGCCAGCCAAGGCGAAGGTTTGGGCAATCAGTTTTTAAGCCATATCCGCAGCTGCAACGCTATTTGCCAAGTGGTGCGGGCATTTGAAGACCCTAATGTGCAGCGTGTCGACAACCAGCACGATCCCAAAAAAGATATCGAGGTAATTAACACCGAGCTTGTCCTGGCCGATCTGCAGACTGTTAATAACCGTCTGCCCCGCCTGGAAAAAGCGGCTAAAGCCGACCCCAAACTAAAATCCGAGTTCGATGCCCTGCTGAAGATACAAGAATCTTTAAATCAAAATAAACCAATTTTTTCTAATCCCGAACTACTAACTACCAATTACCAACTACTACAGGATTCGCAGTTATTAACGGCAAAGCCTGTTATTTATGTATTCAATATTGACGAGTCAGATTTAAACGACAAAGCGCGTAGGCAAAAACTGCGTGAGTTGGTCGCGCCTGCCCCGGCGCTTTTTATCTGCGCCAAGTTAGAAAGCGAACTGCGCGGGCTCGATGAGCCAGACAGGCAGGAGTTGCTGGCCAGTTACGGCCAAAAAGAAAGCGGTCTCATCCAGCTAATTCATGCTGCGTATGACACACTTGGTCTACAAAGCTTTCTGACTGCCGGCGAAAAAGAAGTGCGGGCCTGGACTATCGCTAAGGGTGCCACTGCTCCGCAAGCTGCCGGAGTCATTCATACTGATTTTGAAAGGGGTTTTATTGCCGCCCAGGTTATTGACTATAACGATTTAATTAACGCTGGTTCAGAGGCTGCCGTCCGGGCCGCCGGCAAAGTCCGCACCGAGGGCAAAACCTACGTTATGCGACCCGACGACGTAGTTGAGTTCAGATTTAATGTCTAGCTACAGGAAGAGCAGCCCGAACGTCGAATTTATTTCGTGCCCGGCTCAGGTGAGGAACCCGCGTGGGGTTCCTCATATTTCGTTGTTGAGTTCAGATTTAATGTTTAGGCCTCGGGGCTTTGATCTTGAGCAAATAAAAACGCTCTACATTACCCCTACTGCCAGCTATTTCACTGTCAGTTTTGGCTTCAATTATGAACAGATCTTTTGCCCAAGCCTCAAAATCCTTTAGAATTCTTCGCCGCAGCGTGTCATTTTTTATCACTCCCCTGTTCAAATCTTTAGCACTGGCTTCAAATTGTGGTTTGCACATAGCCACGATTTGGGTATTTTTTGATGATAATCTGACCACCGCCGGCAGAACTTCATGCAGCGAAATAAAACTCACGTCTATTAAGATGAGGTCTGGTTTAGCGTCCAGTTTAAAGTCCCTGATGTCGGTTTTTTCATGCAGTTCAACCCGCGGATCATGGCGCAGGCTGGAATGCATCTGATCAGTGCCGACATCCACGGCAATGACTTTTTGGGCGCCATTTTTTAAGGCAAAATCGGTGAAACCACCGGTGCTGCTGCCCACATCCAGCACTGTTTTATCCGTGAAATCTAATCCAAAATTGGCAGAAGCACCAGCCAGCTTAAGTGCGGCACGGCTAACATAGCGCGGGTTTTCAGCTGAGTTCATAGTCTTTCACTGGTGATTTTATCATCCGTCCAGAGTCTTTCAACCTTAGCTGTTTGACCAACGTAAATTTCGCTATTGCTATTTCCCGGCCGCGTTCCAGCGCCTGGCCTTTTTGCAGGCGGTTGCGCAAGGCGATGTGCGGCGTATAGCGTTCGCCCAAAAAATCTTTTTGGTGCAGCGGGAAGCCGTTTTTCTCCAGGCTATGAAAGATATCCCAGTGCAGCCGGCCTAGTTCGCCGCCGTCATTTATTTTTTGGGCCTCATATTTCTTTTTTCCTCCCCATGTTTCCACCTTGCCTGCTTCTACTACAAAGTTTTTGTGCCGGCTGGCGACCTTGACTAAAGTTTCATCCAGACGCTGGCCATCATCGCACGGGAACCACGGCACCAAAGTGATATGTGGCGGCCAGATTTCGAATTCCTCACCCATCGGCATTGGCTCAAGCATTATCACGACCAAATGCTCATTCCGCCCGGCCATTTACTTTACCCTTTCGCCAATGATATCGCCCTGTTTAGTAAGGACAGATGTTTCGACGGCTAATCTTGTTTTACTTTCAATAATCTCTGTCGTGGAGCAAATTCTTGGGTCGTCGCAAACTACGTATTTAACTCTTATTAATCCCAATAAGGCTTTTGTGATTCCCACTCCTATAGAATCTGACCGGTGTTCAACGAATGCATCAGGCCTTAATCTATTGATAGATTTGGGTACGCCAAGTACTCCCTCAGGCATAACAAACACGTAATTAACTAAACCGCTATCTTCGACGTCCTGAACTCCAGCATTTTCATTTTTGACTGGTCTGCCGGGTCCCTTTCTCTGCCTAACTCGACTATCCGGCGAGACACCGACAACCGAAATGCCGCCCAGGGATTTCAAGAACTTCAGTATATCTATGTGCCCTTCATGAAAAAGATCAAAAGATCCGGTTTTTAAAAAGATTGGCGGTTCTTCTGCTTCTTGTCGTACCAGAGGTAAGTTGTCATAGGTAGTAATCATTGGTCTTTTTTTCGTTCACGGTAAGTCCCCGTCAGCGTATCCACGCTGATAACGTCGCCTTGGTTAATAAAAGCCGGTACTTTGATGGTCATGCCGGTCTCGAGTGTTGCGTCTTTGGTGATGGCGCTGGATGTGTCGCCTTTCACAGCATTTTCGGTATAAGTAACTTTTAGCGACAGGTTTTTGGGCAGTTCGATATTAATAATGCGGCCATCAAAAAACTGGGCGGTAATTTCGTCGCCCTCGCGCATGAAGCCGGCTTTGTCTTCCAATAGCCCGGCAGGCAATTCAAATTGGTCAAAGCTCACCGGATCCATGAAATAAAATTTTGTTCCGTCGGCATACAGGTATTGCATCGGCCGGTTGGCCACATCGGCGCCATCAACTTGGTCACTACCATGAAAAGTTTTGGCCAGCACTCTACCATCTATCAGGCTTTTGATCTTAACATTTACGGTTGAACCACCGCGGCCCATAACTTTATGGCTATACTCCAGCACCCGGTATGGCACGTCGTCCAGCGCAAAAATCGTCCCTTTTTTAAGATTAGTAATTGATAAAGCCATATAAATCCTTGTTCATTTTCTAAAACTTTCTAGGTGAATGCAATGTAAGGAAGAGCCGAGCACTGGAAAGAGATGTATTTTGCCAATACTTCGAGTGAGGCGCGCAGGCTTTGACGCCACAGTGCGCCGCCTCGAAAGTTTTATTAGCCGTTGGATACAAATGGTAGCAAAGCGATGTGGCGGGCTCGCTTGATGGCCCGGGCCAGCTGACGCTGCTTAGACTCGGTCAGACCGGTTTTTTTACGTTGTTCTATCTGACCGTACTGGTTAACGTAGCGCTGCAAGGTCTTAAAATCCTTGTAGTCAAAATAGGCTACGTCCGTCCGGTGTTTAAATATCTTTGCCATTAGTTCTCAATACCTCCTTCTATAATTTCGTCACTGACCATTCGGTCAACTGCCTCTAAAGTCTTTGCGACCTTTCGCAATGTCCATCTACCGTAGATTGGGTTAAAAGTATGAACTATTACAGTCATAGGATCCTTGTCAGCCAGTTCTTTCACATCCGGTCGTTCAGTCGGGTTAAGAATCACTCGTGCGCCTGTAAAGCTTCGATCCCCAAGATACTCTAGAACGCGTCTGTGACGGTCAACTGGATTCAAAGGCAGCTCTACCCATTTTGCAGACTCTCTTGTTAAAAATTCTTGCATGGACTTACTATTCTCTACTCTCTACCCACTACTCCCTAAAAAGGAATATCGTCGAGGTTGATAGGCTCGTCGCCGATATCCTCAATAACTACATCTTCATCTTTTTTCTTGCCGGCGGCTTTTTTGGCGGGTGCGGCTGCTGGTTCGTCAGCGGTCTGGTCATCGTCTTTTGGCACTGCACCGGACGGTGCTCCGCCCGGGCTGCCCAGAAACGTCACGTCTTGGGCCACAACTTCCAGTTTGTTGCGTTTTTGGCCGTCTTGTTCCCAGCTGCGGCTCTGCAACCTACCGCTGACTAGTGCCGGACGGCCCTTGCTTAGATACTGCGCGACCCGTTCGCCCAGCGGCCCCCAAGCTACGATGTCGACAAAATCTGTGGCTTCTACCCACTCGCCGTCGGCACTCTTGTAACTGCGGTTTAGCGCCAGCCCAAAATTGCAAACGCTCTGGCCGTTGGGCGTAGTGCGCAGCTCTGGATCGCGGGTTAGGTTACCCATCAATGTTGCTTGATTAAAACTTCTTGCCATCTCAAAATCTCCTTATTAACCTAATTTTACTACTCTTCCTCTTTATCATCAGTGGATTCTTCGTCCTCGTCGTCGCTCTCGGCCGCTTTTTTGGCTTTTTCAGCCTTTAGCGCCTCTGCCTTGGCTTTGGCCTTCAGATCCGGTTTGGTTATCAAAAAGCGAATGATCTCATCCGTTATGTTGAGGGTCTGTTCGGCTTTTTGGACGTTCTCGGCAGGCATTAATACGTCGTAAAAAACATATACGGCGTGCTCCTGTTTGTTGATAGGATAAGCCAGCTTGCGCTTACCCCAATTGTCGGTTTTGGTGATTTCGCCGCCATTGTCGGCGATGATTTTTTTAACGCGGTCCTCGGCCTTAGCCAAATCAATTTCTAGATCCGGGTGATAAAGCACCGCAATCTCGTACTGATTCAAAACTCGCACTCCTTCCTTTGGTCTCGGGCTGGGTGCCTATATGAGTCGCCCCAACCTGAAGTTAGTTGTTTACGCTTGTAATGGTAGCACTCTCACCCCTGTTTGTAAAGCTATCATTTAGGCTGCCAAACTTTCTGATTCGTCTGCTACGCCGCCCGCCTGAAGATATTCGCCAAATCTGGCTGCTGGCAAATACTCGCGCATAGCAAGATGGGGCTCTCTTGACCACGCAGGTACCATACCTTGTTTCTTAGCTTCTGCATAAATTGTCATGGTAGGCTGTAGCAGATCATCTAAAATATCCAACGATTGTTCATACATTAAACTACCTAGCGCGCGAATTACTGTTTCGTCACTGCTCAGAAGAATCTTCTCTATATTATTAGCTGCTTCGTCTTGTGTCATCAACTGCTGCAGAGCCTGGTAGGCATAGTAATGGCCTATAGCTAAGCGATGCCTCTCTCTTTTACTGGGTCTGGAGTGAGTTCCTTCGACGAATGTTCTTTCTGGGCTGGTTAGAAACTCGTGCTCTTCATCACTTAAATACTTTAGAAGTCCTTCGCCGCTTCTCATATCATAAGCCCAGCGAGGCACAACGCCTGAAATGGCTAGAGATATTTTTTCATTTGGGCCGCTAATGCCTAGGGCTAAATCAGTACTAGCGTATTTTTTATGGAAGCCGATTGGGGAGCCGCCGCTATGAAATTCTATCGGCACCCTATGTACCCGGGATGCTCGATACGCATCAGCTACGATTTTTGGGAATACAGACCTTACCAGAATATTACCCTGATTACCATGATGAATGTCAGAAGCTAGACCAAGATGCTCAGGGCCATAATATATATGATAGGGGAGTCCAGTTATCTTGTCAGCTTGAGCCATTTCTCTTAGGTCAGGCACGCCAGCCCTCCTTAAAACAAAAATCCGCGCTTAAAGGCGCGGATAGGCTTTGGTTGCCCGAAACACAGTCAGGGATGGCATTTAATCCCGGATGCATGGTTTCATTCCTGCCATTTTTGTTAACCCTCTAGCCTTATAATAAAAAGCTTGCTGGATTAACGCAAGCTTTTTGTAATAATTTCGCAATTTATCCCGCTTTCTTCCATCATATCCATCAGCCATTACTTGCTTACGGCCTTAAGCCCCTGCTAAGATTACCTCAGTGCAAAATTTGCCGTTAGTTGTCATCTCGGGCTCAATTGCCATTGACCGCATTATGAATTTTGGTGGGCATTTTACGGATTTGATTAAGTTTGAGAAGATTCATTCATTATCCATTTCTATATTCTTAGATAATTTGGCTGATAGTCGTGGCGGCATTGGCGCTAACATTGCTTACACTATGGCACTACTTGGCAATCAGCCTGTGCTCCTAGGCTCAGTTGGACGAGAGGCCGATGAATATATGCAAGATCTGGACAAATTAGGCATAAACACCAAGCACGTACATAAAAGCCAACTGCCCACTGCCAGTTTTAACGTATTCACTGATGGCGGCAACCGCCAGATTGGCGGTTTTTACCCCGGCGCCATGTTTGATAGCGCCAAACTCAGCTTTGCGCCTTGGAAAAATAAAGATGCCTTTATGGTAATTGCGCCGCATGATCCTAAGGCAATGAATCACCAGGTTGCCCAGTGTAAAGAGTTTGGACTGCGGCTTTTTTATGATGTTAGCCAGCAAGTTACTAATATTAGTGGTGAGGATATTCGAGCTGGGGTAAGCGTGGCCGAGGTGCTTATTGTAAACGACTACGAGCTGTCCGTTATTTGCCAAAAGACCGGAAGGACCGAAACTGAAGTAAAATCACTCGTACCAATAGTAATAACGACCTTGGGCAGCCAAGGTTCAGTCGTAGAAGGTAAAAACGTGCCAAAACCTATTCACATTGGTATTGGTAAACCCAAGAAGATAGTTGACCCTACGGGTGCCGGGGACGCTTATAGAGCCGGTTTTTTGCATGGTTACGTCCGCGGCTGGGATTTAAAAATATCGGCAAGGCTAGGTGCCATTTGTGCAGCTTATGCGATAGAACAGCCCGGTACTCAAAATCATGTGTTTAACTTGAATGAGGCAGCCTCACGCTACCAGCGAGAATTTAAAGAGCTGTTACCTAAATAAGCTATAAAGGAGTTGTCATGCCAAAAACTGATTATAAAGTTAAGGACATAAGCCTGGCCAAGTGGGGCCGCACGGAAATTATTCTGGCAGAAAAAGAGATGCCAGGTTTAATGAGTATCCGCGCGGAGTACGCAGCCAAAAAGCCCCTCAAAGGCGCTCGGATTGCCGGGTGCTTGCATATGACTATCCAAACGGCTGTTTTAATTGAAACTTTGAAAGAATTGGAAGCCGAAGTTCGCTGGGCATCGTGCAATATTTTTAGCACCCAAGACCACGCGGCGGCGGCCATTGCTGCAACCGGCGTACCGGTGTTTGCCTGGAAGGGTGAAACGGAGAAAGAATACTGGTGGTGCGTTGACCAAACCCTAAAATTCGCGGGCGGAAAAGGCCCCAACATGATACTGGATGATGGTGGTGATTTAACTAAGTGGGTGCACGACAAATATCCAAAACTACTGGCGGGAATTAAGGGCATCTCAGAAGAAACTACCACTGGAGTTCACCAGCTCTACCAGATGTTGAAGGTCGGCAAGCTTAAAGTCCCGGCAATAAATGTTAACGACTCTGTCACCAAAAGTAAGTTCGATAATAAGTATGGTTGCCGGGAGTCACTAGTAGACGGCATAAAGCGTGCCACTGACGTAATGCTGGCTGGAAAAGTCGCCGTAGTCGCCGGTTACGGCGACGTGGGTAAAGGCAGCGCCCAATCGCTGGCCTCTTACGGTTGCCGTGTGCTTATCACAGAAATTGACCCGATTTGCGCTTTGCAGGCCTTGATGGAAGGTTACGAGGTCGTAACTATGGAACAAGCGGTAAAAGAAGCCGACATATTTGTAACGGCCACCGGTTGCAATGATGTCATTACGATAGATCACATGAAGTTGATGAAAGATACAGCCATTGTCTGCAATATCGGCCATTTTGATACCGAAATTCAGGTCGCTGAGTTAAACTGCCTGCCTGGGATTAAAAAGCAAGAAATCAAACCGCAGGTAGATCTATATAGCTTCCCAGACGGGCACCGCATAATACTGCTGGCCGAAGGCCGGCTAGTAAATCTGGGTAATGCCACCGGCCATCCATCATTCGTGATGAGCAATTCTTTTAGCAATCAGGTGCTAGCCCAGATAGAGTTATTTACCAAAAATTACGATTTGGGAGTGCATCAGCTACCTAAACATCTAGATGAAAAAATTGCCAAACTCCACGTAGAAGCGTTGGGCGGCAAAATAACCAAACTTACACCTGCACAAGCTAAATATCTCGACGTCTCGGCTGACGGACCATTTAAGCCCGAGTTCTACCGCTATTAGCGTATGAGAAAAACTACGCGGTTTCTCACCGCGTCTTTCCTTGCGCCTAAGGGCTACTCGTCCGGCATGTCGTCGTAGATATCGTCATCGTGTCTAGCCTGTTCTGCGGGCTCTTCTTCTTCCCTGCCAAAGACTTCATCCACGCTATGGACCAACACGTCGCGTGGCTTGGCGCCGTCGGCCGGGCCGATTATGCCCTGCTCTTCCATCATGTCCATCAGGCGGGAGGCGCGGCCATAGCCGATGCGCAGTTTGCGCTGCAGCAAAGACGTGCTGGCCTTACGGTTGGCGACCACCACCGATACGGCGTCTTTCCACATGTCGTCATCGGCGCCGCCTTCGATCTGTGACACTATACTGCCCCGGCCGGTTAACTGCACCGGCTGGCTGACTACTTCTTCGTTATAGCTCGGCGGGCGTTGGGCACGCAAAAAGTCGCAAACTTTAGTGGTCTCGGCATTACTGATAAATGCGCCTTGCAAGCGTTTGGGCTTAGCGTATTCGGGGATAGAGAATAGCATGTCGCCGGTGCCCAGCAGTTTTTCAGCGCCGGCTTGGTCAATGATAGTACGGCTGTCAACCTGCTGCACGGTGGTAAAAGCGATCCGGGCTGGCACATTGGCCTTAATCAGGCCAGTTATAACATCTACGCTTGGGCGCTGGGTGGCGATTACCAGATGGATACCAGCGGCCCGGGCCTTGGCTGCCAGGCGCACCACCAAGGCTTCCACGTCGCGGGCAGCCATCATCATCAGGTCGGCCAGCTCATCCACTACAATGATTATGTAAGGCATACCTTCTTCTCTTTTCACCGAGTTGTATTCGTGGATGTTGCGCGTACCCACTTCAGCAAAAGTTCTCAGGCGCCGCTCCATTTCGGCGATCGCCCATTTAAAAGCACTGATACATCTTTCGGGTTCATTTATAACCGGCGCCAACAGGTGCGGAATATCTCTATAAAGGGTCATTTCCACCTGCTTAGGATCCACCAAAATCAGCTTCATATCCGACGGGCTATTGCGGTATAGCAAGCTGGTCAGTAAGGTATTAATCATGACTGATTTGCCGGAACCGGTCTGCCCCGCAATCAGCAGATGAGGCATGGTATCCAGATTTGCCACTACCGGGTTACCTACTATGTCTTTGCCCACGGCAAAACTTAAATTGCTTGGAGACTCGCTCCACTCCGGACTGGAAAGCAGGCTACGAATGGTAACGGTTGATGCTTTAACATTAGGCACCTCCACACCCACAGCGCGTTTGCCGGGGATCGGTGCCTCCATGCGGATACTGTGGGCAGCCAAGTCTAACTTGAGGTTGTCTTCCAGCTGCGTTAGTTTAGTCAGTTTTACCCCTGTTGGCGGCTTTATGGTATATTGTGTAACCCGTGGGCCAACACTGGCGCCTTCCACATCCACGTCGATGTTGAAATTGGCAAAAGTCTCTTTGATAGTTTCAGCGTTCTCCTGCACATTGCCGGGGTCGGCCTTATCTTGCTTTTGGCTCAGCAAGTCTAGCGACGGAAATTGCCAATCGGGGTCGCTGGCGGCAGTCAGAGCTGCATGGTCAGCTTCCGGCGCGAGTCTTTGAGCAGTGTTACGAAGCGAGGAAACCCGTGCTAGCGTACTGTGCTCTACCGGCACGCCTTCGTGTAGCTGAAAACCTGGATTCATCTTACTTTTCAGGGCGGCAAGATCTTCTTCACCGCCTTCGGGCTTTTCGCGTCTAAATAATTTACCCAGTTTTAGCAACACCCGCGGTTCGATACCAAAGGTAAAGAAAATCGCAAATAACGTTAAAATAATGAACACTAAAGAGGCCAAAAACCATCCCATCGCCCCTACCAGTAGATTGCCAACCGCTTGGCCGACGTGGCCGCCGTGACCACCAATTGAGTTACCAGTGGCGGCATCAGTTTGCAGAAAAGCGCTCTGCAACCAGCTGGCTGAAAATACCAGCAGGCAGATGGTGCCGGCCAGTTTGGCCAGCGGTATCTGTTGGTCTTCGCTCAAAAATTTCAAGGCGCCCAGATAAACTAGCGCCAAAGGCACCATAAGTGTTGCTGCTCCAAAGGCCCACCACACGCCATTCCAGAGATCGTGTGGCAGCGGCGCCGAAATAATCGCCCCAAAAGCTAAAACGACGCCAGCTACTATAGTCACTACGGCACCAGCGCCGCGCCAAAAATTGGCCGAAGGTTTTGCCAGCTCACTATGTTTTTTAGGGGGTCGGCCAGGTTTGCGTTTTTTAGCCATTACAGATTGATTATACCTTAAGCTATAAGGTTTATAAGAAAATTAATAGAACGTGCACAATGTTGTAATTATAACACATTCACGCCTCAGTTGTCAATCGGCTGAGGCGTGAAGAGGTCCGTCCTTGGAAAAGGTACAGTTAAGAAATTAAAACCACAAAGTTTTATCTATCCTTTTCCAAGGACGGACCTCAACCTAGTCGACGCGGGCGTCTTGGTTCAGCAGACGTTGCCTCATCTGCGCGAAGCGTCGCTGCTGCTCAAGAGCAATTTCCTCTGGTGTTTTAGCCACCGGTTGGCCGTTAGCACCAGTTTTATGCAGGTCGTTATTGCCCTTCTCTACCCGGCCGCCAATGACATTGACCACCGGAATGACAATCGGGCTGCGCTGCGTCTGCTCGTACAAAAAGTGCGTGACGTAATCACGCAGCTCGGCTTTAAATCGGTCCAAATCTACCCGCTTGAAGCGCTGCACCACCGCACGGCGTAGTTCTGTCCTAAAGGCATTCATCAACTCCTCGTTATCTTTCATGTAGATGAAGCCGCGGCTGATGATGTCCGGGCTGGTGAGCAGCGAGCCGGTTTTTTTATCGACAGTCAGAACGACTGCCACCAAGCCCTCTTCGGCCAGCAGTACGCGGTCTTTAACCACTACGGTGCTGACGATGGCGCCGGTTTGGTCCACTAGAATCGTGCCGTGCGGTACTTCGCCATCCTTTTCCATCTTAGAGCCGCTGACGCTAATGACTTCGCCGTTCTCGGCATTGATCGTGTTAGCCCGCGGAACACCCGCCTGGATAGCCAAATCAATATGGTATTTTTTAGCAGTATAGTCGCCATAAACCGGAATGAAAAACTTGGGTTTTAGCATTTCGATCATCTCGCGGTATTCTTCCTGGCTACCGTGGCCAGAGACATGCAGCGGGCCGACATTATCTACGTCATGCGTTTCGTGACGGTAAACATGCACGCCTTTGCGTAACATGTCGTCCGTCATGGCACGAATCAAAGCGTCGTTACCACTGTATGGAATAGGCGTACTGGACAAAATCACGGTGTCCTGCTCTTTCAGCTGGATGTGCTTGTGATCGCCCATGGCCATACGCACCAATGCCGAATTGGACTCGCCCTGCGAACCAGTGCAGACCACCACCACTTGGTCATCCTTCATATTAGCCACACTGGATATCGGTACAAATGTACCTTTGGGAATTTTCATGAAGCCGTTCCTGACCGCCATCTCCAACGTACTGATCATGCTGCGGCCATCCATAGCTACTTTTTTGCCATGGTGAACGGCAGCATTGATAATCATCTGCACGCGGTTCATGTTGGTGGAAAACAGGCCGACAAAGATACGGCCCTCGGCATTGCTCATGATATCTATGAAACTTTGCTCGATAGTAGATTCAGACGGCGTCCGGCCCGGGCGCTCGGTAGTAGTGGATTCGCTCATCAGAACTAATACGCCATCGCGCGCTAGTTCCTGAAAGCGGTTCATGTCAGTCTTTTCGTGGTCTAACGGATTGGAATCAAAGCGAAAATCGCCGCTATTTATGATTCTGCCCAGCGGTGTATCTATTACTATTGCCGTACTACCTGGTATAGAGTGTGTTACCCTAACTAACTCCACAAAAAATTCACCGATTTTTAGACGCTCGTGCGTAGTTTCGTTCATTATGACTGTTTTCAGCTCAAAGCCATCCGGCATTGGCAGCCCAAAATTTTCGAAAATTTCTTCCACCCGGCCAATAGTAAAGCGGCTACCGTAAACTGGCACGTTGTACTTGGGCAAAATATGTGGTAGCCCGCCAATATGATCCAAGTGGCCATGGGTAATTACGAAAGCCCGAATTTTATTTTTGATTTGATCCAGATAAGTAGTGTCGGCGATGCCATAATTAATGCCCGGCAAATCCACGCCCAGATCATTGCCACAGTCGATGACAATCGCATCGTTTTTATATTCAATGACTATCATGTTTTTAGAGCCGCCGCCATCCATACCACCCAGGCCAGTAATTCTAAGCCGCGGGCTGTCATCCACTACATTGGCACGCCCCGGCCTGCCGGCTGGCAGGCGGGGCTGGTCAGTTTGCTTAGTAGCCGCGTCCAAGTACTGGCTAGCTACGCGGTTGGCGTCTTGGACTGCCATTTTTTGGGCGCGTATAGCCGCCCCCCTGCTGACATTACGGATTGCTCCATCTTTTTGGGGGTTCCGCCTACGGGAATTATTCGTCTGCTGTGAGCGCGGACGCCTTGATTGATTGTTGTTTTTTGGATTCATTTTAAATATTTTTCTCCTTTTTAGATTTAGTTATTAAAACTTTGGTTTCATTAATAATTGGAGCTTCCACTATTTACAGCAATTTGTTGGCTTTTTTAGAACTTTGGGAAGCAGAACTTCGCACCTCCGCCTTGGCGGATGGCACGCGGGTAATTTGCGTTAAAATGCGCGGGATCCGTGAAAAATCGTCTACCATTGTTTGCCTTAGACCGCCATTGTAAAGAGCGGCGGCAGGGTGAAACAGTGGTAGGTAAACTTGCCCCTTGTACCTTTTGGGTTGGCCGTGGACTTGGCTGATCTGCAGGCTCGGCAAGAAGGCGTCCATACTGTGGCGGCCAAGCGTCACCACCAATTTAGGCTTAATAACCTCGAGTTGGCGGCGTAAAAACGGCAAAAAGGCAACTTTTTCATCTGGGTAAGGGTCGCGGTTCTCGGGCGGACGGTATTTTACGATATTGGTAATGTAAACATCGGGGCGCTTCATGCCGATCCCGGCTAACAGTTCGTCCAAAAACTTACCGGCCGCCCCAACGAATGGCAAACCTTGTTCGTCTTCGCTTTTACCAGGGGCTTCACCGATAAAAACCACCTCCGCGTTCGGATTGCCGTCAGCAAATACCAGCTGAGTAGCGCCCGCGGCTAGTTCTGGACAGATTTTCTGGACCAAAATATCGGCCTTAATCTTCTCAAGAAGCTCTGCGTTAGTTGATTGTTTAGTCATACTTTTAAAACATTAACGATTAAAAATCCGGCGCACCGCCCGAACGAATACTTTGACAGCCCAGACAAAGAACACTATAGCCAAGACATACTGCCATAAACTACCCGAATTAATGGCCCAGGACACAAAACCGTAAGATATAACCAGAAATATGATCACCGTAATCAGCCCGGCCCACCAATACTGCAGATACGCCGGCATATTCACTTGGTTGGCATCTTGTCTTGCCATTTTATTTCTTATCAAGCTCCCGCTGTGCGGCTTTCATGGATAGCTGCAGACGCCCACGGTCATCAATCGCTATCAGCTTAACGGTTACTTGATCGCCCTCTTTGACCACATCGCTTGGTTTTTCCACCCGCTCTTCTTTCATCTCGCTGACGTGCACCAGGCCCTCTTTGCCCGGCATAATTTCCACAAAGGCGCCAAAGTCTAAAACGCTTACGACCCGGCAGTTCTCATATATTTTACCAACTTCCGGTTCGGCTGTCAGCGTGCGGATATATTTGATGGCGGCATCAATGCTGGTTTTATCAGGGCTGGCGACCATCACCGTGCCGTCGTCTTTAATATCAATTTCAGCGCCGGTTTCAGCAATTATTTTATTGATAGTTTCGCCGCCCTTGCCAATAACCTCGCGGATCTTTTCTGGGTTAATTTGAATGGCCTCAACGCGTGGTGCGTACGGGCTCATCTCGGCTCTAGGTTCAGGAATTACCGACAGCATGTGCTGCAGGATCTCCGCCCGGCCGGTCCTGCTCTGCTCTAAGGCTTTTTTAAGTACTGCTACTGACAATCCGTGGACTTTCATATCCATCTGCAGGGCTGTAACACCTTTGGCAGTACCGGCTACTTTAAAGTCCATATCGCCGGCAAAATCTTCAGCATCGGCAATGTCGCTCAAAATAACATTTTTTGTGCCGTCGGTCATCAAGCCCATAGCAATGCCGCTGACCGGCGCGCTTAGCGGTACACCGGCGTCCATTAACGCCATGCACGAGGAGCAAGTTGCCGCCATCGAGGTGCTGCCGTTTTGGCTCATAATTTCAGTAACCGAGCGGATGGTGTAAGGAAAATCGGCTTCGGTCGGTAAAACGGTACTCAGCGCCTTTTCTGCCAGATAACCGTGGCCAATTTCACGCCGGCCTGGGGCTCCCAGACGGCGCACCTCGCCAACGGTGTAACCCGGAGCATTGTAGTGGTGCATGTAGCGGCGTTCACCTTCACGTTCCATGGTGTCTACCATTTGTGCATAAGAAAGCGGCGCTAGCGTAACAATATTTAATGCCTGGGTAACACCACGGGTAAACAGGCTGGAACCATGGGCCCTTGGCAGCAAGGCTACCTCGCTACTTAGCGGCCGTATCTCCGTTAATTTGCGGCCATCGGGCCGGATATTTTCATCTAAGATGCCATCCCGCACGTCCTTGTGGATGGCCATGTCAAAGGCCTCATCCCATTCCGCCTTAACTTCTTTGTCATATTCTTCTCCAAGCTGGCTACGGAAATGCTCGTGCATTTTGTGGCGCAGGTCGGAGACTAAATCATTACGCTCGGGATACGGGGCACGCAGGGCTTTGCCCATTTTGCCTTCTACCCACTTATTGACCTGCTTCTGGATATCTTCGTCGGGCAATATAAGCTTATATTCCTGAGGTGTTATTCCCACCTTTTTTACCAGCTCATTCTGCAGTTCAATTGCTGGCTGAATAGCCTTATGGGCGTATTCCATAGCTTCAACTACGGCGTCCTCGCTGACCCCGCGAGCGCCAGCTTCTACCATCATCACGCCGTCTTTGGTGCCGGCTACCACCAGGTCTAGTTCGCCTTGCTCCAATTCTTCTACGCTGGCAAAAGCCTTGGGTTTGCCATTCACCAAACCAACCCGTATACCAGCTACCGGGCCCTCAAATGGTACGCCGGTTAGCATAAAGGCGGCGGACATAACGATCATTGCTATGGAATCAGGCCTAAATGCCGGGTCCAAGCTCAAAACAGTGGCCACACCCTGTACTTCGTGCCTATAGCCCTTGGGCCATAGAGGCCGTATCGGGCGGTCAATCAAACGGCCAATCAGTATCGCTTCATCAGATGGGCGGCCCTCGCGCTTAATAAACCGGCTGCCGCTAATCTTACCGGCGGCATAAAATTTTTCTTCGTAATCAATGCTCAGCGGGAAATAATCCAGCCCCTGAACAGTTTCCGGGCTCACCATGGCTGTGCCTAGCACCACCGTATCGCCATAACGGGCAACCACCGAAGCGCTGGTCCTAAAGCCTACACGCCCTACTTCCAAGCTGAGCTCCTGGCCACAAAAGTCAGTACTGACTTTAATTATTTTTTTGCCAAACGGATTGATAGTAGTCATACCAGCAACTCCTTTTCTACTACGCAATTCTTTGGACGCGCATTGCAATCACACCGCTCCGCAATGTATCCATTGGATACACCTTGTTCGCCTGGTAATTGCAATGCATCGCCCAAGCGAATCGCTCGTATACGAAAAAAGTTACTGTTATGCCTACTGGTCTCTGCCATATCTGTTGTTTGCCTTTCTTTGGGTGACAAGGTCCAACCATTCGCTTTTTTCGCGAAAAGCTGTGCTCTATCACCCACGATTATTTAACATTTTACAGATTACATTTCACATTTATTTAGACATTTACCATTCATCATTGATGAAATGACACCTGATAAATAAATGATAAGTGTGAAATGACAAATGTAAAATTAAGGTGCTAGCGTCTAATACCGAGCTTTTTAATCAAAGCCAGGTACTCATCCCCGCTCTGGGCGGCGATATATTTGAGCAGCCGTTTGCGTTTGCCGACCAGTTGCAGCAATGACCGGCGGGCGGCGAAATCGTGTTTGTGCGTCTTCATATGCGCCGTCAACTCGGCAATCCGCTCGGTCATAATACCGACCTGCACTGCGGACGAACCGGTATCGGTTTTGTGAGCCTGAAGATCGGATATAATCCTGGCCTTCCCGGCAGTAGACTTTCGAGTCAGCTCGCCTTCTCCTGTAACTACATCATTCGACATAAACATCATCCTTGACCGTATGATTTACTGCTATTGATTGGTGCACCAGCGAGCTAAGCCTCATGGATGAGTCGAATAATCTCGAAAGCTCACTGCCGGGCTTCTTCTCACTGGTGATCATTCTTGCGGCCAATTATAGCAAATCAGAGGTGATTTAGCAATGTTTATTGATTTACTTCTTTAGTTTTGGGGGTTAAGTCAGATTGCTTAACTACACCGTCAAAATGAATAGTCCCATCTTTTAGGGCTTCAACTACGCGCTCGGCAGCCCGGAATTCATGTTCTTCACGCTCCCAATTATCAAGACCGCTAAGGACGAAGTTGGCGTAATGGAAACTGCCATGGTCATTATGAGGTTTGTTCTGTGGCCACTTCTCTATAAACCGGCCCTCAAAACTGGGTCTGCCATCATCGCTATCAGTAAAAGGCATGGTGTACATATGGAACTCTGAAAGCTCATTATTACCTTCACGACTGAACTCGAAATATACATGATCCGAAGGATCACTCTCAGCAGCAACCTTATTATATTCGTCCATAAGTGGAGCCAATAAATCCCTCACTTCGTTGCGCATATGCTGATATTCAATATACTTACGTTTTCTACGGGGCATATCCTCGAGCAATTCAATATTTTTGCCCTTTGCGCGAGCCTCATTTTTCGCTTGTTCTTTATAAAGGTCCAGAGACGCATTAACATGGGACCTAGCAATAGACCTTTCTCTGTCGGGACCTGCCATGGCATTGTTATATCTATTAGCGTTCCCCCAGCCAAGAAACACTCGACCGAGCGCACCACGCCAAGTGCCTCTCCTTAGTAAATCTTCGATTTTAATAACTCGATCTTTTTCTTTTACTGCATCTTTGTAGTTTTTAACTAGCCCTTCTGGCCGAATAGGAAGTTGTCGTTCAAAATATGGCAATTCGGTTTTAGTCATTTTAATTCTTTAATATTACCAATATTACCACACTTTGGCTATTTTTGCAACCCCAGCACTAAAATCTTGATGCTCCATAATCTGACCTGTCCCGCTTATTTTCCTGGTTTTGAGCAGTCTAGCAATCAGATTGCGAAAAGAGCTGAAAATATGCGGGATTACCGACTGCTCCGCTCAGGCTTTTAAGCGGGGCGAAGGCGGGTTTCGATGTTCGAAGGAGTTAGGTCGTCGATTTTGAGGGCATTTTCCAGATGAAAACTGCCGACTTGGGTGCGGCGGAGGGAGGATAAATAGCCGCCGGTGCCGAGTTTGGCGCCGATATCAGTCGCCAGCGAACGGATATATGTGCCGCTACTAACCTCCGTTGTGCATTTAAGGGTCGGATATTCATATTCTGTAACCTGTAACCTGTGCACTGTAACCTTGCGCGGCTGGAGTTTCACTTCTTTCCCCTGCCGCGCCAGCCTATAAGCCCGCTGGCCGTCTACTTTTATGGCGCTGAAAGCTGGCGGCGTCTGCTGGATCTCACCCAAAAATGTGCCCAAAACTTTTTGAATTTCCTTTTCGGTTGGCTTTTTGCTTTTTACATTTTGCGTTTTACTAATCGTGCCCTCACTATCACCAGTTGAACTAACTTTTCCAAGAATTATCTCCGCCTCATAAGTCTTATCCAGCTTGCTGAATTCTCCCGCCCGCTTGGTGTATTTGCCTAAAACTAAAATCATTAGGCCGGTGGCCGCCGGATCCAGAGTGCCAGTATGGCCCACGCGCACCTTTGGTGCGCGAGCTGAGAGCCGAGAACCAAGAGCTGAGAGTTCTTGGTCTTTGCTGTGGACTCTTAGCTCTGAGCTCTGGACTTGTCGCAAAATGCTTCGCACTTTTGCGACAACATCGTGAGATGTCATGCCAGCTGGCTTATCAACTAATAAAAATCCGTCCATCTTAAGCATTTAGCACTTTTCATTTATCATTGAGCATTTATTTTACATCTTTCAAGTAGCATTAACACCTGTGAAATGACAAATGCTAAATAAATGTTAAGTGTGAATTGTAAGATGTCAAATTTGGTTTAGACCAGTTATTGGCCGTTTATTGGTACTAGCGGCGGCGGTACCGTTGGCGGCGCTGGCGGGGCGATATCGGCAGCCGGCGCTGGAGCACCATTAGTAGGCAGCTGCAGACTCGGTGTAATATTCGCGCTCCTGGAGCCATGCAATTCCGGGCCCATTGTTTGAGCATTGAGTGAATTGACAGGCGGCGCGAAAGCGGGGTCAAACGGGCTGGAGGCGATAGCGCTTTCTACCGCGCTGCGGGCATTATCCACCGCCGGCATAGTGTTACCAGGCGCGGATCCAACGGCCACGGGGTTTGCTAGAGCAGCCGCCGTTAGCGGTGTTTTTGGCGGCTCAGCCGGGGGTTGTATTGTTTTGGAGGGTTCAATAAAACCATCTGTTTGCGAGCCCGGCGCCGAGCCGCTATTGCCGCTCAGCGGGTCAATTGTCACGCTGTTATAAGGATCGATCCACTCGGCTTGGGTATCGGCAGTAAATGGCGAGTTAAAAGCCGGTTTGTGGTCTACGGGGTCTAATAGCTCGTGTGGCTTGGGAGCTTCTGGGGGTACGGCAGTTGCCAGCGGAGCCAGTGGTGAAGGCAAAGGAACGGATTCAGGCACCGATGCCTCCTGTTGACGCAGCTTTCGTAGTTGCTCAACTTCGTCCTCAAGCTGATTGGTGGTTGTTAAGTTGCCCTTTTCATCGATATGGATTTCGCCTGGTGCGATTTCGACTTCGGAGCTATCACCTTTGTCTTTATCATGCGAAACGCTCAGGGTGCCTTTGTCTTTGGGTTGCATGGGCGGTTTGGGTGGTTGGGGCTTTGGCGCCGGTTTTCCGGCAGCCGGCGGCATTTGCGGCGGCTCCAGTTTGCTGACGATCAACTGCTGGTTAGCGCCGGCAGCCATTAGTTGCGCGGCCATAGTCATAGTCTTGGGAGAAGTCCTGGTATTACTAAAGCGCTGGGTCTCAGCCACGATACCGGTCAAAAAGGCCGTAGCTATCTGGTTATCTATCAACCCAGGACCAAAAGCTTCAGAGATACTGACCAGCATTTCCGATAAGCTGCTGGCGCCTGGCTCCTGCCAATTGATTTGGCCCAGCGGCGGCAGGTTATCTGGTCCAGCAATTAAGTTAATTACGGTGGCGTCGTGTAAAATACGGCCGTGTGCGGTAATGGCAGCATCTATATGCGTGCGGTTTTTGATCCCCAGCGCCATGACCACTTCCACGTTAATGTCACCCTGGCTGAAAACCAGGTCTTTTTCACTCAATGACGTTTTATAAGGTGTTATAAAGATGCGCACTACTTGGTCTTCGACCTTATAGCGCAACTTGTCGGCCTTGTTCTTGTCCAGGCTAATTATAAAATCACGCAAGGAGTCGGTATTGGTCTCGATGGTTTTTTCGGGTTGCAAAAACTCCAGCGTGGATGGCACTTGGCCAGAAAACACCGCTGTGGCGTGTTTTTCCATGCGGTTAAGCAATAGCGTTAAACCAATACAAGCCGCTAGCTGGTCCACCGACGGATCAGTACTAATAGTCACCAAAATATTGGTGGCCTGTTTAACGCGCTCTACTACTTGTTGTTTGGCCGGAGCGTCCATTAGGTACCTCTTTCGGAGGCAATGGACAAATGCGACAAATGAACAATAAGCAATGCATCGCTACATCGCCTCATCGGCCATTCATTGAACATAGAGCATTTGTCCATTGAGCATTTTTATTTTGGCTGAAGTTTTTGTGAGGTGACTTCTGCCGCTCAGAGTAACATAACCGTTATCGTGTTGCAAGAGGTAACTTTAGGTTTTGACAAAAGAGTTCCCTATCTGTTATAGTTAACGACCGTGCCAATTATTAAATCTGCTAAAAAACGTGTGAAGGTGACAGCCAAGGCTGGTGCCCGCAATGCACGCACCAAACGCGACTTGCGTAATGCGCTTAAGGCCTTTGCCAAAGCTGTTGATGGCAAAAAGGCTGACCAGATAGCCAAAACCGCCCTAGTAGCGGTCAAAGCTATAGATATAGCCGCCAAAAAAGCTGTGATCCATAAGAATAAAGCGGCACGCTATAAATCAAGGATCGCCAGAGAAGCCAAAGCCGCGGGTGTCAAACCCGGCAGTGAGCCTTCGCGACCACCCGCCAAAGCGGATGCTGGCAAAGCCACGCGAAGATCTACTGCCGGGAAACCCGCTAAATCTGCCGGCAAAACCCATAAGTAATTATCCTGAAACCTATTGCATTTTTAAGCATAAGATGTTACAATGTTCACTTCTCTGGGGTTCGGGGTGATTCCCGAGTTTTCCCAGAGGTGTTGTCCACCGGCAGAAAGGACGATCGTGCATTTCGATCTCTTCGATGACGAGCACTTCGGTTGCAGCATGAACTTGGGGGTCTGCCCCCACAAGCGGCGGCGCAGAAGACCGCCGAGCAAGATCCGGTTCGCAGTGGGGTATGTCCTCATTCCCTTCTACGACTACCTGGTCGCGCTCCGCAAGGATCTCGCCACCATCCGGAACAACTCCATCGCCCGTCGCCAGCATAAGCTGGCGGCGGGTTTTTCCTTTTAAAGGGTCGTTATGTAAGTTTTGAGGGCTTCGTCCAGGTCAATTGACGTGGTTTTGCTGCGCCAATCTATATCCAGAGCCTCATCCACCATCTTATTAAGCTCGGACTCGGTGATTTTTGCGGCCAGGTTTTTAGCCTTTGTCACAGGATAGGGATTAAGGCCTGCGTCTCTGGCCACGTCCGCCGCCAGGCGGTTGCCAGAGTGTTTTACCAAAGCCAATAGTTGCAGTTGCCAGGCCACCATCGCCAAGATTGCTTGCGGCTCCACGCGCTGCGCACGTTGCTCTTCATAGAGTTTTAGGGCACGTTTTTTATCACCGCCGAAAGCTGCGTCCAGCAGATCAAAAATTCTTCCCTGCGGCGTGGGATCAGTTAACAAATCTATATTTTCGCGTGTAATTTCTGGGATATAAGTTATTAATTTTTGCAGCTCGCTGGCCAACATAGTTTGGTTCGGACCAAGTCTCTCCACCAAGTAATTGGCTTCAGTAAGCGATAGTTGCGCACCGGTTTTCTTGGCCTCATTCACCAGCCATTTTGGCAGTTCGCGCGGCGCCAGTTCATCGAACTCTTCGAATTTAGTTTTTTGTTTCAGGATTTTATAAAAAGTCGTCCGCTTATCTGTTACGGGCTCGTAAAATACTGCGTCAGTGGTATCCGAAATTGAGTTAATTATTTGTTCAATGGCCTCCGCTGCACGCTTATTGGCCGATAGGTCGCGCAGCACGACCATTTTGCGTTTTGACAAAAATGGCAGGCTTTGTACGGCATCTAAAATGGCCTGCAAGTCGGTTTCTGTCGCATCAATCCGCTCTAGTGCCAGCTCGCCTTGTTTGTTAACAAACTCGGCGATTAATTCGTCCAGCCGCCGTCGCAACAGATAGCTGTTATTGCCCGCTAAAGTTACTATCATTTTTTGTCCCTTATCTTCTGGTCCCTGATTTTCTGACATCGGGGACATATATGCGTTCCTCTACCCGCCACTCTTATTTTTTGGATGGTGGTACCGCAGCGTGGGCACGGCTGTTCTTCCCGCCTAAACACCTGTGCAAACTGGATGTAACTGCCCTTTTTGCCCTCGGCGTTAACGTAATTCCTATCTGTACTGCCGCCTTTTTTTATGGCTGTCCGTAGTATGGACCGCAAATCATTATGCAACGCTACAAGCTTGGTGCGAGAGATGGCACTTGCTTTGGTCAACGGATGGATTTTAGCAGCAAATAGCGACTCATCGGCGTAAATATTACCGATTCCAGCCAGGACTTTTTGGTCCAGCAAAACTGCCTTGATAGGGCTGTTTTTGCGACCACGGATGCACTCTATGAATTTACCAGCTGTAAAATCATCGTCCAGCGGTTCGGGACCGACGGTTTTCATAAAATCAATCTCCGGCACTTCCACTGAAGGTAGCAGGCGCATCCAGCCAAATTTACGCTGGTCGTTGAAGAAAAGTTTGGCTCCGTTGGTGAAATCAATAACTACCCTTGTACTTTTATCCGGTAAATCATTGACTAATGAACTTGTAGGGTGACCACCACCAAACTTTTCTTCAGCTTTAAGCTTTGAGCTGTTAGCTTTTAGCTTGTCGGCGGAGCCGACAAAAACCAGCTGGCCGGTCATTTTAAGATGGATAACCAAGCTGTAGCCGCTCGAGAGGCCAATAATTAAGACTTTTGCCCGCCGTTTAACATCTGTGATTGATGCACCCACCATAAAGCGTGCTACGTCTGCTGGCGCGTTTGGGAAACCCTTTGGCCAGTCGTGCCAGACATCTTTAATTACAAGCTTGGGCAAAAATTTGCTCAGACCTTGTTTGACAGTTTCAACCTCTGGGAGTTCGGGCATAGTTTCTATATTGTATCAAGCCATCTGTCTCTACCCGGCAGTGAGCTTTCGAGATTATTCGACTTTGCATGTAAGTTTCAGCTCGTCAGCACGAATATCGGTGGCTGTAAGTCCTAGGCAATTAATTAAGCGCTGACATCGAATAAATATCTCATCTGACGACGAGCTGACTCGAAAGTCTACTGCCGGGTCTACTTCTGGTAACTCCGGCATACCTCCATTATACTTGGACTCATGGAGTCCAAAATGTTCAATGTTCAATGTTCAATGTTCAATGTATTGTCCATTCGTTCATTAGTCCATTTGTCCATTGCCCCCGTAGGAAGTGTGTAATGGACAGTCTGCAGGATATTTTGAGCAAGAAAAACTTCGCGCGGCCGGATGAAATAACAGTGGTTAAAGACTATGTGATGCGGCGTTACAAGCGACCGTGCACCGTTAAGCTGGAGCGCGGAGCGTTGATCGTTAGTGTACGCGGCTCTGCCCTAGCGGCCACTCTCCAGCTGGAGCGCCAGAATCTTATTGAAGCCTGTGATTTAAAGCAGAGGCTAGTTATCCGCGCTGGGGGCTAGAATTTTTTCTAACTCAAACCTAAACTGCGAAAAATCCTTGTACCAAATGGCTCGTATGCCGGCTGCACGTGCCCCTTCGCAGTGCTTTTCCTGATCATCAATAAATATGGATTCACTTGACGCTACACCAAGCCTTTTGACTGCTAGGGTATAGATATCTGACTGAGGCTTAATCATTCCAAATTTGTAAGATAGTACGATATCATCAAACAACTTAATGTCCCTTTGTTCGAATAATTCTTCAAGCCAATTGTCCCCTGCATTAGATAACATGCCAATTTTGTAATGGGGCTTGAGGTTTTGACGTATATAGTCAAAGAGGGGCTCGTTGGGTTTATTCTCGCTTAGGTATTCTCCAACGGTTTGTTCGCTAACATTAGCTAACCTGGCCAGTTCTTTAACAAATTCGTCGTATGGTATCCGCCCGGCATTCAGCTCGTCCATGGTTTTATTTGCCTGCTGGCGCCTATCTGGATCATTCACCAAGTATTTATCTCGAAATGACCCAAAGCCTTCAGTGCTCAAAACTCCAAAACAATCGAAAATAATCGCTTTAATCATGCTTTCAACAGCTCCAATTTGTTTTGCAAGACTAAGTCTAGCAGTTCGGCAGCGCGGTTTCTGTAATCTCTGCCCTTGGTTTTATCAATGCCTGCGTCACGTTGCATGCCGACTGTTCGCTGGATTAAGATGGCCATAAGTTGTTCATTCCGGTGTTGTATCTCATCGGCATATTGCATAAAGGCCGATAAAAATTGCTTTGGTGCATCTGTTGAGGGGGCTTTTTCGTACAGGCGGGTGTAGCAGCGGGCGACGTCGTAATAGCGCGCACCGCGCGGCGTAAAAACTTCTAAATCAACAAAAGCGATTTTGTTATTTGGCATCATAAAGGCATGAAAATACGGCGACAAGTCGCCATGGGCAATCCGCGGGGTCAAATATGGCTGGTATCTATCCAAAATTTTATTGACTCTGCTAATCTGAGCATCAGTAAGTAGTTTTTTTGGCTTTGAGTTTATTGTAGGCATATACCAAAGCGGAAATCTTTTACGAATATCCATGTAATCAAAGCTAGGGTGGATTTTGGCCTTGCCGTACGGCTCGATGTGGTCGATTTGGGCCAGCAAACGCGCCAGTTTATTTAAATTTTGCGGTTTATCACCGACCGATGGCTGTTCTATATATTCGGTAACGATAAACTCGGGTTTAACTTCGTAGAGTATTGGTACATAAACGTTTATTTCTGGATGCTTAGCTGCCAAATCTGTAAAATACTTCAGGCCATAAGCTTCGTTTTTGAGCCGCTCTAGCCTCTCGGGGCGGGTTGTTGTCTTTACAGATTTTCTGACCGCAAGACGTCCCTGCCAATCAATAACTTCTACTAGGAAATCTTCGTCATCCTGCAGGATTTTGCCCGCTGTTTGAGTGTTGCTCACGCCTCCACTATAACAGCTGGTCGGAGCCGAGGTTGACGTTCTCGGTCAGGGTTTGGTACTGGGTGATTTGCCCCTCAAACAGGGCTTGTAGAGTCTGGGAGTTGCCGCCTAAAGTGGCATCGGTGGTACTGCAATCAGAAGCCCACAGGCGCGAAAGTGTAGAGCCGTTTTGGTCCAACTCAAAGATATAACGGTTGCCTAGCGGACATTGGCCGCGCTCATCAGCCGGCGCCTTGGTGTTCTTGAGCTTTTGCAAAAAGCCATAGTTGTTGATAACCCGCAGAAAGACGGCATAAGCAGCCTGATTGTTGCCAAAAGTTTGGCTGCTTATAATGTTGCCGTTGTAGCCGCCGATGATATCCAGCTCGCGCTGGTTTTGGCTAACGGTAATACGGATAGCCCGGTGTATGTCGTCACCGTTTACCTGCCCGTCTATGGTCATGCTGGTAGTAGCATCAGTGGTAGAGTAGTTTGGCAACGGCATCAGAGAAGGACCAGAATTATTTGCCGGTTTTTTACCACCACCAAAAATCAAGACCACGATCAGTATGATCAAGATAATAAAAGCTAAAAAGCCAAAAACGGCGCGGTTCATTCCTTACAAAACTCTCTTAACGATGGTTATAATACAATAATATTTCCGTGCTTGCAACCTTTTGGGGGCTGGTATGATATCCATATGGAGGAGTTATTGATGGTTCCCTTGGGGCAAGTCGAAGACATTTCTTTAGTCGGCGGGAAAGCACGAGCGTTGAGCCAACTCATAAAAAGTGGGTTTGACGTACCGCCAGGATTTGTGGTGACCGCTGAGGCTTCCCAAAAAATGAGCCGCGAGCTGGAAAAAGCAATTTTGGACGATTTCGACAGTCTGGGCGCCAGACAGGTAACTGTACGTTCAAGCGCTGTAGCAGAAGATGCTAAAGGCGCGGCATGGGCCGGGCAGCTGGATACTTTTTTGAGTATAGATCGTTCTCATCTATTAGATGCAGTTAAAAAATGCTGGGGTTCTGCCAATTCTCCGCGAGCCAGGGCTTATGCCAAGCAAAAAGGCTTACAAACCGGCGCTGTGGCAGTCGTTGTGCAGGTTATGATTCCAAGTGAAGTTAGCGGTGTCGCCTTTTCCGTGCATCCGGTTACCAAGAATCGTAATCATATGATAATCGAGGTCGTCCGCGGATTGGCTGAACCGTTAGTATCTGGTGAGGTAACGCCGGACAGTTACATTATTGATAAGAAAACTGGCCAAGTTATAGAAATACACACCAAAGGCAAGAAAAACATGCTTACTGATAAGCAAATAACAGAGGTTAGTGATGCGGTAAAACGGCTAGAAAAATACTTTGCCTTCCCTGTTGATGTGGAGTGGACTATAGCCCAAGGCAAGCTTTATATTCTGCAGAGCCGCCCTGTAACTGCCCTCGGTTGAGATGATATGCTAAAAACTCTAGGAGGATTGAACTTATGGCGGACGAGAAATTAGCCGAACTGCTAAAAACTCAGAAATCCCTGACTGAGTGGTTGGAAGATATCAAACACAAAGACGCCAAAGCGATCAGACGCGAGGATAACGACAAGCGTGAGCGATTAAAAATCCTCAACGATGTTATTGGCTTACCATTTGATAAGCCGACACAGTTTGAGGCAGTGGATTTAGCTGATAAAACAGCTGGTTTCATTAAATATTTGCGGAAACATGGTGATGAGTTGTGTGCCCTGCGTTTGATCCCCAAAGAAGATGATTTGCCGAAATTGCGTATGCGCGGCAAATCTATAAAGAATGCCTACAAGTGGTTCCTAGAGCAAGACATTAAGCCGGCAAAATACCGCGCGGATTTTATCCCCCACCCACCCGACTATTCTTGGGCGACCATTTTTATCGTTAATAAACATGGCATCCAAGGCGAGATAATCTGGGGTGGACATCATCAATTGACTCAAGGCTTTCATGATAAAAACCGGCCGCATGTCTTTAGGTACGATTTTAAAAAATGGATGGTTGCGCCAGCCGACAAAAAGGCTCTGGAACACCTAAAATCCTTGGCTGATTACCTATATGTTCCGGACGCTACCAAGCAAACTACGCTCAGCAAAAAGCTTAGGGCGACCTTCACACATAATTATCTGGAGGGTTATTTTGAAACTACCAATTCGTCGCTTGGAACATGGTTTATAGACTATAGCCCGGCCTTGGGAAAAATGTATTCAAATATAATAATTGAGGAGCCAAAAACAGATGCTAACGCGCTTATTTATGGCCTGGTTGGCAGCCCGGGTAAAGCCAAGGGCCCGGTGAGAATTGTCCAGGCGGACGGTGTTGATGAAGATTTCCCGGAGGGCGCGGTGCTAGTTTGTGAGGTCACGACACCAAATTACGTACCGTTGATACAAAAAGCTGCCGCGATCGTAACTGACCAAGGCGGGATTTTGTCGCATGCGGCGATTGTAGCCCGCGAGCTTAAAAAGCCCTGCATTGTGGGCGCTGGCAATGCCACCAAAGTACTCAAAAATGGCCAGATCGTATCTGTTGATGCCGACGCTGGCCTTGTTAAGCTAGCCTAAATTTTTAATTATAAAACGATGCCAAAGTTGCCAGTCTAAGTATTATGTCTGCCATTAATAAACTCTTGGCCTGTTCTACATCTTGTAAGGGACTGGTGTTTATATTATAATATCGTGACTTATGTCTGATAGCCGAGTGGAAGTTACTGGCCAAGGCGAGTTCAGTCCCCGCGAGTGGTTGCGCAAAGAACTGCTTTGGGCTTCGTTAATGGCGCCCTACAAAGGCCAGCTGGCCGGCTGGTTGGATGGACGAGCTGTATCACAGCATGATGGTAATGTTACCAGACGGAATTTATACGATATTGAAGGTGATCCAGAAGTAAGCGCTTTGGCCTTTTTTAATCAGGGAAAAAATATTGCGGGGATAATTTCATCGGCAATATTACTTAGGGCTGAGGCCGATGGGACCATTGAAAAACACCCGGCCGATATGTTGGAAGTTCAAGCAAAGGCTATCGATAGAGTATTGGGTCGCGTGGCTGCTAACGAAGTTATAGTTATAAAAATTCCTGAGGATAGAGCCTACGAAGTGTGCGCCCGGCTGGTGCATATCGCGATGCTAGGTCAAATTGATAGACGAGATAACTTAACGCACGCCGGCCTAATCATGACAGAATTGGCTATTGCCGAGACTAAATCTTGGCTGGATACGGCGCGGCAAAATGAGGAAGGCTCCCTACCAATATTAAAAATTCCAGATGGCGGTCATCCCCGTTCAGCCGGCGATCGAGTCAACCGCTTGCAGCCAATCTTTCATAAAATTGTTGCATCTAAGCCCTACCAAGACCTTGCCGCTTAACCAATCGGTTTATTCAACCAATACGATGTTCTTGGTACATTTTGGTTTTTAGGTGTTTTTTGTTGAATTTGGCGTGGGCGTCGTCAATTAATTTCAGGGTTTTGGGTTTGATCTTGTCCAAGTTTTTTAGCGCCTCGGCGACTTCTCCTACAGTCTCGCAGACAACGTCGCAGGTGGAATAGACAAAAGGATGTTTAAAATCTTCAATGATCTGGCCGGTAACTTCCTTATTCTTGGTATGGAATATACCGCCAAAAGGTGCCAGCGCAATAACCGGCTTTTTATAATATTTGGCGATTAAGATCTCCTGCGAGCCACCAACACTAAAGTCATCACTAAGGTAAGCAACCAGAACATCAATTTGTGAAATCATGTGCACGTCGCTGCCAAAAACCAATTCGGGAAAGGTATAGTCTTTGGTGGTGCTGGTAGGATCAAAACTAATAAACCGTAAGCCCGTGAGTTTTGCCAGCTGCTGCAAAAAATCGTCGCGCCAGTAATGCGAATCAAAATGGGAGTGCTTGGACATTTTCCCTGCTACGTAAATCTTGAGTGTTTTCACCTGTGATGTCGCCCTAATTCTTTCCGAATGCTTTCTATTATAACTGGGTAAAACTCTAGGCGAGAAGGAGTATATTTTTTAGATCGCTGGGGATCATTAATCTCGGCCTCGAACTGGTCCAGCGGAACCCAGCGGATATCGGCGACTTCGCCTTTTTGGAACTTTAGTTTGCTCAAATCCAAATCAAGTTCTATCACGTATGACCAATTGAAGCCCCGGTGCGTCCAACCATCCGGCATAGGTTCATCTACCTTGTTAATCCCTATAAAAATAAACTTATCTGGGTCTACCTTTACGCCAAGCTCTTCTTCGGCTTCACGTACTGCAGTCTCTTCGGGGGTATCCCCCGCGCTTATATGCCCGGCTGCAGAAACATCCCAAACATTGGGACGAATAACTTTACTGGGGTGGCGGAGTTGGAGTAGAATTTCTCCCTTAGAATTGTAGATCCACAGATGTGCGCCGCCATGACGAAGACTTTTTTTATGAGCCTCGGATTTCAGCATCGTTTTACCCGTCGTATTCATCTGCTCGTCTAAGATGTCTACCGGTTCTTCTTTCATGCTACGTGGGTGGGGTCCCAGTTGGTGCGGTAGTTTTTGTCCAGTGTTTTTAATTTTTTCATGTCTGCGTCATCTAATTTGAAGTCGAAAATGTCGATATTACTCTTGATGCGGTCCTCGTGGATGGATTTGGTCAGCGCCACCACGCCGTAATCTATGCACCAGCGCAGCATTATTTGCGGCACTGATTTGCCATGCTTTTTGGCGATTTCTTTGAGCGTTGGGTCATCGAAAAAGTGGCCTTCTGCCAGAGGTGTGTAAGCCTCTACGATTATGCCTTGCTCTTTGCAGTAATCTACTAGTTCCGGCTGTTGCAGAACCACGCTTAGCTCTACCTGGTTGACGGCTGGCCGCACTTTGCAGTCCTTTAACAACTCTTCCAAGTGGCGGATAGTGTAATTACTCACGCCAATGGCTTTGGCCTGGCCCGCCGCGTGGATTTCCTCCAGCGCTTTCCAAGATTTGCCACGCAGTAGCGGCACCGGAAAGTGCAGCAACAGCAAGTCTACATACTCCATCCGTAGCTTTTCCAGCGAGACTTTGAAACTTTTTGATGCGCGATGATAGCCAAAGTTTTTGACGCCAATTTTGGTGGTGACAAATAGCTCCTCACGCTTAAAGTCGCTATCTTTTAGTGCTTCGCCGAGATATTCCTCGTTTTCATAAACTTGGGCATCGTCAAAGTGGCGATAGCCGGCTTTTAGCGCCAGCTTTACTGATTCTACGCATTCTTTTTCGTCCGTGTTGCGCCACAACCCAAAGCCAATCTGCGGAATTTCCCGCCCATTATTCATCTCTAAACTCGGTATTTTCATACTTTCCTCCTGAACTTTAATTATACCGCTACATATAGTGTAATTTTTATCATTTTGACCTGCGCTCAAAGACTTCAAGGAAATTTTTTGCACTATGTGATAGTTGATCGCGGATTTTGGTTAACTCTTCAATGTAAAAGTAGCGTAAATCATCAAATGTTTGCGGTTCAGCAATTCTGGGCTTGCCGCTGACTATCTGCGCCAAGTACCAGGTATGGTGCATCTGCGTGCTGTCTTCCATCTTAAATTCTTTCTCGCCAAATTTTCGCTCAATAACCACATCCACATCTAGCTCTTCTTTGATTTCGCGTATTGCCGCTTCTTCGGCCGATTCGCCACGGTCAATTTTGCCGCCAGGAATTTCCCAGTGAGTGTGCTTACCGTTGTTGCGGTGCAGTAGCAAAACCCTGCCTCGCTCATCGGTAATCACGCACCCCGCCAACCTAATCATTTGCTGCCGCATAAAGTGTTATTTTCATAGTTCGCCCCGGTTCTTACCAATTAGAGCTTTTACTGTAATGTTCTTTTGTTTGGACAAACCGAATGCAGTAGCTCGGACATGGCCTTCAATAATTTCTAATCGTCCCTCGGACCGTGCCTGGTCAAGAATTAGTGGCGGCAAACTGGCATTTTTGTCTATCTTTTGTGCCAAATCTAGATATTGCTGGTTTGAAACGCCATAAATTTCAACACCGTCCCGTACTGTCTGAACCCCGTCTTTTACTAAATGGCTACCTCTGCTCAGCTCGTTCCAGTATGAATAATCGACGTAGCAGAGATTTAAAACATCTGATTTATTTAACTCCCACCATTCCCAACGTAGCTTGCTTGGGAAGTTTTCAAACATCTTAGTTCTAGTTCCCCAGCCACGGTAACTTGTAAGTATCTTGGATCTTTGCTGATTTTGGTTTGAATCTCTTAAATCTGGATGCTCAATAACAGATAGAGGGACATTAAATTTTTTAGAATTTTTCTTAATCAATTTACTAAAACGCGGTGAGTCTAATTCGGCTTTCAAGAAAATCGCCACCATTTCCTCTTCCGAACCGACCTTAAGATACTTCAAAGCTCTCCCCAGTTAGCGCCGTGCGAGATGTCGGCTTTGAGTTTGACGGGTAGTTTGGTGTAAACGTTTTCCATCGCATCCTTTACCATTTCTCCAATCTCCTTAGCCTCCTTCACGGGACACTCCAGTATTAAGGAGTCGTGAATTTGTAACAGGATGCGAGGAATATGGAACTGGGAACTGGGAACTGGACTTGTTTCTTGTTTCTTGTTTCTTGTTTCGGTGAATGATTGTAGTTTTTGATCGACTTCAATCATTGCGAGTTTCATAATGTCGGCTGCCGTACCCTGCAGCGGCATATTCACAGCCGCGCGATAAGCCGCCTCGCGCACCACGAAGTTGGATGATTTTACGTCTGGCGTCGGCCGGCGGCGGCCCAACAAAGTCTCTACATACCCCTGTTCTAGCGCCAGTTTACGCTGCAGTTCGATATATTGTTTGAGCTTGGGGCGGATTTCAAAATACTTGTCTATAAATCTTTTGGCCTCACCAAAGCTCATTCCGGTGCTAACACTCAGGGCGTGCGGGCCCAGGCCGTACATAATGCCAAAATTAACTTCTTTGACTGAGCTACGTTGGGCTTTAGTAACCTTTCCTGCCGGAATACCATAAATTTGGGCGGCGGTTTCCACATGGATGTCGGCATCACGGTTAAAAGCTTCCAGCATGCCCTTATCACCAGATAGCGCGGCGGCTAATCTCAGCTCAAACTGGGAGTAATCGGCGCTGATTAGCACATTGCCCTTCTCTGCCACAAAGGCCGTGCGGATGCGTTTGCCCAGCTCGGTGCGAACAGGAATATTCTGCAGATTTGGATCGGTGGAACTAAGCCGGCCGGTTTGGGCGATAGTCAGGTTAAAAGTTGTGTGCAAGCGCGAGTTTTTATCTACCTGTTCGGGCAGTGTGTCAACGTAGGTATTCTTGAGTTTGGTAGCCTCGCGGTACTGGGTTATCAGATCAATAATCGGGTGCAGGCCGCGCAGTTTTTCCAGCTCCGCAGCGCCGGTGCTATAGCCGGTTTTGGTCTTTTTTATACCCTCCTTGGGCAGGTTGAGCTTAACGAAAAGCACGTCCGCTAGCTGCGCCGGCGAGCTGATATTGAACTCGTGGTCGGCGTGGCCATAAATTTTTTGCTCAAGGTCGCTGATGTCGCCATCAAGTTCTTTGGAGATTTTCTTCAGGTAGCCAGTGTCTAGTTTTATACCGGCCATCTCCATATCGGCCAGCACGGGGATGAGCGGCCACTCAATGTCTTTGGCCAGTTTGGCTATCTTGGGTAGTTTATCCAGCGCTTTGACTTCTTCTTTATAAAGCTGCTGGATAACGGCAATAAATTCCGGCGCGCGAGCCATGAAATCATCCGTTGGCACATCTTCCAGCGAAGCGCCCTCGTAGCCCAGGTTGGCGATGGCCAGATCGGTTAGACTTTGTGCGCGGACTAGTGGGTTGATCAAGAATGCCCCTACCAACACATCATGCCCAACATTTTGGGCATCTATGCCCAGATTTTTGAGGAGTTTTATATCAGATTTGATGTCGTAGCCAATTAGAGAGGTTGTAGGTTGTAGGTTGTAGGTTACAGATTTTTTGACGGCCTCAGGGGAAAGTTGGGTTAGGTCTAAGGTGTAGACGGTTTTGTCATCTGCGCTGAGCAGCAACACCTGCGGATCCTGGCCGTGCTTGCCTGCCGAGCGCGAGTGGACAAAAACCATGTCCCTTTTCCAAGGATTACCCTTGGAAAACTCAGCCAATTTTTGATTGGAATCGATGAGGATATTTTTGCCGGTTTTAAGTTTGGCGCCGCCCACTCTGTCTTCTTGCGGAATGATGGTTTGCATGTTGGCCGGCAGGTTGGCCAGCAGCGTACGGAATTCCAGCTTTTGCAGCAGCTCGCGTAGCCGCTCGGTGTTGATTTTGGTGCCGTCCATCTCGGCTAAATTAAGTTTCAGTGGCGCATCCGTCCAGATGGTAGCCAGTTTTTTACTGAGGTAAGCTAGTTTTTTGCCTGCCTCTAGTTTTTTGCGCAAAGTTTCCTTAATTGCCGGCAGGTTTTTATATACGCCGTCCAGCGTGTCGTATTGCTTCAGCAGCTCGGTGGCGGTTTTTTCGCCGATACCGGGCACGCCGGGGATATTGTCAGAGTTATCGCCTTTTAGGGCTTTTAAGTCCAAAAATTGCTCGGGCTTAAGGCCGTATTTAGCCTCAAAACTTTCCGTATGGAATTCTTCGATATTAGAAAATCCGCGTTTAAGCGCATAGACCTTCACGTGTCCATTGACTAACTGCAGAGCGTCCAGATCAGAGGTGATAAGCATAGTTTCGATATCTTTTTTGCGCGCCTGCTCGGCTAGCGTACCCATGATATCGTCGGCTTCGTAATCATCCAGTTCGTACAGGGGCCAGCCGAAGGCTTCTAGTAGTTCGTGCAAGACTGGGATTTGGGTATAAAAATCCGGCGGTGCCGGTTTGCGGCCGGCTTTGTACTGCGGATAAAGCTTGAGGCGCGAGCGGATGTTGGTTTTGGGCTTGTCCCAAGCTACGGCAACATAATCCGGCTTGAGCTGCTTGATAAGTTCTAGCGCCATGGTGGCAAAACCATAGACGCCGCCGGTCGGCACGCCCTCCTTAGTGCTTAAATTTGGAAGTGCATAGTATCCTCGGTAGAATACTGACTTTCCATCTATAATAGCTAGTTTCTTGCGCCTCTCAACCATTGCTACTATTATCCACTATTTTTGCGAGTTAGGAAAAGAGCAGCCAAAGCGGCAAGTACGTTTCCGCGCCCTACTTTATAGGGTGGTAGGATGTATGTATGGAGTCCGTAACTGTAAAAACAATTGGCGGCGGCGTAATTGTCGGCTACAGCGGCAAGGCGCTGGGTAATACCCGGGCTAGCTTTGGCCCGACCGCCGATGCCAACTTTGCCAAATTTACGGCCAAATTCCCCGGCAAAACGGTCTATGATATGCCGGCAGTCGGCAAAGACAACATCGTAAAAGTTGACTCCCTGACCCCTGAAAGGTTATTCCAAATGGAGGCCGATGCGCTGATCACCAAAAGCTTCTCTGCCCTTTTAACCCTTAGGGCTGCTGATTGTATCCCCTTGGTTTGCTATGTACCCAGGCAAAAAATTTTGGTTCTTGCCCACGTTGGCACAAGCGGCGCGGTATTGCATTTGCCAGCCAAAGTAGTCAATGCGCTTGGCTACCCTCCCGAACAAATATCCTGTTATTTTGGGCCGTCTATCAGCCAAAAATCCTACCGATTGGTTGATCAAGACTTAAGCGATAAAAAATTAGATGCAAGCTGGAACAGCTACGTTACTAACGAGCCCGATGGGATACATATCAATCTGTTTGGCTACGTGCTCGATGAGTTGAAGGCTGCGGGGATTTTAGCTGAAAATATAGAGGTAGAAAACATTGATACCGGCGCCGATGCTACCTATTTTTCGCACCGCCGGCATAAACTTAGCGGTGAGCCGGACGGCCGTAACGCCTTTGGCGCCTGCCTGAAATAATAACCAGCGACTGCTTATGGTTTATTGCCCAGATGATTCTTGATTGAGCAAGTCGCGTAGAGCACTTACCTCGACGGCAGCTTTATGAGCTTCGCCTGCTAACTGACCAAGCGCGGGCTGGGTAGGATGTTCGCCTTTTACATCAGCAAGTTCAATAGTGCCGTAAGTTATGACGCCTATATTTCTTGAGCCGCTCTCCCTCTCAATTTCCAGCATAGTCCTTACGGCATCTGTTTCTCTCGATGGTTGATAGGTTGCACTGGTCACAAAACCAATGTCTCTCTGTTCACTTCCGGGTAACTTATCTATAAAACCATTAACAACTTTCATCAAACGACTTGGTCCAAGAGTTTTGTATTGTTTCGGATTATTAGCATCAGCATATTCTCGATCAACTCTAAGTAAGTGTATTGGGATTATATAGTCGACCGTGCCAAGTCGTTTGAGCTGCCCCGTTTCGCTATCTGTCTGCACTCTGCCCTCCATATCATAACCAAATCTCAAAACCGATACTGGTTGGGGCTTCATCCCTGGAACTCTTGTATACACTATAGTTTGTGCAACGTCGTATTCTGTTGGACCAACTGAATCAGCATCAACGCCAAGTACTCGTGCAGTAACCTCTCTTTCCTTGGCTTTATCGGTTTCCAAAGGCGGAATAGGACGCTCTGGCGTTGCGGCTATGATAATTGCACTGGGTCTGGTAGTCTTATCGGACAAAACCACATTGATCTCGGCTACCATTTTATGCGCCTGCCCACCTTCAATAATCGCCACATAACCATTCCGAATCCCGGCTTCCGTTGCGGTTAGATTAGTCTCACGTCCGATGCCGAGCTTAGCCATCGCCTCACGAAAAGCTGTTACTTGCTCCGAAGGCAAACTAAACTCTGTATCTGCTCTGCGTTCACCCGGTTCGGGGAAAATCTCTAATGGACCCGCCCCACTGTTCTCAGGATTTACGGCAACAACGGCTTCCGCTAAGGCACGCGCCATTTTATCGAGAGTCTGTCTCGCTCTTTCCTCGGCTGAAACTGGATATCCTTCTGGCTTAACCATAACCCGATTATATCAGAAAACTAGATATAAGTCTAGAGGTTAAGGGCTTTTTGGGCAGTCTTTTGAAAGTCTTCTAGGCTGTTGCCGTCATTAGTGATAAAAATGTCGGCTTTGGCTTTGACCCCCGCCATATTGAGGGTGGCTTCATCGCCCCCGTGGTGGTCCATCTCGGCGTGTTCTTCGGCTAAAAATTGCTCAAAGGTTTTTTTATCCTCTGTGCTGCGTTGGCGCGAATAAATTCTTTGATAACGCAGTTTGGGATCGGCATCGACCCAAACTACTTTGCCCCCCAGCTCATGAATTCTGTCGACTTCACCAGGATTACGCAAACTCGCTATAGCCAGACCAGTGTATTTTCCTTCTTGGGTTTTAAATTGTTCCACTGATTTATCAATTAAAACGCCCAAACCACTTTGCCGGCGCCATTCGGCACTTAAATTATGTAGGTTCTTACGCTCAATTGGCAGACTCCGTTCGCGTAGTCCATTACGCAAGATATCTGTGACTGATATAAATAGCCAGCCGTAGTGCTCGGCCAGCATCTGTCCTACCGTATCCTTCCCCGACCCGTTAGTGCCCGCAATTCCGATGATTTTCATCTTACTGGAGGTATTCGTGGAGGCGGCGGGTATCTTTATTCTTACGCAGTTTGGCTAAAGCTTTAGCCTCTATCTGGCGGATGCGCTCGCGGGTGACGGAAAATTCCTGGCCGACCTCTTCCAGGGTGTGGCTCTTGCCGTCTTCCAGGCCAAAGCGTAGCTTTAGAATCTTTTGCTCACGCTCGGTCAGGGTGCCTAAAATCGTCTTGACTTGCTCTTTAAGCAATTGCTCGGAGGCCGACTCGGTGGGAGTTTTGGCGTCTTCGTCCTCGATAAAATCGCCCAGCACTGAGTCCTCTTCGTCATCGCGCACCGAGGCGTCCAGGCTGGAGATGTCCTGCTTGATTTTCATGATGTGCTCTACCTTGTCGACGTCCATTTCCATGGCCGCGGCGATCTCTTCGTTAGTGGGCTCGCGGTTAAGCTCCTGGGTCAGGCGACGCTGGGTTCGCAGCAGTTTATTAATGGTTTCTACCATGTGCACGGGGATGCGTATAGTGCGCGCCTGGTCGGCAATCGCGCGGGTAATGGCTTGGCGGATCCACCAGGTGGCGTAAGTGCTGAATTTGAACCCGCGCTCGGGGTCGAATTTTTCGACTGCCCGCAGCAGGCCGGTATTGCCTTCCTGGATAAGGTCTAAAAGATCCAAACCGCGCCCAACGTAGCGTTTGGCGATGCTTACCACCAGGCGCATGTTGGCCTCAGCCATAGCATCCTTGGCGCGCTTATCACCTCTCACCACCTTTTTAGCCAGCGTCAGTTCTTCCTGGGCTGTCAGCAGCGGGATTTTGCCAATTTCGCGCAGATAAAGCCGCACTGAGTCATCGGCGATATCATCCAAATAGGCGTTATCAGTTGGGATCAGTTCTTCGTCGTCTTCAACCGCCCACTCGTCAGTGAAATCATCGACAACGGGCTCGGGCGCTTCTTCAACCTCTACTTCGGCCTCACCTAACTCGTTATAAAGATGCTCCAGCACATCAATATTTGCCGGAGTATCCGGAATCAGCTTGAAAATTTCGCGCTGGTTGATTTTACCCTCTTTTTTACCGCGCACAAGCAGCTGTTTAATCTGCTTGTCGTAATTTTTGATGGGCTCGTTTTTGCTAACGGTGTGTCTAGTAATTGCCATGTGCTTTTCTTACCCTTTTAGCTTAAGCCACTAAGATCTTATTTGGAAATCTTAGATGGCTGAATAAGTTCATTAAGTTGGTTTGCCTGTCTCATCAATTGGTTAAGTTCTTTGTCGTTTTTAGCATTTTGCATAGCCGCTGCCAAGCGGTGTTTTTGAGTTTTGACATACCGGTCAACTAGCCGGTGTTTGAGGCTGGCAGCTAGATCCTGCAGATCATTCGCAGGTAAATCCTGATAAAGCTCCTCAAACTGTAACATAGTAATTTTAACATAATTGCCGATGGGCTGCAACTCCTGAGGCGGCTTAGTGCCACCCGTAAATTCGGGGTGTTTCTGCAAAAACTGGAGCAATCGTCGCGGCGGGCCATCAGTAAAGTAGGCTGGGCGCAAATCTTTTAGTAACTCCCGCAGGTTGGGCACTGCTAAGGCCATGGCCAAAAGATTATCCTGGAGTTTTTGGTACTCCCTGGCGGCATCGTCCTCTTGCAAAAGTTGGGCTTTGGTTTTTTTGAGCCTGGGCGCTTGGTCATCGGCCTTAGCACTAAATGACAGTTTAGCTTTTACGGCCTCCAGGCTGGTGTCAGTTAGTTTGGCAATCTTCTTGAGGTAGTGTTCTTGCTCTACCGGGTCGCGCAGACGTCGGATGGTCGCCAGCAGCGCGTCACTAAAAGTCTTCTTACCAGTGGCAGTCGTTAAATCCAACTGGGCCTGATAGTGCTGCATCAGCCAGTCCGGCGCATAGGCCGCACCAGCGATAGCTTTTTGCCAAGCCGGAAGATTTTTTTGCACCAGTTCATCCGGATCTTTGGCGCCCTTGATGGTCACGATGCGTAAATCCACCTCTGTTTTTTGCGCCAATGGAATCACCCGCTCGGTGGCAGTGATGCCGGCGCGATCGGCATCAAAACACAGCCGGATGTCGCCAGAAAATCGTTTAAGCTCACGCAAGTGCTGCTCGGTCATGGCCGTGCCAGCACTGGCCACTATATTTTTTACGCCGGCCTGGTGGCTGGCGATTACGTCCATATTGCCCTCTACTACTACCACGAAACCTTCTTTGCGGATAGCCTCTTTGGCTAAGCTTAGCCCAAAAACATTGCGGCTTTTGTCATAGGTGATAGTCTGGGGTGTATTGATATATTTTGGCGAGTCCGGCTCATCTGCCAGCAACCGCGCCGTGAAGCCAACGACGCTGCCGCGGCTGTCACATAGCGGTACCATAATGCGGCCGTGGAACATATCATATAGCTCGCCGCGGCGCTCCACCGCCAGGCCGGCGCGTTTAATTTCATCCGGGCTAAAGCCATTTTTGGTTAAAAAATTGGTTAAGGCTTGGCCGCCAGTTGGTGAATACCCCAAGCGCCAGTCCAGCAGTGTCTGCTTGCTAAAGTTACGGTTTTTTAGATAGCTCAGCGCGGTTTTGTTGGCGATCAGGTGCTTTTGATAAAACCTAGCGGCCAAGTCCAAAGCTTCTTGTGCCCGGGCTTTAAGTTTGCTGTTACTACTCCTGGCGCCTTGAAATTGCTCTAAATCCACGCCGGCTTGGCGCGCCAAATGCTCGAGTGCCGCCCGGAAGTCCATGCCCTCCATCTCCATCACAAAGCCAAAAACGTCTCCGCCCTTGCCGGAACTAAAATCGTGCCAAATCTGCTTTTCCGGGCTGACAATAAAGCTCGGCGTTTTCTCGTTTGTCCATGGGCTCAGGCCCTTAAAATTCCGCCCGGCACGCTTGAGCTGGACGTATTGGCTTACTACGTCTTCAATATTTAACCTGGCTTTTACCTCACTCACCGCATCCATACCCTAAGTATAAAGCCTAGAGGTAAACAGTTACAGCATAAGCATCATCCTGATAGAATAAGTACATGCCTCCACAAACTCCGACGCCAATTTCTTCTCCTTCGCCCAACCCGCAGTACGATTTTATTTTGCGCGATCTGCAAAAGCCCAAGCACAGCTTTGGCCTGCCCGGCCTTCCTAGCAACATGCCCAAGCCGATGCTACTGCTGGTCGGCGTGGTTGGAATTCTACTGATAATTGTTATCTTTGGTGTGATTTTTAAGGGGGGTGGCGGTAACAGCCAGAACTTGATAGCCGTGGCTGGCCGGGCACAAGAAATCGCCCGTATCAGCACGCTGGTGCAGCAGCAATCACAGGATCCCAACACCCAGTACCTGGCCGCAACTACCCAGATTACACTTGCCAGCGAGCAGTACCAGCTAACGACTTATCTAAGCAAGCATAATGTTAAGGTCTCCCCCGCCCAACTCAACGCCTATCAGAATAAAAACACCGATACCCAGTTGCAAACTGCCGCCCAAAATAATAATCTCGGAAGCACTTACGACGCTTACCTTAAAAACAATCTGGCAACTTATCAATCGGATATAAGGGGGGCTGCAAAGGGCGCCAGCAAATCCTTGTTAGCCATTTTGAACAGTGCCAACACTAGTGCCGGAGTGCTTTTAGCAGCACCTGAAATTACTAGTCTACCCAGCGGTAGCTAAAGCATAGCTGTGGTGGATGAGGTCTTTAATTTCCTGCCAGCCAAGCTGTCCGGTCAAAACAATCGTGTTCCAATGTTTTTTGTTAAGATGATGACCGGGCATCACGGTTTCGTATTTTTTACGCAGCATTTCAGCCAGCTGCGGGTCGGATTTTAAACTCAATCTCACTGGATCAGATTTTTCGGCCACCAAAGCAAACATTTTTTCGCCAACCTTATAAACCGCAATGTCCTCGCCAAATGGATAATCTAACTTGGCGCCTGGCAGGCTTAAGAGATATTGCTCAACTTTTTTGTGTGTCACAAGCCGATTTTACCAGACCCGGTAGTGAGCTTTCGAGATTATTTGACTTCACTTGTAACTCCCAGCCCGGCTGACAGATTTTTGGAGTAAGTTATGCTTTTGCATCAACCCTAGTCTTACCATCAAATAATTAGCTATGGAGGGAGTCGGGCCGGCCCAGTAGTAGACTTTCGCGATTATCCGCCAAAAGCGGATACTTTGCGCAGCAACGCGAAAGCTCACTACTGGGCTGGCTCGAAAGTCTACTACCGGGCAAATGTTGCAGGTTACGAAACTATCTTTTTGACAATGCATCATAAAGCGTATACTAAAGGTACAAACTAGTTGGGTGTGGCGGGAGTTATAAATGCGCTTGAGGTTGTTGTCTGTAGCCAAAAAACAAACACACAAAATCCCTAACAAGATCTTATTAACAATCGGCGTTATATCCAGTTTTGCATTTGCTTCTCTTGCCTTATCATCACACGCATATGCCGCCACAGTAACAGTCTGCGCAAGTAGCTGTAATCAAACAACGATCTCGGCAGCGGTAGCCGCTGCTTCACCTGGTGATACCATTACTGTCGCACCCGGTACTTATTCGGAGGTTGTATCCATCAGCAAAAACTTAACTCTGCTTGGTGCACAGGCCGGCGTGGCCGGCAGCTCGCACAGCGGTGCAGAATCAACCGTCACAGCCTTCAATGTCACCAGCGCCAACGTCACTCTAGATGGGTTTACAATAAACCCCGGCACAAGCAATAGTGGCGTGGGCATTCAATTCAGTGGAGGTACGTCGGAGACCATTCAAAACAATATTATTACCGGCTACGGTTCTGAAGGCATGGGATTCTTTGGCACCAGCGGCATGCTATTTCAGCGCAATCTCCTAACCAGTCCTTTGCCTAGTGCACTGGACGGTATCTTTGCTGGCGGCGGGGTTTCTAATAATACTCAGGTCTTAAACAATGTTTTCAATGCGGCCAGCATCTATCCTGGCACAGATATTGGCCTCTCCTACACCAGCGGCTCTAGCCCTATAATTAGTGGCAATGTATCAACAAACGGTGCGACCTTGGTTACTGTGTTTAATTCCACAGGGGCTCAGATTACTAATAACGTATTCAACGGAGATCCAAACTTATCCGCATCGATCGTCTATATTGGTGGCGGTGATACTAATACGACAATTAGCGGCAATACTGTTAGTGGGGGCTATTTTGGTGTGGCTCTTCGGAACAATTACGGTGACGGGGTTAACGTGTCTACAACCATTACCGGCAATTCTCTTACCAATAACTATGGTGGTGGCATTAGTGTCGCCTCTGGATCTATTGGCAGCAGCGAGATAGTCACGGCCCACCAAAACGACCTTAGCGGTAATCCTGTCGGCGTCAGTAACTCATCGGCTGGCACAGTTAATGCAACAAACAATTACTGGGGCACGGCCGTCACTAACACCATTACTTCATCGCTAATTACTGGCTCCGGTGTAACCTACACGCCATATTATGTTGACTCTGGCCTTACAACCCTTAGCAACGTGGCGCCAAGTACAGTGTTTGTCGGTGGTACTTACGTAGATGGAGCAGCCGGTGGGCATATCTTCGGCTACGATGCCTTCACGACCATCCAGGCCGGCGTGAGTGCCGTAGCTGACGGCGGCACTGTTAACGTCGCAGCGGGTATATATCATGAATCTCAAATCGTGTTATTCGGTTCTAATAAAGGATTAACTCTTCAAGGAGCTGGTGCTTCTGTAACTACCATAGATGGCGGTAATGCCGTAGTATCCGGCAGCGGTACTCATCCAGGAACAATCTACATAAAAAACCCGGACACCCCTGTTAAGATTGACGGCTTCACGTTCATAAATCCCGTCAATAACACATCGATTGGAGAGATTGCTTCTATTGTAATTGCCTTTGGTAGCAACCCCCCAACACCATCTTCAATAACTATTAGCAATAACCACTTCATTGGCGTGGCTAATAATGGCTCTAACCCATTTGATAACGCCATCTGGGTTTATGCTACACCCGCCGGCACGGTGACTAATATTACTAACAACGAATTCGACCACCAGTGGCAGTCAATCCTCTTGGAGCAACCACAGGGCGGCGCAGTGATTACCGGCAACAATTTCCACGATCTTTTTGCCAACGTCGATAGTGGAACGACCTATGTCCCTGAAGGCATATTCCTGATGTCTTATGGTGGCGAAAATGTCTCCGCTCCCGTAGCAATTAATAACAACTTTCTTTCAAGTTTTAACGGCCAGTCAATTGCTCTAAGCGGTGGTTATCCTGGATCGGGAATGGCGCAGTATACGAATGTGCAAGTTGAAAATAACCAGATCACTGCTGACGGTTTCGGAATTTATTTTCGTAACACCGGCACTACTCCAGCTTTGGCTGCCCAGGGCGGTATCCAGGGAGCCACGATTTCCGGAAATATTATAACCAGCATTACGCCGGGTACGGGCACCGGCATTTGGCTACGAGGGCCAAATAACAATGCAACAATTACAAATAATTCAATCACTGGTTATGCAAACGGCATCCTTAGCGAAGAGTACAACCCCGGCGCTGGTACCTCTACTGGTGTCAGCGTCCACGAGACCTCCTTGGCCGGAAATACAATTGCTGTTTCCAACCAAGGATCTCCTACAATCGACGCTACTAACAACTGGTGGGGCTCAACCGATCCCAACTTTGCGTCGATCATTCAGGGGAGTGCTGCATATACGGCTTGGTGCTCTGATGCGACCTGCACCAGCCTTCTCTCTGACAGTGCGGTTAGCCTGTCAGCCAGCAACGGCGTAGCCACAACTTCTTCTACAGGGCCAATGACACTCACCGGTTCTACATCTTCTGGCGATGCAACAGCAACTATTCCTGCCGGAACGACCATAACCGACAGTACTGGCCTCTGGGACGGCACACTTAACCCACCGGTAGTCTCATCCTACAGCGTACCCGGCTTGTCAGGCTATACCACCACTACTTTGTTGGCCATTTCAATTGGTTCCAATAGCTACACTTTAACCTTTGATAGAGGTGTCAAGCTGCTCCTGCCCGGCCAAGCCGGCCAGCGCGTCGGCTTTATCGAACCCGGCGGCAGTTTTACTGAAATCACCACGACTTGCTCGGGCGACAACCAAACGGTTGGTGATGCCCTGCCAGCTGGTGGCGCATGCAAGATAAACGACGGTAGTGGCAATCTAATCATCTGGACCAAGCACTTTACAATTTTTGCCACCTATTCGCAGACCGCCAACTCCACCTCAGCCGTTACCACCATAAGCACTCCAGCGGCCGCCAAAACAACCACTTATGTAATCCAGCCTGGCGACACTATGAGCGGGATTGCCAGTAAATTTGGCCTGACGCTTGCCCAGTTGGAGAACCTAAACCCTCAAGCCGGCCATCCGGCAGGTAATTTTGACCTTATCTTACCTGGTGATGTACTTAAAGTAGGTGGTGCGACAGCTTCGGTCGCTTCCGCAACCACAACAGTAACTACCGCTCCTGCTGCCACACCCACGCAGCCGCAGCAAGTTTTAGGCTCCAGCACTAGCACGACAGCCCCGCTCCAAACTAAGCCCGCTTCTAAAAAGACTCCGGCAGTGGCCAGCGTCAGTTCCAACAAACTCCTGGGCCTTAAATGGTGGTGGTGGCTAATAATCTTGGCTGCGGTTTTAGCAGCTAGTGTCAGTGGCTCCTACATCTACAAGATAGCCGAAACTGACAAACATAAATAAACTAAAACTAACCAGCTAATCGACTCATAACACCTTTGATAATCCCAATTTAGCGTTCTAAAAATTTACTCAACTTTTGTTAGAAGCTTGATTTTTCGTGGTGATTGAGGTATTTGCCGGTAAATGGCGTCCCGGTGCCCTTCTCGCGCAGCATGTGGTACTGTTCTGGCGTCAATCGCTTACGGAGCTCTGCGTCCGTAAACTGTTTGGCTATTTATTTTTTTCCGACAGTAGAGCTTTGAGCGCCAAACGAACTATGGGTAAGGTTATATGAACTCAACATACGATTGAGTGAGCGACGGCCGGCACTAGTCTTAAAATAGTTCTCTCTTCGTTTGGCGTCGTCGAAAGTGAGATGAGCCTTATAATAAATTAACTTCCAATTTGTATCAGACTTGGTGGAAAAATTATGCCCGGCATTATGTTCCTGCATCCTCCTGCGCAGGTTATTCGTTCGACCAATGTAACGCTCGGCGTCATTCTCTAGAACGTACATGTAAAACATAATGCCCTCAAAGCCTCACTGCCGGGTTTTATCTCCGGCTGGCTTATCAAGCCGTTCCAATCTTAAACTTTTAACTATAAAATAAACTACCGCTGCCACAATCAAAAAACTTATTAAATCACTAAAAAACTGTCCGTACCCGAGGTTAGTTTTACAAGCCCCGCCGGTTTGATGCAGAATGCAAAGCGTCTTGTGATTAAGCGTAACGCCACCGGTGAGTAGCCCAACGACAGGGTTAATGAGATTGCTGACAAACGAGTCAATAAGGCTTTTGGCGGCGACCCCTAAAATCAAGCCAACGGCAATGCCGACGACCCCCTGCTCGCGGACAAAATCTACAAAACCCTGCAGCCAGCGTGGAGTCTGAACCACCGGCAGGCTTATCACTACTTCTCTTCTGGCCACCCTACGCCTACGTTCTTGCTCGGCCATTGTTTCTCCCCTTTTAACTTCCTATATTATACGGCACCTACATCTTATCCGGAGAGGCAATATTGAGTAGATTGAGACCATTTTTAAGGACATCGGCATAAGCTTTAACCAGCCTTAACCTGATGTTTTGGCGTGCATTATCAAGTACACGGTTTTTTTCGTAAAAACTGTTAAAACTTTGAGCCAACTCATAAAGATAAGTACAGATGTGGTGCGGCATCAGCTCATCACTGGCTTTGGCTACCACTTCCGGATATTCGCCGATTTTGCGTGCCAGGGATCGCTCTCCAGGGCCCAGAGCTGAGAGCTGAGAGTCCTTAGCTATGGACTCTGGACTCTGGACTCTGGACTTTTTCAAGATACTTCTTGCCCGGGCGTGCGCGTACTGCAAATATGGCCCACTATTACCCTCCAGACTGATTGATTCACCGACATCAAAAATAAAATCACTGCCGAGCCGGTGTTTCAAAAATTCGTATTTAATAGCACCTAAAACTGTAGATATATCGACACTATCCGTTTTATAAAGTTCCTTAAGCGCTTCTTCGATATCGACTTCCAAGCTGGAGAAAAGTTTGACGTTGCCCGTGCGGCTGCTCATTTTGCCTTCGGGGAACTTTACCACTCCATGAGACAGATGGATAATTTTTTCCCCTAGACCCGCATCAATTTCTTTTATGGCCGTGATTAACACTCTAAAGTAATCGTCTATTTCGTTAGCCGTTATGACGATAAATTTTTGGGCGTCTGGATAATCACGTTGCTTAGCAAAAGCCAAGCCGATTTCTTTGGCCTCGTAAGTCGGTAGGCCTTGGCCGGTAATAAAAACCCGCTTGTGCAGGCCGGCTTTTTCGCCGTCGTAAACTATGGCCCCATCGCTTTCTTCAAACACTTTCCCGATATACTCTTTAACGATTTTTTCGCCCTCTATGGCCGTTTCGCTTTCGAAGTAATTTTTCTCGAACTTCGAGCCGAGCCGTTTGTAAATATATTCAAAATGTTTCAGGCTTCCGTCGCGCCCGGCGTCGTATATTTGATTGATGGACGGATTGTCGCGGGCATAGATATGTTTATTAATCTCTTCTATTTCTCGCTTGGCTACCGGATCGTCGTGGTAGGCTTGGGCACCTTTGGCGTAATAAAATCCTATGTTTTTAAGCAGTCTTTGGCGGAGAGATTCAGAATCAAAGCCTTCTTTTTGGATAGCCCAGACGGCCATGGCGATGTGCAAGCCAACGTCACCGTGATAAGAAACCTGATGTACCTGCGCACCGGAAGCCTCGAGTAGCCTGCCCGTAGCCACGCCAACCGTATTGGAATAAGCGTGACCGATATGAAATTCTTTAAACGGGTTTGGATCGGTATGTTCGAGCACAATCACCTGGCCGGTATTCGGTTTGGGTAGGTCGGTGGCCGAAAAAGCCATTTTAGCCAAAGTTTCATCTGTTAATTTGAGATTAATAAACCCGGGACCGGCAACCTGGACATCTGTCAGAATTGGCAAATTCTTTAGCTTATCAACAATTGCCTCGGCTACTTCTCGTGGGTTTTTGCCAAGCTGTTTTGCCAATTGCAAAGCAATATTAGTAGCAAAGTCACCAAACTGCTCTTCCGGCCGTGTTAGCTCCGGTTCAACCTCAACGTCAAACAAGTTGTTGACAGCCGCTTTTAGGGCAGATTTTAACTCCTGCATACTTCTATGATATCAGGAGAACTCGGCATGTGCAGCCTTAGGGAAAAGAGCAGCGAGCTTGCCCTTTAGGGTCGGCTTTGCCGACGAGCGATGAGAAAGACCGTAAGTTTGTCTCATTTTATTCAAGAAGAGCGCTTTTTGACTGGCCTAAGTACCAGCCAAATGGCGCCATACATTACGCTCAACAAAACAAAAAACAATCCGGTCACATTAAAGGCACGCATATGCCCTAACGGATCGATAATGCGATCCGAAACATTTATTATCAAGCTACTGGGGTTGGTTATCACATCCCAGCTGTTCCAGCGCAGGTTACGGCCAAGATATATGGCAAAACTGCTCAACAGAATAATCCCCGCGACTAGATAAAGGCTGCGTTTTTCGCCAAAACGCTTGAAAAGCTCTTTGTGCACCATATACAAGCTAGTGAAACCTAGGACAAAGCCAGCAATAACCAGTGCGTTTATCATTACGATATCGTAGAGTTCGCTAATCTCGCCGGTGGCATAGACGTGTACGAAATCAGTCAACACATACCAAGTATTAGGTAGAAAAAACAGCCAAAGAAGACTAAGCGCAATGTTCTGCCAGCTTGCCCAGCGCGTTATTTTAAGCTGACGCACCAGCAACCAGCCAAATACCAGACCGAGCCAGGCCAGCAATAAATTCCACGGTATAAAAGAATAGTATGACGAACCAGTCAGTATCACCCGTACCACAAAAAATGCCAGGCTAAGCCCACTGATAACTCCCAACGCCCGTAAACACCGCTTTTCCGTCTCGCTAAAAGCCAACATCCTTCTAAATTATAGCTCAAAACAGATATAATATAGGCAGCCGGAAGTTGATAGGCTATAAAGGAGTATTTATGAAGCTAATGATAATTTGGGGTAGTTCGCGTCAGGGCCGCAGCGGTGGTGTAGTCGCCAACTGGGTAAAAAGGCATGCCGCCGATGATAAACGCTTTGAGGTTGACTTTGTGGATTTGCGCGAGCTTAAACTGCCTTTCTTTGATGAGCCGCTCAGTCCATTTACTATAGCTAACCAGGGCGAGGACTATACGCACCCCGAGGGTAAGGCCTGGGCCCAGCGCGTTGGCACAACCGACGGCGTAATTATCATTACGCCAGAGTATAACCACGGCCCTGCGGCCGTCTTGAAAAACGCTTTGGACTGGGTCGGCCCCGAGTGGCGCGATAAGCCGGTAGCTTTCGTTAGCTACGGCGGTGTTAGCGGCGGCACGCGGGCGGTTGAACAGCTTCGGTCTATTACTATCGAGCTTGGTTTGGTGCAAGTGGCTAATCCGATAGCTTTTGTCTTTTATCCCCAAGCCTTCAACAAGCAGGGCGAACCAGCCAATAATGAAACAAACGAGTCGCTCAAGAAAATGTTCGACGAAATCCTTCGCCTCCATACCCTCTTCCAAAAATAATAGTCAGCTTTTGGCTAAATGCTACGCTTGGATGTAATGCAAGGAAGCAGCGAGCAACGGACTGAAGCGTATAGTAATACGCTGAAGGAGTAGCAGAGCTGCTGACGCCGCAGTACGCCAAGAGCCCAAGCGGAGCTTCTGGCTCTGCCAGAAGGCAGGCTTGGGCGGCGTAGCACTTAGCCGAAGAAAGTTAGCCACTGAGGACTAGTAGTTAAGTTATCCAATCTAAAATTCAGCTCGTTAAGCACCTGGGTGCGTTCTTCTGCGGTCTTGCCCAGAGAGTTGAGCACTACGAAAGGTTCGTGCACATTAAACCCGCAGAAAGCCAGCGTACCGTGGTTTATGGGGTGCAAGATTTGCAGCGCGGTGGCTTTATGCCGGCCACTTTCGTGGTAATAAGTTTCCGGGCCGCCGGCAACCGCGATAAGCATGGCTTGTTTACCTCGGAATAAACCACTCTCATAAATTTTGCCGCTGTCCCAAGCAACGCCCATTGCCAGTACCCGGTCAAACCAGCCTTTCAAGATGGCCGGCACACTAAACCACCATATGGGGGTAATGATCAAGACTAATTCTGCGGTTTGGATCTTCTGGACTTCGCCCACTATGTCTGGCGAAAATGCCATATCCAAGCGTGCGGCGTGCTTTTGCTCAAGCATGTAATTAAAATGCTTGCCACTGGTAGTTACGAAATCCCACTTCTGGGCCACGGCGCTAAAGCCCTCGCCGTATAAATCGCTAACCACTACGCTATGGCCCTTGTTGCCCAAAGATGTCACCGTTAGATTTTTCATTGCGGCCGTAAAACTACTAGGCTCATGATGCGCGTAGACGATTAAGACATTCACTGCCGACCCACCATATATTTCACTACTGTTATTGTAGCGCAATAGCGATTTATCCGTTAGCGGTTATGGTGGAGTACTAAATTATGCCAGATATTTACGCGGGCAAGCCGATAGGCCGAACTGTTTGGTCGTTTAAGCGAAATATCATTTGGCTGATTTTCCAGGTTCCAGTAGAAGTCTTCACCAAAATGTAATCAATAGTTCCCCGCACCGTCCATACATAACGGTCGCCTCTGTCGGCTACATAATGCAAATGCTCCACGGCGGTTGTTACTTTAGCGCGGCGCGAGCTTACCATCCGCACACCCAAGCGGCGAATAAAATGCCGGGTGGCATAAAAGTAGCTGCCGATTTCTTTGCGCCAGCTGTCGATCAGGCGTTTCTTGGGTATCACGGCTGGTGTTTCGCCATTAAGGGATTTGTTATCAATGAATGGTTTTTTTACAAAAAAATTCTCTAGCCTTTCCCATTGCTTGAGGTCCTGAAGCAAGGAAACGCTGGTTATTATGTCGGCTATTTGTTCTTTGTCTGATTTATCTGTCATGGCAATTCTCCTTTCGGTTTTGTCACCTGACTGTTCTTCCAGCATGCCACCGCAGGCTGAGAATCGGCTGTTAGTTTTTGCAAGCCGCCAGGCTCTTCTTATATTTTAACATTCATAAAATGGTGGAATACACGGGTCTGGAACTTTATAACTTCCGAATTATCATGCGACAAATGGCGGGATTGTCAGATTCCGATGATTCAAATTGAACTTGGCAGCCTTCGGACTCTAACTTTGTAACTACCTCTTCGGATACTGATTCAGGCTTTCCCCCTCCTATCTGGGTAGGAAAAATTCTAATTTCTCCTCCCGGTTTTAGCACCCTTACCATTTCGTCGAAGGCAAGAATTCTTTCAGATTCTACCCTCGGCAGGTAATAAGGTACAGAGAGCACAGCAAAGACCCTATCAAAAGAACCATCCTCAAATGGTAATTCTTGTACAATACCTGGGACAATTTCCCCTCTAGAAAGAGCCTTTCTGAACTCCGCCTTATCCTCGGGCATCATATCTAGTCGCTGTGTTGGGTCTTGGGGTTCTAATGATATAGTCTCAGCTCCATGCTCTTTTGCCTCCCGAGCAAATATAGAGAAACCTGCGCCTACATCTAGAATTCTTTTTCCTCTCAAATCTTCGAGTTCAATCCCAAGATGTTCTCTATAATCACTAATGCCTCGTCCAGTGGACGAGACGTGTTCCAATGCCCTGTTCCTTATAGCCCCGAGCTCATCCACCGGGCTAGTTTCTTCTACTGCAGCTTGTTGTCGAAGTGTTTCTAAGCTGGACATTTTTTGTTCTTGAGGTCAACAATGCTATATTAGCATACCTTCTTAAAAATGTCAAAAAATGGTGGAACAGACGGGTCTGGAATTATTAGTTTTCTGCGATGCCAAAACGGCGCGAAAGTTCTTCGTCTATAGCGTGTATGGCACTTTCAAGTTGAATGAGTAAATCGTGGCTTTCAAACATATCGTCTGCAGCTTTTATAAAGTCTACCCTTGTGATTGGTGTCAAGTACCTATCCCTTGCTGCTTGATACATCGCTTCAGTCAGAGGATTTTCAAATGGTGTTGCTGGTGACTCAAACCACAGAGTAGGCATCTCGTTCCCATTATTCATACTCTAATAATGCCATATGCCTTACAAAAATCAACTTGGCGGAACATATCCTACCACCAACACCCTGATGATCGAAATAGAATTATTCATTCTCTTCTCGCTTCAGGATTCGATAAGGGGCAAGCGGGTCTGAAATCAAAGGCGAATTTCCTTCTCCAGCCAATCTATTTTCTCGTTTTTTCTTCTCCAAAAAATATCTTCCCAGATGTAGTGTACCGCGAGCATGGAATACTTACCGTACTGTCTCTTGATATCTCCTATGATTTTATTTGCCGGAACGAGTGGTTGATTGTAAAAAAGCCGGGAATAAATTTTTTGTTGCCACGGCGCAATGTGGTCGAAAGTATTATATTGGTGGCAAGCTTCAAAAAGAAGTATGCGAGTGGTTTCTGGCCCAACTCCGTATAGTTTCATCAGCTCTTTCTTCACATTCTCTTGGTCAAGCGTTCGCAATTTCCGTTCGTCAACTTTGCCTTCGGCAAAATCTTGCGATAAACGCTTGATAAACTTTGCTCGATACCCAATCTTCAAATCTCGTAAGTTTTGCTCCGAAACGTTTTTTAATTTCTCCGGCAACCAAATTGCAAAAATTTTTTTACCGTCAAATTTCAATTTTACTCCGTAATTATCAAGCAAGGCATTCATCATTTGTACCGTTCTCCGAATAGTTGCGTTTTGCAAAAGCACAGCGACAATAAGAAGCTCATATAAATTATGGGCGCTTGAATTCCTCATCCCTAACCACTGTTTAAAAATTGGGTAGAAACGTTTATCACTTTTGGCGAGTTTGTTAAATTCATTCAAATCAGTATTTAGGTCAAAGCGCCAAATAATTTCTTGTCTGATATCCTCAATCTCCTTGTCAGAAATGCTTTTATAATAGAAGACCGAGATCTTTATTTTTGGCTTTTGTATATCACCTTTGTTTTCAATTTTTAGTCCGAATATTTGTTTATTGATTCTAATGGCTTGCCAATACTTACCAGGCTCCCAATAATCCAGCTTGGCAGGAAAATGTGATGGCTTATGAAAAGTACCATCAAAGTGGAAGGGAGAAGTGGGAAAAACGTAAATTTCCCTTTTTTTATTCAGACTTTTAGCTTTCATTGAATAAAACTTATTTGACTTAGGATGATAAATGGCGGAGAGGGAGGGATTTGAACCCTCGGTGCTCTTGCGAACACACACGCTTTCCAAGCGTGCCAATTAAACCGCTCTTGCACCTCTCCGTGCTAACTCATTCTAACAAATTTACCCTTGTTATATTTTATCCGCGCCCTTTTTCCGGGCGTTTCACAATCTGATTACAGACTGTTCCACCCTGAAAATGGGCGGGACTCCATCAACCTCACAAGTGTAGTTGATTTCGCAACTTAAAATTTTTGGGTTAAGCGTCTTGCGGGGCGTAAACTAAAATTACAGAGACTTTCAGGGGAGGGCGTGAGATTGAGAGAGGTGGCGTCCTCTTTTTTAATACTAAAAGTAAGCAAGAAGGCGATTAATGGCCCTTATAGAACTCCAAGAAGTATCAAAACTTTACGGTTTTGGCGACGCTACGACATTGGCGCTGGATGAAGTCGCGCTCACGGTTGAACGCGGAGAATTTTTAGCTGTGATGGGGCCGAGTGGTAGCGGTAAAACCACCTTAATGAACCTGATCGGCTTACTGGATCGGCCAACTCACGGTATTTACCTATTGGATGGTCGCAATGTGGCTCGCCTGCGGCCTAACCGCCAAGCCAAGACGCGCCGTGATCGCATCGGCTTCGTTTTCCAATATTACAACCTGCTACCTCGCATCAGTGTGCTGGAAAATGTTGCTTTGCCTCTAGCTTACAGGGGTATGACGCCGGTGCGCCGCCAAAAACAGGCCAGCGATATGCTGGAGCGAATTGGTATGCGCGACCGTGAGTATTTTATGCCTCATCAACTTTCTGGCGGCCAAGCACAGCGCGCGGCTATCGCCCGGGCTTTAATCAACAAACCCAGTATTATCATTGCCGATGAACCGACCGGCAATCTTGACAGCAATGATAGCAGAGTAGTGATGGAGCTTTTGAGTGATATCCACCGCCAGGGCAACACTATTTTGCTGGTCACGCACAATCCGGAATTGACGCGCTATGCCAACCGGGTGATCTATATGCGCGACGGTATAATAGTCGCCGACGAGGCCAAAGCTATCGGCCGGATGGCCAAAGGAGCTCGCCGCATCTATTTCCGCCGTCGCAAAACTACCGATCAAGACATCGTCGCCGGAGTTTCAGCACTAATGCATGATGTGCCGGGTAAAGAGATAACCGACTTGCCCAAGCGGCGTAAACTGCGCCACCGAAGCAGTAAACTTCTTAAGCGCCTGGGCAGAAGGGCTATAACACGATGAAACTTCTCCATTTCACATTTTGCAATTCACATTTAACATTTATTCCTCATTTTTCGTTTCCTCAATGGCAAATGCTACCTGGGAAATTAATGGTCAATGGTCAGTGGTCAATGGTAAATGCCTCCGAAGGAGACGCCTGATGTGGAGCGGCAACCTTAAAACTGCCATCGCCAGCCTTAGCCGTAGCAAATGGCGCAGTTTCTTCACTATGCTGGGTATCATTATTGGCATCAGCTCGGTAGTCACAGTGGTGAGTTTAGGGGAGGGCCTAAAACAGCAAATCGTCGGGCAAATCAACCATCTTGGACGCGATGTCATTACCGTACGCTCGGGAAATTTGGTCAACCGCACGGCCAATAGTGAAATTGGCAGCTTGAACCTGCTGGCATTTTTGAGTGCCAGCACCCTGACCGACCAAGACGCCACCAGCCTCAGCCATTTGCCATCGGTTAGCGCCGTAGCGCCGATGGACTTCGTGACCAGCAGTGCCAAAGCCGATGGCAAACAGCTGAATAACCTTTTCGTTATCGGTACTACGCCGGATATCAGCCAGATACTACCGGAAAGCGTGGAATATGGAGATTTCTTTGACCAGAGCGGTCCTGACCAAAAAAATGCAGTTATCGGTAGCGATGTAGCCCAGCAACTTTTCGGTGAGCTTAATCCAGTAGGACAATCGCTGACCATTTCGGGGCGATCCTTTTTGGTGCAGGGCGTGTTGGCCCGATCATCCGTCAGCCTGTTGTCCGTAGCCGAGACTGATTTTAACTCGGCCATTTTCATTCCCCTACAACCGGCAGAGGAGCTAGCCAGCGGCAACAACAATATCTTGCAGATACTGGTTAAGGCCAAGGATGTTAACAACTTGGACGCTACCGTAGCCGATGTAAACAGAGTCCTGCTAAGTACTCACCAAGGACAGAACGACTTCACGGTCCTTAAACAATACGAGCTGCTCAATATCGCCAGCGGTGTCATTAACCAATTGACTGGTTTTATTGCCAGTATCGCTGCCATTTCACTATTGGTTGGCGGTATCGGCATCATGGACATCATGTTGGTCAGTGTATCGGAGCGTACCCGCGAAATCGGCATTAGAAAAGCCGTCGGAGCTACTAACCGCCAGGTCCTTAACCAGTTCCTGGTGGAGGGTTTGGTGCTAAGCGTTGGCGGCGGAATACTCGGGATTGCTGCTTCCCTGTTAATCTTTGGCATACTGCGTATCTACACCAATCTGCAGCCGGTAATTACCGTGCCGGTGATGGTACTAGCTGTGGGCGTATCGGTAGCCGTGGGGGTTATCTTTAGCGTAGTGCCAGCACTCAAGGCTGCCCGTAAAAGCCCCATTGACGCTCTAAGAGGAGAGTAAATACTTAACTTGTTAAGTAATTTTAGCCGAGTTTCTGATCCTTATGATCTTTCGATTTCACGTTGTTGCTCGGTTTCATCAGGACGGTTATAGTCGTCCTCCAGCCGGTAGGTTGTACCTATCTCGGGAGTTGAAACTTCAATAATGTCGCAATCCGTAATACCAACGAGCCGGTGCTTTTGGCCGATGGTCGACGAGTATCCTTGCCCGGGCTCTAATTCCGTTTCAACTATCCTGCCGCTCTTATCTTCCCAAACTACTTTGGCTCGGCCTTTCATGATCAGCCAGCTTTCTTGTTTCTGTTCATGAATTTGCAGTGACATTCTGTAGCCAGCATTAATATGCTCGATTTTACCCATGTACGGCTTATCTACGGGCACCCAGTGAATTTCATAGCCCCAGGGCTTCTCTATGCGTTTAGCGTATGGGCTTAAATCAAAGATTGATTTATCAAAGCTAGGGATTTGAGGTGATTGGTTCATCCGAGCTCTTTCTTGAATTTTTCTACCAGCTCTACCGGCGCGGGGTCAATTCCGTTTAGTAAGCCCAAATAGATACTTACAAAGTCACCGTATACCACCGCCCATAGCAGTTGCTCAAGGATATTATTGCCCTCAACCTTCACCACGTGTGGCGCCGGTCTACGTCCGGATAGTAGTTTCTCGCCGACCACGAACCTTTTTTGTACGCGTTCATGCTCGAGGTCGCTACGGAGTTCAATTATCCCGTAAGGCTTTTCGATAGGATGGCTGCTCCATCCGGTTAATTCGTTATGGTCAAATTCTGGTAGTTCGTTCCACCAGGCCACGTTTTTGGCATTTTCGTTAAAATTAATTTTCCACTTATAGGCCACAGGGGCCAATAGCGGGCCGGCATAGACTACTGGGGACTTACCAGCTAATTCTAATGCCAGTTTCTTGGCCGGATTCCTATTGGTTGGTACAGTTGGCAACCAGTCGCTAACTGATTTTTTTACAAAGTCGCCTGCTTGACTTATTTGAGTAGCGGCTTGATCTTCGCTAATTAGCCCCGCCGTCTCAAGAATTTTCACAATGGCCTTCAAGTTATACAAAACGGCGTATCGGGGCTGTACGGCTTTAGGTAGAAGCAAGAATTGATAGCTTTTTTCTCCTGCCCAAGCTTGAAGCTTACCGCCGCCGGCGATTACGACAATGGTTGTTCGGCGCTGCTCGGCCTCCGCTAAGGCCGATAGAATTTCTTCAGTGTTGCCAGAATAGCTGGCAGCCACAAATAAAGTCTTCTCAGAAATATATTTTGGAATGTGATACTGTCTGCAAACTTCGAATGGCACTTTATACCCGGGCCAAATAGCACTCATAAGTGCCGCCAGAGCTGACCCTCCCATTCCCGCATAAACGACATTGTCAAATTGGCCGGCAATTTTTATGGGCTCAAACTCGTGTTGTAGTTGCTGCCATTGCTTTCCGGCTATGCCCAGCGCATCTTGGCTATCACGTTGGTGGATATATTTCAGATCATCTAACACGACCTTATTTTACATTTTTCAGTTCACATTTCACATTTATTTAGCATTTTACATTTACCAAAATATGCTTATGTCTTACAATGAAGAATGTTAATTACTAAATAATTGAAGACTGACAAGTGTTAAATGATAAATGCTCGCTTGTGGTGAGCGCGGGGGTAGAATGTTTGGAATAAATGACAACAAAAGTGCTGGCCAGGATCCGGTGATGCCGCAGCCGCTCGAATCGCCTGGCCCAGCTGTAAGTTATGGTGCCGCTCAGGCCGCTGGTACCGCGCCGCCACTTGGGAGTGACGTTTCAGCCGCACCTCCACCCACCCCACATGACAGTACTGATGGCAGTACTCATACAGACGGCCAACCACAGCCTTATCCTCCCTTGGCCCAAGCGCCAACCACCGCTCCGGTCAATACCACCGGTGCCCCGGAAGACGAACTGCTACGAATCAAGCAAGAGGCCCTGCAGAACCTGGCGCCTCTAGTCAACCAACTGGACCAAACTCCCGAAGAAAAATTTAAGACGACCATGATGATGCTCCAAGCTTCGGATAACTCCGAGCTGGTACAGGCTGCTTACGATGCCGCTAACAAAATTACCGACGAGAAAACCCGCGCCCAAGCCCTGCTGGACGTGGTTAACGAGATCAACTACTTTACGCACCACGACGCCGGTGCATAACCGCATAATGCAGCCCACCGGCAGCAACCGCACTTACTGTAAATATCACAGCCACGTTGCCGGGGCCGTTATTGGGCAGGCTAGTGGTTGGCGGCGAGCTAGTCACCGGCTTGCTACTCCCGGAAGTTTTAGGTGACTGCTTATTATTGCCCCTTGTCTTCTGTGACATTGTTTGAGTCTTGACTGGCTTATGAACGGCAGAGCGATAAATTGTCCGCGCGGCAAAAACAACAGCTGTAGCAACAATCATCGCGGCCAATATATGTAACGCCAGTAGCAGCCAGCGCCGGCCTTCACGTTCGTGAAACTCATGTAGCAAGGGCGGCGGAATCAATTCCCGATTATTATCCACATTTTAATTTTACGCCCGGACTATAAGAGTAAACAAAAGCGGGAATGGTTAGCTTTGTTCTTGCTCTTCGACACTTAGAGCGCTCAGGGTTTTTTCAGCTTCTACAAACAGTTTGATTGCTCTTTGTATCGCAACTATTTTTTTGTGCCGTGATAACATTTCCTGACGAGCCAAATAAACGTAGGCGGCTTTAACTCTACGATCAACACCAAGGATTGGATAAATACCCCTGGATATGTGGGATCTCACTGTTTCTATGTCTATCTCCAACCCAGATGCTATTTCCGGGTTTGATAGGCCAGTGGCCAAAAGTTCCAGCACCTTCCTTCGTCTAGGTGTCAACCCTCCTACGTGCGCTGCTTTAAGATTTAATTCGTAACTTTCAATCAAAGTAAAATCTAAGCCCATAGCTTCGACCTCGTTTCTCGCCCCAGTTTTTTTATATATATTTCTGACGTGGGTTTTGAGGGTATCATGTGACAGCGACAGCCTTTGGGTAATTTCTTCTCTTGTTAGACCTTGACCCATCAAGCCCAATATTTCTCTTTGTCGAGGAGTTAAATCGTATTCCTCGATGCGTTTTTGCTTTAATCCTTCTGATTCACCAGGTATGTCAACTACTGAGCCTAAGCATTCCAGTGCACTATGACCAAGTTTGGCAGCCACCAGAGCAGCTTCCACCCTTATAGTTTCAAAGCCAGGGGATAATGTTACATGAACGGATTCGTAATCATTTGGAAGGATTGGTTCAGCTGGTTCTATCATCAAATATATCCTGCAGGTGATTGTATTCTAGAATGAATTTGGCACTAAAGCAACATTAGGATTAAAAATATCCTGGTGATTGCCGTTTAAGCCTCAGTCCAAATGCAAAATAGGCTACATCATTCCCATGCCACCGCCCATGTCGGGTGCGGCAGGCGTAGCCTTTTCAGGCAGATCAGTAACAAGCGTGCCCATAGTCATAGCTGTGCCGGCGATAGAAACCGCGTTTTGGATGGCTTCCTTAATCACTCTGGTCGGATCCACGATTCCAGAATCCTTCATGTTTACAAGCTTGTCTGGGCTATTAACATCAATCCCAAGCCCCTGGCTAGATTTAAGAATTTGAGGTAACCATTCTTCGGGATTAACCCCAGAATTTGTCATCAATATTTTGTAGGGCTGCTCTAAAGCATTTTTCAGCAACTGAGCACCAGCTATTTCCGATCCCCCAGGCTGCAAGGCCTGCAGAATAGTAGCTTGATTTGAGTGTTTAATGATCTTCGATAGTTCGAGTAATGTCACGCCGCCGCCGGGCACCACGCCCTCATCAAGCGCTGATTTTACGGCCGCCACAGCGTCGTCCACGCGGAATTTCTTTTCTTCAATTTCAGTTTCGGTGGCACCGCCGACTTTGATGACAGCCACCTTGCCTTCCAGTGCCGCGCGGCGTTTTTCCAACTGCTCGCGGTCGTACTCGCTGCTGGCAGATCCGATCTGTTTATTGATCTGCTCTATACGGGCTTTGACCGCTGTAGCCGTGCCAGAGCCTTCAACGATTGTCGTTTCATCTTTGGTAACAATTACTTTGCGGGCAGAGCCGATTACCGACAGTTCGGCATTTTCAAACGTAACACCACGATCTTCGGCTATCACCTCTCCACCAGTTAAAATCGCAATGTCTTCCAAGATTTCAGCTCTTCGGTCACCGAAGCTTGGCGCCTTGATCGCTACGGTGTTAAATACGCCTTTCAAGCGGTTGAGAATCAACGTACCCAAGGCTTCACCCTCAACATCCTCGGCGATAATCACCAGATCTTTTTTACCGGCTTGGGCTAGTTTTTCCAGCATTGGCAGAAACTCCTGGACCGAGCTGATTTTTTGATCGGTTATTAAAATAGCCGGTTTTTCGTAAACGGCTTCCATGCGGACGGTATCAGTCACCATGTACGGGCTGACGTAACCACGGTCGGTAGTAAAGCCTTCTACGACTTCGCTCTCCAGAGCAAGCCCTTGACCTTCTTCAACGGTTACCACACCGTCCTTACCGACTTTTTCCATAACGTTGGCAATCAACTCACCAATTTCAGCATCACCAGCACTGATAGTAGCCACCTCGGCCACGCGCGATTTTTTACTGCCAATATTCTCAGATAAACCGCCAAGTTTGGACAAAACGTCCGTAGCCGCTTTTTCCAGACCTTTACGTAGCAGCATCGGATTATGCCCGGCTGCAATTAATTTATTGGCTTCGTTCAAAATATGGTAGGTCAGTACCGTAACAGTGGTAGTACCGTCGCCAGCTACGTCGTTCATCTTACTGGCAGCCTGTTTGATCAATTCTGCACCGACTTTGTAACCAAGTGTGTCTTCTTTATCCGTCAATATATCTTCAAGCTCCACTGCCTTGGCCACAGTTACGCCATCGTGGCTAATCGTCGGATTGCCGTAGCTTTTGCTAATCACGGCGTTGCGGCCCTTGGGTCCCATTGTCGTCTTTACGGCATCGTATAAAATCTGTGCACCGGCCAGCACCCGGCGACGGGCGTCATCATCGTAGAAAACCTTCTTTGCCATCTAAAACTCTCCTTTCAGTCGAGATTTATCATTTTACATTTCACAATTTTCATTGATTTATCACTTTTCATTTATCAATGTCTGGAAAATGTTACCTGTTAAATTAATGTTCAATGCTAAATGTCCAATGTTAAATGCTTGCTAAGTCACCTTGGCGAGCACGTCTTCTTCTTTGACTAAAATATATTCCTTGTCGCCGACTTTTACTTCGGTGGTGGAGTAGCTTTTGTAAACGATACGGTCGCCCGTTTTAATCTCTTTAACTTTGGCGCCAACTTTAATAACTTTGGCGATTTTGGGTTTTTCCGCTGCTTTGTCGGGCAGATATAAGCCGCTAGCCGTCTTGGTGACGGCTTCTTCTTGTTCAGCGACCACCCACTCGGCCAATGGATTCAATCCAGCCATAAACTAAACCTCCGTTTAATCCTTTTTTAGAATGTCCGCCTAGGCGGACGCTAGCACTCATAATACCCGAGTGCCAAAAGTTGGTCAAGTGCATGCAAGAACACAATAATATTGCTAGAAAAACTGCCACTCACTTTCAGATACGCCAACCTACATTTATCTAGCAATTTGGTGATTTTATGCTATAATAATCACTATGCACGAAGGTGCCTCAAGAGAATTCCTACAACCCCCTGAGCGTATAGACGTAGAAACGCTTACTTATATTTGGGAAAGGTTGGCGCTTATAGGCATAGATTTCGAGTTAGAACCCCTGCAAACCTACTTCGAGACAGACGAAGCTGGAATAGTTACAATCGACAGTCTTATCGCCTTTGCCGAGGAGTTAAAAACCCGCATTGAACAAGCTCCAATACACGAGGCAAAGCGCTTCGCGGAGCTTGAATTATTCACTAAAGTTATGGGGACACTCGGAGACATAGCGTTAGGTAGATAGTGTGTTGACATACAGAGTAGTTGGTGCTATTTTCAGAGTAATTGCTAAAAATAAAAAGGACTAAAAATGCCAGAACCAGAATCTGATCCACATACACCCCAATATACACCCCAAGCCGAACTCCAACAGGATAGTGAAGAAGTGCAGGCTCCAATTCAAGAAGCTCCGGGAGCAGTCAAATTAAGAGCTGAGGCTCGGGAATGCTTCCATGAGATAAGCCGGGAGCTTATAGCGGCCCAGCAAAGTGGCCCGTTAACAGAAGAAGAGATTGCTACTTTTGCCGGAAGATACGCCCTGGAAGTTCAAGGCCGATTGGATCTCGCTGACCAGCTCAACTCAAAACGGCGAGCTTTTCTGGCCCAGCAGGCAGCACCGGCCGGAACATTTATAGAAAAAGGGGTTGTAACAGGTATTGAAGAGGCCCACCGTCAAGGTCTCCACCCTGAATTGGAAGCACCTACGCAACTCTAGCTGGATCAGGTTTCTCCACAACCAGAAACTGTTTAATTCCTCCGTCCAACGGGTACCATTCTAAATTGCAAGCATAAAAGTTATGATTATCGTTCACTCAGGAATCTTTGGGCTACCTCGACGTCGCTCCAGGGAACCAGCTTGCCGCCCATGTTGCGGTCTTTTTGGTGGCCCAGACCGGTTATTAAAACCGTGTCGCGGGTTTTGGCTTCGGCAATGGCTTGTTTGATGGCCGCTCCGCGCTCGTCTACCTCTGTAGTCTTGGCTTGGCCACCAGCTTTTATAATTCCTTCCATAACCGCTTGGCGGATAATCATTGGGTCTTCCTTATAAGTTTCATCGTCGGTCAAAAAAATTCTGTCAGCAAATTTGGCAGCTACTTCACCCATAATTGGCCGTTTGGCCTTGTCGCGGTCGCCAGTGGCGCCAAACACTAGCGTGACCTTGCCGCTAGTCGTTTGTCTGGCGGCTTTTAAGGCACTCTGGAGCGCCGCTGGTGTCACAGCGTAATCAACCAGTATCTCAAAGTCCTGGCCGGCCTCTACGCGCATCATACGGCCAGGCACGCTTTTTAGCGAAGCTATCCCCTGCTCTATCTGTTTAGACCCCAGCCCTACGGCTTGGCCCACGCCTACGGCTGCCAGAGCGTTATAAACATTAAAATCGCCAGGTAAGTTGAGCTTAATATCCAGTTCTAAACCCTCGGTACTAACCTTAAACGTACTGCTAGCAGTTGTAGTTTTGATATCAGTAGCCTGTAAATCACCGTCTTTAACACCGTAGGTAATGACATTGGGTACAGCGTTGGTAAAATATTCGGCCGAGGGGTCGTCGGCATTAATCACCCCTGTTTTAAGACCATGTCGGTTATGAGCCGCCATCTTAAAAAGCTTAACCTTGGCTTGGCGGTAGCTCTCAAAAGTCTTGTGGTAATCCAGGTGCTCGTGCGTCAGATTTGTCATTACGGCCACTGAATACGGCACGCCCAAAACGCGGTGCTGCGCCAAGGCAAAACTAGATGTTTCTAGAATCACCCAATCCGGCTTATTGGCCCTGATCTTCTTAAACATTTTGTGCAGCTGTGGAACGCTGGCCGTTGTTAGGTGTGTCGGGCTCGGCTGTTCCCCTGCCCCATCAGCATAATCCACTGCTATTGTTGTAATCATTGCTACTTTTTTACCACTGTTACATAGCATATGGGCAATCAACATACAGGTTGTTGTCTTGCCGTCAGTACCGGTCACACCAATCACGTTCAGACCGTGTGCCGGAAAGCCGTTTTTCAAATTAAAAAGCACCGCCTCTACCCCGTGCCCAAATGGTTCAATCTTGTTAAACAAACCCCGCGGAATAAGAGCTTTAACTATTTTCCTAAAACTCATGCTCCTTTAGTATACTGTAGAACTGATGAGAGTGCTTGGTATCGAGACCAGTTGCGATGAGACAGCTGCCGCGGTAGTTGAGGATGGTAAAAAACTTCTATCAAATGTCGTCGCCAGCTCGGTTGACCTGCACGCCGCTTACGGCGGCGTGGTGCCGGAAATTGCTGCCCGCAGCCACATAGAAAGCATCATTCAGGTAATAGATCAAGCGTTGAAAGATGCTTTCGGAAACAAAAAACATGTAACAAGAAACAAGCTAGTTCCTAGTTCCCAGTTCCCAGTTTCTCAACCTGATCTTTGGGATCAGATTGATGCCATAGGTGTTACTTATGGACCCGGCCTAGGTGGCAGCCTACTAATTGGCGTGCTGACTGCTCGTACCCTTGCAATTAGCAAAAACAAGCCGTTGTACGCTGTTAACCACGTAGAAGCGCACGTTTACGCCAACTTCATTACGTCCACTGCCCTGCCTAGCTACAGTTTGCCAGTTAAAGCACCCGGTTTCCCTCTGTTAGCTTTGATAGTTTCAGGCGGCCATACTCAGCTAGTTCTCTTTAAAGCTCACTTTGGTTACACTGTTCTGGGCCAGACCGCCGATGACGCTGTAGGTGAGGCTTTCGATAAAGTCGCTAAAATTCTGGGGCTACCCTACCCCGGCGGCCCATCTGTCAGCCAGGCTGCCCAAGCTGGGAACCCAAAAGCTGTAAAGCTGCCCAAGGCCAACTTACAAAATCCTTATGACTTTAGTTTTTCCGGCCTCAAGACGGCTGTTTTGCGGGCCGCCCAACAGATGGCAGGTAAAGATTTCACCTTCCCCTCCTTTGGCCTGCCGAAAATACTAAGTAAGACCCAAAAAGCCGACCTGGCAGCCAGTTTCCAATTTACGGCTATAGAAACTCTTATAGATGCCCTGGTAAAGGCCATTGATGATTACAACCCCAAAAGTGTAGTTATAGCCGGTGGCGTGGCCGCCAATCAGGAACTTAGAGTGCAAGCAGACAAGCTAGTGCCCAAGCCAGTTTACACGGATGTTAAGCTCTGTACTGATAACGCCGCAATGATAGCCGCCAAAGCCTACTATCAGGCTAGCAACAAGCGGCCAACAGCCGATCCTTTTTCTCAAGAAATAGACCCTGGTTTACAGATGTGACTTGCTTGCATCACACATAGTTGTTAAGCTTAGATTGAAAACAAAAACGGGCGGTACCCCAGTACCAAAATCTTGAAGCTTCGTAGTCTGATTGCAGACTACTCCGCTCAGGATTTAATGCGGGGCAAGAAAACAAAAGCCAGTATTGGGCGTTTTTTGAGAAGTCTTTTCAGGTGAAAAGATTTGTTGAATGTTGCCCAATTTCACGTGAAACCAGTCAAATAACAGAGGCGATGGTCTTTATATATCCACCTCTGTTATAATGCTGTTAGCATTTATGAATCCCGTTAGAACCTCACTTAACTTCCGTACCATCAATGGCGTCTTGAATCGCCTGCCCGCTTCGTCATATCAATCAACAATGAAAGTCTTTGAGGTTTAATGGGATGAAACTGCCTAAAACCTACAATCCTACCGAATATGAAGCTGGCATCTATACCAGATGGGAGAAGAGCGGGGCCTTTAAGGCCGATCCCAACAGTCCTAAACCGCATTTTTCTATCAGCATGCCACCACCCAACGAGACCTCCACGTTGCATATGGGAGGAGCGCTTTTCCTAACCCTACAAGATATTATGATCCGGCACGCCCGCCAGCAGGGTAAAGATGCACTTTGGCTGCCCGGTACCGATCACGCCGCCATTGCCACCAACGCCGTGGTTGAAAGACAGCTAGTAGAGCAGGGGACCGACAAACACCAGATCGGCCGCGAGGCCTTTATCGCCAAAGTCAAGGAGTTCGCGGGCAGTAACCGAGAAACCATGATATCGCAGATGCGGGCCATGGGGGCCAGCTGCGACTGGAGTCGCTTCCGTTACACTCTAGACGATTCGCTAAGCCGCTCGGTTAACGAAGTCTTCACAAAGATGTACAAAGACGGACTGATTTACAGGGGTCATCGTATTGTAAACTGGGACCCTAACCTGGAAACTACTGTGTCTGACGATGAAGTGGATTATAAAGAAGAAAAGGCTCCGCTTTACACTTTGCAATACGGCCCTTTCCAGATAAGTACTGCCCGCCCGGAAACAAAATTTGGCGATAAATACGTGGTGGTACACCCCGAAGATAAGCGCTACAAGCATTATAGTGATGGCCAGACTTTTGAGACTGAGTGGCTTAACGGTACAGTAACAGCTACTGTCGTTAAAGATGAGGCTGTTGATCCGGAGTTTGGAACAGGGGTGATGACCATCACACCATGGCACGATCGCACTGATTTTGAGATCGCGGAGCGCCACGGTTTAGAGCGGGAGCAAATTATAGATTATAAGGGTAAATTGCTACCTATAGCCGGCGAGTTTGCCGGCATGGGTATCGAGGAGGCCCGTCCGAAAATCGTCAAGAAGCTGAAGGCCAAAGGTTTATTGGTGGATGTTGATGAAAATTATAGCCACAGCATCGCCCTGAACAGTCGTGGCCAAGGGGTTATTGAGCCACAGATAATGCTGCAGTGGTTTGTGGATGTTAACCGGCCGGCTATGGAGTGGAAGGGCCAGATGCGCTCATTCCGCGAAGTTATGCGCACCGTGGTAGAAGATGGCGATATCAAGATTATTCCCAAGCGCTTTGAGAAAATTTACTATCACTGGATAGACAACTTGCGTGACTGGTGTATAAGCCGGCAGATTTGGTGGGGGCACCAGATACCAGTGTGGTACAAAAAGACCAACCAGCCAGTAATGGGTTTTGACCAAACTGTTATGAACCAAATGCTTAATGGTAAGACTAAAACCTATCGACAAAAGGATTACGGCTATAAGCCAGGTGATAAAATTCTGGTTGAAAATAGCCAGACCGGAATAGTTTTTGGCGAAATTACTATCAAAAGTGTCCAAAAAACTACAGTGGAAAAGGTTGATCTTGCCGATAAAGCCCACTTTGTGGTCTATAAGGACCCCAGTGAACTGATTGCCGCGTTAAAAAAGTATCATCCCGAAAGGCAGATGGACTTGGACTACCCGATTTGGGTTTATGAGTACGATTTTGAGCCTAAGGAAATAGAGGACGAAATTTACGTTGGAGTACTGCCTCCGGAAGGGCAGGGGTGGAAACAGGATCCGGACACACTGGATACCTGGTTTTCCTCGGCCTTGTGGACCTGGAGCACGCTGATTGATCCCAAACTTGCCGAAGATTACTCCTTGTCTTTGGAAGATCTCTTAGAGCGCAGCGTTGACTTTAAAAGCTATCATCCAACAGATGTCTTAGAGACTGCATATGACATTTTATTCTTTTGGGTAGCCCGGATGATTTTGGCTACCACCTATGTGACAGGCCAGATACCGTTTAGAACGGTTTACTTACACGGTTTGGTGCGCACCGAAACTGGCAAAAAAATGAGCAAAAGCGACCCTGATACGATCATTGATCCGCTGGACGTGATCAAGCAATATGGCACAGATGCGTTGAGACTGGCGGTAATTAGTGGTACCGGGGCAGGGAATGATCAGCGTTTAGGTCTGGCCAGAATTGTCGCCAACCGCAATTTCTGCAACAAACTATGGAACATCGCCCGCTACATTGAGGGGGTCGTTGGCGAAGATTACAGGGGTGAGGCGGAGCCAAAAAGTCCGGTTGACCATTGGATACTTAACAAGTTAAGTATTTCCGCAAAAGAGATTTCCGCCGACTTAGGCAACTTTAAATTCGGCGAGGCTTACAGTGCGCTTTATCATTTTGTGTGGGACGATCTAGCCGACTGGTACGTAGAGGCCAGCAAAACTGTTCCAAACGTTTCAGTATTAGCTTATGTGCTTGATCAAACACTAAAACTAGCCCATCCGTTCGCACCATTTGTGACTGAGACCGTCTGGCAGCAGTTGGGCTGGCATGACACTATGCTGATCAGCGAGCAGTGGCCGAAGATTATTGACTCTGACAAGACCGAAGCTAACAAATTTGAAGGCCTTAAATTGACAATCACCGAGGTGCGCTGGCTAAAAGCTATGAGCGGCATTAGAGCAGATACGCTCTACCACCAACCTGCCCCCGATATGACAGCAAATTCCAAATTGGTGGCGAAGCTAGCCGGCCTGAAAGAAATTAAAGAGCTGCCGCCTGGTTATGCCGGTGGCTTGCGGTTAATCTCTGTTAATCTTGACTGCCGGCTGGATGTGGATGCGACCGAAGCAAAAGTCAGTTTGGAGGTAAAGCTCAAAGAGGCACAAACCGGAGAGAGTGCCCTTAGTGCGCGCCTGAAGAAGCCTGGATACAAAGAGAAGGCACCGAAAGAATTGATTGAACAAACCGAGAAAGACCTAGCAGAAGCCGGGCAAAAAATAGAGCAATTACAAAAAATCCTACAAAATCTCTAGAACTCTAGGGCCGCTTTGGCGCGTTCAATGCTGTCTTCGGGGTCAAGGTCGTCAAACCAAATTACTTGCCAGCCGGCGCGGTCAGCCGCTATTAGGTTGGGTCGTTCGTTGTCTATCAGCAGGATTTCACGAGGCTCTACGGCGGCCATCTCCTGGCCCAGCTCGTAAATTTTGGCCTCGGGTTTGATGATTCCAACTTTTGAGGAATCGATGGCTACTGTGTATTTCACATCAGGAACAATTTTGTTGTGGATCATTTCATCTATAAACCCAGGCATGTTATTGCTAATTAGACCAACCTCGTAGTGCTGTGCCGCCCACTCGACAAACTCTTCTACTCCAGGTACCGGCTCGACATTGGCCATATAGTATTTTTGCCAGTCAAAATCATCTAACCCCAGTTCTTTGCCAAGCGCGGCATTGAACTTCTCCAGGCTCATGTCACCCCTGACGATACCATCGTTGTAGCGCCAGTAAAGCGTTTCCACAAAGTCGGGTTGCTGGCCGCAAGCCCGGGCAATTTCGGTAAAGGCTCTATGAAAAAAACACACCAAGGTACCATTGACGTCAAAATAAACAAAAGTGACGCCGTTTTTGGAGCGCTTTTTAGCGGGCGTCAGGGCTGGGGAGCTATGTACATTCGTACCCAGCAGGTCTGTCAGAGGAACACCAGTGGCAGAAGCGATTGATGCGACCGTAAAAACAGATGGGGAACGAATAGCGCCACGCTCAATTTTGGCCAGCGTAGAGTAGGAAAGGCCAGCTTTTTGGCAGAGCTGTTGCTGCGTCAGGCCGGCCTGCTTACGGGCCAATTGAAGTTTGTGGCCTAAGGTCTTTTCATCCATGGGCGCCTCCTACGGAGGCAATGAACGAATGGACAAATGGACGAATGGACAATGCATTGGGCCATTGGCCATTGCTACATTCATTGAACATTGAACATTTGTCGCATTTGTTCATTAGAGAGTTGAGCTGACTCTCGCAATAGTAACAACTCTCAACTCTCCACCTCATACCCGGTAGTGAGCTTTCGAGATTATTCGACATATCCTTGAAGCTCCAGCTCGTCAGGCAAGCCCTCTTTATCTGTATACCGGTAATGTATGCTAGGTTCCAGTGTCGAATAATAACCTACATGGGTGGCGAGCTGGCTCGAAAGTCTACTACCGGGCATATAGCCATATGATACCAGAAACTAGGAACTAGTAACAAGGAATTGGCATTGTAAGGCTAGTGGCTTAACTAGTTTCCAGTTACTCTTTACTTGTTGCCAAAGCGAAGCTTTGCGGCCATTTCAGCCAGGGCTGCATGGTCTGGATCATCGGAGTCTGGGTCATGGCGATATTCTTCCATCGAATTAAAGGGAAAAACATGAACGTGGGCATGATCAGGAACGTGAAGCCCAACGACTTGTATACCAACCCTTCTAGGTTTTAGGATCTCGCTGATACGATCGGCAACTTTTTTAACCGTTTTCATAAGCGCCTGATATTCTTCATCTGGCAGATCCCAGATGTGAAGTTGCTTTTTTGTAATAACCAGGACGTGTCCCGGCTGAATCGGCCGAATTTCCATAAAAGCCATAGTTTTTTCGTCTTCGTAGATCTTGTGGCAGGGGATTTCGCCCTTGATAATTTTGGTGAAGACGCTTTCAACCATGGTTATTTTTTGATAATCAAACTTAGAATAGAAAACATAATTAAGAAAATGATAACTGCGGCTACGGCGGCGGCTATAACCGACTGTTTGGTATTGTTGCCATTGTAGCGCTGGAGTTTAGTATAAATCCAAGTACCCGCGCCTAACGTAAAGAGAAAGCTGATTAATCCCAAACCCATAGATTAATAATAGCAAAATAGTAATAAAAGTAGGCTATAATTACCTCTGTTACGGAAGGGTGCAGGAGTGGTTTAACTGGCTTGTCTCGAAAACAGGTGTGCACGCAAGTGCACCGTGGGTTCGAATCCCACCCCTTCCGCCAAAAGTTTGACGTCCGAACCCCCTGACCCCTCGGCCAGGGGGTTTGTCTTCGCCGAGGCCAGGACGGTCGCCCTGGTCGCCCCTGTGGCCTCCCTAGGCCAGTCCAGGGGTTCGGGTCCGTCTGGGTCGTCCTCCGGCCCGTCGTCGTCATCGTCGACCAGACCAATGCTTCTATCGACGAGCTCAGCAAACGGCGGGTTGAGCTCCGCCCTAACAACGCCTGCAGTGTCCATGTACAGCGCGGCGAAGAAAGCCTGATTGGCTGCTCGTCTGCCTGCCTCATTAGCTCCTATGTACAGCCGGTCACAGTGCTCGAGCAGATTGAGTGCAATCTCCAGTCGCTCTTCGATCAAGGCGTGGTTGACGTTGGCTAGCTCAATGAGGCGTTCAGCATCTCGCTGCTCAACAGCGATGGCTTCTTGCCGCTTCTTCAGGTCAGCGATCGGGATAGCTTCGGCTAGATAAGCATCAATCAGCTTCTGGCGCTTAGCTTCAAGGCGCTGTAAGCGCCGGCGTTGGGTCACCAGCAGCTGCTTGTCCTTGGATTTTTGCTCCGCCAGTTCTTCACGAGCCACATCGCGGACCAGTTCGACCAGGTCAGATGCCAGTTTCCGCGAGCGCCAGTGGTCAATGACTTGCTCCTCGACTTTTTCAGCCAACAGATACGGCAGGTCGCAACCAGTGCGCTTCTTAGCTCTGCCGAGGCAGTAGAAGTATTGGTAGGTACCGCCACGGCCTTTGGCGTAGGTCATAGCTAGACGTGAGTCGCATCTGGCACAGAAAACAGTGCCCTTCAAGTAGTGCTCGTGCTTCCAAGAGCGGTCACCCGAGATTCGTCGACCGTCGAGCACATCCTGTACTCGCTGCCAGGTCTCATCGTCAATCAGAGCCGGGTGCTTGCCGTCGTACTCAACGCCTCGGTACGGCAGCCGTCCGGTGTAGTACGGACTTTTCAGGATGCGGTGGACTTGGCTTCTAACCAGCGGTATGGCCTGCCTAGTTGCAGTCGGTCGAGTCTTCATGCCTCTCCGGGCTAGCTCGTCGACGATGTCGGTGATTGACCATTCGCCCAAGGCGTAAGCCTCAAAGGCCCACTGCAGATGAGGTGCTCGCTCTGGGTCAAGGTCCACGGCCTTGACTTCTTTGCCATCAACCCTGGTCGTGCTGTTCAGATAGCCGAGTGGTGCATAGCCAGGCGTACCGCCACGCTTGGCCTTCTCATGCAGACCTTTCTTAGTCTCATGGCTCAGGTTCTTGGAGTAGAACTCGGCAATCGCCGCCATGATGCCGTGTAGCAACGTGCCAGCCGGCGTGTCGTCAATCTGCTCCGAGGCTGAAACGAGCACCGCTCCGGCCTTATGGATAGTCAGGCCAATAGCGACATCATCAGCTCGGTCCCGGGCTAGACGGTCGACCTTATGGACGATGACATAGTCGACGTCTTTCTGCTCATTCAGCCGGTCTAGGAGTGCTTGCAGAGCTGGCCGGTCTGCTGAGCGAGCACTAGCTCCGGCATCAACGTATTCATCTACGACGTCAGCGCCGAGCTCGGTGGCCTTACGTCGGCAGGCCTCACGTTGTGCCGGGATGGAGTAACCCTCAGCTTCGCCACCTGAAGATGCCTGACGAGCAGTTGAAACTCGCAGGTAGATGATGGCTCTCTTACCGGTGTTTCCTTCTACATTCCTCTCCATAGTGGGACCTATTTTACCAGAACAAACGAAGAAATGGAGGACCGGATTCCCGTACGCGCTGTGGCAGAAGCCCGAAGCTAATTGGCGACTATCTCTTCATAGCAAGTAGATTGAATGCGTTATAATATTTGCAGATTAAGGAGGTGTTATGGGCGAGGGGATGAAACGAACAATTGTGGTTATGCTTTGGGTAACGATATTAACTGTTGCTTTAGTATTTACGGGCGCTAAGTTCTACTTGATACAACGGACTAACCACATCAAGCTTGCACAAAAGGAGTGTTTACAAACGGTAGGTTCGCTATACAGCTCTGGTGAAGCACCTATTGTTCTACCTCCAGCAACTACAGCTTCTCAAGTGGAAGCCGGACGAATTATGTGTGTAGTTCAGTATCCAATTAGTTACTGAGTGCGCTTTCGGCCTTTGGATTTTCTGTGGTCTGCGTAGACCTCATCCTTTTCCATGTAATCACCAGTTGTTGGATTGATAATTTTTTCATTGTACGAATGTTTATCATATTGATGAAGCATGTCAATATATCGTTCTCTGTGTTGCCACGTATTAGTATCTCTGTGAAGCTCGGTGCCAACTTTTGCTTTGGTTGCAATCTTGCCATTATGAAAATGTCTTATGCTTAAATCGCCGCGCACACCTGCTGGCGACTCTTTTAGCAAGCGTACCACTCGTATTCCGAAGATTCTCATGAGTCTATTATATCTGTTGGTCTCAACTCTGCCGACGTGATTTTCAAGCCATTTGGCCCTAAGCACATAATCTCTTTTCTGGCAGCTAAGCACGGCGGCGACAAATACAGAGAGCTCAATCGCGCTGCCGTCGAGAAGTTCAACGCTCTGACCCGCCGAGCAGCAGCTGAGCGGCTCTACTCGGTTCCTCGTACGCCGGGTCGAAGTTCTTCGTAAGAGCGAAGAGCTCAGACAGTCCCCGCCCTTAAATCACAAAACTCGCCTATTCATGCTTATTGGCGATACAGCCGACTCGACGCGACCGGACGGGCGAGCGGACACCCGGCCCGACCTTCGTAGGCACTTTGATGAATGACACAAGAGTGCGTAAGAGTCGGCGCACAACTTGCGCTTGATTTGGCTCAACCGAGGTATCTAGCGGTACACCCAGGTCCACGCGACCGGGTAGGCGATCGGTACATCAGCGAGCACTGCCTAAGTTGTCTACTTAAGCAACGCACCGAGCTTCCACCACTCGCCGGACCTCGTACCGCGTACCACGAGGGCCGCCACTCAGAAAGTGGAACTTTTTGCAGAAGGTCAATAACAATGCAAGGGGTAGCATAGCCAAACTTCTGGTACAATAAGCGTATGCGGCTTGTGAGAAAACTTTTGCTGATATTATTAGCCCCAATTTTTGTAATACTGCTCTACATTATAGCCATTGATGTGGGCTTTATACGTATCGGCACCCACCCGGCGACCATCAAGCATATCTTAGCAAACAGTGGCGTCTACAACACTGTAGTCCCAGGCCTTTTGGATCAATCCAAGCAAATTACAGGCGGAGGAGAGAATGTTTCACTTAACAATAGCACTATTAGGACGGCAGCGGTTGATACCTTTACGCCGCAATTTGTGCAACAGAATACTGAGGCCACGATAGATGGTATATACGATTGGCTGAATGGCATGACGCCGTTGCCGGACTTCCAAATTGATCTGACAAGCGCCAAAACGACTTTTGCCAGTAATGCGGCACAATTAGTACAGCAGCAGTTGTCTAGCCTGCCAGCTTGCAGCGCCTCTGTTAGCGCTGATAATTTTGACCCTCTCAGCGCAACTTGCCTGCCTAAAGGTATCAGTGCTGCCAGTGCAGCTTCCACTTTACAGACCAGTATCTTGGGTGGGCAAGGATTTTTAGATAACCCGATCATTACAGCTACAAGCATAAAGAGCGGTAATAGCAACCAATCGGTGTTTGCCGACCAGCTCAAGAGTGCACCCAACAGATACAGACAAGTTAAGAAAACGCCGCTAGTTTTAGGTATAATCACCGTGCTGGTGGGGCTGGCTATTATCCTTCTGAGTTCGACTAGGCGCGCCGGCTTAAGGCGCGTTGGCTGGCCACTACTGGCTATCGGTATAGTATTGCTAGTTTTTGCCTGGGCTGTTAACCGAGTTACAGCTCACACTTTGGCGCCAAAAATATCGGTCAATAACGCCGTACTACAGAGCAGTTTACGAACTTTATTAGTAGACGTGGAGCAGGCGGTTGATAAAAGCTACTGGTGGTTTGGCGGTGGTTATGTCGTTCTTGGAACCGCGGCCATTGGAAGTTCAATGTTTATAGGCCGGGGAAACCAGAAACGTCAGTTGGCTGCGGCTGCTGAGAGTAACCTACCGCCGGCTAGTCCGGCCGAATATACTGCGACCACGCCCAGAACCACAGCTACACCAAAACCGCACCGCACTATCAAAATCCAATAGGTCGGTTTGGCCCCTGGATTATCAGAGGTGTAAGTGTTATAATTACCCCTGTTCTTTTCCGTTTCTCCCAAATTTTCAAAGCGGGGGGCTAATCACCGTCTGAAAATTCGAGAGGAGGAGCATAGCTTTAGGCCGAAGCTTTTGCCAACAGGCAAAGCGAGGCAGAAACGCAGGCTCCGACGAGCACCCGTAGCTCAGCTGGATAGAGCGTTGGCTTGCGGAGCCAAAGGTCGTGCGTTCGAATCGCGCCGGGTGTACCATTGATTTTTTATAGTGTTTATGCTAATATAGACCGTAGGATTCTAAAAAATAAAAATTCATGAGTCAAACCGACATAAGACTGGATAGGATAGACCGGAAACTTGGTGCTCTGGGCGGTATTGAGAGAGATCTGGAAAGAATTGTCCAGAAAGAAGACAAAGAGCTGGTCAAAGTAGAGAAGCAGGAAGCTTACATAGAAAAAACGATGGTCAAGCTCGGCAACTATACAATTAAACGCTCACACCTTATGGAACTGGCACGCGGTACAGCAGGTGCTTTTTTGGGCGTCGGCTTAGGGCAAGCGCTAGGTTTAAGTGTAAATTTAGCCAAAAGGCTACCTTGGATTAATATTATCGGGATACTTTTGTTCGTTTTCCTGTTAGTCGGCCTACTGATATATAAAAACGACAAGACGTTTATACATGAAGCAAAAACTAGCACGTTTAGCTACATTATCAGTAAAGTGGTAGTGCTTTATTCAATCTCGCTAACTGTCCTTCTGATGGGGTTAGTTTTGTTCAATGATTTTCCCGGCTGGAATCTGTTGCTAGTGAAGGCCTTGCTTGTAGGTTCATATCCTGCTATGTCTTCCGCAGCAGCCTTTTCGCTGAAGTAAACATCCGTAAAACCCCGATTGATAGTTTTAGAATACTTTATAATCGAAGCTTAACTTCGTTTGCAGAGGCATATCAGATCTAGAGGCGGAGGCGTTGGCTAAGACGGTCGATTACACTTGGATTGCGTGGTTCAAATGGTATGTGTTCGCCCAATAAATCAACGATTTTTCGCTCGTCCTTTGGGTCAAAATAGGCCGATATAGGTGGCATAAAACGCTTAATAGGAGCCATGTTAATACTTGGGAGTTTGCCTTCTCTGAAGATACTGAAGGACTTGAAGAGGCTATAGCTGTAGTTTTTTTCGCCGACGCGTAGGCCGGAATCGGACAGTTCAAATTCAATTTGGCTTGGTTGGTGTCCAGCAAAAACCGCCACGATAATACCAAGCGTGATAATGGTACCGGCAGCAAAATAGTCTTTGGTTATAAAATAGATACCGGCCGTAAGTGCAACTGTTACCACAACCAGTGAGGCATACCAACCCACGCCGTGCTGGTGCTCGACGTACTCGGACGCTGTCCAGGTGATGGTAGAGCCTTTAGCTCCAGTGGTAGTTGACGTATCATCGGAATCATCGGGTTTGTATAAATTAGTGTCATCCTTTGACTTCATAGTTAAGCTTATTGTAGCCTATTTATTGAGCCAAAACTATCTGGCCATTCAAGGTGTTTATTGCTATACTTACCACTGTTCTTCAGCCGGTTTAGCCCCGGAAGGGTCGCATAGTTGGTCTAGTGCGCCTGTCTTGAAAACAGGTGATCCGAGAGGGTCCGTGGGTTCGAATCCCACCCCTTCCGCCACGTATCGATTGATATCAACCCTGCTAGCAATTCGCGCGATCAAGTAGCACGAATTGAGCGGGGCCTTGTATCATCGCTACTCTTCCGTTTTGTGCAACTCCGCACAAAACGGTATAATTACCTCCGTTCTTTTCCAATTTTGCAAATCGGGGCGGCCATCGACCGTTTACAAAATTGAGAGGAGCGGCATAGCGCTAGGCCGAAGCTTTTACTGTAATGTAAAACGAGGCAGGCGCGTAGGCCACGACGAGGAGAGGTACCCAAGAGGCTGAAGGGGTCGGTTTGCTAAATCGATAGGGGGGCGCAAGTCCCCGCGAGGGTTCAAATCCCTCCCTCTCCGCCAGTGTAAGCGCGCTTACCTTTAGGGGGGCGCGTTTTCACTGCCGGGAAGGGGATTTCGGTTCCTCGCGGTCAGCGGCGAAGCCGATGAGGAGCGAGGGGTCTACAGGCACGAGCGTGCAGGAATTTATTCCGATAAGCAAGTGCCGTGCAAGCGTAGCGCAATCCCTCCCTCTCCGCCAGTGTAAATACTTAACTTGTTAAGTATTTACACTGGGCCTATAGACGCTTGGCGAACACCAGAGCGTCCACGCGACTAGCACCAGCCTCGCGCAGGGCTTTGGTGGCCGCTATAAGGCTGCCGCCAGTGGTCATAACATCATCTATAAGTAGTACGCTGCGCCCGCGAACGCGGTGAGGTTGCCGTACGAAATAATTTTCGGCTTGTTGGGCTAAGCGAGTCTGGCGGGAGGTGCCAACTTGCCTAGTCTGGCCTAGCCGTCCGAGCGCCTGGCAATAGGGCATGTCAAGATTTTGAGCGATGATTTTCGCCAGCAGTTCGGCGTGGCCAAAACCGCGTTGGCGGATTCTGCTAGTTGCGGTTGGCAGGGGAACCACGCAGTATCCCGCGCTACCACGATAGGGTTGACTATTAAATTTCACATAGGTTTGGCTCATAAGTTCCGCTAGCGGCCCGGCGGCGGCACGCAGGTGGCCGAATTTATAGACTCGGACCAGTTCTTGTGCCATAGCTTCGTGGTTGGTACTTATCCACACAAAACTTGGCGTGCCCGCACGCCGGCAGCGCACACAAGTTTGAGCCCGCGGACTAAGCGAGCCGCAGTAAGCGCAGCGCTCTCCAAATGCTATGATTTCAGAGGTGGAGCAGGAGTGACAGAAAGCCGAGCCTTCGGCACCGCAGCCGATACACTGCGGCGGAGCCAACCACCCGATGACCGCCTCGAAGACGCTCACCATGAACCACCTTCGGCGGTATTTAGCATTTTACATTTAGCGTTTAGCATTGATTGGTCATTGACCATTTTGCAAAGTGGTCACAATCTTCTGAAGTATCAAAATAAGCTCAGTCGCTTCAGCGACTAAATTCTTCACATCAAGATCGGGATTAATTCTCCTAAAAAGCTGGAGCCAATATCTGGTCTCGGCCGCTTCTTTCTTGGCAATAAAAACTTTATTTTTAAAGTCCTGCCTTGAAGCGGCATTATTAGCTTCCGTGTAATTAGCGCCAATGCTTGAAGCAGATTTAATCATTTGCTCTATTATCACCCGGTTATCCACAGTTTTTGGAGCCGTTCTGGCTATCAAAATAACACCCATGGCAAAATCCATCATTCTTTGCTCAAGCTCACGGGACCGATTACTGTTGCCAGCCATAAAACTCCTCTAAACGGTGCTGAAAAATGATAAATCAATTGTGAATTGATAAATGCTAAATGTAAAATGGCTACGCTTAAGCGTAGCCCTATGTTGTAATTCTTCTGTTGTAAATGTGCAGCATAACATGTTGCGTGTCAACCCAAAGCTCAGCTATACTAAAATCAACAAAAAGACGCAAGCTTAAAGCGAGCAAAAACAAAATAATTAAAGGCTTGCCCGCCTGTAATTCAGATTAGGCTTTGGCGGGTGAAGGAGGATAAGCTATGGCTCGAGGCAGCCAACAGCCACAAAATGACGACTTATTGATGGGCGATGATATCACCGCCGCGTTTTTGAGCGAGGACGAAACAGCCGTAGACCCGGCAGCAGCCGACCAGCCGGTAGCCGAGGCCGAGAACTGGGATGAAGAGGAGGTGGTTGCCGGGCAGCTGGCAGTTGACGTTTATGAAACCAAGGAAAAGCTGATCGTCAAGGGCCGTGTAGCCGGTGTAAATAAAAGTGAGCTGGATGTGAGTATATCTGATAACACACTTACGGTCCGCGGTACTTTGAATGCTGGTGAAGAAGAAAACGTAGAGAACTACTTCTTGCAGGAGTGTTATTGGGGCGAATTTAGCCGCAGCTTGGTGCTGCCGGTACCAGTCAAGGAAGAAGAAATCGAGGCCGTTCTTAAGGATGGCGTGCTAACTATCAGCTTTGCCAAGGTCAAGCAGGACACCGTGAAAAAGATTCAGGTCCTATAGACACCAAAGGTGTTTAAGTTTTTAGTTTAGAGTTGATGGTGCATAGTTTTAGCGAATAATTACTTGGGATTTCTTAAAAGAGCTCCGTCTATAAACTAATCACTATAACCTATAAACTTGTCTAGCTGTTGGTAACTTTGCTGAGCGTAAAGCGCACTATGATCTGTGCAAGGGCAACCACAATAAGACCGACTATAGCGTAGAGGATAGTATTTTTGGCGCTGGTGACACTCGTGTCGTTACCACCACTGGTAATATAGCGCAGACCGCCGACAATTATCATGATGACGGCCACGATGCCGACAATTGCCGAGAGCAGGTTAACTATGGTGTGAACTATGTTATTTATGCTGGTGTTAGCGTTACTGCTGCTACAGCTAGCGGTGGAGTTATCAAATTGTAAGTTTGAGCCGGCACAGAGGCCATTATTAATCTGCTGTTGTACTGTCTGGGCAAAAGCTACTGGTATTGCCGACAATCCTAGAGTTAGGGTCATGCAAGCCACAAAAGCGGCCAGCCAAGATATAATTTTAGCTCTTGTCACGCCCCACATTATAGATTATTAGCCTGCTGCCTACTAGGAATTAGCGGTAGTTTTGTTCAGCACAAAGCGAACTATGACCTGCGCCAGTGCAACTATAATCAGCCCAATGATGGCGTACAGTATAGTATTCTTAGCGCCGCTGACACTCTCTTGTTTGCCGCCACTGGCAATATAACGAAAGCCGCCAATGATGATCATAATGACAGCCACAACACCGACAATAATAGACAGTACATTGACCGCAGTGGTGATCACATGATCTAAACTTGAATTTCCCTGTATATTGCAGTTATTTCCGTTGGTTGAACTTAGAGATAAGGTGTCGGCGCCACCGCATTCACCACTTTGAATCGTGGTTTGGCTAGTATCAGCGTTGACCACCCCTCCAGCTACCAAAGGCACGGCTGGTACGATGAGTAAACTAAGAGACAGTATTAAAGTTTTGATTTTATTGAGCATTTTAAATTTCCTTTTTATCTACCTTATTATGAGTATATACGCACTTATAGCACAGTCAACCCGCTTATGACAAGCGGTTATCAGCAAGGCTTGCCGGGCACACAAGGATTATTGCCGCTCTGGGTCGTAGATTGCGTGCTGCTCGACGTAGATTGAGTGCTGCTTGTCGTAACCGTATTCAGTGTGAATCTAGCTATCACTTGGGCCAAGGCCACAATAACCAGCCCGACAATAGCATAGGTGATAGTGTTTTTGGCACCGACAATACTTTCTTGTTTGCCGCCGCTAGTTATGTAACGGAAGCCGCCCATTATGATCATAACAACAGCTACTATACCTACCGCTATTGATAAATAATTGACTATGGAGAGTATTGTGTTATCCAGATTCGTCGAAGCTTGGTCGCTGGTCTGTGTTGTGCCTGCCGCACCATTACTACCACACTGGATGGCTTCTTGGGTGCTTACTTGACCATCACCGTTAGTATCGCATGGATCTAATGCTTTTAGTGCTGGGCCCGCAAAAAGAGTGAAGCCGCAAAATACAAGACTTAATCCCAATACGCCGGTTATTTTTTTAATTGAAAGCATATTATTTACCTAAGTTTCATTTTAGTGAACCACGCGGTCTGTTATAAAGGTTACTATGGACCAGGCCAGCGCGACAATAGCCAGACCGACGAGTGAACCAATAAGTGCTGCCCGAGCATTTCTAGCCTTGGTGGGATTATCGCCAGCCCGTTGGCCACCAATACTTCCCCCGGCAGTAGCAAACATAAAGCCACTGATTATTATGATAACCACAGCGACTATGCCCGCAGTCAGCGCTATTAAATTGGTAGCTACATGTATGGTATGGACTGCCGGGTTTTGCCCGCTATTTATCTGGGAGCTGTTATCCTTGCAGACTGTACCGTTAGCAGCTTTGCTGCCCTTTGGACAAGCCGAACCTAAGGGGTTGAATGCTGCATAGGTATTGACTGGTAACACCAGAAAGGCCACAAAAGATATTAGTCCTAGCACTAGTACTTTGAGCTTGTATTTCATCCTGCCCTCCCTAGTACTACGTTGACTATAGCCACGGCCGAGGCGGCCAGCACCAAACCCATCACAGAATAAAGTATGCGGTTACGGGCTGTAGTAACTTTCTCTGGATTACCTCGGGCGGTTATATACAGTAGGCCGGCGACCACAATCATAAAAATGGCGATTGCGCCAAGCAGCACGAACACATCAGTGAGTATAGCTTGTAAAGTATCGTTGTTAGCTTGGGTCCGGGGCAGGTTATCCTGCTGAGGATTGATAAGCTGCAATACGCTAAAAATACTCATGTTTGCCCTATTTGATTACCGATAAAGGTTACTGCCGCTGTAGCCGTTATGACTATCCCAAGACCTATGAGTGAGTTCCACAGGCGGCGGCGGGCCGACGCCGCTTTTTCGGGATTACCGCCAGTAAATAAGTGCTGGAAGCCGGCAACAATGATTGATACCACAGCTACAAAACCGGCCAGGCGTAGCAATATATCCAGAACTGCTAGACCGACCGGTAGAATATCCCCAGGAAATCGGAAGTTGATCAGACATTGCCCAACGGCATCAGTTGTAAACCGCTTATCCGGCAAATACTCCCACCATGTAGGGAAAAAGAAGAATTGATGAGCTGTACAAGCACTAGGCACCGCAGCAAATTGAGTTATCAACCAGCTTAATTTAGCAAAAAATATATTCATCATGGCGAATTAAATGCACCTCCGGGTATTATCCATTGCAAAAATGCAAAGATCAGTAAGAACACTCCTAGGGCGAGCAAGCCGTTGGTAATCCTTTGTTTAGCTTTTTGCAAGGCCTCGGGTTTATCACCAGCCGCAGAGTATTGGATACCACCTAATATGATGGTGCCGACTACCGCTATGCCCACCAGGCCACTGAGAACACTAACAATATCGTTAAGGTCTTGGACTATTCGACTATTCTTCGGCACTAGGACATTCTGAGATAAGCAAGCGTCAAACTTACTTTCAGCCTGTACGGTAGATCGATCAAATTCAAGACAAGCTATTGGTGTTGTATTTTCACACTGTGTTGAGTCGGGTGTAGCGTTGCCTTTTGAATCGAGAAATTTTTGACAAGCGGGGTCGGTGGCAGCCGAAACCATATTTGGTAAGAAAGCTACCATAAGCAACATTATGGCTACGCTTGATATCAGCATTCTGTATGTACCTAACCAGTTTTTGTTTCTCGTTTTCATAAAACGCTTTTACTAAGTAGCAATATATCATAAATAAGGATAAGCTGCTTGGATGAAATCGTAATCTGGTCTCACAGATTGTTGACTTAAGACTCTTATGCTATATTTCTATTGACAGTACTACCAAAATGAAAACTTACAGGAAAATAAAAACTGGGCTCGGCCTATCGGTGGGGATAGCGGTATTCTTTTTCCTATTTCACGCAACATCTTTTGCGCTTTACGTGCCCCCAATCCCTCCGGTGACCTCTCCTCCACAAACTACGGTAGAGTTCTGGCAAGCTTGTGCGTACAAGGTTGCCTTTAGTGCGTCTGGCGGCGTACTTGATACTTGCGACCTTAGCCCTACCACCAATGGCATTAATAACTTTAACTATGGCAGCAGCACCATCGCCACGGCTTTTACTACCGCTACTTACCAAACTAGCTACGGTCCGACTCCACCAACCGGCATAGCCTTAGAGAACAGTGATGGGCAGCCACTCGTCGCTGGCCAGACTGATCAAGAATCACTCGCTTGGAATAATGTCTCCTACATAGGGCAATCTTATACTGCCGGCAACTCACCCGATACCCGGGAGGTAAAGTTCTATGTCTACCAACCAGCAGCAGGTGCGCCCAATGGCACGGACTTTGCACTTTTAGCCTCAATAAATTCTGACGGATCACTCCAAGTACTCGCACTTGTATATGATGTGGCCAAAGATGGGAAAGTGTTCGCAGCGCCAATTAATCAGGTGGCGATAGGCAGTACTGCAACCGGTGGAAAATGTGCGCCAGACGATACCAGCGCTACATGTGGCCCAGTATCGGCTTCGAGCGGTATATCAACCTCAGGGAATGCCTGCGATTTGAAATCCAATGGCTGGTCGCTGGCTTGGTTCGCTTGTCCTGCTTTGGAGGCTGCTGATTCCGCCGCTACTAACTTAATGCACGTCTTTGAGCAACAGCTGCCTTTTTGCATAATTCAGAGCGGATTAAACTGCAACGCCCAGAATAATGGCGCCCAAAACCTGGGGAGTGGACAGGGCCAGGTTAGAACAGCATGGTCGCTCATAAAAAATATTGCCACAGCTATCCTGGTTATAGTCATGCTGGTAATGGTTATTTCGCAAGCCATCGGGGGCGGACCTTTTGATGCCTATACTGTGCGCAAAATGCTGCCAAAAATGGTAATTGCGACCATATTGATGCAAATTTCCTGGCCGCTTTTTGCCTGGGTGGTTGATATTGTCAATGATATTGGTAATGGACTAGGTGATTTGATGTATGCGCCTTTCGGTGGTGCAAGTAATTTGGACTTTGGGTCGCTATTAACCAACGCTCATATTACCGGAGGCCAAGCCACACTCGTTGGCTACCTGGGGGGGCTTATAGGACTCACTTTGGGGATAGCTTTCTTACCGACATTGTTGTTCGCAGTATTTTCTGCGGCATTGACATTGCTAATCGGTTTGGCAGTACTGGTATTCCGCAAAATATTGATTATCTTGCTGCTGATCTTCTCACCACTCGCGCTGGCCATATGGATATTACCGGGGCAGGGGCCGCAGCGGTTGTGGAAGATGTGGCTGGATAACTTCACCAAAGTACTAATGATGTTTCCATTGATAGTAGCCATAATTGCCGCCGGGAGGATATTCGCTTATGTGAGCGGAGCTACTAATAATGGCTCGTTTATCAATTTTTGGCTGGTGATAGCCGGCTACTTTTTGCCACTCGCCATATTGCCCAAGGCTTATAAATGGGGTGGTACAGCCATGTCAGCAGCTGGGAACAGCCTTGGGAATATGCAAAGGAGTATCCAAAGCGCCACCAAACAGCCGCTAAAAAACTGGGCCAGGGAGAAAACCACTGATAAGTGGGCCAATAACTACAACCCGCTCAAGAAAACGTTGGGGAGCCGCAGATTATCTTCAGCACTACAGAGTATCGCCGGCGGGCGCGTTGTCCCTACAAAAGCTGCCAAGGCCAAGATGCTTTTTAGAGGGCAGCAATGGTCGTCAACCATGGCCGAAAGAAACGACGCGCTAAGGAATAATTTCGTCAGGAAGGCCCAGGAACAGGGCATGCCGGCAGATATGGTACGGAAATACGACAGGCTAGCGAGAGAAAAATACGGTATGAAAGAGCTTGATAAAGACGGCAACGATACCGGACGGAGTGGGCTTTTCAGTGCCGAGGAGCTCGATCAAGGGATGCGGCCCAATGCCATAGGTTCAGGTAAGAAATCCAGCCAGATTTTGGCAATGATGGCGACTGAGAAGAATGATTCTGAGCTGCTTAAATCTATTGGCCGTTATAACGTCCAGGCTAGATCCCTTCTAGAGATGGCTGACAAGAGCTTTGTTTTCCCGCAACAAGATCCCGTGACAAAGAATTATAAGATGGTCCCTATTTGGGATTGGCGGCCTTTAGTGGACCAGGCTTTTAAGGACCCGTCGCTTTGGGGCGAGCTGGGCGGGATGCGCCCCGACTTAACTCCTAATAATGTTCCGCGCGGCGGCGCGAGGTACCAGAAAATCTTGGCTAAGGCTGGTTTTAGAAGGGGCAGGGATGTTAACGGGAGAGAATTTGATGTTAGTAAAGATGCAATAAGGGATAATCCTCGCGAAGAAAGGTATGCAGAGGAGTTTACCAATCCCGACGGTTCACTTCACTACAAGCCTTACCTTATGCAAAAACTGCAAGCCCTAGATGAAGACACCCTGGGCATTATTCAAGCTGGCAAAAATACTTTGCTGACATTCGCCAAAGAGATCAGCGGCTGGAACCAGGGAAATGGGTACTACGGCGAGGGTAAAAGTGCCTTACCGGCGCAGGAGTTTACTGATTTTATCGTCAAACAGGCCGGCTCGGAATCGGGCCTACGTTCTATGGCCAGCCTAAAGAGTACGGACTCGCACAAACAAGCCATTGATAATGCTTTGAAAGCTTCGGGCTATACACAGTTTAAAGGTGCGGACGGAGAGATTCATGATTTGACCGTAGATAATATCTTTGGAGTTAACGAAAGAGCGTTCGCCAAGATGCACGCCTCTGCCGATTATGAACCAGCGAAGTCCGAACTGGTACCGCCCCCCACAGGGCCGGCAGCACCGGCAGGTGCCCCTGCTCCGGCAACCACAGGGCCGGCAAGTACTTCCACTACTGCTCCGGCAACCGCGGCCGAGACTGCTGCCACTACCCCCTCAGGGCCGCCTCAAGAAACTCCAACTTATGCCCCCGGCGAAGCCCAGCCTACCAGTTTAGGTTCTGTGGCGTTTAACCGATTCTCCAATGAGTTGGCCGAGAACACGGTAGCTACCCAAAGGTTGGCCAGAGAAATGGCTGCTAGACGAACGGGTACTCAACCCACTATAGGAGTCCCCACGCCCACCGGAGAAATACGAATAGTGCACGAACCTGTATACCAGCCCGGAGACACAATCCGACCCGTGGTCGGTACCAGCTCAGGTATTGTCATGCCCCCGGGGATTAGAAGTGTTGAACCACAACCAAGGAATGAAGAAGAATCTCCGCCTTCTGAGCCGGCGCCACCCAGCACTTAGAAGATGTTGCGTATAACGCTTATGTATCGGATACTGAAGGGTAGAAAACTATGGCTGTATATAAAGTAATTCAGGACATTGAGTCTGAAGATAAGTTGGTCGGGCCGCTGACTCTAAAAAGCTTCGTCTATGCGGCGATTGCCGGAGTATCGCTCTTTTTGGAGTTCCGTTTTTTGGTTGCCAATAGCCTAGGCTCCGTCCGCTGGATATTAATGCTAGCCTTTTTGCCTCCGATGGCCTTATTTGGCGTCTTGGCCAGTCCACTAGGCCGGGAGCAGCCCACGGAAGTGTGGTTGCTGTCACACATAAAGTTCTTTTTTAAGCCACACACCCGCATCTGGGACCAAAGCGGTATTAACCAGCTGGTAACTATCACCGCTCCAAAAAAGATCGCCAGACAGCTCACTAAAAACCTATCGCAAACAGAAGTTCGCAGCCGTCTGCAGGCTTTGGCGGGTACACTGGATAGCCGCGGTTGGGCTGTTAAAAACGTGGCGGTTGATATAGGTGCAGCTCCGGGTTATTTAGAGGGTGAGCAAGCTGATTCCGACCGCCTAATTGGAGCTTCCAGTCTGACCCAAGATATACCGGTGGTTGATGTCCGCGCTGCTGATGATATTTTAGACGAGCAGAATAATCCCACCGCCCAGAAGTTTGCAACTTTGATGCAACAGGCAGACGACAACCGGAAAAATGCCATCACTGATAAAATTGATGCTGCCCGGGCCGGTGGAGCCACCGTACAGCCGGGCGTTGACTCCACTTTCCTAGATCAGCAGGCTGCCAATGGCCAAACTGGCACCACTACCTTTGTGGGTAAAAATATCGTGGCTCCTGGCTCCAGCACAGGTAACGATAAAAGTGGATCAAATCTAACGGATGAGGAAAGGCAGTTACTGGATCGCCTGCACCACGAGGAGGCTGAACTTGAAAGCAAACTCCCGAAGCATTTTGGCACTGAACCGGGTCCATCCCCGCGCCAACCTACGGCTCCAAAAGACAGGGCTGCCCCCACCACTCAAAAACCGGCAAATAATACACAGATGCAACAGGTGACACCGGAGGTGCAAGCTGCTAAACTGGAGCTAGCCCAAAGCGGTAATGATTTAAGCGTGGCCTCAATTGCCCATTTGGCTAATCGCAATAATCAAGTGCAGCAGGTCAGCCCTAATGAATTTGTCGTCGCCCTGCACTAAAGTATTGGAGCGTAGCGCAATATCAAAATTTACCCGCCAAAAACTTTTGTAAAATTGAGGCGGGCTAGGGTGGAAAAATATGAATCTCGTTAGACTCCAGAAAACCTACAAAGTTTATGCGATCGCTGAAGCAATCACTGAGTTTCAGACGTTAACTAATAGTACGAAAGTTGTGTGGAGTCTAACGGGATGAATCCAAGTAGGTCGCCGCAACAACCAGCAGCCAGCCAACCCCAACCGACATATCCCGGCGAGGAATTTGCTCCGGGCAGTGCTGCTGCCCCGGCTGATCCAGCCAGCAGCGGGCCAGCCCCGGCGGCAACACCAAAAGCTACCACATCCAGCCCAAACAGCACCCAGAACACTCTGCTAATTAGCGAGGTTCGCGACGGTGTAGTAATCATGAACGACGGTACATTCCGGGCGGTTGTTATGTGCAAATCCATAAACTTTGATCTCATGAGCCCGCAGGAACGCGAGGCTGTTGAATTTAGCTACCAAGGCTTTTTGAACTCGCTATATTTTCCGGTGCAGATTTTCATCCGCAGCCAGAAAGTTGATTTACGCCCATATTTAGAAAAGCTGGATAAAATCAGGGTAGGACAGGATAACATGCTGCTGGGGATGCTCATGGAAGATTACCTAGCGTTTTTGGCCGACATCGCCCAGCAGACTAACATCATGGACAAGAAATTCTACTTGGTGATTGGCTATCCGGATATCAGCGAGAACGCCCGCAGTGCCTTGCGCCAAAGCACTAGTTTTTTTACTGGTTTAACCGAGGTATTCAGTAAGAATAAAACGCCGCACGTAGTGATTGATGAAAATACGATGGAAAAAGCCAAGACTGAGTTGCGCAACCGTGTGCAAGCTGTCATGCAAGGCCTGATGCAGTGCGGTGTGCAGAGCCTGCCGCTAGACACCCAGGAGCTGATCGAGCTTTACTACGACGCTTACAACCCCGACACCGCTACCCGCCAGCAGCTCAAGAACTTTGATGATTTAAGTTCGCCAGTCATTACTAAAGACACTAGCACGGTGCCCCAACCCAACGTGGGTGAGGAAGGCTCATCATGATGAGCCATTTCACATTTCGCATTTCACATTTCGCATTGATTTTCCATTTGTCATTTAACAATTTCAGCCAATGCCCAATGGTCAATGTTAAATTAATGGAAAATGATAAATGGAAAATGATAAATCCGTTGTGGAGAGCCCATGGCATTATTTAAGAGGAAGTCCTCCACGACGGATCCAGCGGCCTTGCAGGCCATGGAACAACAGCAGGTTAATGCCGCTTTTACCAAAGGCATCACGGCGCTACGGGATTTTATCGCGCCCAGCTCACTAGTATTTAACAATAATTACTTTCAGCTGGGGACCCGTTACGCCCGGGCATATTACGTTTATGGCTATCCTCGTCAGATTTATACCGGCTGGCTATCAAGCATGGTCAACCTCGACGAAGTTATAGACCTGTCAATTATAATCCACCCCGTTGATAACCAAGTAGTTTTAAACAACTTGCGTAAAAAAGTCAGTCAGCTGGAGGCCGGCATTCAGATTGACACCGAAAAGGGCAGGGTGCGCGACCCAGGCAAGCAGGCCGCCGTACAGGACGCCGAAGAAATGCGCGATAAGCTGCAGGTAGGCGAGGAGCGTTTTTTCCGCTTCGGGCTGTACTTTACGATTTATGGCGACTCGTTGGAGGAGCTGGAGTTTATCAGCCACAAGGTAGAGTCGCTGCTGGGACAGCAGCTGGTCTATTCCAAAGCCGCCAGCACCCAACAGGAGCAAGGCTTAAATAGTATCCTGCCGCAGTTTACTGATCAGTTGCAGATTTACCGCAACATGAATACTGGCGCCATTTCTACCAGTTTCCCGTTTACCAGCGCCGACTTAACCCAGGATAATGGCATTCTTTACGGCATTAACATGCACAACTCCGGCTTGGTAATTTTTGACCGCTTTAGCTTGGAGAACGGCAACAGTGTGGTATTTGCCAAATCCGGCGCCGGCAAAAGCTTCACTGTTAAGTTGGAGGCGCTACGCAGCATGATGTTCGGAACCGAAATCTTTATTGTCGATCCGGAAAACGAGTATCAAAAGATGTGCGATGCCGTGGGCGGTACATATATACGGCTTAGTTTAAATAGCGATACCCGCATAAACCCGTTCGATTTGCCGCAGGTGGTTGATGCCGAAGAGGCCGATAATGCGCTCCGGTCTAATCTGATAACTTTGCATGGTTTACTGCGCTTAATGATGGGCGGTGCCCAGACTCAGATAACCCAAGGGGCAACTACAACGGTACCGGCACTTAGCCCTACGGAGGAAGCCGATCTTGATGCCGCTCTGATTGAAACCTACGCCAAAGCCGGAATCACCAACGACCCACTGACCCATGGTTCGCCACCGCCTACTGTGAGCGACCTTTATGACACGTTGCTGCATATGGGCGGTACCGGCCCACAGCTGGCCCAGCGTCTACGCAAATATACCAGCGGTACCTTCGCCGGTATTTTCAGCCAGCCCAGTAATGTCAATGTCAATAACCCGATGGTAGTCTTTAATATCCGCGACCTGGAAGACGAGCTCAGGCCTGTCGCCATGTATATAGTTCTCAACTACATTTGGAACCGGACTAAAGCCGAACGTAAACGCCGCATCTTGATAGTTGACGAAGCCTGGCAATTAATGCGCTATGAAGACAGTGCCAACTTTTTGTTCAGTCTGGCTAAGCGGGCGCGCAAATACGACCTTGGACTAACTACGGTTACGCAGGACGTAGAAGATTTCATGGCTAGCCGCATGGGCCGGGCAGTGGTGGCCAACGCCAGCGTGCAGATTTTGCTCAAGCAATCGCCAACCGCCGTAGATGTATTAGCTGACGTATTTAAGCTAACTGACGAGGAAAAAAAGCGCCTCAGCCAATTCCCGGTTGGCCAGGGGCTATTTTTCGCTGGCCAGAATCATGTACACATCCAAGTCATCGCCAGCCCGACCGAGACCGACTTGATTTCAACTAATTCCAGCGTAACCCCTCAGCCAAGCCTTGAACAGTCGGTAGATCTACAAGCAATGCAAGTGCCAGCTGAACCCGTATCTTCTCCGGCTGACCAACAGACCACTGGAGTCTAGCTCCCGATGCCTGATACAGATGATACCAGGTACGGCCAAGGCGAACCGAAAGATTTATATCAATCCTCAGGAGGCAGTTATGATCAACCAGGCAATGCGCCTTCCTCCGCTCCAGGCGGAACTAGTAAAAAAAGTGATGACACACCTAGTCGCGAGGAACTTGGAAGTGCAGAACGAGAACCAACCGGCGGGGACGGTAAACAAGAGCCGCAAAATAACCCGAATGATTCGGCTTTGTCGAGACACGCTAATCAAGTAGGCAGAGGCTATAGGCATGTTTTGCAAAAACCCTCCTGGTTTGGTCAGCACCGTCGGGCTGTATTAATTGCCGGCGGTGGGGCAGGTTTGATCATTTTACCGATAATTTTCTTCCTAGCACTTTTACTACCATCCCTCAAACTCCCGCAGCTGGCAGCCGAAATCGAGGGCTACCGCCTGGCCCGGCTGTCTCGGACATTTTATAAGCAGTCTTCCATCCTAACTGCTGATCGAGCAGCATTTGACGCCGGGGTTGAGGGTGACACCACGGCTTTGGTTGGTAAGACTCCTTTGGGTAAGACATTCAATACCTTTAGGCCTACGAAAGTTATTAGTAATATGAAAGCCAACGGCGTTTTGGACTTTGAATATGGTAAAGGTGTCCTCGGTGCCCAGAAACTTAACGCCATAATTATGAACGGCGAGCGGATAGAGGTGCCAAATTACAAATATGGCAGTCTCAGTGATCTGGTCAATAACTATAAGGAGCGTATACGGTTTTCAGCGCAGATCAGCGGTGGAGTCAATGAGGCTCTTGATGGTAGTAACTACTTAGTACGAAGCAGTGTATCCAAACAGCTGCTAAGCTCCTACGGTATCAGTCTGCAGTGGTGGGAGAAGCTGGGTGCCAATTACCGCGGTTTGAAACAAGCTGCTGCCGATAGACAAGCTTTGCGGGACGCTGAGAGCAAGATCGATACACCCGCCAATGATAAGCTGGTAACAGCGCCTGAGCAAACTGCTGTGGACGATGGTAAGCAAGCCCTTAAAAATTGTCTGGCTAATGATCCCTGCACCGACGAGTTGGTAAAGAATAATGGCCTCGCTTCATCAATCACTGATGCCATTAATAACGGAGTAAGTTCGGCGACAGCCAGCGGCGGGCTTTCCAAAATATTATCTTATACTTCCCCGGTTTATGCCATAGGTTTGCCGGTCTGCTTGGTTTATGACGGTTCGGCTCAAGCTTCAAGTACTTTTCTAAACAGCCAAAATGCCGCCGCCATAAAAACCGCTTTTGCGGTAGCTATAAGTGCCGACCAGGAAAAAGGCGGCGGTACCACCGCCGAAGCCGTGGCCGCCATGAACAGGAGAATCGGCGACATAACCGATTCTATACCTGCACAAATCGCTAAAAACGGTTACGCTGATACTTCGGGTGAGGTTTCACCGCAAGCCGGACGCACCGGGGACTTTACAATTTTTAGCGCGCTATTTGGCAATAGTTTAGTCGCCACTTACGCCGGCAATATAGTCAAAACCGTGTGCCCGGCGATAACCAGCATCTGGGTTGCCGGCGGGCTGACAATCGGTAATTTATTTGCCGCCGTTTTTACTGGCGGTGAATCACAGGCAGGCGAAGAAACAGCCAGCCAAACGGCTTCGGATGCCCTGAAGGCTGTAGTTCAACCGCTAATCCAGAAGTTCGTGACCCGCGAAGGACGGGCATCAATTAGAAATACGGCTCAAAAATATGCCGTCAGTGCCGGTAAAAGTGCCGCCTTGACTACTGGCGCCTCGTACGCCGCACGGATGATAGTGCTCGCCGAGATGGGGTCGTTCATAAACGGTATGGACAGTAATGATTTTGCCAACCAAGCCGACATGGGCTTCACGGCATATGGTAACCAGATGACCCAGCAACAGCAGTTTGGCAGGCCGCTGACAACCACAGAGACCAAATCAGTGGAAACTGAGGATAGGTCCTATGTAGCACTGCAGAATCAGAGCCAAGGGACATATGAAAAATACTTCGCCCTTTCCAACCCCAACTCGCTGTTCGGAAATTTTGCCATGCAAATTTCCAGCTGGAAGTTTAGCGACCTACCAAATCTTTTTACTCACATTCCAAAGCTTTTTGCCACAATATTCTCGCCTTTTAGCCACTTATTAATAGGCCACGCCGCGGCTGCTACCGCCAGCGATGTAAACAGCGACTACAACATGGTCCAGTTTGGCTGGAGCACAGCCGAAGAAAAACTGATAAATGACGACCCGAGTTACGATCCGCTGGTCAACGCTAAGATTTTAGCGGATAGCGGTCAAGCCCCTTCTATAGCCAAGGCGTACGCGCACTGCTTTGGGTACTTGTCAGACGATCAAGGCAACTTAACGCCTGACCCCAATGCCCAGATAGGCAACTTGCTAACAGACGGTTCGATTAGACGAGATAGTGATGGTAATGTCATAGACTCTGGTAACTGCTCATCGTCGAATTTGGGGCCAAATAATAATATGGTCTTCCGTTGGCGACTCAACGAAAGCTACCAAAACACGCTTAACGAGCTAGTTGGGGTACAAAATGTATCAGGTTAGACGCTTAGCGCGGATATTTCCCATTCACCGTCATCTTAGGTCAGTACTTTATTTGACTGGGATCCTTGTGCTTTTTCTTCAACCATCAGTAGCTGCCATATCCAGCTCCGACATCCAGAGCATTTTGGGCGGCACCCCATATTATGACCCGAATAGTATCAGTAGTAGCTATTGTGGCTCCAGCCCCGGCATTACCACAGGCAGCGGTAGCGCCAGTGACGGGGGTACCGCAATTAGCCGATCACAAGTAGAAGTTGCCAAGACAATTATGGGTATTGCCAAGACGAACAATCTTGGAAAGGATGCTGCACTAGTCGGATTGATGGCCGGACTTGACGAGTCTCATCTAACAATCCTTGCTAATACAACTGTCCCCGTATCAGAAAGTAATCCGACTAAGCAGGGTGATGGCAGTAATTTTGATTCTGTAGGCGTATTTCAGCAAAGACCATCGCAGAATTGGAGTACCATCGCATCCGGGCCAGAAGCTGATTCCAACCAAGCGGCGGTTTGGCAACTTATGGACCCGGCCTATTCGGCCGAGGCATTTTTTGGAAGCCCAACGGGGTCAAATGCGCCTTCAGCATTAAGCAAAGGCTTACAAGACAAATCAGGTTGGCAATCATGGCAACCTTGGGTAGCCGTCCAGGCCGTCCAAGGCTCTGCGACCTCCGATGGTTCAAATTACAAAGCGTTTGTTGGGCAAGCGCAATCATTAATTAACCAGTATTGGGACGTGGCTTCGCCCGTACCACTACCTGTAGCTTTTTCCGGTGGTTCAACTTCCGGTTATGGTAGTCCCTGTTTTTCGGGTTCTGGTTCTTGCGGTGTTAACAGTCCAGTTACTGGATCCGTAGGCGGTTCAGGCGGTGAATATTCTCAAGCCCAATTAACAGCAATTTTCGGTGATCCCGGCACTCAAGATGATCATGCATCTATGGAAGCAAAACAAGTAACAGTGAATTTCCTGGGTAATTCCGTCCAGGTTAATCCGCTGGTAGCTCCCTGCCTTTCCGCCGTTGCACTGGAGATTCAACAAAGTGGCTCTACATATCAAATCCGAGAAATGGGCTGTTATCGATTTGACTCAGATAATGGTACATCTAATATCGGCCTTCGTAGTTACCATACATATGGTGCGGCGTGTGATATCAACTGGGACACAAACCCGTTTTCAGAAAGCGGGGCAGACGTCCCGCACGACATGCCCCAAGAATACATTACAGCTTTTAACGATAACGGGTTCACCTGGGGTGGCAACTGGCAGCAACCGAAAGACTTTATGCACTTTGAATTTAATGGCATAGTGCCGCCGCAGTAGGAGACTAAATAATATGCGTAATAAAAGGCTTCTAGTAACCTGCTTAGCCACTATTTTAGTATTGGTAGTAGCCATAGGTATACTGACTAAACGTAACAACGCCCCAGCGCCAAAGGCCTATAGTACTCCTTCTCAAGCAGTACTTTCAGTAATTGACAAATATTTACAAGCGAGGGAAAACAGTATCGGGGTAGATCAATCGTCACCGTCTTCCTGGTTATCAACGATTAAACCCCTGGTTACCCAAGAGTGGTTTATGCATTTACAGCCCGCTCAAAACCCCTCAACTAGTAGCATCCCATATGATTACACTTACGCGCATCAAAATGGCTACATAGTTAGAGCTACTACCAGCAATTGCTACTGGCAGGGAGTATATGGTAAGCCGACGAGTGCAAACGGCACTATTTTATGCTCTCTAACCGACAAGGCAATCGACCAAAAAACCGGGAAAGAGGTTCCTGCTTCGTCGTTAGAGTTTGGTTGGGTGCATACCGGGCAGCAACCACCACCAATCCTAGTGTTGATTAAGCAGGGAAGCGGTTGGCTTATTAGCGAAGACGATACTGGCCAGGGGCATTAATTGACTACGGCTAACATATATGATATAATGCGAGGCAATGAAATCTAACGAACATAACCAGACTCAAGACCCCAATCAGATTAGGAATAAGCATAGCCGCAGAGCGCATGTGGGCGCCCTCGTAAGTAGCATCCCCGGCGTGTTTAGTCTTACTGCCGGGCCTGCTGTCGCAAAGTCAGTGGAGCTGTCGCACGCAGACACTGGCGTAAGGCAGGAGATGATTTATCAGGCTGAAAGAGGACCGCAGGCATTTATTGCCGTAGTAGATAAAGAGCTGCAAGGTCTGGCGAAAGAGGTTAAATTTTCACCCGGTCATCACAATAAAGGCACAACGCAATACGTCTCGACACCCGACAGGACAAGCCCGGGTCATTACAATTGGGTGATGGTCCAGACTCTCAAAGGTGAAAAAGTGCCCATTGCGGCGGCGGTAATTCTGGGCGCTGATTCCAAGGTTTTTGGTGGCTTCAAAAGAACAAGGGTAAATTTAGCTTTGACGCACTTCGATATCAACGGAGACTTCGTCCCGGGCCAGGTAGCCATACAGACGCTCCAGGACCCCCACAACTCTAGGATTTATTCTGTAGATACAGAGAACATTGACGGTTTTCACCCACCGTTCGGTGAATGGACCAGCCAATCCGCTACGGACGCCATGCCAACCAAATCTGTTCCTGAAGCAGTGGTAGCTGCACAGTTCGCTGATTTTTTCAACCGCGCTGAACAGATTCTAACGACCGGATAACGCGATCATTTTATGCTTGTTGCCGAAATACTCTATGACCGCATCAGCATCCGTAGTAGTTATAATAGTTTGGTATTTTTTTAGGTAACTGACCAGCGAGCGGCGGCGGGCGCCGTCCAGTTCGGAAAATACATCGTCTAGTAGCAGGATTGGCTTTTGGCCGCGGGTTTTTTCTATCAAATCCAATTCAAAAATTTTTAAGGCCAGCATCAGGCTGCGTGTCTCGCCACGCGAGGCGGTCTGGCCGACAAGTTTTTTGTTGAGCGAAAAGCTGATGTCCTCGCGGTGCGGGCCGTAAGCCGTAAATCCTCTATCGAAATCTGATTGGCTGCTGGCGGATAGCTTGGAAAGCATTTTGCTGGCGTAGGCTTCGGCCGGGAAGTGGCTATTATAGTTCAGGCGGGCGCTAATTCGGCTATGGGCTATCTGATTATAATTTTTGCTGAGGTTTTTGTTGATTTGATCAACTAACTGTTGCCGGGCAGCGGCTATTTTACCGCCGAGTTCGCTTAAGCGTACATCCCAGGCGAACAACTGCTTAGCCCCTTGTGTCGGATGGTATTTCAGTAGAGCATTACGTTGGGCCAGGGCGCGGCGGTAGTTAGCGGCTAAAGCCTTAAAGCCCGGTAAGCTGCGCTCCAATAGCTCGTCAATGTATTCACGCCGCTGGTCGGGGCCGCGAGTAATTAACTGTAAATTGTTGGGCTCAAAAAATACTATCGGCACGGTGCGCTCGAGGCTCAGGCGCCTATACGGCTTATCGTTAATTAAAAAGCTTTTGTCAGCCTTATCGTTGCGCAAAACCAGCTTTGCCAAGCGGCTTTGCTTGCCAAAATAACCGTCCAGGCGGGCCCACGGCTTGTTAAACCGCACTAGGTCTGCGTCGTGGGCTTTGTATGAACCACCGCGGGCCAGAACCAAGATCGCTTCTAACAGATTGGTTTTGCCGCTAGCATTCGGCCCGACCACAATATTGACGCCATATTCAAATTCAAAACTTTCGTCCTCATAAGAACGAAAGTTTTGTAAGCGAATGACGTCAATAGCCATGAGCTAAGAGTCCTCAGCCGAGAGCTTCTTCATAAATCCCATCAAGAGTTTCGAGACTTCTTCGGCGATAGCTAAAAGTTCAATCTGTTCTTCTTTATTTATGAGATCTAGCTCGGGAGCCATTAAAAGCATTGATTCAACCTCAGCTACGGAACCTTTAGCTATAAATAGGAAATTTTTAAATGCTTTATCGCTACGCCGAGCATAGCCCTCGGCAATATTATTGGGGACAGAGAGAGCCGCACGGAGTATTTGGTCCCTGAAAGAATAATCTTTTACGTCCTTAAAAGCTTTATGGATTTCAACGTAGAGAGTCTTGGCCCGCTGCCAAACTATTAAATCCTTAAATGATTGAGTAGCCATGACCCTATCCTACCAGCTCTAAGCTCTCGGCTATCGGCTCTCAGCTCCGGAGTGGCATTATTAAATGTAGGTAATTGGGGTCATTGCCACTCCGAAGGATGCAAGGCTCCAGCTTGCCATTGAAGCAAAACTCTATCTCATCGCCAACAAAGGCGTTCAACGCTTCAATCAAATATCGAGAGTTTAGGGTAAGCTCGCCAGAGCCGCTGACCACCGCTGAGGCTTTAGCAGTATTCTCGCCAAGTTGCGAAGCGATGGCATTAATGCTAACTTCTTTGGCAGTTTTGTCGGCCTTGATGGTTATACTGCCGGCACTTTCTCGGGCAAAGAGGCTAGAGACTTTGGTAATGTTAATAAAATCAGCCCGTTTCAACTTGACTGTGGTTGCGAACTTGGAGGGGATTAGTTTACGGTAGTCGGGGTAGTTGCCCTCGATTAAACGAGCCACCAGTGTTACATCGCCAATTTGGAACAGTACTTGTTGGTCGTCGTGCGTAACTACTACCTCTTTATCTGAATCGCTGATAATCCGCAGTAAATCTGCTGCCGCGCTAGCCGGTACCAAAAAATTGACCGAGTTCTTGTTTTTACCAAGTTTATTTTCGGCTAAACGGTAGCTATCAGTAGCCACTGCTACCACTTCACCGCCAAAACTATGGAAATACACTCCCGTTAAAACCGGCCGGGCATCATCAGCGCTGGCTGCGAAAACCACCTGCGATAGAGCTTTTTTAAAATCATGTATTGGCAGCCGCCAAGTCACACCACCACTAATGGCCGGCATCACCGGGAAGTCGTCGGCGGCCACACCATTGATAGTTGATTGGTATTGGTCGGTGGTGATATTTAGTTTATTATCACTTAGCTCAAGCTTTAGAACACTATCAGGTAAGCTGCTTACAAAGTCTTGCATTAAGCGGGCGGGGACGGTTATAGCGCCGTCTTCTTCAATCTTAGATCCAATATGGTGGGTAATGGCGATATCCAGGTTTGTGGCGGCAATGCTTAGGCGATTTTTATCGGTCTTTAGTAGCACATTGGCTAGAATTGGTAGGGTATTACGAGTGTTTGCTACGCGAGCAACGGTATTTAGGGCTTTGGCTAAATTTTCTTGGGTGACTTGGAGTTTCATATACTAATCCTTTTAAATTAATTTCATATTAGTAGTAGGGATTAAAGATAGTGAGTATAAGTAATTAAATAACAGATATAAAAATGACTTTGGAGGTTGTGTAAACAACAGTTTTGGTTGTTTATAAGCTGTGTTTAGAGGGTGTATAAAAAACACTTGACTTGTTAAGTATTTTATAGCTACTACAAAAATTGTGCAAAAAACCCCAACTTGTACAATTTTATCACCAACCCATTCCACAACTTTTACACAACTACTAGGCATAGAGCCTCTCCTTAAGTTCTCCCACATATTGTTTTATTGGCCCATCATAGCTGAGCTCCTTCTCAATTTTCTCAACAGAGTGGATGGCGGTAGTGTGGTCCTTACGCCCAAGTTCATGGGCAATTTTGGGGAAACTTAAATGCAGCTCGCTTCTCAGCATATACATGGCAATTTGCCTGGGGACTACAATGTCTTTGTCGCGCTTTGGTCCCAAGATATCCTCCATCGACAGGTGAAAATGTTTGGCAGTACGCTCGATTATTTGGCGGGCGTTAAAATGCTTGGGGCGGTTCTTTCCGTTTTCGAACAAAGACGATACGATTTCAATAGATGGTTCCACGCCGCGCATCTCGCAGAAAGCCAGAACCTGGTTAAGTGCGCCCTCTAGCTCGCGGATGTTGCTTTGCACACGGTTAGCTAAAACTTCGGCAACAGGTTGTGGCAAGTCAACTTCTTGGCTGCTGGCCTTGGATTGTAAGATAGCCACGCGGGTTTCAAAATCCGGGTTCTGCATGTCTATGGTCATCCCCCAGGCAAAACGCGACCTTAAGCGCTCTTCCAGTGTGGGGATGTCCCTAGGCGGTTTATCAGAGCTCATAATAATTTGTTTATTGGCCTGGTATAGGGCGTTAAAGGTGTGGAAAAACTCTTCTTGGACCCTTTCCTTTCCGGCTAAAAATTGCACGTCATCAACTATCAACACATCGGCGCTGCGGTAAAAATCAGCAAAGTCGGAAGTGTTTTTCTTAAAGCGTAGTGCGTCGACGAACTCTTGCACGAAGCGCTCAGTGGAGGCATAAACCACGCGAGCCCCCGGTTTACTAGCTAAAATAGCATTACCCACAGCCTGTATTAAGTGGGTTTTGCCAATACCTACGCCACCATAAATAAACAGCGGGTTATATTTTTTGCCGGGGTTTTGCACGATAGCCTGGCCGGCAGCGTAAGCCAGCTCATTACCGGCGCCAACTACGAAATTATCAAAGCTGTAGCGTTCATTAAGGCCTTGCCTGTAGGAATGGGTAACCCCGCTGACAGCTGGCCGTGGTCTCAGGCTTTGTTGGTCTTGGACTGATAGCGTGGGGTCCAGCAACACCGTGCTGTCGTTAGCCGTTGGCTGGATTGTAACGGCGTGGATCTTGTAATCGATGCGCATCGGCCTGACGCCGTTTTTGGCCAAGACTTCAATCACTAGATCGTTGAACTTACGCTCCAGCTGGTTCTTGACGAAAATGTTAGGCACGCCAACCACCAATACATCATCTTTGTGGCGTATAAGTTGGGTATTTTTGAACCACGTAACAAAATTGCCTCTGGATACACTCAACTCAATTTCCCCAAGAACTGCCTGCCAGAGTGTATTTTCCTGCACGTTTACCTCACCGCCTATTTGCTTTCCAAAACTTTAGCTACCTTTAATCCACTATAGACAAACCGACCGGGCTTTTCCACAGTTATGACAAAAAATACTACGTCATCAGCACCAAGCCAGACGTAAGAGGAAGAGTTATGCACAACCTAATGACCTATCTGTTAATTTGTGGACAAAAGTTGCAAGTTCGTGGAAAACTTGTCAGAACCTGTGGTTTAATGTCGTGAATTCCACTTTATGCTAAAGTGTATGCATGCCGAAAAGAACTTACCAGCCGAAAAAGCGACAACGTAGTCGCGAACACGGCTTTATGAAACGCATGGCCAACAAAGCTGGACGCAATGTACTGGCTCGCCGCCGGGCTAAAGGCCGCACCCGCCTGAGCCACTAGACCCTCGTCCCTAAACCCTATAGGCTATAGGTGTGATATCCAGGAAAAACCGTTTTCACGGGCATGCTGGCCTGCGTTATGTGCACCAAAACGGCAAAACGGTCCGCGGCCCGTATTTTATGGTCAAGTCCGCGCCTAACCCCAGGCGCAGTGATTACCGCGTAGCGGTAGTGATTAGCCGCAAGGTGCACAAATCGGCCGTGGCGCGCAACCGCATCCGTCGGCGCCTCTATGCCGCGGTACGGTTACTACAGGCTGATATCAATGGCCCGTACGACATCGTGTTCAATGTATATGAGCCCAAAATCAGTGACCAGTCGCCCAAGAGGTTGACTCTGCTGGTAAAAAAACAACTCACGGCGGCTGGTGCTTTAAAACAATCAACCGCCCAGCTCAAAGACGGCTGACCGCCTGCGTGCTATAGTAAGATCCTAGAAAGCGACTAACTTTAGATGTTAACGACTATCATAATCCAGCCGATTTTTAATTTGCTGGTACTGATTTACGCTATCATTCCAGGCCATAACTTTGGCCTGGCGATTATTCTTTTCACCATAATCATCCGGCTGTTAATGTGGCCGCTGGTCAAAAAGCAGCTGTACCACGCGAAGGCCATGCGCGAGCTGGCGCCAGAGCTCAAGAAGATCAAAGCCTCGGCCAAGGGCGACCGCCAAAAAGAGTCAGCCATGACCATGGAGCTTTATAAAGAGCGCGAGATTAACCCCTTTGCCAGCTTAGGAATTTTGCTGATCCAGCTGCCAATCATCATCGGTCTGTATAGCAGTGTCCGGCGCATGGTCAACACCCCGCACGAAATCGTCAGCTTTTCTTACCCGGTGCTGCATCACTTGGGCTGGATAAAAGAACTGTCGACCAATATCAACCGCTTTGACGACTCATTGTTTGGTTTTATTAATCTGGGGCGGAGAGCTATTGATCAGCACGGTATCTACTGGCCGGCCATACTAATTGTTGCGCTTAGCGCCATCACGCAATATTACCAAAGCAAACAGCTGATGCCCCGCAGCAAAGACTCTCGCGGCTTGCGCCAGATTCTAAGCGAAGCGGGGAAGGGGAAAAACGCTGACCAGGCTGAGGTTAATGCGGCCGTTATGCGCAATACGCAGTTCCTAATTCCCGGCGTTGTATTTATATTCGGCCTAAGTTTTCCGGCGGCACTGCCACTTTACTGGTTCGTTAGCAGTGCGGCAGCCTATCTGCAGCAGGCGCGGATTCTAAAAGAAGATGCCACCGAGGCCGATGCCACCGTTACTACCAAAGTCACCCTTAGCAGCCAAGGCGAAGATCAACCACAGACAAAAAAAGTATTGTCTCCGAAGAAACGCGCTGCCCGTAAAAATCGAAGGAGAAGATGATGCGAAACACGGATTTAGATGCTCTGCAAGGCGATGGCGAGGAGCGAACTGAGGCGTATCAAGTATACGATGAAGGAGCACCGCAGCCATCAACGTCGCGGAGCGCTAAAAGCGACAGCGGAGCGGACGACTCTGCCGGCCGGCAGGCTGGCGCGGTCCGTGATTCGCAAGATGATATCGAAGAGGCGATTCTATACGCCAAAAAATATATCGAAGACCTGTTGTCTTTTTTTGGCCTAAATACCGATGTCTATGCCACCACCGAAGACCACGAAGTTATCGAACTTAACGTACCCAGCACACATCTCAACGGATTTTTAATTGGCCAACATGGCGATACTATGCGCTCGCTGCAGTACATTATCAGCTCAGCGCTCAAGAGCCAAAACTTCGCTTACACTAGAGTTAATGTCGACGTGGCGGACTACAAAAAACACCGTGCCGAGCGGGTGGTTAAAGAAGCCGAAACCTGGTTCAAAGAAGTTCAAAGTAGCGGGCAGCTTAAAGAACTCGCGCCGATGAACCCGGCCGACAGGCGCGCCGTGCATAAAGCGGCTACTGACTATGGGCTGGAGACTGAATCAATAGGCGAAGGCCATGAACGCCACATAATTTTAAAGCCGGCTACGCCAGACTTTGCCGAGCCTGAAAAAGAGCCTAAAGAAAAATAATCTTACGGAAATAATTTTACCTGAGTTTATATAATTGCATTTCTGTTGCGATCGCATATAATTTGCAATAGGTTTATAGATGAGACAGCACAAGAAACACTCAGCTCTGGTCTTTGTATTAAAAAGTATGGTTCCATACTCCAAAGAAAATTTAATGTTGGGCTTTAAACCCAGTAAGTTTTTCAATGAGCTGGAAAAAGTCTCTGGGCACAAACAGTCCACGTTGAAGAATGCTTATTGGCGAGGCCAGCGGCAAGGTTTTATTGATAGCTTTGGGCAACAACCAAAATTGACCGCAAAAGGCATGGACGAAATTAAGCCATTCCTAGCCAAACACCTAGATAGTCATGCAAGATTGATGGTTATTTTTGATGTGCCAGAAGAAAAGAGGGTGGCTAGGCATCGGCTTCGGATGCTTCTTAAATCTTGGGGTTTTGAGCAAATCCAAAAAAGTGTTTGGGCGACAGATATGGATTATCGAGAACTGCTGGTTGAAGAAGTGGGGGAGCTTGGTCTTGAAGGATGTGTGGAGATTTATGAAAGTCTGCGGCTTTTTCCAAGGATATAATCTATTGCAAATATATTGCGGTCGCAATGTTTTTGCAATAGAGATGATAGAGGGAAAGGCTATTTTTTTTTGAGGACTTGGTTGTAAATTTCTAGGGTTTGAGCGGCCATTTTGGCCCAGGAATATTTTTTGATTTGGCTATAGCCCTTTCTAATCAGATCTTCACGTAGTCTTTCATCGCTTAGAACCTCGGTGATTTTGGCAGCTATGTCTTGAATGTCATTAGGGTCAAAATAATGGGCGGCGCCGCCGTAAATTTCCGGCAAGCACGTAGCGTTGCTACTAACCACCGGCGCACCGTGGATCATAGCTTCCAAGCCCGGCAAGCCAAAACCTTCGCTGAGTGACGGGAAAACATAGGCCGCAGTGTTCTCATACAACCAGCGCAGCTGGCCCTCGCTAACAAAGCCGGTAAATACAATCCCACCGATCCCCTGTTTTTTGACTTTTTTCTCCAAGCGCTCGTACAAGATGTCCCTTTTCCCGACTAGGGCCAGCCTAAGATCTGGGTGGGTTTGTTTAACCAGTAAAAAAGCCTCAACCAGTCGATCGAGATTTTTGTGCGGCAACGGCCGGCCGACATAAAGAATAAATTGCTGACCATCAAGTTCCAAAACCGGCTCCACCGGCTCGCTAATCTTATCGGCCGCCTCGTAAGTCACAACAATTTTATCTTTGGCGATGCCGGCATAGCCAGCAACATCGTTTTTGGTAAATCCACTTATGGCAATAACTCGCACTGACTTGCGGGCAACCCGTTTGATCACCCATCTGTAAATTAGCTGCTTAAGCTTAAAAACCAGCCGGTTTTTGGACGGATTACGAAACCGCGCGGTGGTCAAATCGTGCATGGTGGTTATGACCGGCCCAAAATATAGGACTGGCTGGTGAACCGTTGTGGCGTGGAACAGATCTGCCCGCAGCCCATAGAGCTGCCAAGCCAGGCCATACTGTTCACCGAAACTAAACTCTTTATAGTTACAATCGACTACTTGAAAAGCCGGAGCGACACTGCGCAAATATTCATGGCGGTGGCTTTTAGCGAGCAGGACTATTTCAAAATTGGGCTTGAGGGCTTGCAAGTTTTCAACCAGCTTGTCTACATAACGCCCAGTACTTGTTCCAGACTCACGGGCATCAATAACTATCTTCATGTTTTTTGTGGCTGCCGTTTTTGCGAGCCAAAGCTCATATCAACCAAGAGCAACCCTACCACGACCCATAGACGGGCTAGCAAAATAGAGTGAAAAAAATTGCTTTGTATGAGCATTGCCACAAGTATCAGAGCCATCGGGGCTATGTGCCCCGGCCAATGTCTCTTAAACGAACGGTAGATAATGTATATAAGCAGGCAGAGCAAAGGGCCGAAGGTCACTATGCCCAGAAGCCCCAGATCCACCAGTAGGCCAATTAAATCGTTGTTAAATGGCTGAAGAGTTGAGGGATCTGCCCCATTTTTATACTTATCAAGGTTGAGCTCGATACGGCTGTTGTAGGCACCCACTCCCTTTAGCGGATGCTTCTCTATAAAGCCAATTGACTTTGACCAAAGACGATAACGGCTTTGTGAGGAAGCGTCGGTAATGGCCACAGCATGGCTGCCAAAAAGCTCAACGCTACCAGTTACTCCAGCATTGGAACCATTAATTGGGTGCTTAGGGATAAAGATAGACGCCACGCCGCTCATTGCTACTAAACCGATGACAACGACTAGCGTGATTCCCCATACCTTGGCCATATATACCCAAAAATCCCTAAGTTTCTCTCGACCTCTAAGGCCAAAATAAAAAATGACCATGGCAAAGGCCAAAGCCAAGATGGCGCTTCTAGCAATGGTTAGTATAAACAAAGAGCTTGAGGCAATAAATAGGCCAAGCAAGTATTTATTGCGGCGGGTTTTTTTGCTTGTCAGAAAGTCAAAGGTCAGCAGCCAGATAGGAATCATTAAGTAGCTATCAAGGTACAAAGGTTCTAGAGCTGTAGAGCTCACCCTTGGGAAAATGTAGGTGGAGTTAGATGTGCAGCAGCTACCTAAGTCTGTAATTTTTGGCGAGGCTCCAAAGACATCAAATAGATATTGGAAAAAGCCAAAGGCTACCACGGCTGCGGTTGTTATATATATAGTTTTTTTGATAACTGGCCATAACGCTGGGCGTTCACTGACCAAGACGAAGAAACAGTATGCCCGCAAGGCTACCGCCAGCAGTGCTTTAGCGGCTCCAAATGTGTAATGTTTATCAATGGCGTAAAAATAGCTTATAGCGTAACCGGCAACAGGCAGGGCTAAAAGTACACCAATCAAAATATACTTTTTAAAACGTCTAAAGTCCTTTTGAAGCGCTGTATTTAAAAGCCGGTCTGCTGTCGCAACCAGCAAAAGAACCAGCGCTATTAGGCCAAGACCGAAGGGGATATGATGAAGATACGGTAATCTATCGATAGGTAGTAGTACCAGCGTGACTATGATGCCAAGCAGTCCCGCGATGTTAGCAGCTTTACGCCAATACAAGACACCTATTTGCACATAACTATCTTATCTGAAAATCCGTCTCTACGCTATAATATGAGGCTGAGCAATATATTTGATAAGGAGTGAGGACGAGAATTAGAATGGCGCGGAGGAAGGCACTAATTACGGGGATTACTGGCCAGGATGGCAGCTACTTGGCAGAGCTATTGCTGGACAAAGGCTACGAGGTTTATGGCATTATCCGCCGGGCCAGCTCTTTTAATACCAGTCGCATCGATCATATCTATCAAGACCCACACCAAAAGGGGGCAAGGCTGCACCTGATTTATGGCGACTTGGCGGATGCCGGTTTTGTTTACGGTGCCCTATCATCAATTAAGCCATACGAAATTTATAACCTGGCTGCCCAGAGCCACGTGCGTGTTTCTTTTGACATCCCCGAATACTCAAGTGACATAGATGCTCTCGGTGCCGTGCGAATCCTGGAGGCTATGCACCGGTTGGGCATGGAGGAGTCCAGGTTCTACCAAGCGTCCTCGAGTGAGATGTTCGGTAAGGTTCAGGAAATACCGCAAAAAGAAACCACGCCGTTTTATCCCCGCTCATCTTACGCGGCGGCTAAAGCCTATGCACACTGGATGACCATTAACTACCGTGAAAGCTACGGTATGTACGCCTGTTCGGGGATACTTTTTAACCACGAGTCGCCGCGCCGCGGCGAAACTTTCGTAACCCGCAAAATTACCCGGGCGGTAGCTCAAATCAAAGCTGGTTTACAGGACAAGCTTTATTTGGGCAACTTAGACGCCAAGCGCGACTGGGGTTACGCGCCCGATTTTGTAGAGGCTATGTGGCTGATGCTGCAACAAGATCAACCGGATGACTTTGTGATAGCCACCGGGGAAACGCATAGCGTGCGCGAGTTTTTAGAAGAAGCTTTCAAATATGCCGGCCTAGACTACAAAAAATACGTGGAGTTTGATAAACGCTATCTGCGTCCAGCTGAAGTCGATGCACTGATCGGCGATGCCAGCAAAGCCAAAAAGAAATTGGGCTGGCAGCCAAAAACTACTTTCAAAGCGCTGGTTAAAATTATGGTTGATGCCGATATAGCCGATCTGAACAACCAGCTTAGTGGCAAAGTTCAGGCCCGCCGCGAGGTGGTTTAGCTCTTTAGGCTATTTAGCAGTGTAATTAGAGTTTGGGCAGATTTTTCCCAGCTGAATTTTTTTGCTTGCTCTAAACCCTTTTGCCTCAGGCTATTAGCCAGTTGCGAGTCGTTTAAAACCTTGGATATGCTTTGCGTGATGGCGGCTATATTCTCAGCCTTGATCATGATAACCGCGTCGCCGACGACTTCCGGTAACGAAGAGTTGTCGGCTGTGATCACCGGCACGCCGCAGGCCATAGCTTCCAGCGGCGGGATTCCAAAACCTTCGTAAAAGGATGGATAAACAAAAAGGCTGGCGCCGCTAAACAGCGCGGGCAAATCTTCGTCCGGCACGTAGCCGGTACAAATTATTTTTTCGCCGGCGGACTTCAGTTTGTCAATGGCTTGCCTGATAGGTTCGTCATTCCAGCCTTTGCCGCCAGCCAGCACCAGGCCGTGGTCTTTCTTAACCTGTTCATCCAGGGCTGCATAAGCGCCCAGTATCCCCTCGACATTTTTTCGGGGTTCAATGGTGCCGGTAAACAAAATGTATTTGGCGGGCAATTTGTATTTGCTACGGACAGCGGAGACTTCTTTAGCAGGACGCGGATAATACTCAGAGTGGTCAACAGCGTTATAAATAACCGAGATTTTATCTGCCGGGATGTCATAGTACTTAATGATGTCGGCCTTTGTATGTTCTGACACCGCCAGAATGCGTGCGGCTCGCTTGATTGATCTTGGGACAAATTTGTTCAAGTAGTCCAGATTCTTTTTGAGCACAAACTGCGGATAGTGCACGTAAGACAAGTCATGGATAACAACAACGGATCTGGTTTTTTTACGCACCGGGAAGGCCACAAAATTATAAAACAAAAAACAATCATATTTGCGCAGGGCGACTAAATCGTACGGTAAAAAAGTGCCCAGACGTTTAAAGACCTGAAAATAAACAGCTGGCGGGAACCACTTGACCAGCCGGTATCTCAGGTGTTTGTTGGGTTTGATAGGCGGCTTAAACTTTCGTAGCGGTAGCCAGTGTCGGACAATTTCAAAGTCCACGTTTGAGTCAAGCTGAGAGGCAGCCTCGGTTAGCTTGATAGCATATTGTCCTACGCCCGTCCTTGGCTTAAAAAACAAGCTGCCTTCTACGCCAACCCTCATTGTTTGCTCGCCTCATAGAAATAGCCGACTAGTTGTTTGGCAGTTGTATCCCAACTAAACTTTTTTGATTGTCGGTAGCCTTTTTTGATCAACTCTTTTGCTTTAATAGGATCATCAAGTAATTCGGCAATGGTTTCACTGAGCTGATCTGGCGAATCAATGAGAATTGCAGCGTCACCGGCGACTTCTGGGATGGAGGAGTTATCAAGTGCAATCACAGGGCAACCTAAGGCCATTGCTTCAAGAATAGGCAACCCAAAGCCTTCGTATAAAGAAGGGAAAACAAAAGCTTTCGCATGCTTGTATAAATATTCTCTGGTCTTATTGTCTACAAATCCTGTCATTAAAATATCGGTCTTGTATTTTGAGTTGAGGCGGTATTGCCTGATCAGTTCCGCTTCAACAGACTGCTCCTTAGTTAAACCAAAATCTTTACCAACTAAGACTAGTTGTATATCGCGTCCAGTATCTTTAACACTTTCAAAAGCGTCCAGAAGCCCTAAGACATTTTTTCTGAAATCAACGGCTCCTACGTATAAAATATAGTCTTTGCTTATGCCCAGTTTTTTGGTCAGTTTTGGACCGGTATTTATTTTTTTGACGCGAGGCGAACCTAATTTAATTCTTGCAAGAGCATGCCTTTCAAGATGCTTGATATATCTGGCCCCATCAATTTTAGATGCCTCAGATATTGCTAAAACTTTTTTAGCCTTTCTATATAGAAGGAGCTGCTGCCAATATACAAGACGCGCGGCGAAAGCTCGCTTATTGCGGCTATAGCATTTTTTGTTTAACGAAAAACTCCACCGCGGGAAGTATTTACCCCGGAAAATAATAGGGATTAAATCATAAAGGATCGTGATTGAGGGGATGGATTTTTTAGGCAGCCCAGCAGATATATCTGGCTGGTAAAAGATATCAACATCTTTTACCCAGGCCATAGAAGAGGATGGCTTAAATTTGTCTAAAACCCCGGCGATTCCAAGTCTAGGCGCGGGTACCACCACTATCTTATATTTAAATTTTGGGTTAAGTGTTGGAAAATCTCTCAAGCTATCTCTGAGTACATAAAAAGTGTAATCATTGGTGTGGTCATACTTGGCTAAGGCTTCTACGGAGCTAAAAAGAACCTGGCCTATCCCGCGGTAGCGGTGATAGTTTTGCAGAGCTCGTGCATCAATGCCTATTTCAAGACTTCTTTTAAACATATTTTTAATGATTGTCGCTTGTAAGTTTTGCACGCCAGCGGCTTCTTAAGTCTAGTATTTTGTATGCCATAACTCCAACCCAAAAGCTACGCCGCATTAGGCCAAGGCTAAAAGTTTTATATCTTGGTATAACAGCCAAACTAGAAGCTTCTGCTAAAAACTTAAAGCCGGAAGATTTAAATTGTCGTAAATCGATGTCGGCCTTGTTCTGCAGTATGACCGAACGATGATAGTTTAGATTTTTTACCTGCTCTGGGGTTTTGACTAGACCTTGATTCTTATCTAACACGCGAAGAACAGCATCGAAAATTGTTTGGCTTGGGGCCGACAGACTTTTTGGCCCTCGTCGATAAACCACCAGCGGCTTATCTATGTAAAGGAAATTCTGTTTGTCGTGAGCGATTCTTAACCAGAAATCATAGTCTTCAGGGCCACGTAGTGATTCATCAAAAAGATATTTCTTTGCCACGCTAGTCTTCATTAAGACTGCATGTGAAGCTATACAGTTACGTAGAAGTAGATGAGAGTAAATCTGCCCCTGGGCTGGTGGCCAAAAATGGCTTAGGGGCTCTTTTTCTATTTTATTGCCTCGCAAAATCAGACAGTCGGTATAGCAGACAGACATATATTCCTCGGACTCCAAGACGCCCAGCTGAGCAGCTATTTTATTTGGTAAAAGGTAATCATCTCCGTCTAAAAAACTAATGTACTTAGAACTAGATATTTTAATGCCAAGGTTACGTGCAACTGACGGGCCTGAGTTTTTCTCGGTGGACGATAATTTAAAGCTATGGTTTTTCTGCAATCTTTTTAGAATTTCAAGAGTGCTGTCGGTTGAACAATCATTGACAACTATAATACTGAGGTCGTAACTATCACTTTTTTGGCTTATAACGCTCTGAAGAGCCCGTTCAATGTAGGCTGCGTGGTTATATGCCGTAATGACTACGGTGACGGATGGGCGAGTCATGTAATCTATAAACTTTCCAAAATTTTTCTATATTCATCAATCATCTTTTGCTTGGTAAAACTCTCTGCTTTCTGGATAGAGTTTACACTAAATAGGCCTTGTAGCTCGTTGTCGTTAAGTAGTTTTAGTACTGCGGCTGAGAAATTTTTGACCGAATTTTCATCATATGAGATTAAAAAACCCGTTTTGCTATCAGAAACTATTTCGGGAACGCCGCCGACTCTAGTGGCTACGACCGGCACCCCGATAGCAGAGGCTTCAAGAATTGCCAGCGGCATGCCTTCCATCTCTGAGGTAAGTAATAGGACCTCGCTGTCTATAAGCAGCTGTTCGGGGTTGTCTAGGGGGCCAGGAAGTAGAATGCGTTTCTGTAGCCCACTCCTTTTTATAAATTCTTCCATTTGTTTCTTTTGAGGACCATCACCAGCAAAAATAAAAACGCAGTTATTTGCTTCTTGGAGAACTTGCCTAGCTACCTCTAACCCAAGAAATGGCTTCTTTTCGTCATTGAAACGGCCCACCCAAGCAACCACCCTAGTATTTATGTCTATAGAATTATTTTTTTTGTAATTTCCTTTCTCATTATCTATGTTCTTTTCTACAGACACACCATTAGGAATATGATGGAAATCATTTTTATGAAGCCCATATTCTCGGTTCATGTAACTACGTAGATAGTTAGTTACGGTAATGCGCTTGTCTATCAGCTTGTGGTAGGGCAATGAAAATAAGGGTGAGCTACCCTTATCGATTCTCCCGCCTTGCCCGTGTAGTATGTCGATAATTTTTGTATTGATGGATGTTCTTTTTATGGCCGGAATGGCCGAATAGCCAACGAATGAGTTTGAAATGATAACGAAATCTATGTGATTAGCAGCTACATACCTTACTACATAAGCGGTCTTGTTGGATGGGTAGTGCACTACCTTGCGAAGATCAATAATTTCACGAGCCGTGTTAAATCTATATGCCCAATTATTGTCCATTACTTGTTCGGTTATGATGATATGAGCCTCGAACTCATCGGATAGCCCTTGGGCCAAATCCAGAATAACTTTTTCTGCACCGCCCATAGATAGCCAAGGGACTAAAAATAGAATTCGCGGCTTGTCTTTTTTTGGTGATTTTGGTATCTCCCAGCTAAATGATAAGCGTTCGCCAATTATAAATGGGGTCGCGAGAAAACGCTTTAATCTACTTATAGTTTTGGACAAAGGAGGTTGAAGTGTTGCTGCCAACACTCGCCTATCGAATTTGTTGAATTGTAATGACAATACTTGCTGACGTAAAAAAGCCCGCCTAGTGTATTGTAGTTTTTTTATATATGGTTTTGTCTGGTTGGCTTTTTGGGTTATAGAGCCAGGGTACAAACGGTAATTTAATAAAGGCTCATCTATTTTAGATATTTTATGACCATCCGCTGCTAATCTTAGCCAAAGATCATAGTCCTCAGAAGCTGGTATATCGCGATATTTATACTTTTGTAAAATTTCCTTGCGTGCCATTATGCTAGGGTGGGCGATAGAACTACTAATCGGCAAGTAGCTTAAAATTGACGTATCCGTGATATGGCCAATGTCTTCCTCCCAATCGCTAAGTCGGATCCCGTATTCATCTATAAGCGAAACTCTTGTCGCTAAAACTGCACAGCTAGGGTTGGCCTCCAGAAAAGTCACTTGCTTTTCAAGTCTTGTAGACATGCTTATGTCGTCGGCGTCCATTCGGGCAATATATTTACCGTGCGCGAGCTCAACTCCTTCATTAAGGGATGCCACTAGGCCTTTGTTTTCGTGACTAATGATCCTTATGCGCTTATCTTGTTCGGCATATTTATCGATGATCTCAGGACACTTGTCAGTCGAGCCATCATTGACGATTAAAAATTCAAAATCTCTATAGGTTTGACTTAAAATACTCTCGATCGACTGAGCTAAGTATTTCTTAGCATTATATACGGGCATTAATACGGTGACCTTGGGTATAGAAGGAAAGTCGACTTTATTCATTGGCTAAAGAGTTAAAAATTTCTCCAAATCGCATACTCTTCTCCTGCTTCTGCAACCGAACCGTACTTACTTTGCGATGACTCCGTTTTTCTCAGATTTTTTACCCAGCCAAAATGTTTGATAAATATCTTATCATTTAGCTCAAGTGGCTCAGCTTCTGTAGCCTCATGATAATGAACATGCATGGCAAATTTCCCGTTTGGCCTAAGGACTCGCTCAATTTCCTTAGCCGTTTTCGCTAGGCTATCAACATGGTCTATGGCATTAACCGAGATAGCGGCATCAAAGTAATTGTCTTCTATGGGGATATCTTCAGAGTAGGCGTTAACAAACTTTACTCTATCGTAATAATGCAGCGGATAGCCTGCAGCTATATATTCGGAATAAAGAGGGTCTAGAGAATAGATTTCACAATCCGTGAAAACTGCAGCACTAGGCATCGGCCCCGCACCAATATCAAGTAGCCGCATGTCCTTAAAAGCATTTTTATCCAGTTTCAAATCGGCAAGATACTTTGGCTTTTGATGAACGCTAAACCACGTGAGTATCGCGCTATCCTTGAGATTATTGGCTTTAATCTTTTGTCTTGCCTGCGGTGGTTCATGGCCATAGTGTCGCTTAAGTTTACCTTCATACCAATCTTTATATAGGCTTATCTCCTTAACCCAAAACGCTGTTTCCGCCGCGTACTTGGTCCCGCCGCTACTCCACCGTACTTTATTGAATACTCTTACGAGCAACTTATTGGACATAACTTTGCATATTCACCATTACTATAATTTTACCCATTCATCCAGTAGCAGGCCAGACGAGTCAATAGAGGCCTCCTTAAACCATTTTTTTGGGGCAACGATAATTTTATCTGGACTATCATTTAGCCACCCACCCCACCAGCTAAAAGAGCTATTTGCGATTATGTTGTGTTTACATAGCGACATGAGCCACATATCCTCCCAATTTTTGTTTTGATGGTCGCTGTAGAAAGTAGGGGATCCTAAATTTAGATGCTTCTTGCACCATTCAATATCATCTGAGAATACAAAGAAAGCAGGCTTATTGATTTTTTTTTCGATAAAATCAGCTGCATTTTTGTAATAATCTAGCGGTAATATGCCTAATCTTTGCTCGGCGATTTTGTTAGTAACGTAATCACCCCGACGAATATGCACCGAGACTGCCTCAGAGTTATAAATCTCTGTCTTTAGCATGTTGGCTTTATGCCCAAGCGGCTTATTAAACCTGAAGTCGTTGCGTATAATGGTTGCTTGATCATTAAAATATTTTTCATTTAGCCAATTTCCCTCTAGATAAGAATTTTTTGGGGCTGTCAAAAGACCCGGCTGAAAACTACCATCCTCAGGTTCGTAGAAAGGCTGAATAGAGCCCATCAACGTACGGTATAGATGTTTCTTTCTAGTGTAGGGGGGCATATAAATTCGGGCGAGGTCTATGGAATTAGCCAAAGAGCCCTTGATCATAAAGGCGTCTAACGCATATTGTCTAAAATCTACATTCTCGTGCTGTTGAGCAACCTTTAGCCAGCTCATATCAAGCTTTAGATTGGTTTTATTGTGTATAGCCAACCTGCGACCCGCAGCATATTGGAACATCTGGTTACCTAGACCGCCCCTAAGCCGTACGATAATCATTTTAATCTCTCGGGTCTTTCAAGCCGACCATTGGTTAGAAACTTTATATAAGATTTTGTAAGATTGATAAATGTCTCAAACGGGTTGTTGCTTCGTCGAACCACAAACGAGTTGAAACCTGGGAATATAACCTGTTCCCCTGTTGCTATTAGACCGTGCTTTGCAAATTCAAAGTACCATTGAGCTCGATTTCTGCAGTTCACGTGGGTGCTATCAACGTTCCAGTCCTCGCTAGTAGAGATTAATATCACGCCGTCTTTTTTCGTTACTCTGGCCAGTTCGGCTATAAACCTAGAAGTCATTGCTGGTGGTATATGCTCCAGTACCTCCATGCAAATTGTCATGTCGAAAGCACCATCCGGATAATTATTGTAACTAAAGTCTCCAACGGTTATCGCTGGCAAAAACCAAGGGTTTATCTGCTTTTCGACAGCCAAAAAATACGAGATATCATTGCCATAGATTTCTTCGAGACCTTCACGGCGTAGAGACTCCATTATGTAGCCGTTTAGACAGCCAACATCCAAAATTTTTGATGTTCTTTTGCTAAAATTTTTTGGCGTATGTTCTAAAATTTGAGAAGCAGCAAGATGTGCGCTTTTAAGCCAGTCTGTGTTGCCCCACCGGTCTATGTAGTTTTTGCCATATTCATTGGGTGTCTCGCCAGATTTTTTTTGGAAAAGTTGCTGAGCTATTTTATTAAAACCAGTTTTCTTCAGTTCGTTAGCCAGCTTATCATTCGGTGCCTCCAGCCATACGCAGCCTGCCTCATGCGTTAATTGGACTAAACGTTTTGATAAGCTGTGCTCATTGAAACTTGTCTCTCCAACAATTGCCAAATCGGCTCGAAGTAAACTATTTTCTGGACGTCGCTTGCCATCATCGAGGTTAATCTTTTTGACAATTTCTGCCGAAATATTTTTAGGCAGCTTAGCGCCCAGTAAAAAGACTAACCGTAATTTTTTAGGCAGTATTTTTGCTTTTGACAGTTCTATCGAGGACATCTATATTTTCCCCAGATTTGTTATTTGCCAAGTGACTTAATTTTTTTACCAACTAAAAAAGGATGGTGCATAACACGCACTGTTTTCTTGGTGATCACACGCGGAAGCTTGAAGATATTTTCACTTGTCGCTCTAGTAGCTAGAAAATACCCTTGAAGCTTATCTTGGCGTCTTTCTTTTTGAAGACTGGAAATTTCGATACGCTCCATTCGGAGGTAGTTTTTTTTGATGGTCGGGTTCCAACGTCCATAAAATATATTGGTATTGCGTTGCATAGCATCCTTAAAAAACTTTATCCTTTTGGGACTATACGAGGCAATTGTATAAGATTCATTTTTAACGTTCATTAGAACCGCGAAAACTTTATAGCCTAAACTCTTTGCGCGAAACGCTATGTCCATATCGTCCTGATATAAAGGTGCATATATTTCGTCGAGGTATCCGTGTTCGTCTAAAAATGACTTACGTATGAATAAGGGCCCCCTCATACATGCGTCTACTTCAAAAAATTCGTGCTTGAAGTCTGGATCAGTATTTTCGTCCTGGCGCCAATAAGCCTCATTTTCATTAAGGGCAATTTGACCTGGACCCTCAAGTTTAGTGCCTCTTGGATAATAGTTCACACCTGCTAGGCCGCCAAGTATGGCTATTTTTGTAGCCTTATCTAGAAAAGTAACCGCTTCGAAGAATATGTTGCGGTCATAAATAATATTGTCGTCTTGCACAATACAGCAATATTTACCTGTGCTTTTCTTGAGCCCAATGTTGTTGGATTTAACCTCAAAAATATTCGGGGTCGTTTCGTAAGTAATGGCGTAATTTTTATTACGCAAATATCGGCGGACGATTTTTTCGGATTTGTCTTTGCAGCCGTCAAAAATTACATTGAGCTCAACATTTTTATATTCCAAGATGGCTTCATCCAGGTGCTTTAAAAGCCTTAGGATGGAATCCTCCTTGTTATAGATTGATAGTATTATGCTGACCTTAGGGTATAGCTCCTCGTTTATTATCTCCTTTAAATTTTCCCTCATAGTCTGTAGGTATGGTTCGTGAAAAAGTTTGTAGTATTCTAAGGCTTTTGATTTTAAATCATATAATTCTTCTTTGCTTACTGATAAGGACTTGTCAAAAATAGCTGCTCGGCTATGCCGATCGGGTTCAGTTTCCAGCCAACCTAAAGGCGAAAAATCGATACCGGAGTTTTTACTTATGATCGGCACTACACCAACGCGAAGAGCGTCCAGCACGGTTCCTGTCTGACCCTCTTCTAGTGAAGGAAAGATTAAATAATCCGATCGAGCAAGTATTCTTTTGTATTGGCTGCTATGTGACTCAACCCAGCCATGAGAGGTTATATCACTACCTAAAATTTTCTGTAGCGTGGCGATTTTTCTCTCATAGAATTTATTGTTAGCGCTACCCACTAAGTCTAAGTGGAATTTGCCTGGATGTGCTTGATGAGCGTTCATAATCATGTCGCATAAGACATCAAAGCCCTTTCTTACACCAAGCTCAGAGGCTACAAACACATATCTTTTCTTGACTGATGCTTTAGCTGCCGAGTAATTTACAGGTCCAACGCCATAGTTGATGACTTTGATTTTGTTTTTTGGCACACCCTGCTGAATATAAGAATTATAAGTAGCTATGTTGCCGACACATAGTATGTAATCAGCTGCTTTTATTGAAGCTTCGATAGGCTTAGGGTCGACAAGGTCCCATGAAGCTAAGGCATTACTTGGGATATTCCAATCAGCGCAATGTCTCCGGATAAGTTCATTACGTACTTTAGGATGCATATTGACAGCCAAAAAAACACTTTTTTTTGCCCGGCTAGCTCTTCTCCAGTCCATAAATCTAAAGTGAATACCAATGAACAAATCATATCCACCGTTCAGTTCGTCTAAGCTACCGGACTGTGCGTCTACATAAGTCAACTCGCCCATTTCATTCAACAATCCATAAAGCGACCTGGCCAGTATATTGGCTGAAGAGTCCCAGTATTTTTGTTTGGATTTTGGTAAATCCGGGTCGAAGTGATATTTGCTATAACTTAAAAGAATTTTCATGATAATTTTTCCCATGAAGATTCAACGAGCAAAAGAGAAGAGTAGTTAGAAAAAACTTCTCCACTTGCGAATGGCGCCAAAGGGTTAATCTCTATTTTTGCTATAGGCTCAGAGTCTAGGGCAAAAGTATCGTCGGCCCACATGCTAAGCCCAAGAACGTATTCCCCTGGCGCTATACGTGGAAGCTTGATTGTAAAAATAAAATCAGTTTGAGACTCAACCTCAAAATATCTATCTTCCAAACCGCTATGCGTAAGGGCTAATAAGGTACCATCTTGGGCGGATCTTAAATCAAGACCAAAAACTACTCTTTTTTGTTCACTGTTAGGTGCATAACTAAGATTTACCTTTATGTCGTTGCCGCTATCAAGGTGACAATGTAAATCTTTGCTATCATTAATTTTAATATTCTCGACCTTGCCCTTTAAGGTTGATAACAAACTGCGTTCAAAATCAGGTTGTATCCCACTGGCGTACTTTGCGATGACTCTCTCGGGTGTACCGGCCTCTACAATCGAACCTTTAGACAGCAAAATTACCCTTTTACAGAGCTGTTTGATAGACCCCATATTATGGCTGACAAATAAAACTGTACGCCCATGGCTGGCAACGTCCTTCATTTTGCCAAGACTTTTCTTTTGGAAAGCGGCATCACCAACGGCCAAAACTTCGTCAACAATTAGGATATCTGGCTCAAGATGAGCCGCAACCGCAAAGGCCAGGCGTACGTACATCCCCGAAGAGTAAAATTTTACCGGAGTATCCAGAAATTGTTCAACCTCAGAGAACTCTATGATGTCATTGAGTTTATGGTTGATCTCTGATTTCTTCATGCCCAGAATTGAGCCATTAAAATAAATGTTCTCGCGGCCGGTTAGTTCTTGGTGAAAACCCGTGCCAACTTCCAACAAACTGGCTGTCTTACCCCGCAATATAGCTTTGCCCTCAGTGGGGTCGACAATACGAGAAAGAATCTTCAACAAAGTCGACTTGCCGGAGCCATTTTTACCGATAATCCCAACAACATCGCCCTGATTAACTTCGAAGCTGACATCTTTTAATGCCCAGAAGGTTTCTTTACTTTGGGTTCTGCCGGTGATCAAACTGGCAGGTTTTTTGACCGCTGCCGCCAAGTCATCACGCAAAGTGTGGTAATTAGTCTTTTGCGAATGGCTAATCTGGTATTTCTTGGATAAATTCTTAACTTCGATAACAGGTTTCATATTACATCCGCAAATTGCCTCTCGGTGCGTTTGAAGTATGCAATGCCGATCCAGAGTAGGATGAATGCGGATAAGCAGGAAATACCCAGCTGGGCCCAATTTATAGAGCCTTGATGGAGCAGGCCGGAGCGCATGGTATTAATGACGCTGCTCATGGGATTAAGGCTTAAAATCCACTGGTATTTGTGGGGAATAAGACTTACGGGGTAGATAACAGGTGTGACAAAAAGTCCGATCTGTACAACAAAAGGTACGATTGACCTAATATCACGGTACTTAACATTCAAGGCGGCAAAAAGCGTGCCAACCCCGAGGGCCGCTATTACACTGAGAAGCAGCATGGGCAGGATCATTAATAAACCTTCTGTGCCGGGCGAGATATGGTAATAGAAGGCTAACCCTGCAAAAACTATAGCTGCAAAAAAGAAGTCCACTACACCGAGCAGGGTCGCCGATATAGGAATAATAATCCGTGGGAAGTAAATTTTTGTAATGACTTGCTGGTTAGTAACGAAACTGTTGCTGACCTGGGTGAGCGCCGAGCTGAAATAGTTCCAAAAGAGCAGACCGGTGTATGAAAAGATGGCGTAAGGAACTGCTCCGGATTTTATGCCGGCCACTTTGTTGAAGAACAAGGTGAAGACTACCATAGTACTAAAAGGTTGGATAATTGCCCAAGAAGCTCCTATCGCAGTCTGTTTATAGCGGACTTTAATGTCGCGCCAGGTGAAAAAGTAGAAAAGCTCCCTATAATGCCAAAGCTCCTTAAAATTAATGGAGATTTTATTTTTTGGTTTAATAACTATTTCGTTGCTGGCAGCCATTATGTTCTCTCTTTTTTGTACCAATCAATGGTTTTACGCAGGCCGTCTCTAAAAGTAGTCGTGGACACAAAACCGAACTCTTTTTTAGCGCGCGAGGTATCCAGTTTGCGACGCGGCTGGCCGTTGGGCTTAGATGTATCCCATTTGATTTTTCCTTTAAAGCCGGTTTCTTTGGCAATTAATTCAACCAAGTCTTTAATAGAAATTTCAAACGAAGAGCCTAAATTAACAGGATCGCTTTTATTGTACTTTTCGGCGGCTAAGATTATGGCTTCAACAGTATCTTCTACGTATAGAAACTCGCGGGTGGGTGAGCCATCGCCCCAAACTTCGATACTGTCGGCGCCGGATTTTACAGCATCAACGCATTTTTTTATCAGGGCGGGGATAACATGCGAGCTTGCTGGGTCAAAGTTGTCGCCCGGGCCATATTGGTTAACCGGCAGCAGAAAAATTGAGTTATAACCGTACTCTTCGCGGTAACCCTGGCTTTGGACCAGCATCATTTTTTTGGCTAGGCCGTACGGCGCGTTGGTTTCTTCCGGGTAGCCGTTCCATAGATCTTCTTCATTGAAGGGAATCGGCGTGAACTTCGGGTAGGCGCAAATAGTACCGATGGCCACAAACTTGGGAACCTTGAATTGCCGGGCTTGCTCAATCATTTGGATGCCCATCATGGCATTTTCGTAAAAGAACTTGCCCGGATGCTCGCGGTTGGCACCAATGCCGCCGACCACTGCCGCCAAATGTATAACCATATCGCACGGATTTTCTTTAAACATGGCCTTCACTTGCTCGCCGTCAACCAAATCGTAATTGGCTTGAGTGGGCGCAATTACATCAGCGCCGAGCTGCTTTAATTTTTTGACAAGGTGAGTGCCAACAAAACCATGGCCACCAGTAACGAGAATCTTTTTCTTGCTCCAAAAATCAGGCATTCTTCACCCTAGTATAACAGATAGGATGCTTTACTAATTAATACTGTGTTAAAGCTGCCCGTCGGTATTAGAAGCCCATGTGGGGCGGTTGTTATTATCATAAATGACCAGGTTCCCATCAGTCTGTATAACGAGGCTGGATGGGCCTTTGCCGGCTGTGTTCGATGCCCAGTACGGCTTATTCTGGGCGTTGTACAGCACCAAGTTACCATCGCTCTGCATGGTTACCTTTACCACCGGCGTACCAGCTGTACGACTAGACCATAGCGCTCGGTTGACTGAGTAAAGCACCAAGTTACCATCACCCTGCATTATTAACCTATAGTTACCATTCGAGGACGTGATTGCCTGGCCGGTATTTAATGTTTGGTTGGATCCAAGTGTAGTACTGGTGCCTGACGTGTCGAAGTGCACTACTGTGTAGTAGTTAAGGCCAGTATCATTCGTCCAACTGGCGCCCTCGACAACTGGCTTGAAGTATTCTCGGAAAACTCCCGTCTGGCTGGGTGTGTACCAAAACTCAAACGTTCCAATTTGTCCGGGGGCCACAGATGCCTCTTGCATGGTTGCCGGCCGGTTACAACTCAGCCAGGTGGGGTCACAAAAGGTGCTGTTGCGATCTTGGGGAGAAGAGGTGCCGACTCGCGTAGGATTACTGCCACTATTGGTCCAAGTAACAACGTTGCTAGTATTTCTGGCCGTAAAGCCAACGTAATATTTTTGGCCGACTATCATGTTTGTGGTATCTGCTGCAATAGTTTTGGTCTGGTCAGTATAAGCATACTGGGAAACGATTGACCATGAGTAAATGGGTGGCTGGGCAACAGTGTGAAAATAAAGGCCTTGGTCATTCATCCACTGCAGGCCGTCAGCAACCAAACTAAAATGCTCGTTGTATGTACCCGGTTGGCTATATTTATACCAAAACTCAAACGTTCCAATTTGTCCGGGGGCCACAGATGCCTCTTGCATGGTTGCCGGCCGGTTACAACTCAGCCAGGTGGGGTCACAAAAGGCACTGTTGCGGTCCTGGGGGCTTGTAGTCCCAACGCGAACGGGATTACTGCCACTATTGGTCCAAGTAATGTCGCCGGCATTTCTGGCCGTAAAACCAACATAAATTCGCTGTCCGGGAACAAGAATGGTTGAGTCCATCGGCGTGGTTTTGGTTTGATCAGTGTATGAATATTGAGAGACTAAAGACCAGGCTAACTGGTCATAGATTGAGCCGAACCAGTTTTGGAAAATATTATCAAAGTTTTGATTGCCAGAGGTGAAGGGTGTGTAGGAATACAAAGCGGCAGTGGTACCATTGGCAATAGTCACGCCGGTGCCATCTAGCGTGGTATACGATCCATCATAAAAAATCATCGTATTACCGGGCGCGCCATTACAGGTGTTAGCGCTAGCCGAACGCTGTCGGTAACCGGCCGTCATTGGGCCGCCGTAGCAGATATTTTCATCATTTGGGTCATGGCCGGCGTAACCCGTCAGATTGCCGTAGGCCCTTTCTTCGACAAATCTAAGCTGCCAGGCAGCAGCTATTAACTGCAGGCTAAAGCCTTTATAGGAATCGATGCAGCCGCTGGAGCACTCATATCCCATGACTATATCTAGGCATCCGCCGGCGTAAGGGCAAGCCTGGCCGGGAGATGTGCCGTTACCATGACAACCGGCCAAACCGGTAACCGCACTCTGCTCTTTTTGCATGGTCGCTAAAATAACCTGCGGGTTGACATGATAATTTTGGGCAGCGTCATAAATCGCTTGCCCAGCCGATACATTACCGCCGAATGTGTAGCCATGGGTTGAATTGGGGGTGGTTGTCCAACCGGTGGGATCCGGTGTCGTGAAGCCGTTATTTAAACTTATGCAGCTGCTGGGAAAGCTATTAAGAAAGTTATCTATCTGAACAGCGCTCATGGAACCGGAATTCTCAAATATGCCGTCATCCATTAGATCGTTGGCGTTAAAGGCAAATACCCGGCTGGAGGATAAAATTAAGGCCGCGGCAACCATAAGCGCCGGGCTAAGGCCAAGGATAATTTTTAAGAATTTTTTCATGGCAACACCTCGAGTGGCGTTGGATCAGCCGTGGTTTTAGTCTGCCCGCCCAGCGTTGCTACGGCCGTAATTTGCCAAGTCCCTTGGCTAAAACCCGCCTGGCTAACATCCCAGGTCCATATAGCTGTTCCAGTGCTATCAACGGTTTGGGCATCTAGCTTCTTGACAGTACTGCCTTGAGTGAACTCGATATAGCAAGTTGCACCAACAGTTGTATTACACACCGACTGCTCTTGGGAGGGGGCTGGCGAGCCGCCTAAATTGGGCCGGTGGTTACTAACAAGTGTGCCGTATGGCGCTGCCAGCTCTACGTTGCTGGTATTGCTAGATGGGCTAGAGCCATTTTTGACGGATGAAGTACCGCTGTTACTGGGTACGAGTTTATTAGAAGCGGAAGACTGGTTGGCAGGCGTGGGAAGAGTAGGGATAGACGTTACCGATTTATGAAAATGGAGTAGCAAAGCCAAAACTATCCCGGCAATAACCAAAATGCTGACTGTAGCTATCAATAATCTTCTTCGGCTGATTTTTTTAAACTTTTTAGGCATACCTTTATTTTACCGCGCCCTATGGCCCGGTCTTGGTGTACCTTAATTTTAGAACTTTCTTACCCCTTATGTCAATCTGTTTGTACTGTTCTACCGTACCACTAGCGTTTCTTCCAAACAGTAATGGAATGAGACTCATCAATCAAGTGGACTCGTTTATCATTTCGTAGCTCTTTGGCGAGTTTGGTCGGTCCAGGCCAGCCTCTGTGGTATTCCTTTGCCGGAGTAGCGGAAATTCGACGCGAATCATGTATGAGGATAAGCCCACCCTTTTTAACATGCGGTAGCCAGTCCGCAAAGTCCTTCTTGACTGCTATATAATTATGGTCACCGTCAATAAAAATCAGGTCAATTTTTTTCTGCCATTTTTTTACAGCGTCATAGCTAGGCTTAACCAGTAGTGACCAATTTTTCAGGGCATCTTCTTTGTTCAAAACCCTTAACAGCCGGGAAACGCTTTGCCGGCACTTTTCTTCCGTGGCGCTCCAAGGACCTATAGAATCCTCAACAAAGGGGTCAATAGAAAAAAGATGCCCCCCCTTTGGCATACCTGCAAGGAATATAGAAGACGATCCGCCAAAGGCTGCCCCAATCTCTACTAAAGTTTTGGCACTTTGTCCATACCTAAATAGCGTGGGAATCTCCTTATTGTCCAGAAAAACAATCGAACCAGTTATGAGGCCAAGCTCATCATAGGTAACAGCAAAAGCCGGGGGGTTATCAAAAGTTTTTAGTAACTTTTTCTTGGCTTTCTGGCACTTCAGATGAGTTTTGTAATTATTAACCTCAAAACCTATCTTCCGAATGACTTTCTTTGGAGTCGCTTTTTTGAGGCGGGCTATACTACTTGCGTGGACCATACATTAAGACTAATCATTATTGAACCTTACTATAAAAAGGCTTGGCCGTAAAAGGCTAGGCATTGCCGACTATTATAATCTCGGTGCAAACAATCGGAACGTGGTAGCCTGGTGGTCGGGGTCTGTTAATCTGTAAGAACACACCTGATATACTATCTTGGTATTCTTATGGACTTACAAGAAAAACTTGATAATCTGGCCGAGGTGGTAGCCCAGTTTCATGAACCTCCCGAGGCTAGCGAGCAGGAGTGGGAGAAATTTGCCGCCAATTCCGTAGTGGCCTTGATGGCTGGCGGCGAAAGTACTCGTTATGCGGCTGTTTTAAACGGCAAAAAAGTCAATAAAAACGCCCACCAGCTGCCCAATGGTGACACCATGATAGAAATGGCCATACGCATGTACCGCGACGCTGGCATCAAAAAATTCGTAGCCCTGGTTTACCACCACGCGCACACTATTCAGGATCGCCTTGGCGATGGCGCTGGACTGGGTGTAGAGATTGTTTACAGCCACGATCCCACAAAGCCGGTAGGCAAAGGTGGTGCTATTAGAAACGCCCTGGACAACGGCTCCATCCCCTCGGGCTGCAATTTGATAGTGTCTAACCCAGATGACATTATTCTTAATTTTCCCGGCTCATTTCCGCGTTTTGTCGGCAACGCCCATATTGAGGGCCAGAAAAAAGGTATGTTGGCGACAGCAGTCTTAGCGCCCGGGCAGGCTTACGCCGCAACCGGCATGATGGTGGTTGACAACAAAGTTGTGGATACCCAGATGTACCCGTTTATACCGGTACCTGCCCATGTAGGCGTAACCATATTTTCGCCAAAAATTTTGCCGCGGTTCCTGAAGCTATTTAGCCTAAAGGAAAAAAATGATTTTGAGCAAGTGCTCTTCCCGCTGTTGGCCCAAGAGAAAAAACTTTGGTCAGTTGGGCTAACAAAAGGTATCTGGGTCGCTGTTAATGACCTGAAGTCCTATAAGCAGCTGGTTGAACTATTAAGCTTGGAGAGCTAACCAAACGCCCACGGGCTTAGTGGAAAGATTTTAGATAATTTTGGTCCATCTTAGTCCGGATATCATAGTTATAAACCAAAAGCGTACCATCAAATGACGGGTCAGGCTCGGTTATCTGGATAGTCTTGGCCGGTTGGCCGTAAAACTGGGCTAGCTGGCCCAAGCCACAAGCGCTCCAAAAGCCGCCATTAGGCCCGATGTTGTCAAAAATTATAGCTGTGCGTTTGGCGCCTGTGGGTACATACCACTTCTCGTTAGTTAGAATTTCCATAGGCTTATTACAGTCTTCAATCGGAGAGACCATGACTTTGTTGCCGCTCCAGAAACGGGTAGGGCTAGCGGTCCAGTAAGCCGAAAAAGCCTCATGGACATTGTTAGCTAGCAACTCGTTAGAGAAGTCAACGTAGGCGGCCTTTCTTTGGTTTGTGGCCTGATAGACGCCTAAATACTCCGCCCGGGTCTGCTTCATAAACTGCACGGCCATACCGGCTAGCAGGACCAAAGATATTGCTACTATCGCCCCATAAGATATATTGAACCTATGGATCAGCAACCAGGCCAGGTTAATCACTAAAAGCAAAATCGCAAAGACCAGATACCGCTCGTCGCCGGCCACCACCTTGTTCGAGAACGCGTAAGACAAAACAATAAAGAGGATGGCTAGCCAATTCGCAACCACCGGCAGGCTGTTTTTGCTAATGGTTTTCAGAGACTTGCCTATAACAAAGAAGGCGTAGATACAAAGTATAGCCATAATGAAGTTAAGTAAATTGCCCAGAGACGCTAAGCTCGCTGCTTTACCGAATATATATGCCCCGAATAAATGCAGAATCTGAAAGAAAGTAGTATTGAGTTGCGGCAGCAACTGGCTTTCTGTTACCACGCTACCAGGGGAAGCATGAACCACCACGAGCACATCAGTTTTTGCGAGCACGAGCATAGTTATGAGCCCGAATAGGCTGCTGGCGGCGACGTAAAGCAGGGCTTTTACCATGCCGAAGCCTTTTCTTATAAGAGCCAGGGCGGCGAATAGCAGCAAAATTGGCGCAGTCCAGACATAAAAGAAATAAAGATCGCTAGCTATGAGCAGGCCATATACTACAAAGGCCAAGGAGCTTTGCCAGTTAGCTGAATGTTTTGATATGCGTATTGCCTGAAAAAGCAGCCAAAAAGCAATCAGAAATTCAATGTTCCTGGTAGTGGCATAGACTATGTTGATAGCAAGCAAAGACGAAGCTATGAGCATTGAAGCCAGCGGCAAGCACACAAGAGGTATAGCCCTGCTGCCCAACCACTTGTAAACAATAAAAACTATCCCCGATAAGGTTATAAGGACCAGGACAATATTCAACGCCACAAAGCTTGTGTAATCGTAATTAAAAAGCCTGCCTTGTAGACCAAGGATAGGCAGCTTCATGGCATTGGTATGGTCATCTAGCACGTGTACTTGCGACCGGCCAGAAAAATCTTTGCTGGCGTAAACGCTACTTAGCGCGTCGGCGTTAACTGACTGGTAATAACTGGCTTTGACTGATGTGTACAGGCCAGCTCCCAGTAAAGACACTATAGAAACCAAACAAACAAGCTTAAAAATCTTGCGTTCGTTTTTGCGGTAGCGCCCGTGAATTGATTTAGAAAATCCAATAATCAACGAGGCTGCAGAGTCTAATAAACTATTTTTTGTCCCAGTGAATATGCGTTTATAAATAAAATAATTCCAGGTGGTCGTACAGGCGATGGCTAAAGTCCGGCTAAAAATAATTAAATGGCTTGAAAACAATGAGACTACAACTAGCGTGAAGCAGTAATTAAACCCGACCAACAAAGAAAACGCCCCGGTTTGCCGACTAATAGCACCCAGCTCTTTTCGGTAATCCTGGAAGGCGTAAAGTTTCTGTAGACCAAAGGATAAGACAAGGCCAACCCAGAAGGCCAACGCTGTCGACAACACCCTGTTAAGGTTAAGAACCGCAGTTAGAAAAACCAGCAGCGATAACTCCACGGCATAGCTACCTCCGCCGACCAGTAAATAGCGGGCGAGGCGGCTTTGCATAAGCACTCGACTTTTCCTCATTGGACTTATACTATTAAAACACTAATTCTGGGTTACTAATATAGATTCCATGAAACCGAAGCCAACCGTTGTGGTCGTCGTACCATGCTTTAACGAAGGAGAAAGCCTGCCTCATTTCTTCAAAGAAGTAAACCGGGAGCTGAAACAGTTAAAAAATAAATACCAGCTGCAACTACTATTCGTTAACGATGGTAGCACCGACAATACCCAAAAAATTATCGGCCATCTTTGCAACCGCCATCAGCAAGTTTTTTATATTAATTTTGCCGCCAATTTTGGCCACCAGTCCGCGCTACGGGCAGGCTTAGCGGCATCATCGCACGCCGACGCAGTAATCATGTTGGACGCGGACTTGCAGCATCCACCAGCATACTTTGGAAAGATACTCGAGCTATGGGAGCAAGGCTATCAAATAGTCCAGATGGTACGCGAGGATTCATTAAAAAAGCTCGGTCCCCTAAAGTTCCTAACATCAAAATCCTACTACGCAATAATCAATCGGCTATCCGGTTTATCCTTGGAAAGCGGCGCTTCGGACTTCCGCTTAGTGGACGGCTCAATTATCCGCTCATTGTCGTCAAGTCCAGAGCAAAAGATTTTCCTTAGGGCCTATTTTTCCTGGATACCTTCAAAAAGAATTACCTTGAGCTATAAGCCAGCCAAAAGGGCTAAGGGAGAAAGTAAATATACTTATAAAAAGATGCTAAAGCTGGGCACGGAGGGTGTTATGCAATTTAGCGAAAAACCCTTACTGCTGACAATGGCACTCGGGTTAGTAATTGCAACGTTTTCTTTCCTATACGGCCTGTATATCATTATTGCAAAGCTCGCCGGTTCGCAAACTGTCAGTGGCTGGGCTTCCTTGATGACCATTGTGCTATTCTTTTTTGGTATGAATTTCGTGTTCCTGGGTGTCCTCGGTGCCTATATTGCCCAAAATAACCGGATTGTAAAGTCGCGGCCGGAGTATGTCATAGTCGACCATAAGTTGCCGCCCGTCGCTAGGGGTAAAAAATGAAAAGACAAGTCATAGCTTTTGATCTGGACGGAACGCTAACGGCAAGCAAATCACCGATAACAGACCACATGTCGGAGCTAATTGACCGCCTGCTGGAAAAGTACCAGGTGTGCGTGATGAGCGGCGGTAAATTTGAACAATTCGAAAGCCAATTTTTGGCGCACCTTAAAGCTGACCCGGCTAAGCTGGAAAAGCTGCATATCATGCCAACCTCCGGCACACGCTATTACAGATTTGAAAAAGGCAAGTGGACACAAAAGTACGCCGAAGATTTCACTGATCCTCAAAAGGCCAAGATTATTAAAGCCCTTAATCAGGGCATAGACCATTTTGGCTATCGCGAGAAGAAAACCTGGGGAGATATTATAGAAGACCGTGGTAGCCAAATCACCTTTTCGGCGCTGGGGCAGGATATAGTGGCCCAGTTGGGTGACGAAGGCGTGCGGCTTAAAGCAGAGTGGGATCCAACTACCGAAAAAAAATATAAACTGCGCGACTACGTCGCTAAACTTATACCAGAGTTTGAAGTTCGTGTAGGTGGCGGCACCTCTGTAGATATCACCAAGCCCGGAATAGACAAAGCCTATGGCATCGCCAAATTACTTAACATGTTAAGTATTAATAAAGAAGATGTCTTATTTATTGGCGACCGGCTGAGCAAAGGCGGTAACGACTATTCCGTTAAAGTCATGGGCGTTGACTGTGTAGCCATTGCAAATTGGCAAGAAACTGCCTCGGTTATCGAAACTATATTATATCTTTCATAATATGCCCCAGTCTGCCAAACCCGTAAAACCAGCAAACAAGCTCCAAAAGTGTCCGGCTTGTGGTTACAAGCAACTCGAGGATAACTATCGCACTCTTTTGCAATGCCGACGCTGCGGCCACGCCGTCGCCAAGACCTTTCCCTCCGCTAAACAACTAGAAAAAATCTACGCCAGAGATTATTTTTTTGGCAAAGAGTACTTTGACTATATAGCTGACCGCCCCGCCTTGGAAAAAAATTTCAAGAAACGCCTGAAACAGCTATCTGATACATATGACCGCAATGCCAGCGTGATAGAAATAGGCTGTGCCTACGGTTATTTCTTAAACCTCATCAAGGATAAAGTAGCCTCACATAAGGGCTTTGATGTTAATCAAGAGGGAGTTGATTTTGCCCGCAGGATATTAAAAGTCAATGCGACGACACAGAACTTTTTGGATGCAAAGCTGTCCGAATCGAGCATTGATACCGTTTATATGTGGGACGTGATAGAACATCTGCCCCATCCAGAGTTATTTATCGCCAAGATATCAACATTGTTAAAGCCAGGAGGCCATGTAGTGCTGACTACCGGCGATATCAGCTCCTTATTGCCAAGGCTGCGCAAAGACAACTGGCGTTTGATTCATCCACCGACACACTTGCACTACTTTACGCCCCAAAGCCTAGAGCGGCTTTTTAAAAGGCATGGCATAAAAGTAATATCGGTGCGGCACAAAGGCGTGCACCGCAATCTTGGCTCTGTTTTACACCAGCTTACTTATAACCGTAAAGCTAAAAATAAATCCGCCATAGTTTTTGAAGGGCTCACGAATGCCGCTAAGGTTACAGGCCTCCATAAATTAAACGTCCCCCTCAATACCGGCGATATCATGGAAGTCGTGGCCGTTAAAACCTAAGAGTCAGAAACAACTCTCGCAAAGCTGTGGTTTTAATTATCGCAGTTACTCCGATCGCTAACTAGCCTATCTCTCCGTGAGACTTTTCTTATTTTTGCCGCCAGCACGGATTTTTCAGAATTACTAAAATTATCAATAATGATTGGACGGTAGCTGGCGCCTACAAGTACAACGACAGTATGCGAGCCGATAAACCCACAGCCCCCGGTGACTAGGATATTGCACATTAGTCTTAGTATATCAACTACTCCATGATTACTGTTCTGATATATTGTTTTTTTAGGCATTTTATGGTTCGCTATATAAATGAGTTTACGCAACCGCGAAGGTGATCATTTTTATGATGTTAACAACCCCTCTGGAAGAGCCGAATCTATACCAGCGGGGCACGAACAGTATCTGGTAAGATTTGATGGCTTACTTGAACGTATCGGAGCCTATGCTGACCCAATGCCAGACGCAATCGGCGATGTAAATTTTCAGACAGAACCTTTGGCGGTGGCCGAACAGGATGGCCAAGCCCTGTCGCTACAATTTTTTATTTATAAACCACGACCGAAAGAATCTACGACCAACTATGAGCCAAGCATCATGGCTAAATGGTTCTTGGGTGAAGGAGGCCTTAAGATTCCCCAGGTAATCGAGCGGTACGACTATCTTTCCAGGCAACAATTCAAGCCCGTCTTACCTGGGTATAGCGAGGAAAAAATAGTTGGACTTCTTGAGAAATTGGAACAGGATTTGGCGTCTTATGAAGAAGCTCGGGCTAAGCTAAGCAGAAGGCTGGTTCTTAAAGACTTGGCTAATATATTTTTGAAAGTTATTCGCAAAAACCGTGCCTGAAAATTTGCCCGCAGCTTTTTGAATATCTGAATTATTAAAATTAGCAGGCTTGAATTTTTGCAGGGCTTTCTCCAAAGCCTCAACAGTTTGGGGTTCAAAAAACAAGCCGGTTTTACCCGGTTCGACATAGTCCAAAGCACCACCGGCTTCGTAGGCAATTACTGGCGTACCAGCGGCCATGGCCTCTACAGCCACAACTCCAAAATCATCAAGCCCCGGGAAAATAAAGGCTAGGGAAGATTTGAAATAGTCCGCAACCTGTTCGTCGGATGGATTTTTAATAAACGTAATGCTGCGTCCTGCTAGCTTTTTTAATTTACGGTGCTCCGGCCCGTCACCCAAAACCAGCAGCGGTAATTTAAGCCGGCTACAAGCGCGCACAGCAAGATCCATGCGCTTATATGGAGTCTGCCGGCCAGCTATGACAAAACCGTGTCGTAAAATACTTGACTTGTTAAGTATTTTGAAACGCTTGGTCTCAACTGGCGGGTGGATCACAACAGCATCGCGGCCGTAATATTTTTCTATTTGCTCTTTGGTGTAAGTTGAGTTGGCGATTAGATAATCAGGACGCTGGGCAGCGCGGAAATCCCAGCGGCGCATTGGCCTGACAAAGACCTTAAGTCCAAGTCTGGCCAGCGGGTCCAATTTGCCAAAACCCGGGTGGCGCATGTAATCGTCGTAGCGGCTCCAATAGTAATGCGTTGGCGCGTGGATGTACGAGATGTGCACCGCTTTCGCAGATCGTAGGTCGTAGGTCGTAGGTAGGAGTTTGGCCGTTTTCCTAAACAATATTCTCTTTGTTTTGCCCGATCTACTATCTTCTATATGCGATCTACGAGTTTTGATGAATTTGGCTTCGGCACCCGAGCTGCTGATGACTAAATCGTAACCGTCTAGTTTGAGGCGCGAGAACCATAGGCCGCGCAGCGGCGGTAAAAACTTACGCAGTTGCGAGAACGGCCAATGCTGCAGATAACCGGTAACAACCTTGCCATCCAATTTCTGGCGCCACTCGTTTGAACAGCAAGACGTGTAGATCGGCGCCTCCGGATACATTTTGTGCAGTTGCTCAACCACCCGCTCGGCGCCGCCGCCTATTAACCAATCATGCACCAAAGCCACGCGTGGCCTTGCTGTTGTAGTTCGTAGTTCGTAGTTCGTAGTTCGGGAGTTAGGCATTTTTAGTTATGGATTTAATAAGAGCATTAATTAATTTTTGTACATCAAGTACAGTGTTATTAGCATTCCCTCTATCAACATTGTTAATGTATCCTAGTTTTTCAGCTAGATACAGATAGTTTTTCACCTCGAGTAATGAACCATACGCAATCGTATAAAATTGTACTTTATCTTTAGGGGATCGACGGCCAAAGCCCTCCGCAATATTAGCTGAAACCGAATTGGCGGCTCTGCGAACTTGGTTTGTAAGAGCAAACTTTTCGTTCGCTGGGAACCTCTTGGTAATCTCATACATTGAAACCGCAAGTTCTTGGGCCTTTTGCCAAACTATTAACTGTTCGAAAGATTTTATTCTATCTACCATCTACTACCTACTATCCGCCATCTACTAGCGGGCCCCAGCGCGACTGAATACCACCCTTATGGTTTTGATGATGATCATCATATCCATCCAAAAACTCCAATTTTGTACGTAGTACAAATCAAGTTTGCGGCGTTCTTCAAAGCTGATTTCTTTGCGCCCAGATATCTGGGCTAAACCGGTGAGGCCAGATTTTACGGACAAAATTAAATCTTTATTGGCGTGTTTTTCCAACTCTGCGGTTTGCAGGGCGCGGGGCCCAACTAAACTGATATCCCCTTTAACAATATTTATGAACTGGGGCAGTTCATCCAGGCTGGTGCGGCGCAAAAAACGTCCAATGCGGCTGATGCGAGGGTCATTTAATAAGAAGTCCCCGTTCTCGCGGTAGGGTTTTGTAAGTTCCGGCTTGCCCATTTTGGTAAAGGCCTCCTCCGGAGTCAGGCCGCTATAAGTTTGCTTCATGCTGCGGAACTTATAAACTTGGATGGTGCCGCCAAAGCGCGTGAAGCGTATATCTTTATGTAAAACCGGCCCGCGGAAATCAAAGAGCTTAATAGCTATGGCTATCAGCAGCATAAATGGGCTGGTGATGATAAAAATCAGTCCGCCCAAAATCAAGTCGGTGAGGCGTTTAACAATACGCCCCCAGCCAATTAACGCGGTTTGATGTACGGCAATGACCGGAACCGAGGAGCGGAACAGCTCAACTTCAATATTGCCGACAAACAGTTCGGAGTTTCCGGGGATGAAGCGGTAGGCAATATGGTTAGCCTGGGCAAACTCCAGGATCTCGTTGTTGCTTTCTCCGGAGGCATAAAGCTCAGTCTGCACGATGCTATGGATATCATCTACTTTGAGTTTGGCGACGGCATCCTGAAAAGTTTTAAAAACCGCCAGGTGCGGGTAGTTGCGGGTAGTGTGTTCTTTGGCTCCAACTACACCAACGATACGGTAGCCGGAAACCCGGTAATTTGCCAAAGACTCCACAAGCTCGCGGGCGATTCTGGTGTTACCGACAATTAATATATTTGTAATACCAATGCCGTAGTCAAAAAGCTTGACCCGAATAGCCCGGGCGGAATTACGAAATATCAACAAAAATATAAACGCTAGGATGAAGGCGTAGACCGGTACCAGGTGGGCCGGGAAAATCGCCCGGCGCTCAAAATAAGCTAAACTGGTGACCGACAGTAAACCGATAAATGAACCGATGAATAGCCGGCTAGCCTCGGTAAAGCGTTTTTCGTATATGGAACTGCTATACAGCCCAAGCAAGGCGAATAATAGGATCCAAAATGGCAAAAGCAACAAAAAAATTTCTAAATAGGTGGAAGCATGGACTGAGTAGGCTATAGGCCGATGGTCTATAGAAACACGCAAAATATAGCCGCCGCTAAAAGCCGCCACCAGTGCTACAAAATCTCCCACCATTAAACATAGGCCGTATAGTAGAGATCCGTTAGATTTCATCTATACTAGATTGTATCACTTATGAAAGCCAATCTAAGGGACTCCAAACCGGCCAGATTACTTAGTTGGATAGTAGCAGCCGTACTCTGTCTGTTGCCTTTCCACGCGCTACTGACTACTTGGCTAACCAGTAATTTTGGGCATCCGGACCTGTTCAGGATCTGGAAAGAAATGCTCATTGTATTGAGTTTGCCGCTGGTTTTTTGGCTGGTACTTCGCGACAAAAACCTCAGGCAATGGTTTGCAAGGTCTTCAATCGTACGCCTGGTCGGGTTATATATTTTGATCCATTTAGCGCTGGGATTATGGGCGCTAAAAACTGACCGGGTAAATTCCGCGGCTTTGGTATACGCGCTTGGCATAAACCTACGCTTTTTTGGATTTTTTCTGGTGTGCCTGGTAGCGGCGGCTACCAGCAGTCTGCTGGTCCGGCAGTGGCCCAAAATAGTTCTTTGGCCCGCGGCTATAGTAATAGCCTTTGGCTTGGCCCAGCATTATCTACTATCTGATGATTTTTTAAAGCACTTTGGCTACGGGCCTAAAACAATACTGCCTTATGAGACGGTTGATGCTAACTCGCGCTATATTAGGGTGCAGTCAACTTTACGTGGCGCCAACCCACTGGGGGCGTATCTGGTTTTGGTTGTACCAGCCGGGCTGGCTATGCTTAGACATAAAGTCGTGACTTGCATTTTATTTGCGCTGGCTGGAGGTGTGCTATTGTTTTACAGCTATTCGCGCAGCGCTTGGCTTGGTACGGCTATGGCCGCCGTAGTGCTGTTTTGGTTACTGTGGCAGCATCTACCGCGCTGGTGGGTGGTCAGCTTAGCGGCCTTGATAGTATTGTTTGCGGGCAGCATTTATGGGCTGCGGTCTGACCAGTCAGTGCAGGATATTTTCTTCCACACCAGTAGATCCTCCATGTCGCCTAAGTCTTCTAATGTAGTACGCGGTTCAGCAATTAAGGACGCGCTAAATGATGTCTGGCATCAGCCGCTAGGTAGGGGACCGGGTACGGCCGGGCCAGCGTCTTTTCGCAACAATCACTCCGCGCGCATTGCCGAGGACTACTATCTACAGATTGCCCAAGAGGTTGGGGTCATTGGCCTGGCTATCTTTCTATCCGTAGTACTGTTGACTGCGAAGCAGCTTTGGTTGCTGCGGCAGGGCACGTTAGCCAAGGTTTTACTGGCCAGTCTGGTCGGCATAAGTTTTGTTAATTTGGTATCACATGCCTGGGCAGATGACACCCTGAGTCTGCTTTGGTGGGGATTAGCCGGCGTAGCTTGCGCGCCTGCAATAACTACTGCAATGCGTCGGCCTGCTCACCGGCGAAGCCGGTGACGCGCCGCCGCTCCTGGCGCATCGCTTTGTCAGAAACTGCGTTACTCGCTCAATGTATTAAAAAATACATCTTGCTCCGCTACTCGTTTCTTCCTCGCGCTACATCCAAGTGCAGCAGTTACTGGTATACTAAAAGCGAACAAGCGTAAGCGGTTAAATGAAAAAACCCAGGCAAAACCGGCGTAAGCTCTTAATCCAGTTCATCGAATACATGATTAGTGGCGGTGCCTATTTTTGGGTGGGTTACGTACTACTCGACTACCTTTATTATGCTCAGCATTGGAGTTTGTGGTGGTCGACCATCGTCAGCAACGTTATAGGCTGGTCGGTCAACTTTGCTTTGCAGCGCTACTGGGTTTTTAATAACCGAGCACTCAAAGGTCATCAGACCGAGGTCACCAGCCGCTACATTTTCATTACACTGGTGGATTTTGTACTTAATTACTTTATCCTCTATGGCCTGCGCCAAGTTGGTATTACGCCAGCCATTGGCCAATTTATTTCATCGGCCTTCTTCACGGGCTGGAACTATTTTTGGTACCGTTTCTGGGTATTTCCGGAACATATGGCCAAGCGCAAAACTAAGATTACGGTTGCCCGAGTTGTAGCTCACAGGGCTCACGGCCACAGCGCTTACCGCAGGAGCATTACATGAATTTTGCACTTTACATTTCACAGTTCACATTAAATTTACATTTGCCAATTAACAACTGGAAATTACTAAATGCTAAATTATTGAAAATTGATAATGTGACCGATAAGGAAGCATTATATGCCAAAACCAAGCTGGCCAGCCTTAAAAATAAAAGCCAGCCTGGCTTGAAGCTATATAATTGTAAATTGATAATTGCCTCCGGAGAGCGGCACTGATGCCAGATACAGAGGAAAAAATTAATAGGCATCCGGAGGCTATCCGACCTACCAAGAAACAGCACGAGCTACTAGGCTTTATAGAAACTTTTATAGCTGAACATGGCTACAGCCCCAGCTACCGTGAAATTATGAAGGGGTTGGAATACACCTCGGTAGCCACGGTGGCCCTGCACGTCAATAATCTTATAAAACGCGGACATCTGGTTAAGCGCGACCACTCTGCCCGCTCGCTTGAGGTGGTCAAGCCGCATACAGCAGCAGAGTCAAAGGTTGTTACCAAACAACTAAGAGCCAGCGAGGAAAAATGGCTGGTTGAAAAAGTCGAGCTATTTTTCAAGGAAGCTGAAAACGCCACCAAGCCAACTGAGCGGCAGCTGGACCAACTTTATGTCCTGGTTGGCGCCCTAAAAGTCCTGGGGCTGGAGGGCGCAGCTCAATCATTCATCCCCCGCTTAAGCAAAATCAAGGCTAAGCATAAAGGCAACCAGTACGCGGCTTAGCACTATAAAGCTTGCCCGCTACCCGGGGCGTTAACCTCTCTGCCGATCTCATCCAGAAAGGGTTCGTGGTCGCGACCGGTGCGCAGCGGAATTTCTTTGAGGAAAAGGGTAGCAAAAAAGGCCAAAGAAACCACAATGCTGGATACCAAAAATACATCACTGATCGAGCTGGATAAGGCGGTTTTAACGACCGTTATAAAGTGCTCGTAAGCCAGCATTGTTTGGCGTTGAACGTCAGCTGGTAGTTGGGCGATACGGCCCATGATCGAGCTTTGGCTTTGCGGCGACAGGAGTGTTTGCAATTGGTTAGAGTTAATTTTGGAAAAATCTGCCTGCCCAGAATTCAGGCTGGCTAATTGGTGGGCTGAGCTGCTGGCATTGAGATTGGCGAGACTGCGCCCCAGCCGGTTATTTAAAACACTGCCCATAACAGCCACGCCTACCGTAGCGCCAATGTTACGCGACATTTGCACCGAGGCCGTAACTACGCCGATTTTGCTGTGGTCAAAAGCGTTTTGCACTATCAGGTTGAAAATCGGCATACCGACACCCAGACCCAGACCGGCGAATATCATGCGGATGGCCAGCTGATGATTAGTGGTGTGCGGGTTCATAGTACTGAACCAAAACAGTGCAACTGGTATCACGGCCATACCCACTACCACTAAGCGTTTATACCTACCGCTGTGCGACACGTATTGGCCCGCGGCTATGCTGGTGACCACTAGGCTTAAGACCATAGGTGTCAAGATAACTCCCGAGTTAGTAGCGCTACGCCCCAATACATCCTGGGCAAATAGCGGGATATATAAGATTGCTCCGAACATCGCCATGCCGATCAGAAAGACCACTATCATTGATAAGCTGAAAGTCCGGTTTTTAAAGAGATCGAGTTCCAAAATCGGGTCTTTGGCGTGACGGTGCTCTACTAAAGCAAAGGCTGCCAGTAACAATATGCTGGCCAGCAATGTACCTACTACCTCCACCGAGCCCCAGGCATATTGGTTGCCACCCCAGACAAAGGCCAACAGTAAAGCTGATAGCCCGCCGGCCAGTAGCCCAGCACCGAGATAATCAATATTTTGGCGCTTTTTATCTGACGTGATGTGCGGCATAAGGGTGCTGATCATGAAGAAAGCCAATATACCAACGGGGACGTTGATATAAAAGTTCCAGCGCCAGGAAGCATGGTCGGTCAAATAGCCTCCTACCAGTGGGCCGATTACCGAGGCCAAGCCAAACACGCCGCCAATAAGACCCTGCCAGCGGCCGCGTTCGGCCGGCGAAAACAGGTCGCCAATAACGGCTATGGCGTTGCTCATTAGCATACCGGCGCCAATGCCCTGAAAGGCCCGGAAGATGATTAACTCAGCCATGTTTTGGCTCAAGCCACTTAACGCTGAACCAGTTACGAATACGAAAATTGCTATCAGCAGCAGCTTCTTGCGGCCATAGATATCAGACAGTTTGCCAGAAATAGGAATAGCAATAGTAGATGTCAGGAGATAAGCGGTAACTACCCAGCTAAGGTCTCTCAATCCGTGTAGTTCGCTAACTATGCGTGGTAAGGCGGTGGCTACGATCGTTTGGTCTAAGGCTGCCAGCAACATGCCGGACATTACTGCCAGCATAATTGGAATTTTTTGCCTAGTAGGCAAATTTAACATGAAGCAGAGCCCCTATTTTTTATTGAAATTTAATAACTATTATAAAGCATAGTCATCGGATCAGCCAAAATGAAAAACTGTTATCTTTAAATTGGACTGACCAGCTAATAACCAAGAGAATTGCTTGAGAAGCTGCTGCTTTGTATGAAACGTGAACCACCACCTACCGCCACACAGGCTGTTTACCATAGCCTTTGACGGGCACAAGTTTTATCACACTATTTCTTAACTGCCAGCCAGACTATTACAGCAACGATGACCACGACCAAAAGGACGATCAGCCATTTCATGGAAGAGGATTTAGCGGCTGGCGAGGCTAGTGGGGCGGGCGCGGGTGCCGGTGGCGTTGGCTCAGCCGGCGGTTGCGGGCCAGGCATAGGTCCTGGCGTTGGCGGTTCGGGTGTTGTTTGTGTTGGCGGATCTTGCGTAGTTTGTTGCGGTTGCATCGATTAATTACCCCTTATTACGATCTTATTGTAACATGGCTGAGCTAAAGGTTTATGTTAATTTAGCGCCAGGCGGCCAGCAGGGCGCCATTAATTACCAACACCGCTAAAAAGTAACCGGCGTTGATTCGCCATAGTTTCCAGGGACGGCCTTCAAAAATCATACTGCCGGCCATAACTATGGCCACAAAAGCCAGCCACAACCAAAAGCCAGTAACAACCCCTTCCCAAATAGTTGTTGAACCGGCGTATTCTATAAAGTGTACCAAGATCCACGATTGCACAAGAGCCCCCAAGGCCAAAATGGCGTAACCGGCCTGGCCGTTAGCGCGCATATCTTTCATAGATTTGCCGACCAGCTTGGACCAGGCTTTTCCGAACAGCGATGGTGAGTACCACAAGCTCCCAATCATCATATTAATGATGGCCGCTACCAGCACAGCCCAATAATTAATATCTACACTTGGCATTTTGCTAGATCCTCTTTTAGATGCTTTTATCTAATACCGAAAGCATCTAAAAGGCAACAAGCTTCAGCTCAGTTTATGAGTATGTGTAGCCAGCAGGAAATTATCCTGCAAAAAAATCTGCGCCGCGGTTAGGTAATTAGCCGTGCGCAGGTACTTATCAAAAATCCCACCATCCATGACTACAACTTATTCTAACTCCTCTGCGGTAAATTCAGAAGAGGCAGGTATGACTTAATGGCTTTGTAGTGCTTTAGTATCAACTACACCGTCATAGCGCCGGCTGCCTAGAAGCAGAGTGGGGATTTTAACAGTTTTGATCTGTTGTTCTACCGTTTGCCGGTCTTGGGCGATTGCACTTTTCACGGCCTGAGATTTGGTAGCAAAAACGATACTTTGCACCTGCTGATCCGAGTAACCAATTTGCCCGAGCCATTTTTGTAGCAGAGCCTCAACCTGCGCCCCAGTGTAAACATAGTCTATACGTGATTGGTAAATAATATGGTCCGGATCCTGCCAGCTAAAAATCCGCTGCAGTATTTGCCAGTCGGCCGGAGTCTTAAGGCCGCTGAGCGGCTGTGTCCGTATTGCCTCAAGATACGAAGCTATTAGGAAGGAATTAGCGAACTTATAAGTATTGCTGTTTGGATTGGGGATAGGGTAGGCGATATATGTCAGGTTGTAGCGGTTCTCTATGCCCGCGGCTTGCATGTTTCTAAACAACTGTGCACAGAACTCGCAGCCCGGGTCAACGATCTCCAGGGCAGTAGGTTTGGACGGATTAAATGCGTAGTAATAAGAGCTGGTTTTACTGGTGTAGCTGAGCGGCTGCCATTTTTTCATCCGGTCAGGAATACGTTCAATAGTATCTACAAATTGCTTGATGTCGTTATGCCCCCAGCTCAGCAGATGGCCCGTCCGTAGTGAATGCCAAAAGCTGGGATAGTTCGAGTCGATAGAGCAGGCCTGGGCACTCAGCGTGCACGATTCCGGATGACCCGGGTTGCAAGTATCATACACGTAAAGATTAAGACCGCTGCGCAAGACGGTCAGCAAACTCCAGATTGCCAAGATTACAAATATAAAAGCCAGGACTTCAATCCACTTCTCAAAAAATCGCGCCAAACGCGGCCGGTGAACCGCCAGTCCGCTCAGCAAACGGCTTTTTAAATCCTCTTTAAAATTGGTATCACATTTTCTGAAAGTGGTTTTGCGGGCGACACATTTCCAGGCCTCGGCGGCCAGGCGGCGGTAGCGGGCCGAAAAAATACCCAGGATCCCCAGGATTATAAATGCCGCTATACAAAACACGCCTATCTGCCTCCGATAATAGCGGATAATGTATTGAGCAATTTATCCACTTGCGCTTCGGTGTTATTGAGCCCCAGCGACAACCTAAGCAACGGCGGTAAATGACTCTTGACATCCAGCCAGTAGTGGCAGCAAAAATAGCCGCTGCGGGCCATAACCCCTTCGGCCGATAAGTAGATTGCCAGTTTGTGGGCATCAATCTTATTCGAATGAAAACTTATGATTGAACTTGGCGCTTGGTTAAATAGTTGCACCGACGGCATGGCTTTCAGGCCGGCAAAAAGTTTATTCGCCAGAAATTCTTCATGCTGTTGCGGCTTTTTGCCCTCCGGCCGGTAATTTTTTTGCCACTCAACGGCTGCGTTAAGGCCGATAATACCCGAGAAATTTTGTAGCCCGGCTTCCAAATGGCTTTCCGGCTCGCCGCGCAGCAGGGTATAGCTGTCTTTTTGCACATCTTCCACGGTGCCGCCGCCGATAAAACTTAAGTCGAGCGCATCAAGTAACTTCCTCTTGATGATAATCACGCCCAGGCTCGGCCCGTACATTTTGTGGCCGGAAAAACATAGGCCATCAAAATCCACATTCTTAATTGACTCCGGGTTATGGCCCATGGTCTGGGCTCCGTCAAGCATAACTATCCCTCCGGCATGATGTACGTCGTTAGCCAGCTCGGCTGCGTTGATCAGATTAACACCATTGACGTTCGTCGTAGTATTGACCACTACCATGCCCTTATCCAGGTCTTTGGTGCTGTAAATTAGCGAACCGTCCGGGCCGCGCCCAAGCACCAGTCGCTCTATGCCAAAGCGCTTAGCCCAAGTCATGGAGGGCAGGAACACAGAATTGTGCTCTATCTCGGATGTGACAATCCGTTCATAAGTCTTGGCTGGTAGCTGGCTCAAAAGCAAATTAATGCCATAAGTGGTGTTGAGCGTAAAGGCGCAGGCGTAATCACGGTCTGACTTGCCGGCGAGCACCAGCAGGTTCTGGCGGGTTGTTCGAATTTTTTCATCGACTTTCAGCCCCCATTCGTACTTTACGCGGTCACCACAAGCATTGTACTCGTGGTAATACTCATTTACGGCGTCGATAACTTGTTGGGGCCTTAGGGTCTGGCAAGCCGAATCAAAATAAAAGGCCTCATCGGCCAAATAATCAAAATCTTTTACGTGCTTACTAGTCTGTTTCGGGGCATGGAAAATACTCATTTATCACACCCCGTATTTTTGGGTATCATCATTCAGTATAACACCTAAGATCGTAAAAATACTTAACTTGTTAAGTATTCACGTACTCACGGCTCCGGAGGCCGGACTCGAACCGGAGTAGTGGCGAGAGCAGTCCATTGGTACTTTGCAGGAGCTCAGTAAACTTAATTCCATTTAAAAGGTCTAAAATAAAAATGTGGTTTACTACGCCGACTTTCATGTCCATTCGCGCTTTGCCCGTGCTACTTCGCGCTATCTAACCTTACCCATACTTGACGAATTTGCCCGCAAGAAAGGGTTGACCGTTTTAGGAACCGGCGATTTTACACACCCTATCTGGTTCTCCGAAATAAGACAGTTACTAACTCCTGCCCCAGAACCGGGCTTATTGATGTTAAAGGATGCTTCCGACGGCAACACTACCCGTTTTGTCTTGAGCGTGGAGATCTCCAGCATTTACCAGCAGGGTGGCAGAGGCCGTCGTGTTCATACCCTGGTTTTAGTCCCTTCTCTTGAAGCCGCCTCAGGGTTTAGTAGCTTGCTGGCAACCCACGGAGCCAAACTAGCCAGCGACGGCCGGCCAATAGTAGGCCTGAGCGTTAAGCAAGTTGCTGAGCTAGCCTTTATCGCTCATCCCGAAGCTTTAGTAATACCTGCTCATGCCTGGACGCCATGGTTTGGGGTTCTAGGCTCGCAGTCAGGATTTGATTCGCTCGAAGAGTGTTTTGAAGAACTAACCCCCAAGATTTTGGCTATAGAAACAGGCTTGTCGTCTGATCCGCCAATGAACTGGCGACTGAGCAAGCTGGATCAAGTAGCTTTAATGTCTAGCTCCGATGCTCACTCGGCTACCAAACTAGCCCGCGAAGCCACCAAGTTTGACGGTGAACTTAGCTACAACGGCATGGCCGCCGCCCTACAATATGGGGCACCGGCCAGGGCAAAGCAACAGCTTGCAACGCCGCGCACCAGACTTGCTGGCACCATTGAATTCTTTCCCGAGGAAGGCAAGTACCATTATGATGGGCATAGCGCCCACCGTATCCGCTGGGACCCGCAGCAGACTAAACAGCACAAAGGCCTTTGCCCGGTATGCGGCCGCCCGGTTACCGTGGGCGTACTATCGCGGGTTGAAACACTAGCTGACCGGCCTGCTGGCCAAAAGCCCTCGGGCGCGCCAGATTATTGGTCTTTGGTTCCCCTGGAAGAAATAATTGCCGAGGCTCTTCGTGTAAAACCGGGCACCAAAAAAGTGACCGCTCAATATGATAAGCTTCTGCAGACCTTTAGTGACGAATTGAATGTACTGCTTGATGCGGATCTGGATTCTATCAAAGCTGCCAGCAGCCCCATAATCGCTGAAGCCATTAAGCGTGTCCGGACTCACCAGCTTCAAATTGAACCTGGTTATGACGGTGAATTCGGTACGGTGCATATATTCTCTGACAAGGATTGGAAAAATTTCGCTCCAGCTCAGCAAGTTACTTTGCTCTAGATGCTCATCAATACCCTAAGAACCATTGCACCGGGCCTTTTGGGGCGCTCTTAAATCTTACCCAAAGTGGCCCTTGCTCCCCGTAGTGGAGGAAGTTAGAACTACTTTTGATGTTCTAGGTAATCGCCAACTAACCAGTCGGCAATTTCTTGCATAAATTTTCCAGCTTCAAGATGTGCCTCGGAAGCTCTAAATTCCTCAAAAGCGGCTTGGTTTTCAAAAAGCCCATTTTCAACAATGACATCACCCTTGCGGCTATCTAATGATTCGGTCACAACCCACTCTCTTACACCTACTGCACTTTGCCCAAGCTCCTGTAACAGGTTAACGGCTTTGGCTCGGGTCTGTGTCACTGGTTTCAGGCTTAAGCCCAAAAAGAACTATATGTCGATATGCCTCGCTCATAAAGCAAATAATAACACTAATTGTGGTATTTGTAAATCGTGGCCCCGGCGTAGTTCCGCCGGCTGGCGGAGGAAATTAGAACCGCTGCTTATTTCAACGATGGATGCAGCCGGCCCAACAACAAGGCCGGCGTTTGCCTTCCAAAAGCTCTGTGATTGTCCTCTCGATATGATTTTTTCTCGTCTCCGGTTTTTTGGTGGAGACTGTCCAGCAAATCCATTCATTGCGCGCCAGTGGCGTGAGGTCTTCCCACCGCTCTTGTGCAGATTCATCAGATATCAACGCTTTACGTAAATCCGCCGGCACTTTGTGCACCACACCTTCGGCAATCTCTTTTGTGGTCATAAGATTATTTTATACCAAGAAATACCCCCTCAAATGAATAAAAGAGGCGATTGACCTCTATAGATTTTGGTTCTAACTATGGCTCCCTGTAGTGGAGGAAGTTAGGACTATTTTAGCAGCCCAAGATGATCTAATCCCAGCATAGCCCCAGCTGTATCCGTAAGCTCTCCATTTCTTGCTTTTGTAATGAAATCCTTGATATTAAGAAGTTCAACTTCCGCAAACTCTGTGTTATCCAGTTTTGGTTCGCTAACCTTTTTGCAGTTGGTTGCGACAATGATATTTCTTTCTTGCTGAGTATATGCATCGTTCTGCCATTGACCCCGCCAAACCACATCCCCAAAATAACCAGTTTCTTCCTTTAGTTCACGTATACCCGCCAATTTAGGATCTTCATCATCTTCTACGACTCCACCAGGTAGCTCATTGTAAATTCGGTCAGGTCCAGGGCGATATTGCTTAACCGTAACAATTTGATTGCCTTCAGTAACTGCTAGAACACAAGCCCCCGATTTTACGGCTCGAATGTAGTAATCGGCCACTTCGCCACTTGGTAATTTATAAACCCTCTTTTCAATTAGCCAAGAGTATTTCCTAAGAACTTCCTCTCGGCTCAACTCTTTCCAGCGTTTAATCATGTTGTCATCATAGCAAAGTTCTAACTTTGTGGCTCCGGCCATTCGGCTCTGAGGCCTGAGCCTCATCGCTCAGGCTCGAAGAGAGGCCGGACAGCGCTTCCTAGAGTTTCTTTAGCAGAGCTAGGTCATTAGCGATTAATGCCTCTTTTTTTGCTCGCGTCCAGCCCTTCAGTTGTTTTTCGCGCTTCATAGCTTCAGCACGAGAGGAGTATTTCTCTGTATACACGAGGTTAAAATTGCCATGGTCTTTTATAAATTTGGCGCCATGATTAGTCTTGTGATCGGATATACACTGGTCTAAGTTCTCAGCATGCCCAATGTAAAGTCGATTGCGAACATTGCGGAGAATATAGAGATAGACCATAAATTATCAGTCCTTCGACTTCGCTCAGGACATTCGACTCGGCCGAAGGCCATGAGCGAGGCTCAATTTATTGAGCCGAGTCGAATGGCTCCCCGTAGTGATGGAAGTTAGAACTATTATCTCCCTAGATACTCTCGCAGTTTGTTGAACGCTATTTTTCTCATACTTAGATTGTTTTTTTCTTCTAGAGTCATTTCGGCAAAAGTTTGATTATAACCATTGGGTTGAAAGATGGGGTCAAACCCAAAGCCCTGGTCGCCTCTTGGTTCTACTACCTCACCGTCAATATTGCCTTCAAAGAATTGAATATTGTCTGGGTCTTTGGCGTAACCAACAATGGTCTTTGCGGTAGCTTTGTATGCATTAAAGCCCTTCGCAAATTTATATAAGCCATCAGGTCCAACGGTCTCTAAAAACCACTTTACTAGTGGCCCAGGCAATCCATTTAGCCCTTCGTAATAAAGAGAGGTGTCTTCAACAATAAATTCACCCTCTTGATGTTCAAGTGCAGCTTGTAGCTTAGCTTCAATAATCTTGTGGGCATCAACTCCTTGTATTTCGGGCAGGTCAATGTCCAGTCCCTCAATCTCTGGTAGTATCTCTTGGGCTTCGGCTAACTTGCCCTTATTGCCTGTAATGAAATATAAGCTCATTCGCAAATCATAACTATTTTAGCAAGTGCTCCTCAAAGTCATTAGCCAGGACAACTATATCATCATCAATACTAAGGCCTTCCCAATCAACCTTTGGGGGGTTGTAATTCTGCGGACGAAAATCCGTCATTCGCATATAATCCACCGCCGACATCTCAAAATCCGTAGCAGCTATATTTTCGTCAATATGTTTTTGGCTAGTAGAAAAAACCATCGGATTGTAGCCCAGACTGCACATCCAGTTTAGGACGATTTGGTTCTGTGTCTTTTGATATTTATTAGCCAATTCTGATAGAAGCTCCCAGTTATGTTGCACAGTTTTATTACGACGAAGAGGTCGCCAAATAATGTTCTTTACGCCCAGTTCATCACAAACTTTAAACACACCCTTGTCCTGCAATGCTCTAACCTCAAAGCTAAAATGGCCTTCGTGAGCAACAAAGCCATCACCAAATTCTTTTTTAAATGCCTTAATCCAATCAGGGTTTGCATTAGACAAGCTCACATAACGAGTTTTACCGTTTTCAAGCAGTTTATGTAGTAGAGGATAAACCTTATCCGTCCCAAATTTTAAAATCATTGATTGGGTTATTAGTGTGCTGTCGGCGTAATCTGTTTCCATAATTTTGTAGAAGCTGGCAATATCTTCATTAGCTGTTTCAATCGTTGGCAGGTCCCTTGGATAAAGTGAATGAGTAAAAAAGAAATCCTCTCTTACTACCGAGCTTTTATCAAATGCTTGTTTGAAGATAGCCAGTGATTGACCGTGCCCATACCCCAAAGCAATTTCGGTAAAATTGATGCCTTTTTGAAGCGTGTAGACCAATGCGTCAATATACTTCTGGTCTTCGTCTTTTTCGGTAATCTCCATATCCCTATGCCCACGTCCGCCAACTCCATAACTACCAATGCCAATTTTAGATATCGGTCTGTTTGATTTTGTTTTCATAAGCAAGTGTCCATTATCTAAGCATCTCTGGCATATTTTCTCTCACAAAACGCACTGGGTCATCTGCGGCTTTATGTATGACATCTAGCCAATTATTAGGGTATAGATGTTGCAAGATTAAGGAGTCTCGCAATAGCACCTCAATCTTTTCTTCCTCATTTTTTGCTGTTTTAAGGCTATCTTTAAGATACCACCTGCTTGGGTATTTGTTCCAGTAGTCAATTTCTTTAAGAAAAATTAGCAGTTTTTGATACATAACGTTACTCAATCTTCAGCTTTAATTTTAGAATTGCATCTATGTTTTCAGTTTTTGGAGTAAAGTCGTGCTTTCCTATAAAAAAGGTGTCATAGACTTCTTCAAGGTAAGGTTTCGCAACCTCGTTTATTAGATGGTCAAAGAAGTTAGGCACATCTCTAAGGTCAAACATAACTTTGAAATATGATTTTGGCTCAATATGGATTATTAGCTTATCCCGCAAGCCAAGTAGGTTTTTAAGACTTTCATCGTTTTTTATGTCGGCCAACTCAGGCACTTTTGGCACACCTAGCTCTTTACCCCACATAGGTAACTTACTGTTTAAGAAGGGCAAAGAGGCTGGTTCGTTACCGCCAGTTGGCTTGTCATATAAATTGCTCGTATGGACGATGGCATCTAAATAAGCCCACCACCAAACAGTCATACGTGCATCATCGTCCTTCATCACCGTTACGATATCTAGTCTTGGGCGAAGTGCATCAAACATTCTAGATTTTTCTTCTGCTTGAGAGAAGTAAAAATATAAGAAAGCACAATATCTCTTTAATTTCTTGGCTACTGCTGAGTCCTGATTGCGAATGTTATCTTTGTATATAAAGTTGGCTTCAATTAGCTTGAAAGCTAATTCTGGGTCAGGTAAATTATCGGTTAAATCACTCATCAGACCTTCGCATTGACCATTTTATCCACCTTAGCCTTGCTCACAGCAAAATGACATTCTCTATGCTGAGGGCAACCATACAGCTCGCCAAATGGACCTCGTTTTAAAACAGTTGCGATACCGTGCACTGGGCAGACAGGAATGTTCTTAGCATTTAATGTAACGGTTTTTCGGACACTACTTATCTTTTTCAGTCGCTGCTGTCTATCTTCTTTAGTTTTTGGAGGTTTACCAGCTGAGTGTGAGCCAGTAAGACAATGGGTCCAAAATCCATACACACTTTTGCTAGTCCAATACCAAGAACCCGTTTCTGAACAAACCTCACACCTTTTCAAGTTGTTTTCTCCGAGAGGACCAATATTCTTGTCTATTCGCAAGAAACCAGCCATTTGTTTTGCAACATTACTTCCTTTAAATCTGTGCATTAATTCGGTGCTGTCTCTTTGCGACAAAATGTTTAGGCTTCCATCGTAGAGAACCTTTCTATCAATGAGTGCCACCTTTTCGTGGACACCCATAATTGGTAGAACAACGACACCAATCCTCTCAAACTCTTTCAGCTCTCTCTTTGACATTTCCTTCATCGCATCTTTGAAAGAGTCAGGGGGCTTAGTTATCAAAAATATTCTCACCCCTCTGCCGATTAAAAGATTGAAGTATGGCTTAAACTGCTTTGCTCGTGAGGTAGTGATAAAGGGGCTGCTGATAACTACCTCTTTTTTTGCCTTAACTAAGTCTTTCAAAAAGGCTGGATAGAAATCATATTCATCAAAAAGGCTTGTATTTTGAACTTCTTTTTCAAGATTTGTAATATTTATTTTTTGCAACCATTGTTCTGTTCTATCGTCAGCAACATACTTTGGGAGCACTTCTTCCGCTTTCAAAAAGGGACGGTGATTAACTTCGCAAAACTCAATAGCTCTTTTTACTAAGGAATGCTCGCTGTGTTTTTTCTTAACTCCACCTACATCTGCGACAATTACACACTTTTCTTTAGCACGAGAAAAAGCTACGTTCATTAGCTTCATATCGTCTCCGCCCTCTGCAAAGTCGTCATACATTGAAAGAGCCTTCGGCGTGGTTACGTCAAAAATTATTAACTGTCTCTCTCCACCTTGAAAACGATGCACCGTATCTGCAAGCACTATCTTACTTTCATCTTCCGAGAACGAGTCCTGAATGATTTTTTGTATCAGATTTGTCTGTGCTCTGTAAGCAGAAATTATTCCAATTGTTTTATACCCACTTTTTATTCCTTCCTTCGCCAACTCCACACAAAGTAGTGCCTGGGCAAGATTATAGTAAGAACCAGAGTCTGTCTTTACGGGCAGTGAGCCAAGCCCAGCAGTATCGTAAAAACCTAAATGAGCTGACTTCAAGGGTTGAGACTCTAGCCTTTCTTGACCCAAGTCCTCAGTGTTCGGACCGTTTTCAAGACGGAATTTCTTTTCACCTTTTGGAGAATAAACAAGATAGTTAATGAGAGCGGAGATATCAGGATGCATACGATACTGAATTTTCAGTTGCTTCAATATTGAAGGTTCTTGACCTTTCAATACTGAGGCAGTAATACCCACTAGGTCAAAGACATCTCTCTTTAGCCAATTTTTGATTAAATCTTCTTCGTGTTTTATTTCTTCATCAGTCTTACCCTTAGTGTTTACTTCGTGTTTTGCGATTGGAGGTAATTGAAAAAAGTCTCCGACTAAAATAACCTTCTTCTTAGCGATACTGGCCGCAGAGTAGATGGCAGGCAGGGGGGCCATAGATGCCTCGTCTAAAATTACACAGTCATATTCACGGCTCAGCACCTTTTTGTTTATATAACTCATAGTTAGGGTGCTTGCTACAACTTTGGCGTTCTTAATCAAGTCATCCTTAATTTTCTCTATCTCACTAAGTAGCTCTTCTTGTTGCTCTTGAAGATTTTTAATCTTTTTATTTATCTCAGCTTCCTCAGCATCAGACAGTAGACCTTCCTCACGGAACTTCTTTTCATATTCAGCTGCTTTTTTCTTGGCAAGGCTAAGTTTATTTTTTGCTTCCTTCACTCCGTCCGCTAGGGAAAGCAGCATATCCTTTTGAACCTTACCCTCACGAAGCCAACTTGTTTTCTGTTCGGTTAACTTAGCAAGGTTAGTCCCAGAGAATAAACGTCCTAAAGACCCTTTATTTTGGTGCTCTTCTATTTGATTATTTATGCTTTGAATTCTCTGGGCTAAATATCTAATGTCGTCTTTCTTGCTCTCAAACTCTTCTTCTTTTTGTTTAAGATACGAGAGTAAGTTTTCAGTTTGTGCATCCAGGTCATCTTTGCCGACCATCATAAAATGTGCCGCTTTATGTGCCTGGATTTTACCCTCTAACTTGCCAAGCTCTATCCTATTTGCTTCAAGCTCTTCTCTTATTGGCTTAACTTTTTCTTCAAGAATAACTTCGGGAATAACCTTATATTTTCTTAGCTCTTTATTGCTAACTTTTCCTTCTCTTAGAAATCTGCCCTCGTGGTAATCTTCGGTATCTTTTAAATGCTCAACAACTTTGAGAAGTGCACTGTCAGTTGCTGCGTTCGTGTGTGCAATAAGTAAAATACTTAAATCTTTCGCCAAAAGACCTTCAATTATGCTGGCGATGGTCTGGGTCTTTCCTGTTCCAGGCGGCCCCCAAATATAGGAGACATCGCTTCCCAGAGTGAACCTCAACGCCTTAACCTGAAACTCATTTAATACGTCAGTGGCCCTCGGTATCACATAATCATCGTCTGACCCATTCTGCGGTCTTATTAGGCCCAGTGCCTTGTCTGATAAGTCTGAGTCGCTTCCTTTAAGGCCTTCTAGGAATTCGGTTAACTTTTCCAGCAGAAAATAACTAGAAACAATCAAAAGAGCCTCAGCAATTTTTGGTCCTAGATTTGTATCTAGTTGAATTTGGAGTTTGTTGTCGTTGATAGCAATGACTTTTCCTGATGCAGACTGGCTATTAACCCTAACCTCAATTTCAGAGTCCACATCAAGATTTTGAAGAAAATCTAGCTCAAAAATATAAATGTATAAATCAGATTGGATGTCTACAAGTTCGCCGTTTTTTATTCTTATCTGTGAGTCGCCAGTAGTTTTTAAATACTCAATATTTGCTCTAAGAGCTTCAAGCATTTCATCTGTATAGTTCGTAATTGTCATCTTCGGAGAACCTTAACTTTAATTCTAATTCTTTATTGTTCGTTTTGATAATAAACGAGGCAGGGTTTCCTGCCTCAATCCATTTCTGTTGCGATGAACTCACTAATCGTTCAGGTGGGCAATGGCGTAGTCTGCCTCAGCCTGCGTAAATTTTCCGCCATATGAAGAGGTTAATTGGTCGTGAATTGCTGATGGCGATAGGCTCTGCTGACTTTGGTAATCCTTTGCCTGTGCAAGAGCGTTTGCGTTCCAATCAGCCTTCACATTGTCTATTGCATACTGTGCAGCGGCTGCTGAGAACTTACCTCCGTATTGTGAAACTAGCTGGTCATATACTCCTTGTTTAGACAGATGCTGGTCGTTGGCATAAGAAGTAGCCTGGTTGAGAGCAGATTTATATTCGGCTGGCACAGCAGGTTGCTGAGTTTGGGCTTTGGCTGCTGGCTGGGTTTTAATAGCCGTGTTTGCTGTTGTGCTGCTATTGACCGTGCTGTTGGGTTTGCTACCACCTGCGGCAGCACCGATTATCCCTAATACAATAAGAGCCAATACTACTGAAAGAACTTTGTGTTTCACGAACCAAGCCTTGCTAATTTTCATAAAAACTCCTTATTGTCTGTTATTATGCGACAATCTGTCTGTGGTGGCAAACACTTTTTAGCGACAAACTGTATGTGTGGCGACAGAAACAAAATTTATAAAGGATTTCGGTGCAAGAGTTGCCGAATTAAGACGAAAAAGCGGCTTAACCCAAGAGGAATTGGCCGACCTTGTTGATTTACACAGAACATATATCGGATTTATTGAACAAGGCAAACGCAACCCTAGCGTGGGGAATGTTTATAAAATCGCCAAGGCTTTGAAGGTCAGTCTCAAAGACCTGTTCAAACCGCTCTAACTAGTCTTTAAGCCCAATCCTGTAGATAATTGAAGCAGGATTACTATTACTATGAAGGGTTCAGAAGATAAAGTTTTTCTAAAGAGTAAAGCCAAAAGAGAACAGCAGTCTCTCATCTTAGCTTCTCGCCCAGATTTTCAAGCAGATATAGCTGCTATCCGAAAACGTTACAAAATCCCTGCGAACGGTTTTAAAGATATTAATTCTGGTAAGCAGGAAGCTTGGTGGCACTGGATAGGGGAAGAGACCGAAAAGTGGCACGACAAAGTTTGGCCGACATTTAGACAAGAGCTCAAGCAACTTCAAGAAGACGCACTTGCTAAAAAAATCCCCTACACAAAATTTGTAGATAGGCAGGCAGAAATCAATCTCATAGCACCGCTAAATGCTTTTTATAACGATATTAAACAGCTCAGAATAAAGTATAGACTTGGACCCTCGTGGAAGGATGGTTTGAGGGGATATATTCTTCTTAACAACCCCAAAAATATAAGAAATAAAATTGGTGTCCGAATGGGCGTGCCCCACCAGCCAGGAGAAGACGACGAGGAAATTCATATTGTTATAGATGAAGATACTACGCTTGATGAGGTAAAGGCAGCGTGGCCGTTAGTAAAATTCCACCAAAAGCGACTGAGCTATATGAGCCGTCAAAAACATCAGCCAGCCGATTATGATGTTCTTGAAAAAGGAGCAGAAGCATACAGGCTCAAAACAATTGAAGGAAAGACCCTTAGCGAAATTGCGACGATATTTGATGAAAAATACCCTTTTGAAGACGAAGACAAGGTTTATACATACTCAGAAATCTCAACAATCATACGGAATTATAAAAAGCTTGTAGGCATCAATTAGGCTCAATTGATGCCTTATACGTAGGTAGGGTTATAGGGTTAAGCTCATCATTAAGATGAGTAATTACAATTCCTATGAATTTAGAACCTTTGACCTAGCCCTATCCTCGGCTCTGGTTACAGAGGGCTTTTTAGTTATAGGTATTGAAAAATCTTCAGCTGGCAAAGCTACCTTCTTGTTTGAAACGACCCCTGCACTAAAAACAGCGGTTGATAATTATTGGTCAGACAAGTTGAAGGTCAATCCAAAGGCCTACTTTGATGCTATGAAGCATCTTAAAACAAGGATTTATTCGGGGGTGTAATGGAAATGCAACTCTCTTTCCAGCAGGTGCAAAAATTCCAGGCATTATATAAAGACCATTTTGATGTTGAGCTAACTGAAGATGAAGCAAAGGAAAAGGGATTACAGCTGGTCCAGCTAATCAAAGCGGTCTCAAAGCCCTTTAATAGGCCTTCTAAGGCTAATGAATATGTGAATTACGATGAGCAAGCAGGACCAGCAAAGGATTTATAAAATGTTCCAGCAGAAGCCTATTGCATACAGTGCTGGACTGGCCCATTCGCTAGGTTCAGTTGAGTCATCAATCTTACTGGGCCAGCTTCTTTATTGGAATGGGCTCGGAAGGGATAAAGTCTGGTCCTTCAAAACAATTGCGGAAATGAAGCTAGAAACGGGCCTAAGCCGTTCACAACAGGAAAGAGTTATTGGGCAGCTAAAATCCCTTGGCCTAATTGAAGTAGTTAGGAAAAGTATCCCTGCTAAACGGCACTTTAAGCTGAATGTCCAAAAGATTGAGAATTACCTTGCCTCCAGTTTGCAGGAAACCAGCAAACTTGAAAGCGATGAATTGTCTGCCACTGATGCCCAAAACCTGAAAGCTACTACTAAGAGTAACCAAAGAAATACATCAAAAGGGTATCAAGATTTTTTAAGAAAAAGAGAAGAGCTAAAGAGGAGACTGCAAAATGGCTGAAGTAAGCGATAAGCAGCTAGAGGCAAACCGCATTAACAGCAAGAAGGGTGGCGTTAAAACAGAAGCTGGAAAAGAAAAGTCAAAGTATAACGCTGTAAGGCATAACATCTTAACTGAGCTGCTCAGCGGTGAAGAAGCAAAGCAAGCGAGCCTTATAAAGGCAAGGCTTCATACTGATTATGAACCAGCGACTGTTCTTGAAGAGCTGTTAGTTGAAAGAGTTGCGATTTGGTATGTCCGACTGCAGCGGGTTGTTGCCGCAGAAGCTGAACAGTTAAAGAAAATAAATGACCCAACAAAAACCGAGACGACTAACAACTGGGACCTAATGCCGCTTTCAGAAGTAAAAATAATACATCAGGGTTATGAGCCGAAGATTAAGGAAGCAGACATTGAGCTTTTAGGTGGTATTTATCTTCGTTATGAAACAGAAATAGAACGTAACCTCTTCAAAGCTATTCGTGAGCTTTTGAAAGCACAAGAGGCTAGGAAAAATGGGTTCGTTTCGGAAAAAGGGCAAAAATAAGGCAATAACCCAACAGAGTAAAAGGCTAACAATGTCTAATGATTTCGGAAGATTATTGAAACACTATGAGCAAAACAGAAGCTGACAACCTGTTGAGTATTGACCTTAGCTACATCAAACAGCAAGGCTATTTGAAAGGGATAATGAGCGGAACACTAAGCTGGACTTCGGGGTTTAGCGATAGTAAAAGTTCGGTCAGTTTTACAGCAAATATATTTGATGATTTTCCGTATTTTAGCCTCAGCTATCAACAGACGGACAGATGGTCAGGAGAAAAGAAATCTTTTAATTATAAGGTCAGGTTGGAGTCCACGCCCTGCAACCTGGGTGGTGAGCGATGGTGGTTTATATGCCCGCTCGTTATAAACGGTAGGTCCTGCGAACGGCGAGTTCGTAAGCTATACAAAGATGGGGACCATTTTGGCTGCCGCCATTGTTATGACCTAACTTACGAAAGCAGAAATAAAAACCGTTCCTATAAATGGAGCGGTCTTTTCAAAGTATTAGAAACCGAACAAAAAATTGAAGAACTTCAAGCATCAATCAAACGCCGAACTTATGCAGGTAGACTTACAAAAAAGCAACTAAGACTCTACAAGCTGTATGAGATGGCCTCTGGGGCGTATAATAAAGCTGACCTCGGAAAATTACTATGAAATACTTTCTTTACACTAGAAAATCCTCAGAAGAGGAAGAGCGTCAGGTTCTTTCACTGCAAAGCCAAATAGATAACGCCCGACAGATATTTTCAGACTTAGAGATAATTGAGCTACCGCCTGAGAGTGCCAGTGCATTTACACCAAACAACAGGCCGATTTTTGAGCAGATGCTGAAAAGAATAGATGAGGGTGAAGCACACGGAATAATCTCTTGGCACCCTGACCGTTTATCTAGGAATGAAATAGACGCTGCCTCAATCACTTACAGAATAAGAAATGGCAAGATTTTGGACTTAAAGTTCGGCTCTTACACTTTTGATAACTCGCCAGAGGGTATGATGATGCTCCAAATGGTAATGTCTCAATCGCAGTATTTCTCGGCCAAATTAAGCAAAGATGTAAAACGTGGAAATGAAAAAAAGATACAGCTGGGCTGGAAGCCAGGCTGGGCCCCAACGGGCTATTTAAATACTCCCGACAGAGATAAAGGTTCAAAGATTATAATTATTGACCCTGAGCGTTTCCCTATTGTAAGAAAAATGTGGGACCTGATGCTAACAGGTAATTACTCTGTTCCTGAAATACTTGATATCGCAGAGTTTGATTTAGGGTTTAGATTAAGAAAAACACGCAAAACAGGCGGCGGCCCTTTGTCTCGTTCGGCTTTGTATGGAATTTTTACTAATCCTTTCTATGCAGGCCAAATTAGGTATCTAGGACAACTACATCAGGGCAGCCATAAGCCAATGGTAACCCTAGCTGAATATGATAGAGTGCAGCAAATACTAGGTCGTAAGGGCAAGCCACGGCCCAAGAAACACGAAATGACCTATCGTGGACCTATTGTTTGCGGCGAGTGTGGCTGCACTATAACGGCAGAAGTTAAGCAAAAATATATTAAAAGCACTGGTGAGACCCGAGAATACGTCTATTATCACTGCACCCATAAGAAGCCCTGTTCCCAAAAAGGCTCAGTAACAGAAACAGAGCTAGAAAAACAAATTGACGAACATCTAGCCAGCATTACAATTCTCCCAGAGTTCCGAGACTGGGCTTTAGACGTGCTTAGAGAAAATAATGACCAAGAAATCAGTGAAAGAACAGTGATACACGAAAATCAAGCCAAAGCATTGCTTGCTACGCAGAAGCAACTAGACACACTCACAAAGCTAAGACTAAGAGAGCTAATAAACGATGATGAGTATATTGAGCAGCGTGAGACGCTCGTTGGAGAAATCAACCGACTAAAAGAACAATTGCGTGATACAGAAGAGCGTGCCGAAAAATGGTTAGAACTAACCGAAAATACCTTTGATTTTGCCACACACGCTCGCCAATCCTTTAAAGCAGGTGGGAAGCAGGAGCGGAGGGATATCTTTACTACCCTCGGTAGTAGCTTCATTCTCAAAGAAAAACAACTGACAATTGAGCCAAATTTATGGTTCGTGCCAATACGAAATGAGTATCCAAAGCTAGAAAGAGCTTTTAACAAGGTTAGAACCAACAATTTCAGCTCTTCTAAAGAGAAAACAGCCGCTTTTTCGGCTGTTCGCTCACAATGGCTCCGGAGGCCGGACTCGAACCGGCAACCAATCGATTAACAGTCGATTGCTCTACCATTGAGCTACTCCGGAATAGCGCTAACGCTTATGAAGGACAACCGATGGTTTTCCCTCATCGTGCCTGCCGAAATAAATTCGGCTTCCGCCAAAACGGAACCAGCACTACTCCTTTTCCCTAGAATTTAAAAAGGGTAAGAGCAGGTAAATTATATGGGAAAACAGAGGTACGCGTCAAACCCAGACATTTTTAGGCGCGGTATTTATTACACTGGACGGCCTGCGGCCGGCGGTCTATCATGATGGAACATTAACAAACGATTGCTGGAAGTTGGTGAGATGCCAACACTGTGCCGCAACGGTAAAGCGCCCGCCAAAGGCGAGCGATTTAGCATTTTACATTTAACAATTTACATTTATTTACCAGGTAACATTTACCAGATTGCAGCTGCAATGATAGATGACCAAAGAGAGATAAATGCCAAATGAAAAATGATAAGTGTTAAAACCTCCGCGATAGCGGAGGCTGAGTCCGATACAGCAGACTTTAAATAAATGTCTCGAGCAAGACAGGACAAAACCGTATTTTAGCCTCCTTGCTTGAAACAGGGAGGTTTTTTATGAGCCGAGTAGCTCAACAAATCAAAGCAAAAATATTAATACTTCCAGCGTTTATCCTGGTATTCGGCGCTGGCGTGGCCATTTGGTCGCACGGGGTTAACCCCGACCAAGTCCACGTGATAAAAAATTCTCAAAGCCAAACTACTGAAATCAGCTACAAAGGCGAAAATGGCAAAGACGCTTTGACCTTACTGAAACAACATGCCCAGGTACAGACTAAACACTATTCATTCGGAGATTTCGTAGTTTCCATCAACGGGATAGCTGGTAATGGCCCCAAGTACTGGACGTTCTACATCAACGGCAAAGAAGCCTCCGTTGGCGCCGGTGCGTATATCACCAAGAATTCTGATATCTTGGATTGGAAACTGCAATGATAAAAAGGTCCACTCTTAACCTGGCTATAGCCATCAGCCTTATATTATTAGCCGTAGGACTCAGACTGCTGCCACATCCGGCTAATTTTGCACCGGTGGCGGCCGTAGCCATTTTTGGCGGGGCAATTTTGCCTCGCCGGCTAGCGCTTTGGGTGCCGTTTGTAGCCATGGCACTATCTGACTTGGTCATTGGTTTTTACAATATCATGCCTGTTACCTGGGGTTGTTACATATTGATTGCCCTAGCTAGCAGCTATTGGTTAAGAAAGCCAAGTGTTTTACGGGGAGCATCTTTAACAATCTCTGCGTCGCTGTTTTTCTTTTTCGTGACCAACTTTGCAGTCTGGCTGTGGGGCAATATGTACACCCACACTTGGAGCGGTTTGGCGCTCTGCTATAGCATGGCTTTGCCGTTTTTCCGCAACACCGCGCTTAGCGACTTAATCTACACTGCAAGTTTATTCGGAGCCTACGCGCTGGCGATGAAACTCAGCTCTAAACTGCCTGCAAATCACAAGCAGCATAAATACTTAACCCCGACACTAAAATCTTGATGCTCTGTAATCTGATTACAGACTACTACGCTCAGGATTTAATGCGGGGCAGGCAAGTTAAGTATTCAGATCCGGCTCCGTTGGACGACAGACTGGCGTGACGCGGAGTTAGGGCTTGGCTTTGGTTAAGCTGGCCACGCCCTCAATAATAGCTTGGCCGAGTTTCTTTTCCTGCTCATTGCCTTTTTCCATCTGGCGCAACTGGCGTTCCAGCGCCCTAAGATGTTTGGTACGCTCTTTTTTAAAGGCGGATTTTTGCAAGCCTGATTTTCTGACGAAGGCGCTGATTTGTTCACTACCGATGTAGTGCGGCAAAGTCACGTAGCTGGCGCCACGCTCGTAAAGCTCGGTAGCCTGTTTGGGGCTTTCGGCTTCCACAATTACCACCGCCTGCGAATTTTTACGTTCCAGGTACTGCAGCAAAAACGAGCTGCTGTCAAAGTCAGTAATGGTGCAGACGATCAATTTAGCCTTGGCGACCCCGGCCTCTTCCAGCAGCTCCATATCGGTAACATCGCCGTAAAGATGGTTGATTTTATGGTGCTCCAGTACGTCAATGACTTCAGGGTCATAATCAACCACCAAATAGCTTTGCTTCATTTGTTTGAATAGCTGCACAAACTCTTGTCCGCCTTTTTGATAGCCAAACAGAATCAGCTCGTAGGCTCGCCGGGCGACCGCTTCGCCATGGGTTTGCCTGCGTTCAAAAAGGCCCAGGTATTTTTCTAGTACGTTAAAAATTTTATCGCTGAAAATTATCAAGTAGGACGAGGCGGCGATGGATGCCAGGGCCACAAAAGTTATGGCTGTGACCAGGTTGGCGCCGATCAGACCGCGCTTCTCGCCTAGTAGCACCAGTACGATAGAAAACTCACTGACCTGGGCGAGCGCCACCGAAGTTTTAAAACTCGTGCGTTTGGTGTAGCCCAAATAGCCCATCACCACCATAGCGACCAACGGTTTAGCGACCGCGGCGATCAGGACTGAAACCACGATAACCGCCAGCATCGAACCGATATGGTGCAGGCTGAGATTGGCTCCTAAAGTTATGAAAAAGACTATCACGAAAAAGTCGCGCAGTGGCCGCAGACGCGAGGCAATCTCTTGGGAGTATGGTTGTGAAGCCAGGCAGATGCCGGCTAGCAGCGCGCCGATTTCCGAGCTAAGGCCGATCTTAGCGAACAGCGCGGCGCTGCCCAAACCCCAGGCGATGGCGAATAAAAACAAAAATTCCTGGCTACCGGAGATGAGTTTATGAAACTGCGGCAGCAATCGGGCGCTTACCCAGTAGATCAACAGGCCCAGCACAGCCCCCTTAAAGGCTAACTCTAAAGTGGAGCCAATAGCCAGAAATCTGCTGTTGCCGGCCGAGGTAATCACCACCAGTACGATGGCGATCATGTCTTGCACCAGCGACACGCTTATAGCGATTTTACCGTATAACCTCGCCTGTTCATGCTTATCACTAAGTATTTTTAAAATAATTATGGTACTGGAAACGGCTAGGCTGGCGCCCAAAAATGCCGCCGATGTATTAGATAGGCCGAGTGTGTGGCCAGCTGCCCAGCCCAGGACCGTAATTACGCTAACTTGTACAACGCCGACATATGCCGCGGTACGGCTCACCTCGCGCACAATCTGCGGGTTTAGTCCCAAACCGATAATAAATAGCAAGAGGGCAATGCCCAAGTCAGAAAATAGCGCCAGCGTATCAGGTGATTTGGCCACATGCAGTACCGCCGGACCGACGATAATACCGGTTAGGATGTGCCCGATAATCAGCGGTTGGTTGATTAGACGCATCACCAGTGCCATCAGCGCACCGATGACGATTATCAGGCTTAAGCCCGAGAAAACGGTATCCATCTACAGCCTCTGCGCCGCGCTGGCCTGCTTTCCGGCCAAGCCGAAAACGCCGCAAGCGCTTATAGCGCACCGCGGCGTTGCCAGCTGCGGTACTCTTTCAATGTATGTTAAATACATTTCACTCCGTTCCTCACTGGCGCCTTGCGTTGCATCTAAACGCAGAGGCCGTAAGTATCGTTTCATCTTATTCAATTCTACCCCGAAAGCTCTCAAGCTAAAAGGTGTAGGAAATACTTAGCTTGTTAAGTATTTATATAAAGTCTTAAAACAACGAGTAAATCGCGGCTATGCCAGATACAGCCATCAAGCTAGTTACCGCCCAGCCCAGCCACGTGGTAGGGCGCTTGTTAACCCAGTCGCCCATAACATGCTTATTGCTGCTGATGATAACTATCAAAGTCAGCACTATTGGAGCTACTATTCCGTTAGCGACCGCTGCATAAATCAGCGCCTTGATCGGGTCGATACCCAGAAAATTAAGCGATAAACCCACGAGAACCGAAACTACCAAAGTGCCATAAAAAGCGTGGGCTTGTTTGAACTTGCGGTACAGCCCCTCACGCCACTTAAAGCTCTCAGCGACGGCGTAGCTGGAAGAACCAGCCAATACCGGAATAGCCAGCAAACCCGTGCCGATGATACCGATAGCAAAAAGCCAGTAGGTGGCGTTGCCGGCAAACGGCCGCAGGGCCTCGGCCGCCTGTGCCGCGGTGTTGATGTGCGTTATGCCCTTGGGGAATAAAATCGCGCCGCAGGCGGCGATGATGAAAAACATCACCACATTGGAAAGGAACATACCGCTCCAGACATCCACCCGCATGGAGTGAATCTCTTCCGGGCTGGAATTCTGCCGCGAAGCAATGGTCGTGCGGCCTTCTTCTATCTGTTCCTCAACTTCTTGCGAAGTCTGCCAGAAAAACAGGTAAGGCGAGATAGTCGTACCCAAAATCGCGCAAATCAAAAGCAGCTGGTCTTTGGACCATTTAATAGACGGGGTATAAGAGTGGTGCAGGACGTTGCTCCAGTGCAGGTGGGCCATAATTGCCGAGGCCACGTAAGCCAGAAGTATTAGCGCCAGCCATTTAAGATAGCGGGCGTAACGGGCATAGGGCAGAAAGATTTGCAGCAGCACGCAGAGTAAGGCAAAACCAACTACTATCAGGCTGAAGTTCACGCCGTGGTTCAACAGCTGAACGGCTTTAGCCATTGCCCCTAGGTCGGCGCCAAGATTAAAGGTATTAGCGGCAAACAACAGTAGCGTACATAGGTAAAGTACCTTTTTGGAAAAATGTGCCCGGATATTACTGGCCAAACCGCGGCCGGTCACAATGCCAATGCGGGCGCACATTTCTTGCACCAAGGCCATGACCGGAAAAGTCAATGGCGCCAGCCACAGCAGCTGGAAGCCGTACTGGGCACCGGTTTGCGAATAAGTCGCAATGCCGGATGGGTCATCGTCGGACGCGCCAGTGGTTAACCCCGGTCCCAAAATATTCCAGTACTTGCGGGTTTTTTTGACCGGTCTGGACTGGGGCAAACCTGCGACTATCTGCTCGGTCTTGACGATTGTGGTATCAATTGCCTCCACTGCCGGCGTTTCGGCAATTTTTTCTATTTTCTCTATAAAATCTTTTTTAGCTTTGGGCATCGCAAGCTTTTTGGTATTTCCTTAAGCACTATGGTATAGCTTGCCACCCTTTAACACAACCGGGTTGGGAGCCGATTAACTAGCGGCTTTGTTTCCCGGCAGTAGAGCTTTGAGTGCCAAACGAACCAAGGGTTAGGTTATAGCTGCTTAACATACGATTCAATGACCTTCGGCCGACACTTGTAGCGCTCCGTACCATTCTCTAGTACATACACGTAGAACATGATGCTCTCAAAGTCTCACTGCCGGGTTTTGGCGGTAATTTCAGCGTTGATGACTTTGGCAAACAGCGATGCGCTAGGCTCGCCGGTAGTCGGATCCGCCAGCTCGGTATTGGGAATGTATTTGCCGTCCAAGAAGTAGGTCGGAGTGGCTTCTTGCTGGCCGGTTTTGGCAAAGGCTGCCAGGTCAGCATTGATGGCGTTATTGACTTTGTCGCTGGCGTAGTCGGTTTTGAACTGGTTAATATTCAGCCCGATTTGTTGGACAAAGGCAGTGAAATAAGTCAACGGGTTGTCGCTGGCCACCCAGCCGCTTTGCCCGGTTGGGTCCTGGTTACTGTATAGCTCGTCGTGCATCTGCCAAAACTTACCTTGAAGACTAGCGGCTTCAGCCGCCCTGGCCGCGGCGAAAGCGTTTTTGTGGAGGCTGGTCAGCGGCAGATTCCTGAATTGAAAGTAAACCTGGCTGTTAAATTGCGCCGCCACCTGTTTGACAACAGGGTAGTAAAGGCTGCAGACCGGGCACTCGTAATCGCCGTACTCCACCAGCTTTACACTAGTGCTGCCTTGGCCTTCAATATGACTGGTTGGCTGCGCATTGCTAGTATTTGAGTTGCCTGAAGTGTTGCTAGAATGCTGGCTGGCCGCAAAAACCACACCGAAAATAATTACAATACCCGCCAATATCGCCAAAAACCGCTTATCCATAATTTGACTCACACTCCTTTTATATTCTAATCATAACATGCAGCGGGTTCTTTCCGGGTAGCGTAAAATTAAAGATATGATGATACTCTTGGCGGCAGTATTAGTGCTGGTTTTTTGTAACAGTGTTTTATTTGAGCGAGTTTATGGGGCTCTGCCTGTGGTTGAGCTGAGGCGCCGGGCCAAATTAGGCCACGACCGGCGTGCTGCCCGGCTTTATGCAACGGCAGCTTACGGCTCCTCGCTGGAGTTGGCGTTGTGGATTGCAGGCACTTTCAGCGCCGTGGGTTTACTTATCTGGGCAGCGCGTACTAGTTGGTGGCTGGCGGGGGTAACCGGCGTCTTGATAAGTTTGGTAACGCTCGCCGGCCGTTCTAACCGGCGCGTGTCCGGCTGGCAAATGCGCTATGTGGCGCTACTCGCGCCGCTGAGCGCCAAAATCCTGGGGCTGCTCCAGCCATTGCTTGGCAGGCCCGCCAAGGTCATCAAAAGCCATCGCTCATCGCCGTCAACCGGGCTTTATGAGCCAGCCGACCTGCTGGATCTGCTCAAGCGCCAGGCGCGCCAGCCAGATAATCGCATAAACGCGGCCCAGTTTGATACCATCGCCGGCGCGTTAAATTTTGACGGAAAAACTGTTGGCGACGCTATGAGGCCGCGCGCCAAGGTTAAATGGGTGCTGGCGTCTGAGACTATCGGACCAATGGTCATGGATGAGCTGCACAAAACCGGCCAAAGGCGCTTTGCGGTGGTCAGAGAAATATCCAAGTCAGCCGACCCGGAAGTGCTGGGCGTGCTTTATTTGCAAGATTTACTGGACCACTTGGAAGACCACGGCCACATCCGTGATCTGATGCATTCGCCGGCAGTTTTTATCAACGAATCGTGTAACTTACGCCAGGCCCTCGATCAATTTTTGCAATCCGGCGCCATGCTGCTGGTAGTGATTAATAATTTTGACGAAGTCTCGGGTGTAATCACTCTGGAAGGCATCCTCCAGCAAATTTTTGGCCGGCTGCGCGGCAATGACCACGAGGCCGAAAAAGAACATGGCCAACCACGCGCATCTGAGGTAGAATAACACCTAGAATGGATCCCGTTAGACCTCAAAGACTATCAGAATATATTTGCGTTTTGAAGCATGCAAGCGATTCAAGACGCCGTAAATGGTATGGAAGCGGAGTGAGGTTCTAACGGGATGGAGCGAGTTTTAGCACGCGACGTGAAATCCCACGTTGGCCAAGAGATTAAAATCCAAGGCTGGCTGCACAAAAAACGGTTAATTGGCGGCATTAACTTTATTGTCATGCGTGACCGCTCCGGTTTGGTCCAAATCGTATTGAGCGAGGACGGCGAGGTTGAAAAACTGCGCGGCCTGCAGATCGGCAGCATCCTGGCTATCACCGGAAAAGTAGTTGATGAACCGCGGGCACCGGGCGGGGCGGAAATTCATGAGCCGAAAATTACCGTAGACGTACCAGTCACGGACGAGTCGCCGGTAGAAATTGATAAACCCCTAAGCCACAAGCCGGAAAATTTGGACACGCTTTTTGATGCACGCGTGATCGGGCTGCGCAACAACCGCGAACAGGCAATATTCAAAATCCAAGCCGAGACCGAAGAGGCCATCCGCAAATATCTGAATGGCCAAGATTTTACCCAGTTCAACTCACCCAAGCTGCTGCCTGGCGCTACCGAGGGAGGGGCAGAGGTTTTCAAACTGGATTATTTTGGTAAAGAGGCAACATTGGCCCAAAGCGCCCAGTTTTATAAGCAGATGATGGTGGGAGTATTTGAGCGGGTTTTTGAAATTAACCCGACTTACCGCGCCGAACCGTCGGCCACTACGCGCCACATGACCGAATTTATAACGATAGATGTTGAGATGGGCTTTATCACCTTCCCTGAATTACTTAACTTGTTAAGTAATTTAGTTAATGCCGTCGTCAAAGATGTTTGGGAGAAATGCGAGGCCCAGCTGAACCTCTGGAATGCCAAAAAGCCGGTTTTGCCTGCCGAATTTCCAGCTATGACCATGGCCGAAATCCACGAAAAATATTCCAAAGCCACGGGCGAAAATACCATTGGCGAAAACGACCTGCGGCCCGATGAGGAACGCTGGATTTGTGAATATGCCGCCAAAGAACTTAGCTCAGAAGCCATATTTGTCACCGAATGGCCGGCAGCCGAGGCCAAGTTTTACCACAAACTCATAGATGGCAAACCGAAATTTGCCGAGCGTGCTGACCTACTCTTCCGTGGTGTGGAGATTGCTACTACCAGCATGCGTGAGCACCGCTACGACACTCTGGTTAAGCAGCTCAAAAAAATGGCCGTCGGCGACCCAGAAGATCCTGGTCTTAAGAACTACCTGCAAGCCTTTAAATACGGTCTGCCACCTCATGGCGGCTTCGGTTTGGGCCTAGAGCGATTAACCGAAAAAATTATCGGCTTAAATAACGTAAAGGAAGCAACACTATTTCCTAGAGATATTAACAGGTTGGCACCATAAGGAACCTGACGATTGTTAAGAGGTCGCACCTTGTAATATTATTCCAAGGAACGACCTCCGAGCCAGAAGCTCGAGCCACTCTCTTCCCCCGCGACATCAACCGTTTAACGCCCTAAATCAAGTCTATGAATTTTCTACAGAAAAGGATGGCAAAAGCCTATGCCAAGTCTTTGTATAAGTCAATGTTCATTGGGGCCATAGCATTACACCGAAAACATCCAGAGATATCAGCGGGACCAAATATAACTGCCGCAGTCTTAATGACTAGAACAGACTATACGCAAGATGAGGATAACCTTTATAAATTTACTCATGTTAAATCAGGAAAAACTCTGTTGCTTGAAAACGGAGACTCTGTATTAAGCATTATCCATAAGATGGCAAATCTAGAAGTCCCAACCTTGCTTTATGACCAACCATCATCAACTCAGTTCGAAACACTGGCTTTCATCAACGCAGAAATTGACCGACTCAATAAGAACTAATTTTTATCGCTATTTTCTTGCAGTACCATCTGCCTATCGCCTCGAACGTAAGTCTTTTATATCTAACATTAGTTTAAATAAACCTACCAGAAAATTGATTTCTTCTAAGGTGAGTATTTTCATAACTTTACCTTTCTAAGAAAAAAACACGGAGTTGGCATTATTGCCAATCGCTCCGTGCTTTTTTGGTGGCGATGTTTTTATCTACCTTTATTATAACAAAAATTACCCTTAAAATAAAGATGCCTAACAATTTTTGTCGTGGTCCTCGCTCAAAAACCTAAATTCCCGGGAGCTATTTTTTCTTGGCCGGGCTATCTAGTTCATTGATTCTTTTGAAGATCAAGTAAGAAATGACCGCAAATGCTAAAGCCAAGATAATACCGACCCAATCTATTTTTTTGTTTGGCGACAATTGATCAGCGCCAGTGGCCTCTAATATCACGCCTACAATACTGTTCAACATAAATATTACCGACAGTATCCCTGCAACCCACCAAATTATTTTTTTCATAGCCATGATTATACGCTCAAAAATCTAAATTCCCGGGGTTTGCCCAGCACCTAGTGCTGAGTATTTTTACAAAGTATCTACCAAAGGCAGATAATCTCAGCACTAGGTGCTGGGTTTGGCGATACAATTAAACTTATGAAAGCCTATCTCATTCCCGGGTGGGGTGAAGATTTAAAGGATCGTAATTATAAATCGGTGCTGGATATTTATGGTGCGGCCGGTTACGACCCTAAGTTTGTAACAATCGACTGGAATTATAAAACGATTGATGACTGGGTTAAAGAGGTAAAAAACAAAATTCTCAAGAAAGATTTAGAAAATTCTCTCTTAAGCGGATTCTCGTTTGGTGCCATAACCTCGCTAGTTTTAGCTGCAGAATATGCCAACCCTAAGAAGCTCCTTTTGTTCTCTCTGTCTCCATATTTCTCCGAAGACATTCCTTATCTCAAGGGCTGGTGGCTTAAAGCCATTGGCAGGAAACGGGTACAGAATTTTAAAGCACTGCCCATGAGTCCTCTTGCTTCACATATAAAATGCCCAACACTGATATTTGCCGGCTCCAAGGAAGGCAAACAGTTAGAAAAGCGCGCTCGCGAAGCCAACCGCAAGATTAAGAAAAGTAAATTGATTTTGCTTGACGGGGTAAAACACGATATTGCCGCCCCGAAATATGTTGAGGCCATCAGAGAAGAACTTGCAAAAATATAAACCCTGGGGTTTGGTGTTGGCGTCTAACAAAATTATTGCTATTCTTCAAAAATATTGTATTATCTTCAAATGAGATTCATCAGGGCCAGAACCCCCGAGGCTCAGCACCCACCGGCCGAGCAGACAGTTCTCGATAAAGGCAAAGATCTTTCTGACCAGGTCATTACCCCTGAGGAGTTTTTAGATGCAAACCGGGAGCCGTTAGACCAATCAACTGCGGTATGGAATTCAATAGCCAAAACTGTTGACTTTGCTGCCGATGCGAGGATCCTAGAAAAACTACAGACTAATATAGTTGAATATAACCGTCCCGAATACACTACGGCTGAAAAAGACGGCAATCCAATCTCGTATCTATCTCACGAAATTTCCGCGCAAGATACCTCTAGACTCGCAGCGGAGGCTGGACTTTTTCTGTTGGTCGCCGCCCGTTTTTACAGCCGCACGGAAAAAAATGATATACGGGCAGCAGCTAGGACGGGCAAAGAACTGCGGTCTTTTAACAGCCCTTTTATTGGTAAAGTATTATCTGAGACTTTCCCTACGGTAGAGCTGGCTAAGCGCTCTACAGAGCTTATAGCTAGTTTGACAAAAGCGGATGCTGCTTCAGAGGAAGTTCTGCGGGCTTTGGTGGATGAAGTGAAACAAAGACCTGAGCTAGCTAAAGAGTTTGCAGCTCACTCCAAAAACGGGAGCTACGACTCACCGCTTTGCGAAGAATTGAAACGAATGATAGCGATAGATTGGAGACATCCCGATAGGCAGCAGAGTATTTTGCACACCTTTCTGCAAGGAATTAAGGAGACTCCTGATTACTTCCTAGAAGCTTTTATAAGAAAAGTCGGCGAGAACGAGCAAAATCGGCGATATACGCAAATCCGGGATATGGCCAGTTTTGCACTGGCTAACCAAGGGATAGACGCACCGGATAGCACTAGAATCCAAGGAGTACTGAGGGACACATTTTCAAAGTAGGGCTCATTTGACCAGATATCCGAGAGTTTTAACGAGTTTAGCAGGACCTCCGCGAGAGAATTGGAAGAAGCTTTTTCCACATTAGCGGGTTCTATTAGTGACCCATATTTTAGGATACGTACACACCGTACCAAAGCAGAACTGGGAGATATGGCTAACGTCGTTAATAACCTATTTTTGGATCGTTTTTCCCGTAAATTGGTTGACTCGATGAAACCAAGTTCTCTGCCGGATCAAACGGATCTCGTCGCTGGAGAAGCAAAGAAAACCGCTGGGGAGGCTGCGCCAGTCAAAGTATTATATTCAGTTAAAAGAAAGATCGATGGCAATTATGAACTAGGTCCCCTAGAGGTGGGGACACTCATAGAAGAATTTGGGCTCGATAAGCTTAACCCAGCTACACAGCAAGATATTTTACTGATTATTAAAAGCATTCAAGAGCAACCAACGGGTGCTGGAACCAAAAAAATGTTATCGGGACCGGCAAAAATACGCATTAACGGTAACCAGGTAACATTAAGGCGATTTTCGCCGTTAGATAGAAAAGTTGAGGGAAGAAGTACTCCGGATTCACTGGCTATACGGGTGAGCTATGTAATCACACATGGCGGTGTCGCTATTGTGGATATCCTCCAGCATAGAGAATTCGACAAAAAATACAGGTAAGGGTGTATGAGATTTAGATTCTGGGGTTTGGCGCGCATTCCTGGTCCATAAACTCCCCGCTGACAGGAAATACTTAACAAGTTAAGTATTTTGGGCTTGATGTATTCCCGCCGGTGTTACTGCCTATTATTAAACTTCGGTCTGACGGCTAAGCTTTGACGGCCACCAATTCCATCGGCCTAGCATCACCGCGATTGACGGTACCAACAAAGTACGTACAAAGAAAGTATCAAGCAGAATGCCGAAAGCAACCGCAAAACCAATTTGCTGGACCTGACTATCGCCGCCGACAATGCCCAGTACAGTAAATGTGCCAGCTAAAATTAAACCGGCGGAGGTAACCGTTGTGCCGGTAACACCTATGGCTTTGGTGATAGCGGCTTTGAGCGCTTTGTGGCTGCCGGCTTCTTCGCGGATGCGGCTCATCACCAGGATGTTGTAATCCTCGCCTAGCGCCATAGAAAATATGAACAGCAAAAAGGGCAAGATGAAATTAAGGCCCGGGTTGTTTCCGAAATGCACGAACACCAGCATGGCGAAGCCCAGCGTTGCTAAATAAGAAAGACCGACGGTAGCTATTAAATACCATGGCGCGACCAGACTACGTAGCAGAATGGCCAGCAGCGCCGCTATGATTATCAATACCACCGGTATGATTCTCCATAAATCGCTGGTGGCCGCGTGGCTGATGTCATAGGAAAATGCGTCCACGCTAAGTAAGCCGTTGTTGGTCGCATCTATGTCTTTGGCTACATTGGCCACATCCGTCCGGACAGCTGGAATAGCGTTCATAGCAGCGGCAGTGCCGGTTGGACCGGCCTTTAATATTCCGTAAAACTGGACTGTCTTACCATCCGGGCTGATAAATTGGGCCGTGGCGCGGTAGGCTTCATAAAGTTTGATCGGAATATTTAAACTGCTTGGCGGCGTTGATGGCAAATTGGCTGGTGGGCCAAGCTGCTGGTATAGAGCAACCAGTTCTGCCGGGGTCAGCGTTGGCACCTGTGGATTGAACGGCCCGGCAATGGCTGCAAAGCTGGGTGCAACCGCTAGTTCGGACTGGGCTTTTTGAAGCACAGAAGCGCTATTCCATACCGACGAATTAAAACGGAAAACTGGTTCCTGGGGGTTATTATTAGCTGCCGGGAAATGGGCGGCAATGGCAGCGGCGCCCTTGGCCGAATCACTGCCAGCCGGCGAACCGTTACTGGTAAATCCGGTTGTACTATAACCAATCATACCGGCTATCAGCACCCCAAAAAGTATGACGCCGGCTACCAGCGTGACAACCGGACGTTCAATCACTCTATCGGCCAGCTTGCCCCAAAAGCCAAGTCGTTGGTCCGTAATCCGGGTTTTTGAGGGCCAAAATGCACGTCGTCCAAAAACTGCCAACACTGCCGGTAAAAAAGTCAGGGCAGAGAGCAGCATTATACCCAGTCCAATTGCCAGCGCCGGACCCAAGCCTTTATAAAAGCCAAAGGTCGCCAACAGCAGACTTAAAAGAGCGGCTATAACCGTGGCCGCCGAAAAAGTTATTGTCTCGCCTACTTTGGACAGGGCGCGCGTCACCGCTTGTTTGGGCTCTAATCCATTACGCAATTCTTCGCGTACCCTGAACACCAAAAACAGCCCGTAATCTGTACCGGCGCCCAGGATCAATACTACCAGTAACAGTTGTGTGATCAGCGATACCTGTACGCCGATTTTCGTAGACTCGGCAATTATCGGGCCGGCAATAATCAGGCTCAAGCCAGCCGGAATCAGGGTGATAATTGGTGCCAGTACCGAGCGGTATACCAAAAGAAGCAGAACTATGATTAAGAGTAAGATGTAGCCTTCGGTTTTATTACGAGCCGTGTTGCCGCCGCGCTCAGAGTCAATACTTTCGGCCAACGAGCCAGTTGCGTGGAAGCTAAGCCCAGCCGGCGCCCCAGCGCTTGAGAACGTGCTCCGTAAATTATCAATTATTTTTTGGGCATCGTTACCATAGGCAGCGTTACCTATACCGACTAGCAGCTGCTGGGCTTGACCATCAGCCGAAAAGCCTTGGTCGTGTACAAAACTTACATCTTTGAGTTTGCCGGCAGCTTGTTCAACTCGGGTGGTAGCGTTTTTGTCGGCTTGAGTTAGTGGGCCCGAACCGCGGACCGCTACGACTTCAACCGTGGCGGCGGTAGCGCTGCCTTGGAACGGCTGAGCTAAATTGGCCGCCTTTTGGCTGGCGGCATTGGTTGGCAGGAAAGCGGTATTGCTGGTTTGGGCGACACTGGATAATGACGGCAAGGTTTTGACAGCCAGTGGTACAGCAATCAGCCAGGCAATAATTATCAGCCATCGGAAACGGACAGAAAAGCGCGCGATGCTATTGAATATCATAAATAACTTCTTGTTAAATATTATACATATAGCTGCTATCCAAGCTTAGGCCTTTTGATTGGGGGTATAACCCTGTAGTGAGCTTTCCAGTTTGATTTTGCATTCTGCAAAATAATAAAGCCCGCTAGGCGGGCTCGTCTGGAAAGTCTACTACGGGGTATAATTTTGCTATGGATCACGAAGAGGGCCAACAGAGTCCGCCTGAAACCGCGCCGCCGCCAAGCCGCGAGTACGTAGGCCCTAACTACCACAAAGAGGGCAACAAAACCGGCCGGATAATTGCTTTGCTAATAGTGTTGGTACTATTGGCTGGAGCTGGCGGTGGGGGTTATTGGTACTTAAAACACCGGCCAACACAAAAATCAGCCGCAACTGCGCGTGCTGCCCAGGCCGCCCAGCCCAAAGTCAGCACCCAAATTGACGCCTCCACCAGGAGCTACACCTCGCCAAATTTTTATCTGACTTTTAGTTATCCGGCCAACTGGACGATTACTGACCCTGGCGGCGGACAAATGACCGTGATATCACCGGCCATGAAGCTGAAAAATGCTGTCGGGCAGATCGTTACCGGACAGATTGAGACGCTGTTCCTTAATTCAACGCAAACTCTGAGCGGTTTTAAGGAAGGCAACGCCGTAGCTGTGTTCGATTCGGAAAAAATTAGCTACAAAAATCCCACGCCCACCCAGCGCGCCGCTACTTATTTAAGTTTATTGCAATATGCCAACACCGCCGGCAGCGGCTTGGATGGGATTTATATCACCAGCGACAACGGTTATCAAAAAGGCCAAGCCATACCGCTGGTAGATATCAGCAAAGAGGATCCCATCATAAATATTACTTTTTTGCAGTGTGCTGACGCTAACTGTTCAGGCAAAACAACGCCGCTGACCATTGACTCTGCCAACTGGAGCAATAATAGTTTTTCTGGCCCGCTGAAAAACATGCTCGAATCACTTTCTATAACTTAGGAAATCCTTAAAATTTGGTTGGCAAAAAACCTTGCGCGCCTTATAGTCTAAGCGTAAGCAATTATGGAAGATGAACAAGTCCCTGCAAACGAATCGACAGAGCCTGAACTAGATACGGAACAGCCTGGGCCCCAGGCCGAACCAGGGTCAGAACCTAAAACCGAAAAACCCGCGGCGGGTAGTTCACATTGGCGGCACTGGCACCGTTTTAAAAACTGGTACAAAAGCCACAAAAAGTGGTCCATACCGGCCACAATCATAATTTTGCTGCTTATCATCGGCGGAGTCCCTTGGACGCGCTACCAGGCTGCCGGCTTGGTACTTAAAAAGAGCTTCACGATCGAAGTCTCTGACTCCACAGCCAATACCCCAGTCAGTGGCGCTACTGTTAGTATTACCGGAGTCAGTGGGACGACAAATGGCAGCGGCAAAGTGACCCTGCACGGTGTAAAAGCTGGACACCGCAGCTTGCAAATCACCAAAAAGTATTACCAAAGCAAGCAGGTCAGCGTATTGGTGCCAATCCTCAACCAAAAATCCACCCCCGATATCCCGGTAGTAGCCACCGGCCGGCAGGTCAAAATCAAGATCACCAACCTAATTAGCGGCAAAGTCTTGGCTGACGCGACTATCGAGGTTGCTGATACGACATCTAAGACTGGCAGTGATGGCACGGCTACAATCGTCGTGCCGGCAAATGCCTCATCGCAAAAGGCCACTTTGAACCTAAGCGGCTACAACAACGCCAGCGTGACATTAAAAACCAGTAGCCAGAAGATCGAGGAAAATGACTTTAAACTTACGCCGGCCGGCAAGATTTACTTTTTGAGTAAGCGTACTGGCAGCCTAGACGTAATGAAGGCTAACCTGGACGGCAGCGACGCCCAAACTGTGGTGGCTGCCACCGGTAATGAAGAAGCTGGTAACACCTTTTTACTGCAATCGCCCGATGGCCAGTACGTGGCGCTAGTCTCCAAACGCACGACCACCGATGCCATGCCACAACTTTACGTGCTGGCCGCAGCCGACGACAAACTGCTACAGGCCGATTCCGGCAACGCCATATTTAACATGATCGGCTGGATCGGCGATTCGCTTATCTATACCGTAGCCCGCCAAGATTTACCGGACTGGCAGCAAGGCCTTAACAAACTCAAAAGCTACGATGCTACTACTGGCCGGACCACCTTGCTGGATCAAAGTGCCGGCAGTGACGCCACCACTAATGCTAACGAAAACTACAACACAGTCGTCCTCTCTGGCAACGACGTAGTTTATGGCAAAACTTGGAGCAGCGGCTCAAGTGACCCAACGGTACTAAATAGCAAGCAAGACAGCCTGCAAATTATAAGCGTCGATGGTCAGAATCACCAGTCTGTTGGCACCTATCCCGCGAATGACATCGTGCAGTTCGTCCAGCATAGTCCGGTGGGGGTTTATATCATGGATGAATCAGCCGACATGACCATCACGACCTACTTTGATTACATCGTTGGCAGTACACCCAAGCAAGTTACTCTGAGCAGCAACCAACTCTACGCCAGTAGCTACACATACTTATTCTCACCAAGCGGCAACCAGACTTTTTGGAGCGAGCCGCGCGATGGCAAACTTGCCGTGATCTTGGGGGATGCTAGCGGTAGTAGTCCAAAAACTATCTTAAACCTGAGCGATTACAGCACTTATGGCTGGTATACGGACAACTATTTGCTGGTCAGCAAAGGCGGCAGCGAGCTGTACATTATGGACACCCATGGTGACACGCCGCTTAAAGTCACCGACTACGAACCAGCCTTTGGCCAGTAAACCCGCTAAATACTTGACTAGTCAAGTATTATCCTCGTCGGCCTTCCGCACCACTACTAAAAAGTGTGCGTTTCGCGCCGGGTAGCCTAAACCACTACTCGGGCTGCACTACGCCTGACCCACTTTTTAGTAGTGGTACTCGCGGCCTCGATAATTAAGTAATCAGGGCTCGGCAGCTGCCCGAGGAAGTATACTAATTGGTACATTGAGCGAGTACCGCAGCTGTTGACGCAGTAATGCGCCATGAACTGAGCCGGCATGCTTGGCTTTGCCGAGCAGCAGGGCTCAGTGGCGTGTGGGTCGTTGGGGGTTATTGTCCAGGCTTTGCCACAGATACCAGGCGGCCACCGATTCGTACGGATGCCAGTTATTTTTGTTAGCGATAGTTACCATCCGCGCCGGGTCCGGCAGCTCCTTGAGCTGATACAAATTCATAACAGCTTTGCGCACGCCCAGGTCGCCGACCGGCAAAATATCCAACCGGCCCAGCCCAAAAATCATAAACATATGCGCGCTCCATTCGCCAATGCCTTTGACTGCTGTTAGCTGTTCGATGAGCTGCTCGTTGGGCATGGTGGCAATGTGCAGCAGATCCAACCGGCCATCCAAAACGTGAGACGCCAAGTCTTTCATATAGCCGATTTTGGTATAGCTGACGCCGCAAACCCGAATTTTATCGGCATCTACTTTGAGCAACTGTTTTGGGGTCGGCATTTTGCCGCCAAACAGGTTTAACACCCGCCGCCAAATGGCGGCACCAGCTTTGGTGCTCAACTGTTGGCCAACGATGCTACTGACTAGCTCGCCGTAGTGATCACTGTGCGGCTTAATAGTGCAATGGCCGTACATTTTGATAACTGGCGCCAGCCGCTTGTCATGCCGACTTAAATGCTGCTCGGCTTGGCGTAGCTTTTGGTCAAGATTCATCATCTAATTAAACCATGCAATCTGCTAACATTAGTGGTTATGCTAAAATACCTCTGTAATGGATCCCGTTAGAACCTCACTTAACTTCCGTGCCGTCTACGGCGTCTTGAATCGCTTGCATGCTTCGTCGTATCAATCAACAATGAAAGTCTTTGAGGTCTAACGGGATGGAACCTGCAAAAAGCCCTTACATACGCGACTTCGCGCCTCCGGCGACCACCGGTAACCCTCCGGTACCTACGGCTGCCGAGCAAGTGACGGCAGAGCTGGTAAACAATATTCCGGTCAAGGCTCAGGATAGCCAAACGGCCGGCAATCCCATAGCAGCTGCTCCGTCAGCTGCCGCCAACCAGCATCCCGGCGGCGACAAAGTGTTCGACCAAGTTGTAAGAGGCGTTAACCGCGAAGAAAAAAAGCCATCAACAGAGGCGGATAGTAAAAATACCGGTGAAAACCTTAAGAAATCAGACAAAAAATCCCCTCCCAAACCGGGTAATCCTAACCCGAGCCAGTCCATGCCGGTGGCGGTAGCGGTGATAGTGGCATTAGCCTTGGCGTTTATTGCTTTTGCGGCCTTTAGGAAATCCGGCGGCGTTTAGTTAGTATGAAAATTACCAAATATGTACATTCCTGCCTGTTAGTTGAGACACCCGAATTAATAGTTTTGATTGACCCGGGTAACTATAGTTGGGACAGCCATTTGCTAGCGATTGATAAACTGGAAAAACTGGATTATATCGTGGTAACACACGAACACGCCGATCATTACCACGAACCTTTTCTGCGGGCTGTAGCCCAAAAATTTCCCTATACACCGATTGTTACCAACAATGACTTGGCAGACGAGATCAAAAAGCTGGAGATTAAAAACCCGATTATGACCGGCAGCGATGACAATATCCAGGTATTTGAAGCAGCCCACGAACCGCCTTCATGGGGGTTACAGGCACCTTCTAACATAGGCGTGCACATAGCCGGCCAATTTACTCACCCGGGTGACGCACTACATATCCAACATAGCCGTGACATCTTGGCTTTACCCATAACCGCACCATTTGCATCCATCAAAGAGGCATTGGAAGCAGCCATCGCTATCAAGCCGAAGGTTATTATCCCAATCCATGACTGGCCTTGGCACAAGCAAGCCAAGGGGGAATACTATGCTAAAGCCAAAAAATACCTACAAACTCAAGGGGTAGAATTTATTGAACTGGAAAATGCTGTCCCGGTAGCTATTTAGGGCTTAAGCGGCAAAAACCCTACGGAGCCATTCGTCCAAGGAACCGCCGCCGCCGGCGCTAAGGCAGAGCACCAGGTTGCCTTGGGAAGTATGCTTACGGATATCTTTGGCCAATATATCATTAAGTGCAGCTGTCTGAGCATGTAACTTCGAAGATTTACTTAACATGTTAAGTAAATCAGCAGGGGACAGTAGCTTTAAGGTTTGATCTTCGCGAGCCAGATAGCTAGGCATAATATAGAGCTGCTTAACGTCGTCAAATAAGCTAGCTAGCTCCTTCTTAATAAAGTGCTGGCGTGTATTATGTAAGCCTTCATAAACGACCACCACATTATTGCCAGCGACTTCGTGGGCCAGTTGTAAAGCTCCGCGAATTTTGGGCGGCGTATGCGCATAATCACTATACAAATTAGGAGCGATCTGCTCAAAACGCCGTGACAAGCCTGGAAAGCGGTTGAGAATTTCTATTAGTTCATCCAAATCTTTACCGACGATTGGTTGCAGACCGTTGGCTACCAGCCAGGCATCCAGCCGATTGACCCTGCCGGCCAGCTTAAGCTGCCGGTCTATCTGGGGATCTTCACCGTTTAGCACACGTAGTACAGCCGATTGACGGACACCTAGCTTGGTCGCATCTGATTGCCAGGTAATGCTATGGGCACTCTGCCCCAGAAATTGCCGGAAAGCGTCGTAGTAAGAGTCGCGGGTTGGGAAAATATCTGGATGGTCCCAGTCGATGCCGGCTATTAGGGAAAACGTAGGGTGAAAGCTCAAGAAATTACGGTCAAACTCGTCTGCTTCATAGACGAAATATTGACTAGAGGGGTTAAATTCGCCGGTCTCGCCAAAACTAAGCTTGGCGCCCACGGAGTAACTTACCGGAATGCTAAGCTGCTTAAATAGCCAAATAGCCATGGCGGTAGTGGTAGTTTTGCCATGAGTGCCAGCAATGGCGATTAGTTTAAGCTTTTTGTCAGTAATAATTTTATTAAGCAACTCGTCGCGCTTTGACTTTTTGATGCCCATCTCGTCGCAAAAAGCAAACTCTGGGTTATCGGGGAAATCTAACGGCTGGGCTGAGCCATAAATGAACCAATCTATAGGATGTTTTTGGTGTACGGAGGCAATTTGCTCGTGAGTTAAACCGACGTGTATGTCACTGATGCCTTTTTTGCGCAACCATTTGAGATACTGGCTGTCGCGGGCATCCGAACCGCTAACATCATACCCGGCCTCTTTAGCGATGACCGCCAAAGCACTGATGCCGGTACCGCCAATCCCCGAAAAATAGACGTGCATAAATATAGCGTACAGCGTTTAGCGTAGAGCGTACAGGGTGCGTTTTGACGGCAGTAGCTAGACGTGTCAACATAAAACAATGATTATGCATAAGCTTCGAGTGGTTTTTAAAAAAGCCTGGCAAACGTCCTTGTGGGTGTTTTTAATTTTGGCGCTAGCTAGTGGCTCGATGTCTGTTTTAGCACTCCGGCACAACAACCAAACGATGATAAGACTGCGCAACGAACTATATGTTGCCGATAAGAATGATGGCAACGTTAACGCTACATTAAATAATCTGCGCAACTATGTCTACGCCCATATGAATACCAATTTATCCAGCGGCGGAAATACTATCAAGCCACCCATTCAACTGAAATATACCTACCAAAGGCTAGTCGCTGCCCAGCAGCAACAGCTGGACAGCGCCAACTCCCAGTTATATACCGAGGCCGAAAACTATTGCCAGCAACAGGACCCGACGGATTTTTACGGCTACTACCGCGTGCCTTGCGTGCAAAATTACATCAGTACCCATAGTCTAAACACTAGCTCCACTACTATACCTGTGGCCCTATATGAATTCGATTTTTTGAGTCCTGCTTGGTCACCCGACTTAGCTGGCTGGAGCTTGGTGGTTATGGCGTTACTAGCTCTGTTATTCATTGCTAAACTTGTTGCTACCAGATTGGCCAAATAGAAAAACCCCTCTTTATATTTTCAGAGAGGTTTTCTACTAGCTGACTAGGAACCTATTATTGGCCTGAAGTCGCGTTAGACGAACTGCTTGAGCTCTGTGGGGTAGTAGTTGACTGGCTACTGCTGTTTGTGCTTTGGCTGCAGTTCGGGCCGTTCGGGTTCTGCTTGATGTACTGCTGTATGGCCTGGACCACCTTGCCACTATCTTGCAGGTTCTCCCAAAAGGCAACCTGGCTACGGTTAATGACCATTTGGTCGTATGGTGAGTGCAACTGTTGGCAACCCAGCTTAACAAGTTGCGGATTGCTGGTTGAGGTAGTGGTGCTTGTATCAGTTAGATAGTAAACATTATCTAATACCATGTAGCTGCTGGTCAGTTTGGCAACATGGCCAAAATAAGTGGAGTACGAAACCGAGCCACTGGTAACGCCGCCGTTAAGAAAAACAGCCTGGTATTTACTGGTATTCACAAGTTTGGTTTCAGATCCGGTGGTGCCGCTGAAAGCCAAGTAGAGCGATACGGCTGCCAGCAGCAGAGCGCTACCGACAATGACAGTAAATAGCTCAAGACGTATTGTTCTGGCGGCCCAGTCTATATGTTTGCGACGCACAGGCATCGGCGCCGGATGAGGTTGGTGAATTTGTTGGGTTGGGGGCATATTTCCTCCTCTATGAAAATCCATTATGCGTGTTTATCCCACTAGATTAATTAGTACCCTGATATATTAGCGCATAAGCACTTTGGTGCGCAACAAGAAGTTGATTACTGGTGGATAATGTCCGAAGAAAACCCCGTTGGTTCTGTAGTAGACTTTTCATCGACTTACAGGGGTAAGACACCTGTATACTAGGGAAAAACCCCGCCGAAAGTCTTTATAAGGGTTGACAAGAGAAAAGCCAACAGAGTATGTTAGGGGTACCATTAACTTACGGAGAGAGGGATACGAGCAATGGCATACAAGCATACTAATAGTAAGGGCGTTACATACTACTTGAACTCCAAGAAGGTTACACTTCGCGGCGGCAAGGTTCAGACCATTTACTACTTTTCTAAGGACGAGCGCAAGGACACTGGCACTGAGTTGCCTTCCGACCGCAGCGTCAACGAGAACCCGCGCAATGGTTTCTTGACACTCAAGCGCAAATAGTCCGTTTTTAAATCGGAAACTTTAAAATGCCCGGCCAAACACAAAATAGCCGGGTATTTTGGTGCTTATACCCCTAATTGATGGCGTCAGGATGATAGCTACTGAAGGCCAGCACCTGACACAAATCAGTTCGCAGCTGGAAGAAATCGGTATTTGGACAGTTATTATTTATACCATCGCCTTCAGGGTCTTCAGGTGGGAGTAGCCAGGCTAAATTTCTAATTGCTCTAAGCAAACCACAAACACCAATAACTCAAAGAAAAACACTTAGGCTAATTAGAAATTAGGTTAATTAGGTTAATTTTTCTAACCCCAACCTTTATACTAGTTACAGAATGAATCGATGGCTTAACCGCGCCAATCAGCGTATTTCTCTTACCAGTGCCGCGGTACTACTTATTGGCGCCTCGCTTTTTGGCCAGCTACTGGGTTTTATGCGTACCCAGATTGTCAATGGTAACTTCAACGCGCCAGGCCATATTACCACCGACGCCTACTTCGCGGCTTTCAAAATCCCCGACCTCTTTTTCTATACTATTGCCGCTGGCGCCCTGGGCGTGGCTTTCATGCCGTTTCTGGCGGATAAGCTTCAGCTTGGTGACCGGCGTTCGGTCTGGCGCCTAACTTCTAGTTTGCTTAACTTACTAGGTATCATCATGGCTGTCGTGGGCGTTGTGCTGTTTGTTTTTGCCCCGCAGATGATACGACTGGTTATTGGCCACAACCTCAGCCCCGGGCAAACCCACGACGCTGTGACCATTATGCGTATCATTGCCTTTAATCCGCTGCTGTTTACCATATCTGGTATTTTGACCAGCCTTCAGCAAACATTCGGGCGGTTTTTCTTTTATGCCTTAGCACCCATACTTTATAACGGTTGCATCATAGCCAGCGTCTATATGTTCAAAAACAGTATTGGGCTGGTGGGTTTAGGTTTCGGGGCGCTGGCTGGTGCCATCTTGCAACTACTAATTGTTCTTTTTGGTTTGTATGGTATGCGTTTTCATTACGAACCCATTATTACGCTACGTAACCCAGATTTCCGGCGTATTCTGCGCAACTTACCGCCACGATCCATTGACCAAGGGATGGATTCTATCAACTCAATTGTCGAAACCAACCGGGCTGCCGTGCTGGGCCAGGGAAACATCACATTTTACGAAAATGCCTATACATTGCATCTGGTGCCAATACTATTGATTGGTACCACTATTGCCACGGCCGCCTTTCCGCGGCTTAATGAACGCTTGGCACAAGGGCGGCCCGATCTATTCCGACGCGATTTCTTGCGCGTGCTTAGCGCAATGATCTGGATAATTTTGCCAGTGGTTGTAATTGTCTTTTTTGCGCGGGCTTACTTTGCCCGCTTAATTTATAAGAACATAGCGCCCGAGATTGCCCTGGTATTGGGCTTTTTGGTCGGCGCTATTGTTTTTCGCACACTCTATGCCATCATCTCGCGCTATTTTTATTCGCACAAAGATACCAGAACACCGCTGTTTGTCTCGCTTTTTGCGATTGCCCTTAACATCTATTTGGCCTTCACTCTGGCTAAACCGATTGTCGTAGGCGGGTACGGCATTGCCGGGCTGGCCATGGCTGAGTCTATTGTGGCTACAGTCGAGGTGTTTATATTAGTACTGATTATGGTTTGGCGTGACCATCATCTCTTCACTGCGGAATTTTGGAGCGGTGTTGTACGCACCTTGTCGGTCACCGGTTTTACCTTAATAACCACCTACATAATGGTTAGCTTGGTACCACTGCAGGTATCCGATCGTGGCTTTATCACTCTGGGGACTAAAATATTGGCTATCATCATACCCACTTTCATTGTTCATTTTGCAATTTCATCACTATTCGGCCTGGAAGAAGTCCAGCCGGTTATCGCTAAAATCAAACAGATTGCCCTCAAACCCGTAAGAATCCAGTAGCTACCTCTGTTATAATATGGCTCAATGAATCAGGAGCACATCAGGAATTTTTGTATTACGGCCCATATTGATCATGGTAAATCGACGCTGGCGGACCGTTTGCTGGAATTAACTGGCACAGTCGAGAAACGTGATATGAAAGCCCAACTGCTGGACAAGATGGATTTGGAGCGTGAGCGGGGCATTACTATTAAGCTCGCTCCTGTAAGGATGCGCTATAGGAGCGAGCAGAAACAAGGAACAGGCAACAAGGAACAAGAAAAAACTAGTTCCCAGTTTCATGTTCCCAGTTCCTATCAAATTGAGTACGAGCTCAACTTGATTGATACGCCGGGCCATGTGGACTTTAGCTACGAGGTCAGCCGCAGTTTGGCTGCTGTAGAGGGTGCTATTTTGGTGGTTGACGCCACGCAAGGCATCCAGGCGCAAACACTAGCTAATGTCTATCTATCGCTGGCAGCCAACCTAATTATTATCCCGGTCCTGAATAAAATTGACCTGCCGGCGGCTGATGTAGCAAAAGTCAGCGCCGAGATTATTGGTCTGCTGGGCTGCAAAAAAGAGGATATCTTGCTGGTTTCCGCCAAGACCGGTGAAGGCGTTAGAGAGCTGCTGGATAAGATTGTAGAAGTTGTGCCCCCACCAAGCGGCCAGCCCGACGCTAAGACCAGGGCACTGATTTTTGACAGTTACTACGATGACTATCGTGGTGTAATTCTGTATTTGCGGGTGGTAGACGGACTACTTAATAAAAATGATTCGATTAGGATGGTGGCGACTGGCGCGGAGGGCTTAGCGCTAGAAATTGGCAGCCTGAATCCCGAAATGAGGCCAACCGGCCAGTTGGCAGCCGGCGAAATTGGCTACGTTGTCACTAATCTCAAAAGTACACGTGAGGCTAAAGTCGGCGATACGGTAACTCTTGCCAATTCGCCAACTGACAAGCCGTTGCCCGGGTATAAAAATGTCCAGCCGTTTGTTTATGCTGGTTTTTTCCCGGACAGTAATGAAAATTACCAAATACTAAAAGACGCTATCGAAAAACTATCGTTAAGCGATTCGGCTTTGCAGTTTGTCCTGGAAAATTCGCCGGTACTAGGATTTGGCGTGCGCATTGGTTTTTTGGGGCTGTTGCATATGGATATCGTGCGTGAGCGGTTGGAGCGGGAATACTCTCTGGATTTGATAATCACCAACCCATCGACTGATTATAAAATCAGGATGACCGGCGGTCAGGAGGAGGATATAAAATCAGCGGCCGAGCTACCTGGTGCCAGCGAACTGGCAGAGATCAGAGAGCCCTGGGTTAGGGGCGAGATAGTTGCGCCCAACCAGTACGTTGGCGCGGTACTGCAACTAATAATCAACGCTCGCGGTTTGCAAAAACACATTAGCTATGTGGACGAGCTGGCGGTTATAGATTTTGAAGCGCCACTGGCTAACTTGCTGACAGATTTTTATGACCAGCTCAAAAGTATTACTAGCGGCTATGGCTCGTTTAACTATGAACTGACCGATTACCGGCCCGGAAACTTGGTGCGCCTGGATTTTTATATTGCCAGCGATAAGGTTGATGCGCTTAGTGTCATAATCCACCGCGATGAGGCCGAGCGGGTCGCCAAAAACGCCGTCGCCAAGTTAAAAACAGTAATCCCAAGACAGAATTTCAAAGTCAGCGTACAGGCGGCCATCGGCGGCAAGTTTATTGCCCGTGAAGATATAAGCGCTTACCGTAAAGACGTCACCAGCGGCTTGTATGGCGGGGATGTTAGCCGCAAAAAGAAAGTACTGGCTAAACAAAAGAGAGGTAAAGAACGACTAAAACGCTTTGGTAGGGTAGACATCCCTGCCGAAGCTTTCGCTATAATGCTCAAACGGGACTGACGAATGACACGCGGAGAATTTCTTAAAGATCTACCAGGTGTGGTTAAAAATTATCGTCCGGCACCTGAAGTACTGGCGCGTATAAAAAATATTTCGCTGCTGGTTGTCATTGGGCCTTCCGGTGTTGGCAAGAGCTCAATCATCAATCGGCTAGGGCTGCAATTTGTACCTTCGGATACTACTCGCCGGCCGCGTCCGGAAGAGAAAGAAGGCGTAGACTTTTGCTTTCTTACCGATTACGACCAAGTTGTGGCGGACATCAAAGCCGGCCGTTTTGTGCAAGTAGCAATCGGCACCGAAGGCGATTTATACGCAACCCGTGCAAGCGCATACCCCAAATCTGGCTTAGCGGTTATGCCCGTGATGGCCGATGTTGTACCAATTTTTCGCAACCTGGGCTTCGTTAAAACCATCAGCGTGTTTATCGCCCCGCCCAGCTATCAGGAATGGATGCGCCGTATGGGCAGCCACCAACTTAAAGATGAGCAGCTTAAGAAACGTTTGGATGAAGCCCGCCGTTCGCTGGACTTTGTTTTTAGCGATAAGTTGACACATTTTATCCTTAACGATGATCTAGAAAAAGCCGCCACGCAGGTCAAACAACTTTTACGGGGGGCTATTGATGCCAATAGGGAAAAAGCCGCCCACCGGGCTGCCCAAGAGATGTTTGATGGTATAAACTGATTGCAAATGGATAATACTCACAGTAAGCTTCTGGATTTAGTAAAACACTACAAAATGCCGGCAGAGGCAGTCCAACTCTTGTCGCAGAATCCACCTCACATACTTGCCGGGACGACTGGTTCGGGTAAAGACGCCATTGAACAATACATTCAGAAAATTAGTAATTGGCAATACGTAGTTAACCACACCACACGCCAACCCAGGCCAGATGAGTCAAATGGGCAGAGTTATTGGTTTGTCAGCGAAGAAGAGATGTTGAACTTGCTGGATTCTGATGCCATGATTGAGGTCAAAAATATTCATAATATCCAAGTCTCGGGCACTAGTCTGGCAGCTTACGAGCTTGTACTAAATGTCGGCAAGAAACCGTTACTAAGGATAGATATATGGGGAGCGGAAGAAATTTTACAGCGAGTTCCAGACTTGCGTCCAGTTTTTCTTTTGCCACCGAGTTTTGAAATTTGGATGCAGCGCCTAGACGGGCGAGGCCACATGAGTTACGTAGAGCGTGCTAAAAGATTGCACAGTGCTAAAGAAGAATTGGAAGCAGTTATCCAAAACGAACGATTTATCCTGGTAGTCAACGACGAGGTTCCTAGAGTAGCTAAGGAGATTTTAAGGGGGGTCACTGACGCGGCTTCTCAATATCGTAACCGCGAGCTGGCCCAGAGGTTGATCGACCACATCCGCACCCATTAATAAATACTTAGCAAGTCAAGTATTTTAAATAGACTTCAACCTGATTGGCACTCTTGACATGAGAGTGCTAGTTTCTGATATAATGTATGCACTTAGCAGTAAGACCAAGCGAGTGCTAGTTATGACCCCAAGACAAGAAAGAATCCTACAAGCTATTATTGAACAGTACGCCGAAGTTGCCAGTCCGGTAGGCTCTAGTTTGTTAGCCAAAGTTTTTGACGTATCTAGTGCTACTATCCGCGCTGATATGGTGGAGTTAGAGCATTTGGGCTATATCACCCAACCTCACACCAGTGCCGGCCGCATACCTACAGATGAGGGCTACCGTTTTTATGTCAATCACCTGGCAGAGATGGATGGCAAGCTTGGAACCAAACGTGCCGGCCGTGTCCTTACTGCGCGGGTACAACCTGGCGGCCAGCCGGCCCTGACGATCCGCAGCACCGTGGACACGCTGGTAGAAATGACCCATAACTTGGGTCTAGCCACCATCGGCAATGAACTTTATATGAGCGGCTTATCTAATCTTTTCGGACAGCCAGAGTTTATGCATCCGGAGCAAGTCCAGGAAGTTGCCAGACTTTTAGACAACCTGCAACCTTGGTTATATGAGACTGCACCCAACAAACCACTGAGTGTCTATATTGGTCACGAGAATCCTATTGGCCGTAGTGCCGGCGCCAGCTTAATTATCAGCCGTTTTCGCAGCCCGTTTTCTGACCGTAGCTACATAGGCGTCTTGGGTCCTACTCGCCAAAGCTACCGCGATGTCATGGACTTAGTCGGCCGTGCTGGCGAAGCTCTGGAGGAAACCTTATATGTTTGAGTCACCGAAGGATGCTAGTTTCCAGGTAAAGCTTGCGCTTGCTGAGGCTCAACAGGTTTGGGGTGAAGCTGATCAATCACTCCGAACAGAGCTAATAGAGACTGGCGGTACATCAAGAACCGACAAGTTCGTTACCAGTCTTGAAAGCTACTTAGGCGAAAAGTATGGGCTTGGCTCAGACGAATTGATGTTTCTTGTTGAGTCTGCTGCTTGGTCACCGGAGACAACCGATAGACTTATTGAAACCGCTAGGCAGGTGAAAGAAGAGTTAAATGACTAAGAAACCAACTATCAAGGATCTGGAGCAGCAAATTGGTGAGCTGACCGAAGCGCTGCAGCGTGAGCGGGCCGATGCTCAAAACTTGCGCCGGCGCACCGAAGAAGAGCGGGCTCAACTAGCTAATTTTTATAAGGCTATGGTGCTGCGCGAACTTCTACCGGCTCTGGATAATCTAGACCGCGCCCTAAAACACGCTCCCAAAGACCTGGCCGGGCACGACTACGTCAAGGGAGTTGAAGGAGTTAAAAAACAGTTTGAAGACTGCTTTGCCAAGCTTGGGGTTGAACGCATCAAAACCGTTGGTGAAGTCTTTGACCCCAGACTGCACGAGGCAGTCCATATGGAAGACGGCGATGGCGCGGTTGAAGTTGTTTGCGAGGAACTTCAACCCGGCTACAAAATCGGCGACGAAGTCATCCGCCACGCCATGGTCAAAGTAAGAATGGAGAAAAAGTAGTGCGGCAAAAACCAGAAGAACTCTCGGACGGGGATTTAGAAAATGTATTTGCCGGTTTGGAAGCAGACCTTGCAGATCCAAGTAGAATCAAGGTAGTAGCTATCGACAGAGAGATAGCCTCACTACAACATAGGGTAGAATTTGCGTCAGAAACCTTTGAACAACCGTATATTCAGCAAGAAATCGATTTACTTGAAGCAGAAAAGGCAAAACTATTAAACAAGGGAGGAGCAACAAATGGGTAAAATAATAGGAATCGATCTAGGAACAACTAACTCCGCGATGGCGGCAATGCAGTCCGGCAAGCCGGAAATTATCGCCAATAGCGAGGGCGGCCGCACTACGCCGAGTGTAGTAGCTATCAATAAAAACGGTGAACGGCTAGTTGGCCAAGTGGCCAACCGCCAAAGGGTAACCAATCCGACTAACACGATTTTTGGCATCAAGCGCTTAATTGGCCGCAAATTTGAAGATAAAGAGGTCCAAAAAGACATCGAACTGATGCCGTATAAGATTGTCAAAGCCGGCACAGGCGTAAAAGTTGTCATGGCTGCCAAAGAATACAGCCCCGAAGAAGTTAGTGGTATGATTCTTTCCAAACTCAAAGCTGACGCCGAAGCCTTCTTGGGCGAGCCGGTTACAGAGGCCGTAATTACAACTCCGGCTTATTTTGACGATAGCCAGCGCCAGGCCACCAAAGACGCCGGCAAAATTGCCGGACTGGAAGTCAAGCGTATCATTAATGAACCCACCGCAGCTGCACTGGCTTATGGTTTAGACAAAGGCAAAGAAGAAAAAATTGCTGTCTTTGACCTTGGCGGCGGTACTTTTGATGTTTCAATCCTGCAGCTCGGCGACGGCGTGTTTGAGGTTCTAAGCACTAACGGTGATACCCACCTAGGTGGCGAAGACTTCGATATGCGCATCGTCAACCACTTTGTAGAGCAGTTCAAGAAAGAGTCTGGCATTGATGTAAAAGATGATAAAGCCGCCATGCAGCGGCTTAAAGAAGAAGCCGAAAAGGCCAAGAAAGAGCTATCCACAACAGAGGTGGCAGATATTAATTTGCCGTTCTTAACCGCTGATGCCGAAGGCCCCAAACACTTTGAATACAAACTGACGCGCGCCAAACTCATCGAGCTGGTTCAGGACTTGATAGATAAAACCGAAGAGCCGTGCAAAAAAGCCCTAAAAGACGCCAAACTAGAGCCAAAGGATGTCAACGAAATCGTACTGGTCGGCGGCATGACCCGTATGCCGGCCGTGATTGAAAAAGTCAAACAAATTTTTGGCAAAGATCCGCTACAAGGTGTTAACCCCGACGAAGTCGTAGCCGTGGGCGCCGCTATCCAAGGCGGTGTATTGCAAGGCGATGTCAAAGATGTATTGCTCTTGGATGTAACACCCTTGAGTCTCGGCATTGAAACTTTAGGTAGCGTAAGCACCAGGCTGATCGAGCGTAACACCACTATCCCGACCAGCAAAAACGAAACTTTCAGTACGGCTGCCGATAACCAGAACAGCGTGGAAATTCACGTTTTGCAAGGCGAACGCGAAATGTCGGCCGACAACAAAAGCTTAGGACGTTTTGTGTTGGACGGTATTCCGCCGGCGCCGCGCGGCGTGCCGCAAATTGAGGTTACTTTCAACATTGATGCCAACGGTATTTTGAATGTTACTGCCAAAGATAAAGGCACCAGTAAAGAGCAGAGCATTACTATCCAGGGCAGCGGCAATCTTGACAAAGAAGAAGTAGAAAAGGCCGCAAAAGAGGCCGAAGTCCATGCCGAAGAAGACAAGAAAAAGCGCGAAGCCATCGAAGTTAAAAACCATTTGGACAACGCTGTCTACCAGGCCGAAAAAATGAAGACCGACTACAAAGATAAACTATCCGAGGAAGATACTAAGACCATCCAAGGGGCAATAGACGAAGCCAAAACCCATCTTGAAGCCACCGATAAGGAAGAGCTGGAAAAGGCAGCCAAAGACCTAAGCGACAAGATCATGCCTATCGGCGCCAAGATATACGAATCGGCCCAAGCCGATTCAGAAACAGGGAACAAGGAACAAGAAACCGGTGAAGATAAGACCAGCGGCAAGAAATCCGACAAGAAGGACAAAGACGAACCGGTTGAAGGCGAAGTCATCGACGATCCTTCGACAGGCTCAGGACCTGACGGCAAGAAAGAAGAATAGGTGAAACTAGCTAACTTCTTGCACTATGTCCTGCTGCCAATATTGGCACTAAGCGCAGGAGTTAAGCTGGGCATCAAATACGCCCAGGAAACCTACGTCAGCAAAGACCGCAAATTCATCAATGGTGAAGTAATAGATAAGGAGAAGAAACAATGATAGGACCCGAAGCTTTAGCAGATGGTAAAAGAACTGTCGGAATTGATCCTGAGACTTTCTGGGCGAGGCTTGATCCAATGCTTGCAGAACACGATATAACACCGCTTGAACATATGAGGTCTATAGTAAACCGCTGGGACGCCGAAATAAACGCTATGCCGAACCACGTATTTGATGATGAGCGCAGCTCTCTTTACTCGCCTCTCAGGGAGACCCATAGTGTCCTTAGTGCCATCGTTAACCAAAAGCGCGAGCAGCCATTTACAGGTTTTACTATTGCTACTGCCAAAGAGCTATTTCCCTACTGGCTGGAGCAGTTAAAAGATGTTCAAGAGGAGATAGGCGCTTTATAAATGGCTGATTTTTGCCAGTTGTGGCTGACATGCGCTAATAAAAAAGAAGCAGATAAAATCGGTTCAACTTTGCTGCAAAAAAAACTGATTGCTTGCTACGGGCAACTTTCCTCTTATGCTGGAGAGTTCTGGTGGCACGGTAAAGTAGAGCAGGCCGACGAAGTTTTCCTTGGCATGTTAAGTAAACTGGATTTATTCGATAAAATCGAAGCCGAAGTTACTAAACTCCATAGCTACGAAACCTTTGTTTTGGAAGCCGTACCAGTTTCACGAATTTCTAAAAGCGCCCAAGAATGGCTGAATAGGGAGCTCAAAAATGACTGAGTTTGAGCGACCGCTTACAGTCGAGGAAAGAATGAAAAGGATAGAAACTGACCCGGAAGTTTTAAGAATCTTAGATGAGGCTCCGATCGATTTACCCGTGTCAACAAGGCACGTTTTAGAGCTGGCACGTTTGGCGCGTGTCCACGGTCTTTCAACAAGAGACGTATACGGTTGGATAATCGAAAAACGGATTGAACGCCAAACAGGAACGCCTGACCATGGCTAAAAGAGACTACTATGAGGTGCTCGGTGTATCCAAGAGCGCCAGTGCTGATGAGATCAAAAAAGCTTACCGCCGGCTGGCGGTAGAGCACCACCCGGATCGTGGCGGCAGTGAAGAGCAGTTCAAGGAAGTTAACGAAGCCTACGAAGTTCTAAAGGACGACTCTAAGCGTAAACGCTATGACCAGTTCGGCCACGCCGGCGTGGGTAGCAGTGCCGCCTCTGATGGTAGCCCATTCGCTGGCTTTGGCGGTTTTGGCACCGGAACAGAGAATGTCAACTTTGACTTTGGCGACCTGGGTCTCGGCGACATCTTGGGCAGCTTCTTTACTGGCGATTTAGGTGGTGCGGGCCGCCGGCGCCAAAACCGTGGCCGCGACGTCGAAACCTCTGTTGAAATTACTTTCGAGCAAGCTGTTTTTGGCACCGAGGTGGAACTGCGCCTCAACATGGAAGACACCTGCGAGCACTGTAACGGCACCACCGTAGAGCCCGGCTACGAGCTCAAAAAATGCGACGAGTGCGACGGCTCTGGCCAGATCAAACGGGTTACACGCACTATTTTTGGCAATATCCAACAGGCTACCACTTGCACCAAATGCCATGGTCGTGGACGAATTCCCGAAAAAGTCTGCAGTGTTTGCGGCGGCAAGGGGACTAAAGGCCGTCATCAAACCATTAATCTTAAAGTGCCAGCCGGCATAGACGACGGTGCTACTATTCGCCTTCGTGAGCACGGCGAGGCTATCGCCAACGGCCCCAAGGGCGACTTATACGTTAACGTAAGAGTGAAACCGCATAAAAAATTCACCCGCGAAGGTGATTTAATTCTTTCCAGCGAACACGTCACCATGATAGATGCCGCGCTGGGTACTGAAATAGAGGTAGATACAGTAGATGGCCCGGTACGTATGCGCGTGCCTATCGGCACCCAGAGCGGTACAGACTTCAAACTTTCCGGCCACGGCGTACCGCGGCTAAGCGACGGCCTGCGCGGTGCCCACATCGTAACCATACTAGTAGACACGCCAACTAAACTTAGCTCCAAACAAAAACAGCTGCTAGAGCAGCTGCGCAAAACCGAGGGCAAAAAAGGCCTATTCGGCTAGACTTATTGGCGAGGCGGATTCATTCCCGCATAATGCAGCATTAATAAACCCAATCTGGCAGCGACACGCTTATGCTTAGGAAGTGCTTCAAAGACTGCTTTTTTTCTTTCGTTTTTCCTTTTTAACATTAGCAGGTCTGCCTCATGGACTAGCGTATCAACAGCTTCTCCCTGCATATGTACTCGGCCGTCGATAGAGGCATCTATTCCTCCTCTTTCTAAATCTTGTTCCACGCGCTGTCGGATGACTTCCAAGATGTCCGGACTATTTACCCCGGGCAGTATGATGCCAAACTCATCACCATGAATCCTAGCTGCTACTGCGTCGGGCCCGCTGATTTTTGCTCTTCTCTCTGGGTCTACTCCTGTACCTTCAGACTCAACACGGATACTCGATGATATAATATTACCCGCACTTATTATCATAAAATTTCCAGCTGCATGCCCCCCCGCGTCATTAATTACCTTTAACCTATCAAGATCCGCAATGAGGACGCCGAAATCGCCAGGCCTTTCACTTGCCAGGGTTTCCAGTTGAGTCAAGAAAGCTACCCGGTCTGGCAAGCTAGTCATCTTATCAAAGCCAGAATCGGCTCGGACACGTTCTAAATCGTTCACGATATCACTATAACATGTGCTCGGTATTGTCAAAGAAGGTTGTGTTTATTTTCAGCAGTACTAAAATAAAATTAGGATGCATAAAAACCAAAAAGGTTTTATCCCTATGTTAATACTGTTGCTGCTAATTCTGGCGGTGGCCATTGTAATTGTTTACGTAAGGGTTCATAAAGCCCAGGGGTAGAAATAAATCTCTCCGATCCTACCTCGAAAAAGGCGGCACCCTTTGCCTAGAACAACTAATGACAATCAGTTTTACTTGAACATCACTACCGTGAAGTCTTTGGGGTGATAATGGGTTTTAAGGATTAACTTTGGTGTAAGGGTAGCGCAAAAGTCTAAAATTTCTTTAGCATTGGCGTAGGCGATTTTTTGGTCTGAAGGTATAGGATTTAGTGCCCCGGCCATATTAAAAGCCAGTACCTCATTTGCTAAATCAAAGAGCTTGACTATCATTTTTTTTCTTACTTCCAGCCAATCAGAGATATTATGATTCATAATTCCTGAGGATACGATCACGTCGAACTTTTGGTTAAAGTCTTTGCCAAATACATCTGCTACTTTGAATGCATTGCCTTCGTAGCGTTTTTTAGCAATATCGATAAACTCGGGAATAATGTCTACACCCAAATAGTCGAAATTTGAGCTTTTAGCATAGATAAATGGTAAAAGATCTCCCATCCCACAGCCAGCATCGAGAATAGTTTTATTCTCAAAATTTAGGTCGCGCACCAGTTGTCTGTATCTTTTTGCCACAGATTTATAGCTAATCCATTTTAAAGATTTAGGACTTTCCCCGTGTTCACTAAAAGCTCTAAGATAATTATGAGTAGAATTTGAATCGCTCACGTCCATAAGTATAGGAGAACGCACACAACGGGCCAAACGTTGCTTAATTAACGCGAATATGTTATTATTAACAGATGCAAAAAGTAATCGGTGCATTTGAAAAAGTCAGCCTCCCGGATTTCGGGCTTTTTGACGTGGTTGCCAAAGTGGATACCGGTGCCACTAGCGGATCCGTACATGCTACCCGCATAAAAGAGGTTTTGCTATCCACGGGCGAAAAGGCGGTACAATTTTTGCCCTTTGGTCTAGACAAGGCAGTAACAGCAACCGGGTTTACCCTTAAGGAGGTGCGTAGCAGCAACGGAGCTGTCTCTCTACGCTATTGCATCCCAACCACAGTTACTATCCGGGGTGTGCAGTATCCGATATCCGTAACTCTGGCCGACCGTACACTTATGAAAAAGGGTGTCTTAATCGGTCGACAGTTTTTAAGGGACCATGGGTTCTTGGTTGACGCTACTAAGGGAACCAAGTATCGTGGCCATGTAAAATGATAGCAATATGAAAATAGCAATCTTATCCAAGGGGCCAGGCAATTACTCAACCAAACGGCTGAAAGAAGAAGCCATCAAGCGCGGACACGAAGTGCGCATTATTAACTATGTGCTATGCGAGGCCAAGATAGAAAAAAGCAACCCAATCGTTACCTGCGAAGGCGAGATTCTGACTGGCTTTGATGCCATTATCCCGCGTATTGCGGCTAGCTATACCCGCTACGGTACGGCTATTGTGCGGCAGTTTGAGATGCAAGGTGTCTTTACTACTGCCAGCTCAATTGCCATTGTGCGTTCCCGTGATAAACTCCGCTCTGTGCAACTGTTAGCGCGGGCTGGTATTGGTATTCCAAAAACCATTTTCTCCCGCGGCGCCACCGACGTTGACCAAGTAATGGAAAAACTGGACGGCCCGCCAATTATCATCAAACTGGCTCGTGGCACCCATGGCCGGGGTGTAGTGCTGGCAGAAACCAGAAAGGCTGCAAAGTCAGTTATCCAATCTTTTTATATGATGGACGACGATGGCACTAACATCTTGCTACAAGAGTATATAGAGGAGTCAGCCGGAACCGACATCAGGGCTTTCGTGGTGGGTGGTCAAGTAGTGGCCAGTATGAAACGCCAAAGCATTAATGTTGAGGAGGAATTCCGTTCTAACCTTCACCAAGGCGGAGAGGGGAGTACGGTAAAGCTAACAGATGAAGAAAAACACGTGGCCATCAAGGCCGCTAGGGCTATGGGTCTATCTATCTGTGGCGTGGATCTTATGAGGAGTAATAGAGGACCGCTTGTGCTTGAGGTTAACTCCAGTCCTGGGTTTGGCATAGAGCTGGTTACGAGTCGCAACGTCGCCGAAAAAATTATTGAGTACGTAGAAGTTAATGCCAAAGCTAGGCACCGTAAAGACCGTGTTGGCGCATAAGCCTAAATAAAGAGTTCGCAATTAGTAGCCGTATTCAAAAATTTTAAATATTGACCTTGGAACAGCCGTACTTTTCTAAGCGCTAGTGCTAAAATAACAGTGTATGGCCGAATTGGTACTGATTGCTCTGCTTGCTGCGCCTCTGGTGTTAACTTTTTTGTTACGGGCCGATGCGGCCCTGGGATTTTTGGCGCTCTGCACCGGCTTTACAGCTGCCACCTATGCTAGCGGTAGCACGCAGCATTGGTTGAGCCACTTGGTGTCATCAGGCCAGCTGCTAAGCGGCAACGCCATCAATCTAATAATGATTGCCGTGCCGCTGGCGATAACGCTTTTACTGACTAGAAAACACGCCACACATTCACGTTTTTACTTACAAATCGTACCAGCTCTGGCTAGCGGCGGTTTGCTGGCCCTAACGGTCGGTCCGCTACTGAGCAACTGGGCGAACATTAATTTTAGCAACCTTAGCATTTGGAACCAGCTAGAAAAGCAAGAAGCAATAATTATTGGTATTGGTACTCTAGTAAGCCTATTGCTGGTCTGGTTCAGTAGAAGTCATTATATTAAGAGACACAAATAAAAACTCATCCAAATGATGAGCTTTCCGTGGAGGGCCACCGTGAAGGCTGTAGCAACTACAATTCAGGGTAGCCAACACCTACATATTAGTAATTATGTCCCTAGCCGAGAACTAGATCTTTACCGTTAGCTGAGGGGCGGACACCGCTACCTTCAAGGCGGTGAGCACGATCGCTAAAGAAAGAGAAAACCTGCCGCTTGTATATAGGAAAGCTAAAGAACAGAGATCCCAGGCTAATATTTTCTTTGCCAATGGTCCAGGTCTCGGTGTCTACGGGTTGCTCACCACGCTCTAAGCGAGCAAGCTGAAAAGCACAATACATTTCTTCTGATGGACTAGCTTGATTAATAATGGCTTCTGGAGATGAGACGTCAGCTATGTTTGGCAGTTCTGACAATATTCTAATGGTTTTATTGGCTCGAGAGCCGTGTTCACCGTCAGGACTTACATTAGTAAGCGGGGGTCTTTCAGTACTACATACAATAGCTAAATACCATGGGTTAGCGTCGGTTCCTTGGTCATAAACTTCATTAACTCTCCAGGCACGTGATAGGCCCTTGGACTTACGGCCATTTGGCAATGTATGGCCCATGAGCAGGCTGTCCCACTGCTCGAGGCTTAGGTTGTTGGGCACAAAAACTACTTCTGGCTCCCAGCTATTTTTGATAAATGCTTCATAGACCGGAGCTAAAGCTATGACCTCTTCTATAAATTCACTTAACCCCGGCAGCCGATAGTGTTCAGGCAGGGTGTTGGCATTAATTTGGGTACCTACTACTTCATTTTTTTCGGTATAGCGGTTTAGTACTAATTTACGGTAATCAGTGGGTAGAACCTCCAGCCGTTCAGTTGTTTCAACGTCAATTTCCGGTACTTGGGCAGATGGAATTTCAGCACGTTGAAAATTAAACGCGGTAGTGGGCAATAGCATAACAGTTGCAGCCATATCACTTAGTATTTTAAAGTTGGCTAGATCACGCTCATCGAATGCTCGGTCACTGGCCTGTGCAGCTTCCCAAGCGAGATCAATAACCTTCTGCGATAACTGCGGATTGCGTTCTGTCATGGTAACAATACTACCTCGACTCTTTAAAAAGTTAAGAATACTATCACTTGCCTAGATTGTCAATTAATTACTGGGCGGGAGTATCTGTTTGGAAGATGCACTAGGTCTTATCTGTGGAGGGCCACCGTGAAGGCTGTAGCAGCCGAAATTAAGAGGCTTGCTCGCTCTCAGCAAGAAATGCCTCAGCTTCTTGTCTGCTCTGAAAACTACCCCAAGCCATTAACTGCAAAATAGAGTCAGGGTCATTGGCAAGTATTTGCTCTAGTTGTTGTGGCGTTACGTCCACTAATTCACCAGATGTATCTGTAATTAATGTCGGATCTACAGGTATTTCATCCCCTGAAGTATTATGTAGCCAACCAATCCTGCTTTCCATATTATCAAGATTAAGCCGCTTGTTCTGCTTGAAACGCAGTAACAGTAGCGTCAAACTGTTCTGTTAGTTGAGGGTCAGCCAAAATATGGTCCATAACAAGTTCTGCTTGCACACGACCCGCTTCACTAATGCCGTACATATATTGCAGTGTTCCTACGTGTGGCATATCACCATCGCTTAAGCCATTAATCATTTCTTGTGCCATATCAGCATAATCCCTGTAGTAAGTGGAATTTCTTTCCCGAGACATACACACATATAAGCATAATTATAAACTGTTGTCAATAATTAGCTTGTTGTGTGCAATTATATAAGATTGTAGCCTGTTAATTATAGAGGTCAAAATGCTTATGGTTGGAGGGCCCAGCGGGACAGCGCACATCTGCAGCCGTGCTCGTCCGCTTCAGGCGGACTGCGCGCGACCTGGATGACCGAACCCGCGACTACAATCCGCTTTGCGTCTTGGTCGCGGAACCGAAACCGACTAAGACAACCAATGAAAATACCCGGCGCAAGGCCGGGCACTTTCATTGGAGGGCCCAGCGGGTCTCGAACCCGCGACACGAGGCTTAAAAGGCCTCTGCTCTACCAACTGAGCTATGGGCCCCCAAATTCACACACCAGCCAACACTGCTTCCCGGCAAAGCCGTAAACCCTGCTGGCTTTTTGGCGCACTGCTACGTTGCTCGCCGGCGGTACGTCCTCAATGTATTGTAATACACCTGCGGGCGTTCCTCGGCGGCGTCTTGCACTGCATCCAAGTGTGTGAGTTTGGGCGTCCAAAATTTCTCTTGCAATTTTGCGAATCGGGGCGCTAGCGACCGTTTGCGAAATTGAGAGGAGGAAGCGAGCCGAGGCTGAAAGTGAGCACGGTCTACAAGCTCACGGAAGCCGGTGCCTCGATTCCGACGAAACACCTTACATTATCTGTTTTATTAGGCCAAAAATCAACCTTAAGCAATTAATTTATGAACAAATATCTGCCATGATGGCAGAATAGTGAGAAAGTTTAGGCGAACTACTCTGATTACCGCTGGTTGCACTGCGGTTCTGGCGGGGCTGGGTTTATCGCGTAAATTACAGATTACGCCGCAGATTTGGTGGTTAATATTTACTCCTCTGTTTTTACTTTTGAAATCAAAAAATTTCACCAGCCTGATTGTAATTTGTTTGCTGGGTTTAGGCTTAGGCATGTGGCGTGGCGGAATTTATATGCAGCGGCTGCATGTCCTGCAGGACTACAGCCTGCAAAAAGTGACTATTCAGGCTACAGCTACTAGCGACTCTGTCTATTCTACGAAATCGCAAATCCAATTCACGGCAAATAATGTCCAGCTTATAGCCCCCAAGAACCAGCCGCTAGCTGGTTCGTTTAAACTCAGTGGTTTTGGCGAGCACATGATTTACAGGGGTGATAGGGTGCAAGTAACCGGCAAACTTTATCCTACTCGTGGCGCCAACCAGGCGACCATAGCTTATGCGCAGCTAACCCGCATCGGCATCGGCCATAGCTGGCTTATCAGTGTTGGCCGGCGTTTTGCCGCTGGCATGCAGAACGCTTTGCCCGAGCCGGTAGCCTCATTTGCCATGGGGTTACTGGTTGGCCAACGGGTTACCCTACCGCAAGACGTTCTGGCTGCTTTAACGATGGTGGGCCTGGTGCACATCGTGGCGGTATCTGGCTACAATGTAACGATTATTGCCCGGGCTATAGCGCGGTTGAGATTGCCCTCCAAATACCAGCAGCTGATGCTGTCGCTCACCTTTATCGCCGGCTTTGTGCTTATAACTGGTTTTAGCGCGTCTATTGTGCGGGCGGCAATCGTCTCGCTGTTGACTTTGTGGGCCTGGTTTTATGGCCGGCGAATCAAGCCCCTGGTTCTTATCGGCTTCACAGCAGCTTTAACAGGGATGATTAGCCCATTTTACGTTTGGGGCGATTTGGGGTGGTACCTGTCGTTCCTGGCCTTTTTTGGCGTCTTGGTGATAGCGCCAATAATTTCCGCCCGCCTATTTAGCCGGCCACCAAAGATATTGACTTCGGTTCTGATTGAAACTTTTTCGGCCCAAATCATGACCCAGCCGTTGATTATGATGACTTTTGGCCAACTTTCACTGGTCGCCTTAATTGCTAATCTCTTGATTGTGCCTCTGGTATCAGTAGCAATGTTACTATCAGCTATTGCTGCTGCGGCCGGCAGCTTGGCCGCGCCGGTCGCCGGCTGGTTTGCGTTGCCGGCCCGGTTGCTACTGACATATATGCTTGATGTTGTGCATATATTAGCAAGTATTCCCTCCGAATTTTTGCATCTGACCATTGCCCCAGCCCTAATGGTTGCCTGCTATGGTCTGGTGCTGTTGGCGGTTTTAGCGGCTCAAAGGCACGTCCACCTAAAAAATGCTATAATAACCCCTCACCAAAAACTTGATTCTGCGGAATAGGCTTATCCAGCCTCTTCTTCGCTCAGGTTTTGGTAAGGGGCAGGCAGATTAACAGAAACTTTAATCAATGAGATAATTATTGTATGAGTGGACATTCCAAATGGGCGACTATCAAACGCCAAAAGGGCGCCAACGATGCTAAGCGCGGCGCCCTGTTTACCAAACTTGGTAACCAGATTGCCATAGCTGCCCGTGGCGGCACCGACCCAGCCACTAACTCGGCGCTAGCTATGGTTGTTGAAAAAGCCAAGAAAGCCAGCATGCCTAATACCAACATAGAGCGGTCCATTCAGCGGGCGTCCGACAAATCTACTACTCAGCTCGAGCAAGCAATGTACGAAGGCTACGGGCCAGGCGGCATAGCCGTTTTGGTGGACGTGGCAACGGATAATAAGAACCGTACACTGCCCGAGGTCCGCACGGCTTTCAGTAAGTCCGGCGGTAACATGGCCGAGCAAGGAAGCGTGGCCTTCCAATTTAGCCACAAAGGGGTAATTCGGGTAAAAGGTATTGGCGAAGACATTCAATTACAGGCAATTGAAGCTGGTGCCGAGGATGTGGTAGAAGAAAAGGAAACAGGCGAAACCGTTATTTATACTGCTCAGCACGATTTGGCTAAAGTCCGGGATCGGCTAAAAGACACCGGGCTGGAAGTGGTTGACGCCGAGCTTACCTACGTGCCCAACAATACCGTAGAAATCAGCGATCCGGAAACTGCCCGCAAAGTAATTAATCTCATGAACGCCCTTGATGATTTAGATGATGTTATAGCCACCCACACCAATTTTGATATCCCCGAAGGAGTTAACGTATGAGCGATGAAAATGTCCCAGCCGCAGGCGTAGTTTTGAGGAATGAAAGCGGTGAGTATCTACTTGTGCAAGAAAAATGGGAAAAAGTGCGAGGGTTGTGGAACCTGCCAGCAGGCATTCAAGACAAGGGAGAAACCTTACCAGAAACTGCGACGCGTGAAGCCTTAGAGGAAGTGGGATTAGTAGTCAAGATTATAGATCCAGAACCGCTCTATATAAAAGACAGCGATAGGTCGGGTAGGGCACTTTACTCCTTTGAAGCCAAGATTGAGGATGGGGAGATCACACCCCAGCCAGAGGAAATATTAGATGCAAAATGGTTTAGCCTGCAAGCAATAGAGAAAATGCTCAAAGACGGTAAAATCAGGGATGAGTGGGCCGTAGATAGCATTCGTAAAGCTGAGCAGAGAAAATAATGCGCCTATTTTTGTCATCACAAGACCTTGGAAATTACCCTGAAGTCGCCGCAAAACTGGCGGGCAAGAACAAAAAAGCTGCCTATTTAAAGAATGCCCAAGATGATTTGTCTCCAGAGGAGAGAAATTGGAGTACCCCAGAAAAGAAAAAGATGTTTGAAGCCGCCGGATTTGAATTTGAAGAAATAGACCTGCGCGATTATTTCGGTGAATCGGAGAAATTACTTAACAAGTTAAGTAATTTTGGCTCACTCTGGTCATCAGGCGGAAATACTTTCATTTTGCGCAGAGCTATGAGAGCCAGCAGCCTCGATATGATCCTTAAAAAATTGCTAAAAGAAGATAAAATTCTTTACGGTGGTTGGAGTGCCGGAGCCTGTATTACCGCCCCGTCACTGCGCGGTATTGAATACGGCGATAGACCACAGCCGGATGCGGTTCCAGATAATTATCCTAACAAAGAAATTATCTGGGATGGATTAGGTCTGGTCGATTTTATGATTGTTCCACACTGCAAGTCTGATTGGTTTGGTGCAGAGGCCGATAAATCAATCCAGTATTTTAAAAAGCACAAGATTTCATACAAGCCACTGGAGGATGGACAGGTTATATTAATAGACGGAACTAGAGAAGAATTTTTAAAATGAATGACCCGAAGAACTATTTAGAATTTGCAAAAGAGTTAGCCGAAGAAGCCGGAAAGATTATGCTCAAGCATTTTCTTACAAAATCCCTCCAGATGGACATCAAGGAAGATCTCACACCCGTCACATTAGCGGACACTGAGATCAACTCAATGGTAATCTCCAGGGTCAAGCGAAAGTTTCCCGATCACGGGGTCTTAGGTGAAGAAGAAAGCTATATGCTAAACAGCGAGCAGCTGTGGATAGTTGATCCGCTGGATGGCACACCGAATTTTGGTCGTGGTGTGCCGGTTTTTGCGTTTAGCGTTGCCTTCGTGGAAGACGGTCAACCAAAACTTGGAGTAGTGTCCGACCCCAATACCGAGCGGATTTTTTGGGCTGTAGAAGGGGGTGGTGCTTACGAGAATGGCAACAAATTGGATTTAAGCAACCACGTTCATCGAGGGAAAAAGGTAATATCAGCTTGGGTAGTTGGCGGCGTCAACCAAGCAGTTTTTAAGAGTAACGACATCGATGGCAAACTGGCAGCGGCATTTGGTAAAAAGGGTGGGTTCACCATCTTTGACCACCCGATTGCCTACATCTTGCCAATGGTTGGAGCTGGATATTTTGATGCCTGTATCACTAGTGTGATTAACCCATGGGATTTAGCCGCCGGTTGTTTGATTGCCCAGGAGAGCGGGGCAAAAGTCACAGATATTTTTGGTGAAGAGGTCCCGAGATGGGACGAGGATATAAACGGCGTTTTGGTTGCTGCGCCGGATATGCACAAAGAGATTTTGGACATCATCCAGCCAATAACCGAAGAATACAGATGAGGATCATCGGAATTGATCCAGGGACGGGGATTTTAGGGTTCGGGGTTATAGAAACCTCTGCGGGCGGCAAAGCTAAATTAATTGACGGAGGGGTGATCCGCACAAATGTCCACCAGCCCCTGGACGAGAGGTTGATTGAGATTTATCGCCACTTAGCTAGCGAAATAGCACACACTAAACCGACCGTGATGGTGATAGAAAAGCTTTTTTTCGCCCAAAATATTACTACGGCAATTAGTGTCAGCCACGCTCGCGGCGTGGCTATGCTAGCAGGTAAGCTAGCTGGTTTAGAGATTGCCGAGTACACGCCGCTGCAAATCAAGCAATCGCTTACCGGGTACGGTCGTGCCGATAAAAAACAAATGCAAGAAATGGTGCGGGTAATATTGGGTCTGAAAGAAGTACCAAAACCGGACGATTGCGCCGACGCCTTAGCCGCCGCTATAACCCATGCTATGACATCTCGTGTAGAATAAGACCATGATTGCAGTTTTGGAAGGTAAGGTAACCGAAAAACTTGGCGATACTGTAATTTTGGAGTGTGCCGGCGTTGGCTATGGCCTGAACGTCAGTTTTGAAGATTTTGGCGCGCTAGAAACTGGTAAGCCAGCCAAACTTTATATTTATGAACATATCCGGGATAACGCCCATGATTTATTTGGCTTTCGTGAAGTCCCAGCTAAGCTGCTTTTTGAACAGTTGCTGAGCGTTAACGGAGTAGGCCCCAAGATGGCGTTGGCCATTATGAGTATTGCGAGTTTGTCGCATGTACGCCAGGCAATTGCTGCCGGCGACACCAAGTTTATTACTCAAGCTAACGGCGTGGGCAAAAGGGTGGCCGAACGGGTTGTGGTGGATCTGAAGGACAAAGTTGGCCTGACCGCCAGCCAAGATGCTACAGATTTTCTAACTGCCAGTGCCAATCCCAACGACGAAGCTCTGCAGGGATTAGTAGCTTTAGGTTACTCTGTCCAAGATGCCGCCCAAGCCCTCAGTAAAGTTGATTCCAAACTCTCGCCTGAAGACCGCATAAAAGCCGCCCTCAAAACCTAGTATGTTAGGATATAAATATGTTAAAGGATCCAGAGAGTGACTATGCAGCACAGCCCGATGATGGCCAAGGCCGGCTACCTATAAAATCTGCAATACCCATACCGGAGCTTGAACCATCAATACCAGTCGAGCCGCTGCCGCCAAAGCCCCACTTGCCACCTAGTAAAATAAGACCAGTCGTAGATGACATACAGAAAGACATAGATTTTAGACGTGGTATTGTGGATCAACAGGGTCAAACTACCGCATTTGGTACTCGCGAAAGATCTAAAACTTTGACACCGGAAGACGAGGATATCTTGATAGGGCGTGCTGCTAGGAGAGTGCTGGCTAGCAGGCCTAAGGCAAAGAGGAAAAAAACCAGAAGGGGTTTAGGATCTAGACAACTAATAAACGCAGACGGGCCGCCTCCAAACGTGGAGGATGCCCGAAAAACTTACTAGTTTTTCTAAATATTATGAATGTTAATCAATTACCGAGGCCGTTTTTGGTGTTGGCGCCAATGGACGATGTTACGGACACAGTTTTCCGCCAGATCGTAGCCGATTGTGCCAAGCCGGATCTGTTTATCACTGAATTTGTAAACGTTGATGGCCTACAGAGCCCAGGGCGGGAAAAGCTGCTGCCAAAATTGCGTTTTACAGATAAAGAGCGGCCGATTTTTGCCCAGTTGTGGGGGCTAAAACCCGAAAATTTTAAAAAAACCGCAACCGAAATAAAAGCCATGGGGTTTGATGGGATAGACCTTAACATGGGGTGCCCAGTCAAAACAGTTATCAAAAATGGCGCTTGCGCAGCACTGATGAACAACAGAGAGCTAGCGGCGGAAATTATTGATGCAACAAGAGAGGGGGTGGGCAAGGACTTCCCTGTTAGCATCAAAACGCGCGTAGGATTTACAACAGTAGATATGGGCTGGATCGAGTTCCTGCTGACGAAAAAACTTAACATGTTAAGTATTCATGGCCGGACAGCTAAGCAACTCTCTAAAGTTCCGGCTAATTGGGATTTAGTCGGCCAAGCCCGGGAAACGCGCGATGCCCTCTGCCCTTCTACGCTGATTGTTGGTAACGGCAATGTTATGAGCCGCCAGCAAGCCGAGAAGCTGGCCAAAAAATATGAGCTGGACGGTGTAATGATCGGTCGCGGAGTATTCAATGATCCGTTCGTATTTGCCAGAACCAGCCCGTGGGCAAGCTTTGGTAAAGAGCAGAAGATAGAGCTATATCGCAAACACGTCAGGCTATTTGCGAGAACTTGGAAAAATGGTGAGCGGAGGGTAGAAACTCTTAATAAATTCTGCAAGATCTATATAAACGGCTTTGACGATGCCAAAGAACTACGCGAAAAGCTAATGGCAGCTAGAAGCTTACAAGAACTCTTAAGTTATTTAGACTAAAACCAGACCTTCCCTATCTGTTATACTTGGTATACGGGGATGTAGCTCAGTGGTTAGAGCAGTCGGCTCATAACCGATTGGTCCCTGGTTCAAGTCCAGGCATCCCCACCAGCTTAAGATGTTTAAAAAAAATAAAACCAAGTGGAACAGTGCTCGCATTAGGCAGCTAACCGATATTCGTAACGTCGGCCTTTATATTTTTGCCGTCATCGTGTTGGCTATTACCTGGAGCGGTGTAAAAACTGTTCAGAATAACTACGAGTTGCAAAAGCAAATCTCTACCCTGAGGCAGCAGAACAGTGTACTTGGCTTGCAGAATGCCAATATGTCCTTACAGAATGAATATCTGCAGACTAACCAGTATCTGGAACTGGCCGCCCGGCAGAATTTTGGCTTAGCCGCCCCCGGCGAAACGGTCTTGCTGATTCCAAAGAGTGTGGCTATGAAATATATTGATCCATCTTTGGCCGTCTCCCCCACTACGGCGAATAATGCCAACACAACAAATGGCCCGACAGGAGTAGCCAAAAACTTAGAGGATTGGCGGGATTTTTTGCTCGGACGCAAACTCTTCAGCGATTGACAAACACCTTATAACAGATTAGAATATGTACTTGGTCTTCCACAAATTTTCAAAGCGGGGGTCTGATCACGGTTTGAAAATTTGAGAGGAGGAGCAGCATAAAGCTGAAGACACGAACAATAAACGTAAGTTTAGCTGTTCGTCGTTGCAAGCTGGTGGCTTGCTCCAACGACGCGGGGTGGAGCAGTGGCAGCTCGCGTGGCTCATAACCACGAGGTCAGAGGTTCGAGTCCTCTCCCCGCTACCATGAAAAATGACTCATCTTCTGATGGGTCTTTTTTCATGGTTCGGAGAAGGGCGAGAACCTCGTTGAGCGAACGTAGTGAGCGGGAGGTTCGTGTAGCGACTAAGTCACGCAGGAATTTATTCCGAGTAACGCAGGAGCGGATATAGTCAGGCGTGTTAGCCCTGACGCCGTCCTCTCCCCGCTACCAAGTGATAATTACAGATAGAGATTGGTTCCAAAACCAGTCTCTTTTTGATTTACATCAAAACTCACCCCTGTTAATTAGGTTCGAGTCCTATTATCCTAAATTCAAAAAATAGGTTATATTCTAGTCAATGAAACGGTATTTAAAACTCCCGCTAAAAAACTTATTAATTGTGCTTGTGGCAATCATCCTAATTACGGTCTTCGCTGTTTTAGTAATTCGATACTATATAGCACCGCGTAATGTTAATAGTTCCATAAAAAGTGCGATTAGTTTGTCGCAAGCATCTCAAGTCACCAATAATTTAACGCCGACAGAAGTAAAGTGTGCTCCCTCGGAATTTGAGACCGTGTGTCAGTCCAAGCTCACTTTTGGAGCAAACGGAAAGCCCGCTTCTTACCTGAAAAACTATATTCAAACAGCCACAGCCTCACTTAAAAGTAATGGTTGGGGTGCATACATATACGGCTCTGACAACAACGGCAACCGATACATTTATAGAAGCATGGGCGTCAATGTCCATAAGCTTCTAGCCAGTAACTACTGTTCGGTCGTAATCAGCTTTAATTCGGCAGACCCAGCGCATAACGGGGCTCTAACTTATTACCAAAGCATTTCCTGTAGCCAATCGTTGCCAACATTCGGCCTGTTCTAGTACTGAGCGGTAGAGCTAGCAAACAGATTACCGCTCCTAGATAAAGCTTTCCATCTGGCCAATTCTGCCCTGAGGTTGTTCCAATTCGAATGAACTCGGGCTACCAAGTTAGATTCAGAAGGCGCTTTAGCGCCTTTTTGTATTTCATCAACTGTTCTGTAATACTTAAGTTTAATGAACGATGATTCTACTGCTCCACCGTCCATAACGCCTGCACCCCAGCCCCAATTGGTCGAGACACCACCTGTTAGCCAACAACCGGTTCCGCCGCCTCCCCTTGGGAATTTGCCACAAAAAAGAAGCAAGCTTTGGATAATTATTATCGGAATTCTAATACTGGCCGTCGGAACAGCTGTTTATTTCGTTAAGTACCACAGCACTTCCAAAAACTCATCGCCAAACCAAACATCCAACACTACTCTTGCCAGCGCCAAACCTCAATTTTCGTTTGGCGATTCGGTAGCAGGCTATCTGACTTATGACGCCGGCAAGTTCAAAGAACTCTCGACTATCGGTCTACCAACGGTAAAAAGCGCGAACCCGGACGTCAATACTGTCATAGTCTCCGCGAACGTGGTCAGTTATGGAGATAGCGGTCTTTATCTTTACGATTTGAAGACCAATAAAGCCTATAAGCTTACGTCTGGAGGCGGAACCCCGCATATTATGAGTGACCATTTTGTAGTGTATGGTTTTGACGAAGGCAGTGGCGTTGACAAAAAGCTCGGCGCGAGGCTGCTTGATTTGAACACCGGCGAGAACAAGATAGTTTTTTCGGCGACCCCTGAAGAAGTATCTGACACAATCTGTTGTAGCGTTTCGCCCGACGGCTACAAGCTCGCGCTGCCACAGAAAAACAAAATAACAGTGTGGGATATACGCAGCAACACAACGAAAGACTATCCAGCCACACTAAACCCGATAGGCGAGGGCTTTAGTCGGACCGCCGCCAATGATTATGCGGTAGAAATGAGCTATGCCAGCCCGGCTTGGGCAGATAATAACACCGTTATTTATGCCGATAAACCAGCCACCAAATATGTCGAGGCCGGCGGCGCAACCACCAAGCCAGCAGTCAGCAGCGATTTATTCCAGCTTGATTTAACTACTGGTAAAAGTAGCCAATTGACTACCGATGGCAGTGGCATTTACGATATCTACACCAGAGAAGATGGCGGCTTAATTTTTACTAATGAAGTTACGGTTGGCGCGGCTGTAAACCAGTTCTCCGAACAGTCGCTCGATAATAAACCTGAAGTGCTAGCCGTAACCACCGATAGTTTTACCAGCCTGTCTCCCAAGGGCGACAAGCTTTATCTCTTCCCGGTTTTGTTTAAAAGTAACGGGTATACAGTAATTGATACTAACACCAAGGACACCAGCTCTTTTAACCCCGTACCGGATGGTATAACTCAGATTAGCCAGATAATCCCCAAGGGCTGGGCTGGCGATGATAAAATTATCCTTCAGATTCTAGATACCGCTACCTCTACGAACCACGAGTACATCGCTATATACAACACCACGACCGATAAGGTCGAACAATACGCAACTATCAAATAACCAGATTCCTCCCTATGCGATGCGTCAAGTCTGTCTAGTTATCAAAAAAACTCCCCCAGATCGAGGGAGTTTTGTTTAAGCGTCGAAGTAAACTTAGCGCTCTTCTTTGGGGCGGGCTTGGGCAACAGAAATGTTGCGTCCACCAACCTCGGTGCCGTTAAGGGCAGCCTCGGCAGCTTTACCTTCTTCGTCGTTTTCGAACTCGACGAAGCCAAAGCCTTTGCTGCGGCCGCTATCGCGGTCGCGGACAACGGTAGCTGAAGCTACGGTACCGTGAGCAGCAAAAAGTTCTTTGAGCTCATCATCGGTAGTAGAAAAAGGCAAACCGCCTACAAATAATTTGTACATTGAGTGTATCCTTGATTTCTTTAACTAACTTAGGAACGACCCCTTACTCGTCTGGCTACGGTTGAACTCGGACAATCTCCTTGCGGCCGTTCACTAGTTCTCTCTTGACCAAGAACAGATAAGATCCTAACGGCGATAGTTAACCACGAAGTTAGCATAAAAACAAGCTTAAAAGTTGTTGACAGGCAAAACAAAAGCCTTATGATAATAAATAGCAGATCAAAAAAATACAAAAACGAGGTAAAAAATGGCTGACGCGCTAACATACGTGCTGCTGCCGACAGAAGACCCGCAACTTCTGGCGATAGACGAAGTGATAAACGAAGAATAGCCCCGGGCTAATCTGTTTTGTGCTATAATAACCCCTGTTCTTTAGCAATTTCACAAGACAAGTAGTTGTCTTGCTTGTGAAATTGAAGAGGGAGAGACGACCTGAGGCCGCAAGTACTTTTTCTAAATAGTAAAAGTACGGAGGCCGGCACGTCGACTCTGACGAGGCAGCGTAGCTCAGTTGGTTAGAGCGTGGGACTCATAAGCCCGAGGTCACAGGTTCGATTCCTGTCGCTGCTACCAAAAGTGCTGGAACTCATAGTCTGGGTTCTTTAACCCGTTAACCTATGAATAAACTCGACTATAATCCGGTCGAACACCCTAAAACCGCCACCGACAAAGCTTTTAGGATCGGCCTTTATCTTAAGGGACTAGATGGCCTACTAGAGGCGCTTGGTGGAATTTTGCTGTTACTCATCACACCCGATGAGATTAACCGCTGGGCAGCCAGACTGACCCAAGGCGAACTGTCAGAGGATCCACATGACTTTATCGCTAACCATATTCTAAAAACCGCCCATGGCCTCAGCGGTACTTCACTGACCTTTGGTGCTGCTTATCTACTGAGCCACGGCATCGTAAAGCTGGTTTTAGTGGTTGAGGTGCTAAGAAATCACCTTTGGGCATACGTCGCGCTAATAACAGTAACTAGCTTGTTCGTGGTTTACCAGGTTTATAGGATTAGCTATAAATTCTCTGTTGGCTTAATAGCACTAACTATCTTTGATCTGATAATCATCTATCTGACCGGTAAAGAATATAGCTGCCGGCGTCAACCCACAAATGCCGAATAGAGGAGGTTTGATTATGAATATTCAGATAGAACCCGGCAAGTACGTTCTTGGTGTCAGTGGCGGCGTAGACTCTATGGCTCTGCTTGATTTGCTATCAAAAAAGCCAGATGTTGAGCTAGTTGTAGCTCATTTCAACCACGGTATACGAAGTGATGCCTCAAAGGACGAGAAGCTTGTTAAACGAGCGGCCAAAAGATACGGGCTGCAATTTGAGGTCGGGCATGGTGAACTCGGCGTTGCAGCTAGCGAGGAAAAGGCAAGAAATGCCCGCTACGCATTTTTAAACGCGCTGAGAAAGCGGCATAAAGCCAGAGCAATAATTACCGCCCACCACCAGGATGATCTGATTGAAACGGCTCTCATTAACATCTTACGCGGTACTGGGCGACGGGGACTAACATCAATAATGGACAATCCCGGGATTGTCAGGCCGTTAATTAATACTCCTAAAACTAAAATTGTCAGGTATGCTAAATACCACAAGCTTGGCTGGCACGAAGATAGCACCAACAAGGATTCGAAGTATCTGCGCAACTATATCCGCCTGCAAATTATCCCTAGACTAAAAGCTTCACAGAAACAAGAATTAGTTAAAAATATAGAAAAAGTCGCAAAAAATAGACTAGAGCTAAACAATATAATTGCGACCTTATCGCATACTATTACTAGTAATGATCATGTTGATCGTAGTAAATTTGCAACTATGCCTACGGTAATTGCCAACGAACTGATTATTTTTTGGTTAAAAGCCAATGGAAACAATCAGTTTGATGAAAAAACTATCGAGCGGTTGAATCTTGCGCTAAAAACTGCCAGACCAAACACTAAGGTTGATGTCGGCAAGAACTTAAGCTTGGTAGTTGGTGCTACAGAAGCACACTTTAGCAACAGATGATGATCTGCCTGCTATAATATCTGCAGTATGGATGGTAGAAACCAGTTTCGCCTTGGAGGCGGGAGCGATGACCGACGGCGTAACAATTTTAAGAACGTTGGCTTCTTGGCTTTAATCATTCTTTTTGGGCTGATTATATTTGCGGCCTTTAATCAACCAAGCCAACTTAAAACCGTTCCATTCTCGCAGGTAATTAGCGATGCTAACAGTGGTAAAACCCAGCAGATAACCGTTAAGGGCGATGAATTGGACATCACCCCTAAAGGCCAGGCCAAAGCTACCGAAAAATCCTATAAAGAAGACGGCTCCAGTATCTATCAACAGGGGTTGCAGCAAGGCAAAGTCGTCTTGACCAATGCTCCGCCCTCCAGCAGCAACAGTATCTGGATTGGCTTACTCACAGGGGTACTTCCGGTAGTGATTATAGTTGTACTGATTATATTTATGTTCCGTAGCGCCCAAGGGCAAGGGAACCAGGCCTTAAGTTTTGGCAAAAGCCGGGCTAGGCTTTATGGTAATGAGAAAAACCGCATCAGTTTTAAAGATGTTGCTGGTAGCGACGAAGCTAAACAAGATTTGCAAGAAGTAGTGGAGTTTCTTAAATACCCCAAGAAATTTGAGGGCGTAGGGGCCAAAATTCCCAAGGGAGTTCTGTTAATTGGGCCACCGGGTACCGGTAAAACCATGCTTGCACGGGCGGTAGCTGGTGAAGCCAACGCACCATTTTTTAGCATCAGTGGCTCAGAGTTCGTAGAAATGTTCGTAGGCGTGGGCGCCAGTAGGGTGCGCGATCTGTTTAACAAGGCCAAGAAAAACGCCCCATGCATCATTTTTATAGACGAAATTGACGCCGTTGGCCGCCGCCGCGGATCCGGCATGGGCGGTGGACACGATGAGCGCGAACAAACACTCAATCAAATATTGGTAGAGATGGATGGCTTTGAGCAGGGACAAAACGTAATAGTTCTGGCGGCTACAAACCGCTCGGATGTGCTAGACCCGGCACTGCTGCGCCCCGGACGTTTTGACCGGCGGGTAAATATTGATTTACCCGACCGCAAAGACCGCGAAGCCATACTAAAAGTGCATTTTGCTGAAAAGCCGGTCAGCAAAGACGTGGATTTGGATTCGTTGGCAGCCAAAAGTGCCGGTAGCAGCGGCGCAGATCTGGCTAACATAGCCAACGAGGCGGCAATTTTGGCCGCCCGGCATAACCGCAAAGTTATTGAGGACGAAGATGTAGTTGGAGCCTTTGAAAAAGTTGCCATTGGCCCAGAGCGCAAAAGTAAGATCATGAGCGATAAAGAAAAGGAACTAACAGCCTATCACGAGGCTGGCCATGCCATAGTCGGCCACGTGCTGCCAGATAGCGACATGGTCCACAAAGTTACCATTATCCCACGCGGGGCAACTGGCGGTGTAACTTGGTTCATCCCGCCCGAGGATAAAAGCTACCACAGCATTGTTGAATATAAAGATGTGTTGGCGCGCATGTTGGGTGGACGGGTTGCCGAAGAGTTAATCTACGGTATTGATAGGGTAACAACTGGGGCGGGCTCTGATTTGCAAAAGGCGGCCGAACTGGCCCGTGACATGATTGTAAACCAAGGCATGGGCAAAAAACTGCGCGATCAGGTCTTCCAAGTGGACGAGGGCATGATGCTAGAAAGATTAGTCCACGAACGCCAGTATTCGGACGAAACCGCTAAGGTTATCGATGATGAAGTAGAAGCTTTGATTACCGAAGCTGCCACCCGGGCCCGGGCAGTGCTTAAGGCTAACATGGACAAATTGGAAGACCTCAAAAAGGCTCTGTTAGAAAAAGAAACCGTGGAAGCCAAAGAAGTTCTAACAATCCTTAAGGGCTCACATCTCCCCAAAGCCGCCATTTTGAATTAATCCGGAAGACAACCTACGGTTTTCCTCCGGCGCTCCCTACTGGAGTGAATCCAGTTTCCGCTACGCGGAACCGGTCGCTGCTACCTTTCCTTCAGTACCGTTTCAAAAAGAATCTTACGGCAGGTGTTGTAGTTACCGAGGTGACAGATAGTTAAACGCTTAGTAACAAAACTAATGGCCTGTTCATGCGAAGTGGGCTTGACTATACCTAGGCTTATATGAGGATCATATTTCTCATAAGCAGCTTTCTTCTGAAAATTACGCACATATTCAACACTGCTTTCTCTTACAGGAGAATCGTAGAAGTACTCTGGTTTTATGTCATATAATATAAGGTTTTTAGAGCTAGCCATTACTTGGTCATGTAGATTATCAATGTCCTTGGTCCTATCTATTTTGAAATACCTGTAGGGTGTATTAACAAGTTTTGCTTTCAAAATAAGAGGATTGTGCCGTGAGGCAATTTCTTCTAGTAGTAATGCAAGTTTTGGGATATCCCTGTTTTTTATAGTTGCTTGGCAAAGAGTTATGTGAGGCAACCGAGAGGTTTTATTTAACAAAAAATCAGGTTTATGGCTTTTGTTTATAGCTATTACTGTGTCCATAACTTCGTCAGGTGGCAGCAAAGCTATGTCTATGGCTAGGAACTCTTTCATGGGTTCATCATAGCAAATGTTAGAATGTGGGTATGGCGGTTGAAAGGATTATCAATACTGCCGGCAAGGACGAGCCGGAAGAGTTAGAGTTGGAACAAACTCTGCGCCCGCGTGATTTTAAAAATTACGTTGGCCAGGAACGTCTGAAAAAAAACATTAAACTGGCAATTGATGCCGCCAAAAAACGCGGCGAGCCGATCGACCATATCTTGCTTTATGGACCACCGGGCTTGGGCAAAACTACATTAGCCGGTGTGATAGCCAATGAAATGGGGGCGCAAATTCGCGTAACCAGCGGCCCGGCAATCGAACGGGCCGGTGATTTGGCGTCCCTGCTGACTAATCTACAGGATGGTGACATCTTGTTTATCGACGAGATCCATCGTTTGCACCGCGTGATAGAAGAAGTGCTATACGCGGCCATGGAAGACTTCAAGCTAGATATAATGCTGGGCAAAGGCCCGAGCGCACGCAGTTTGCGGCTGGATTTGCCCAAATTTACCATCATTGGCGCTACTACTCGTGCCGGCGCGCTGGCGCCGCCGTTGCGTGACCGTTTTGGTATGATCCACCGACTGGAATTTTATACGCCGGAAGAGATAAGTCGGATTATCAACCGCTCGGCCAAAATACTAGATGTGCCAATTGACAAGCAGGCGGCTGATTTATTATCTGGCCGCGCTCGCCTGACCCCGCGCATTGCCAACCGTCTGCTAAAGCGAGTGCGTGATTATGCCGATATTAACGGTGATGGCATAATTGATGAGGCTTTGGCTACAGAAGCTCTGGCGCTGCTGGAAATTGATGATCTGGGATTGGACCCCGCCGACCGACATTTACTCGGCGTGATCATTGAACACCACAATGGCGGGCCGGTGGGCGTAGAAACGCTGGCGGCTTTGACCGCCGAAGAGCGTACCACCATTGAGGATTTTATTGAGCCATACCTGATGCAGATTGGGTTACTGGAACGCACACCGCGCGGTCGTAAGGTTACACCGAAAGCCTGGCAGCACCTAGGTAAGAAACCAAAAGCCACAAAATCCCAGCCTAGCCTGTTATAATTCAGCTGATTAAGGAGAATTATATGCCGAGCCCAAGAAAACAATCCTTAAAAATAAAGTTTTCCTGGCGCGAAGCTATATAATCGAGCCATGCAGCCTGAGACTCCCATGCCAACACCTCCGGTACCAGTTCCGCCACCCCCTGCTCAAATACCGGTGCCATCTCCACCACCTGTTAATCTACAGCCATCGTCTCCCCCGATATCCAAATCAAATAGCGATATGTTGGAGCCTGGCGAGCGCATAGTTACCATTGTGCACCGCCACCCGATTGGCATTATAGCGATTTACCTCGAGGCCTTGGCCGGCTTAATCGCCGTAGTGGTTTTGATAAAAGTTTTAGCGCCGAGCTTTTTGGATAACCTCTCCGGGCAGGCCTACACACTGATGATAGCTATTGCAATCATAGTAGTGGCGCTAGTGGCATTGGTGCTGCTGGTAGCAACCTATATTTACCGGCAGAGCCGGCTGGTTGTCAGTAATAGGAGTTTGATACAAGTTATCCAAAGAGGTCTATTTATCCGTAAGATCTCAAGGCTTTCCATGTCTAATGTGCAGGACGTAACAGCCGAGCACAAGGGTTTTTTGGCTACTATTTTTGGTTACGGGACATTGACTATAGAAACCGCTGGCGAAGAGGATAATTTTGTTTTTCCTTGGTGTCCAACTCCAGACATCTATGCCGAGCGTATTTTGGAAGCCCGGCAAAGTTATGCCGAAAGCGAAGCCGGCAAAGAGGGCCTGTAGCATAAATACTTAACAAGTTAAGTATTATTCCAGAAACTTGCTTTCAAGAGGAAGGGTTTACGCATTTGAGCTTGCGGAGCAGAGTAGATCTTCGCACCTGGATACAGTACAAGGAAGCGACGAGTAGCGCAGTAAGTCGTATCTAACATACGGCGAACGAGCAACGGAGACGCTGACGTAGTAATGCGCCAGAAGTCCGCCGGCATGCCTGGCTTTGCCAGGCAACAGGACGGGCGGTGCGAAGATCTACTCTTGGAAGGGGTTATTGCGGGCCGCTTGCAGCAGTACATGCACACTAGGACTATTTTGTTCTAGGGTTTGTATCTGTTTGATGGCATTACTGTCAATTGATGGAACGCTGCTGGTGGAGTTAGTGGCAGACAGGGCGTCCGGTGAAGGTTCAGCGGTGGCGAGACGGTTGATCTGCCAGAGTATGAAGACATAGGCCAGCAGCACAGCCAGGATAGTTATAAAGGCCCGGTGCGCGGCTAATTGTTTTTGCAGTTTTTTAAGACGCGGCAAGACGGCCTTGAAATCAAAGTTAAGATTTTTCTTCATGGCTTTAAGAATATATTAATAGAAAGTGTAAAATTCAGACAGCGGAATGAGCCGTCGCTATTATATACTGGCGTAACTGTTACCTGGGTGATTTGGGCCGTACGTTGGTTATTTTCTATGCTGTTTAGAAAAGCCAGCAGCTTGTCGTATGTAACCTGTTGGTTGGCAGGTAGATCCTGGTCAGTCTGCGGAGTAATAGTAAGCAGGACACTATATAGACCCGGTATACCATTTACAGGGGTAGCTTGGCTGATTATAGCTGATGGTGAAGCGGTCTGGGCGTTGGCCGAGGCGCCACTGGTAGTCAAACCTAAGTTGCTGCTTGGGAAAGATATACCCTGAAGCCGAAAACCGGCACTGGCGGCAAACTGGTTTATCTGGAGTACTGCTGCCGCTTGGTCTTTATCATTGGGTATAACTTCCCCAGTAACTGTCTTAAAGTAACCGTATTGCTTGATTTCTTTCTTTGCCACGTCAAGACTGGTAAGCTGATTTTCCGCGGCTGCGCTTTGCAGTTTTAAGTCGACCATTTTTTGGCTTTTGCTGCCCAGCATGGACAACCCAAAATAAGCAATGCCGATGAATAATATAACTGTCAGCCCTAAAACCCCTAGCAGTATCCAGCGCAACTGTTTGCTGTCAAAAGGTTTCATTGGTCTGGCCCTTTAGCTACGTTCAAAAAGCGGCTGGAGGCTGATTTACTGAATAGGGCTCTGTAAGTAGCAACACAGGGATAAGGCGAAGTAGGATGGTCATTCGCGCAGGCAATACTGACAATATCAACGTGCGTGAACAGATTATTACCAGGATCGCTTAGGTTAATTGCAATCTGAGCCGCCGAAGGGTTATCTAATGTATTGGCAGTAATATCCATAGCGCCATTGATGTTTGTCAGGGTCAAAGAACTCAAAACAGTACCAGCTGGCATGACCTTGCCGATTTGTTGCATCAGGTCCGAAAAACGGATTTCGCGGCTGAGGACCTGGTTGATGAGTTTGACATCGCTGCTTATGGCCTTAACATTAGCTTCCACCTGGCCGATATCTCCAGTAGTTAGCTGTTCATTATCAGTAGCAATATTTTTTTTCAGATCACCTGATTGTTGATTAATATAAACTACGCCACTAGCTACTATCAGCACTAAGCCAACTATGGCTATGCCCATAGAGATCAACCACTGAATAAGCAGACTGTTACCACGGCCGTAACGGATACGTATAGCCCTTTCTGGTGGCAATAGATTAATCACGCGAAAAAATCTCCTTTGGATTTAAAATGGCCGCGCCAGCGACAGTTATATACATCGAGCGGTCTAGATCATCGGGCGTAGGCAAACTGTTAAAGTCAATAGTTTGCCAAGGGTCAAGTTTGCGTGTGGGCATATGTAGCTCGGCGGATATAAAGTCGCTAAGTCCGGGCATATTGGCGCCACCACCAATAGTAATAATCTGGACGAGTTTGTGGTGGAGTTGTGTTTGTCGTTCGTCATAGTAGCGAATAATCTTTTGGATTTCACGGATCAAGTTGTCCAGCATTGGCTTAGTTGCCTCTTTAATCTCGTGCTGCCTGGGGCCAGGCGCAATACCGTGGCTATTCTTGAGCTCGTAGGCTTTAGTCGCAGAAACTCCTAGTTGCTTGGCAATAAGATCAGTAAGGTTATCACTACCACCGATCACAGTAGTGTTGACAAACATCGTCTGGTCAAAAACCGCCACATCTATAGCGACCGAGCCAAAGTCGATCAAGATAGACGGCTGGTTATGCGACGAGTCCGCAACGGCGAACAACCGAGCGGCAGCATTCATAGTCGGCTCCAGCGCTATTGGTTCTAAGCCGACCTTCTCTAAAAATTGTACGCGGCTATCAACAATATTTTTTGGCGAAGCCACCATCAGCAACTCTATGCCATCTTTATCCTCGCGCGCAATCTCGTAATCAATATATAAGTTAGCAATCGGTACGGGGATATATTGTTCGGTCTCAAGATTGACGGCCTCGGTAAGGTCCGAACGGTCCATGGGCGGTAATTTCATCGAGCGGCTAAAGGTAAAAGCTGTTGGAATGGTACACACTACCCGGCCGGTATCGATATAACCCAGTAAGCCTTTGTTCAAAAGCTTGAACAAACAGTCGTATAGTGTTTTGTGGTCGACAATGACCCCATTCTTGATAACCTCGGGCGGATAATCAGCTACTCCATAACCCAGTATCTTTGGGGCCTTACCAGTTGTGTCTACTTGCATGACTTTCAAGCTGGAGTGCCCAATGTCCAGACCGAACAACGGCTGGTCGTGATAAAAGTTCACCGGCTTCATCTGTTAATACTGGTTATCCTTATAGCTACGAGTATAACATTAAAGGGTTTGAAAAGAGTCAGACAACAGTCTGTGGCTAGCTATAAACAAACCCGGAAAGCTACATCCTTCCGGGTTTGTTGTACCTAATTGCTAGGATCAGTCAGTACCAGTCTTAGCATAAGTGCTACCGGCCGGATTCTCGAGCGTGGCAGTCAGAGTATAGCTAGTACAATTGGTTGTAACATCATCACAACCGCTAGGCGCAGCCGCATAGGCGTAGGAACCAGTCGCCGGTGAAGCTACCAGAGTCTGTGCGCTACCCTGCGGATCCTGCAGTGCTGATGGATCCAAGCCCTTCATATTGGTCGTGCGCCAGGTAGAACTATTGATATTCGCTAAAGTCGGGTAGTAGCCAGCGTTGGTATTAAAAGCTTCCACCTGGCCCTGGAGAGCGTTAATGTCCGTCTTGCGCTTAGTATCGCGGGCCTTGGACTGCACACCGTTATAGGTAGTAATTACTAATGTGGCCAAGATACCGATTACCACGATGACTATCAAAAGTTCAACGATGGTGAAACCTTGGTTCTTATATTTTTTTAATGAAAGCATATTCCCACCCTTCTAATATGGTTTATCAACTAATTTGTATATTCGCTGAACGCAGCCGTTCCATGAGCTTGATTGTATAAATATAAGCATAAGCTTGTCAAGCAAAGATGTGGATAGAGGTAAACCTAACCATTGATTTGTTTAGATAGATTGGCAATTGGTCCCATAACCGATGCCGCAATAACCCCTACGATAGCACCAAGGATGATTATCATGATGGGTTCAATAACGGCGGCCAGACCATCAATTACAGCATCTACCTCTTCCTCATAGAAGTCGGCTACTTTGACCAACACCTGATCGATTTTACCAGTTTCTTCGCCCACGGCCATCATCTGTCCGACAATAGGCGGGAAGAACTTAGCTTCCATTAGCTGCTTGCCCAGCGGTTGGCCATTTTTAACGTTGATAGCAATGTCAGCCAGCTCTTTTTGGACAACACGGTTGCCAACTGCTTTGCCAGTTACCTCCAAAGCCTCGAGTATGCTGACGCCGGAGCCCATAAGCGAAGCAAAGGTACGCGAAAAGCGCGCCACGACGATTTTAGCTATTACTGGTCCAATTATAGGCGTACGTAGCAAAAAACCGTGCCAGGCATAAAGTCCTTTAGGGGTACTTATATAGTGCTGAAAACCCCAAATGGCTAGTGCCAAGATGATGAAGATAAAAATGAAATTGTGCTGCATAAAATTACTGATACTCATTAGTACCCGCGTGTAAACTGGCAACTGGGCGTTGGGGCCAGCTAAGTCTTTAATAATCTTGGCGATCTTAGGTAAAATGAATATCATGATGCCAAAGAAAGCAATGATGGTAATGGTCAGAATGACTATCGGGTAGGCCATAGCAGCGTGGATTTTTTTACGGATGGTTTCGTCTTTTTCTACCTGGGTAGCTAGGCGTTTAAGAATATCATCTAAAATCCCGCCGGCTTCGCCGGCCCGAACCATATTCACGTAAACATCGCTAAATACATTAGGATATTTGGCCATAGCATCAGCTAACGGGGCGCCACCTTCGACCTCGTGATTTATACCGATAATTACCTCTTGGAAATATTTATTCTCCGACTGGTCGGACAGTGTCCCAAGTGCCCGCGGCAGTGGTACGCCGGCACTAACCATAGTAGAAAGCTCACGGGTAAAGATTACCAAATCACGCTTTTTAACCTTGGCTTTGCCGATGGATATATTAAGCAGGCTCTTTTTTGCCTTCACCTCGCGTACGCTAAGCGGTTTGATATTTTGCTGGCGCAGAGCAGCAATGGCTGCCTCACGGAAAGGGGCAGCTATAGTACCGCTAACTTTCTTGCCGTCTGCCAGGGTAATATAGCTGAACTCAACCGAGCCCTTATCTTGATTATTTTTATGTTTCACTCGTTACCCTTAATACTTCCTCAAGCGTCGTTTGACCGCGTAGTGCCTTTATCAAGCCGTCGGTCTGCATGGTAATCATACCCTCTTTGATAGCTTGGTTCTGGATGTTCTCACTGGTATCGTTACTGACAATCATTTTTTGAACCTCTGAACTTAAAGTAAGAACTTCGTAAATACCTATTCGGCCGCGAAAAGAACTAGTACCACCAATGCCACTAATACGCCACAAGCGACTTATAGTCTGTTCGGTGGTGGATGGCTCTAGGGCTTCGGCTGTTTTGCCGCTAGGACCAAACTGGCCTATGTTACCAGTAATAGCTTGCATTTCCAGTTCGTGCACACGTTTTATACCCTCAGCACCATCGACGCCAAATGCTGCTTGAATGCGCTTGATGGTTGGCTCATCGGGCTTGTAGGCTTCCATCACCTCTGGTACTAATCGCCGTACCAGACGTTGGGCAACGATAGCCCGTACAGTGCTGGCAATCAGAAAAGGTTCTATGCCCATGTCTAGCAGGCGCGGTAAGCAGGTAGCAGCGTTATTGGTGTGCACGGTACTGAAAACCAGATGTCCAGTCAGGGCGGCCTGCACTGCCAAGTTGGCGGTCTCGTTGTCACGAATCTCGCCGACCATAATGATATTGGGGTCTTGGCGTAACAGTGCCCGCAGTCCGTTAGCAAAGGTCATACCGGCGACCGGATTAACCTGAACCTGATTAACACCTGGGATTTTGTATTCTATCGGGTCCTCCACGGTGCTGATGTTCACCACCGGCTGATTTAAGCGGCTCAAAATACTAAACAAGCTGGTACTTTTGCCTGAACCTGTTGGCCCGGTAAATAATACCAAGCCGTGTGGACGGGTTAGAGCTTGTTCTAGACGTTCCAGACTTATTCCCCAGAAACCCAGCTCTTGCAGCGACGAAGCTTTGCTGGACTCATTTAAAATACGCATTGCCACTTTCTCGCCGTCGGCTATTGGCAAGGTACTAACACGTAGCGCGTACTGACCGCTACCAACTACAACTTTAAAGCGGCCGTCTTGGGGCGCCCGGCGCTCGTCAATCTTGAGGTTAGATAAAATTTTAATGCGGCTGACGAGGGGTAACAGAATTTTTTTAGGTAGTTTATTGGTTTCGCGCAACTGTCCGTCAATGCGATATCGGATAGATACATAATCCTCCCGTGGCTCAATATGAATATCGCTGGCGCCCTGTTTGATCGCAAAATCAATTATTAAGTTAACAGTTTGGGCAACCGGACTATCCTCGGCCACGTCTTCTTCTTTAACTTCTTCCTCTTCATCATTTTTTTGAGAGCTGTTCTCACTAGCGATTACTTGTGTAAGTTCACTGGTAATGTTGCTACGGTACTGATCAAGGGCTGCCAGGATGTTGGACCGCGTTGCCAGATAAACCTGCACATCTGGACCAAGCTGTTTTTGCAAAAAGTTTAGGGCTTGTACATCGTCGGGGTCTTCCATGGCCAGCAGCTTGCTGCCATCAAGCTTGACGTCAAAAACCACAGCATTATATTGACGAGCCACGCGTTCCGGTATTAGTTTTAGCACCTCTTTATTGATATTGCGTGGCGCAAGTTCGACAAAAGGTACCTCAATTAGCCCTGAGTAAAGATAGGCCAGCTCTTTTTCCGATACCAAATTAGCTTTTAGAGCCAGCTCTTGAAGCGGTTTTTTCTCGGTCTTCTGCTGCTCCAGGAGGGCCTTGAGCTGCTCCTCAGTTATTTTCCGGCTATGCCTAAGCAGCTCAATGACAAAGTTGTCATTAATACGCATATGCTTTAAGTATAACCCAGAATCTATCGCTACCTGCAGGCTGGCCCACTCTAGTACAATAAGCGTATGCGTTATGGCCGAAGTTGCAGAAGAAGTAAGTTTCTCCACCGAAGATCTTGCAATAACTCAGGTGGGTTTACGCTGGCAGAGCTTGTTATTGCGCTGACCGTACTGTCTATAGTCGCCTTCAGCTTGACAGGGCTTTTTACCAGCCTGGCTAATAGTGCGGTAATAGCCAAAGAAAAAGCCGTGGCCTCGGCCTTGGCAACCAACCAAATGGAGTACTTGAAGTCTTTACCCTATGACAGTCTGGCAGTTGCCGGTGGCAGCATCTATACCACTAATCCACTGCCGGCCAGCACTAGCCAGACACTCAACGGTATTACTTACACTGTAAAGACCAACATCGGCTATATAGATGATGCTTATGACGGCTGCGGTAGCTACCCTACCCAAGCTCTAAAACAGATTTACTGTCGTAGCTACCCGCCGCCTTCGGGCGCACCGGCTGTAGATAGTAACCCGGCAGACTATAAAATCGTTGACGTCACCGTCTTTAACCCTGACGGCACACAACTGGCAGAGGTGGACACTCAGATATCAGCTAAAGTAGCTGAGACTGCCAGTACCACCGGTGCGTTATTTGTGAGCGTGATAGATAGCAACGGTGCGCCCGTAACTGGTGCTACCGTCAACGTTGTAAACACTAAGGTCGGGCCAGTCAATGTATCTGATAACACTGACGAGAATGGCATTGCTATCTTTTACGACTTGCCGCCAGACACCTTAAACTACGACTACACTGTAACTGCTTCTAACTCTGGATATTCCACGCTTGCGACCATAATACCATCCGGCAGTCTGCAGCCTAACTACCCCAGCCAAAAGATCCTTGCCCAGCAATCTTCTTATGTAACACTAACTATCAAATTACAGGGACCGGACAGCCTGTTGCTGGAGACCACAGATACCAATGGCAACCCGCTGCCAAACGTTAAGGTTTATACAAAGGGCGGTTATAAAAAATACACCTCCACTAGCGACACGTCTTATTACTACGACACCCTTAATCCTTCTGACACTCGGCCAATTACCGATAGCAGCGGTCTGGTCGGCATATCCAATTTGGTACCAGGGCCGTACATCTTCTGCGGCGACAGCGGCGCTAGCAGCTGCAGCGTCGGTAGTACTACCTACTATTTGGCGGCTGCACTGCCTTACAGTGGCACCAATCCGCTTAACCCTGTTAGCGTGCCAATTTATGATCCCGGCAACCCACCATCCGTCACTTTCCCCTACGGTGGCCGCAACTATTACCAGAAAGTTCGTTTGCTGTTGACAACCAGCGCTAACTTCCCGCGCGTGACCAGTTTTTCGCCCTATGATGTTAGCCAAACCGGCGGTGCGTTAAACAGCTTTAGTTTTCAGGTTAACGGGACCAACTTACCGTGTAGCAACTCGCCGTCTAGCTGCGGAACTAGCGTCAAGTTTATCCAGAACAGCAATACTTACGTCTCATTGTGTACCGGAACCAGCGGTAGCCAAATTAACTGCACGGTGAACCTGTCTGGCATATCAGTAGGCAATGCGCAGCTGGTGATATCAGCCAATGGCTATACGCTAACTTTACCTGCAAGTCCACAGTTGGGAGGTTTGAGTGTCACGCCGTAACGTACAAGGCAGGGGAGCCCGAGGCTTTACGATTGTCGAGTTGATGATCGCTATGGTCGTGGCTTTTCTGGTTTCACTGACTGCCTATAGTATCTTTAGCACGTTGCTTAATCAATATTTCGGGCTGCAGGCTGATGGCTCGGAGTTTACTAATCTGGCCATAGAATCGCAACGTATCGCTAATGTCGTACGCGGATTGACCAATATTGTTTCTGAATCTGGTAATGACCTGACAATTTATGCCTATTTTTCACCCAATGACGCTTACGTATCACAAATCCACTACTATCTTAATGCCAGCGCCACCACGCTCTACGCCGATGTCACACCGATGACAGCCAATCCGCCCATAGGCACGCCGATAACCTCGCAAAAAGCCACTTACAGCGTCATAGATAATTACTATCAGCTAAATGGAGTTAACTTGTTTAACTATCTTGACGCTTCTGGCAACGTACTTAGTTTGCCGATTAGTGACGAAAATTCCATAAAGGGGATCCAGATTAATCTGGTTGTACCGGCAAACTTTCCAACTGCTTCAGGTAAGCAGCGATTATCATTGCAGGTTAGCCTCCGCAACAGAAAGACCAACTTATGAAGTGGCTTAAAGTTTTTCCGCCCAGCGACGAAGGCTTCATTCTACCGACTATCCTCAGTTTCATAGTGGTGGCAATTATTATTTCCGCGGCTCTGGTAGAAGTGATTGATACCAATTTGTCGGTTGTTAATGGTAACGTGCAAAGCCAACAGGCCTTCAACATAGCCGAAGCAGGTATCAATTACTATCTTTGGCATCTCAGCCATAATCCTACTGACTTTAAAGATGGCCAGTCTACGCCAACCACGCCCAATCCGACGCTGGGCTATGGGCCTTATGTACATAACTACGTAGATAGTAATGCCGTCAATGAAGGCACCTTTACCATTTGGATCAATCCGCAGGGCAGCGGTTCCACCGTGGCTACCGTACGCTCTACCGGACAGGTAAAAAACACCAATATTCACCGCACTGTGCAGGCGCAAATCGGCGAGCCGTCTTTTGCCAGTTACGGGGTGGCCGGCGATTCGGCATTATGGTTCGGTAACGACGAAACAGCTGACGGGCCAATTTTTTCTAACCAGGGAATCAGGATGGATGGTCCCAACACGGATACTGTCTCCAGTACCAACTCCACTTATGTGCCGTCGGTGGCTCTGGGCGGCGATGGCCATACTAGTGAGCCGGGTGTCTGGTGTAGCAGCAGCGTTACATCTCCAGTAAATTGCGACAGCCGCTCCAAGAGCAACTGGTTATATCCGGAGCCGGCGGTGGACTTCAACCAGGTTAGTACCAGTTTGTGCTCTATGAAAAAGACTGCCTTTGCCTCATACAGCTCAACCGCTAGTCTGGCCAGCCAAAGTAACGCTTGTTCACAGACCCCGAATACTCGCACTCCGGCTTATTTGCCGCAGCGCAGCAGCAATGGCAGTTTTAGCCTGACTAAAGGCTACCTAATCCAGCTAAATACCAACGGTACCTATGACCTGTATAACGTCAACGCCGAAAATGACCAGGCTGCCACCTATTCCAGCGCCCTCACGCTACAATCGGTTGCTACCGGTATTGCTATGCCGTCCTCTGGGGTAATTTTTGCTGAGGATAATGTTTGGGTAAGGAGTAATCCGACTTTTCACGGCCGTGTCACTATTGCCGCTGGCCGTCTGGCGACCAATAATAACGCCGATATTGTCATAGCTGACGATTTGCTTTACTCCACCAAGAATGGCAGTGACTCCATTGGCTTAGTGACCGAGGGAGATATTTTGGTTGCGCCGTATGCACCACCAGCCAGCGGTAGCTTTACTTACGAAATCGATGCCGCCATACTCTCCGAATCTGGCAACGTAGAATATCCAGTCTACTACCGCACTAATGCTAATCGCTGTACTCACGGCTGGATAAACTCCAATCAGCAACTATTATTTTACGGCTCCGTTGCCACCCGCCAAACTTGGACTTGGAACTGGCTAGTTGGTGATGCTTGTGGTGATGCTGCCAACGATCCAGTCAACGGTTACGTCTCAGGCATAGAACATACCGTTACCCAGTATGACTACAGCATGCTTTATTCGCCGCCGCCTAGCTATCCACTGACAACCGGTTTCAATATTCTTTCCTGGCGGGAAGTGCTAACTAAACCCTAAAACTGCTAAGAATTGAGTACCATCCACAGGGACGATATGTTATTTCTCAGCTATTTTTAAGCTTCAGCACTTTTTGTAGCAGTGCCGCCTGATATACTTGAAACTAGAAAGCACATCCGTCGGATTTAAGGCGGGTAAGGAGAATCTTTATGGCTGACAAAACCAAAGTTAAAAAAGATGGCGCCGCATCGGCCGCCGGCAGCGGCAAATCCCAAGCCCTGCAACTAGCTGTCGACCAGATTGAAAAACAGTTTGGTAAAGGCAGCATTATGCGTCTTGGCGAAGCCCACAGAATTGACGTCGAGACTATTCCATCTGGTAGCCTAAGCCTCGATCTGGCGCTTGGCGGCGGTATTCCCAAAGGCCGCGTTATTGAAATCTACGGGCCGGAATCTTCGGGAAAAACCACAGTTTGCTTACACGCCGTAGCCGAAGTCCAAAAAACCGGCGGCACGGCGGCTTACGTAGATGCCGAACACGCCCTAGACCCAGCTTATGCCAAACGTCTGGGGGTCAACATTGATAATCTGCTAATCAGCCAGCCGGACAGCGGCGAGCAAGCTCTGGAAGTCGTTGAGGCACTAGTGCGCAGCAATGCTGTCGATATTATTGTGGTGGATTCCGTGGCCGCTCTGGTACCACAGGCTGAAATCGAGGGTGATATGGGTGATGCCCACATGGGTTTGCAAGCCCGATTGATGAGCCAAGCACTGCGCAAACTCGCCGCCGTCATCAACCGTACCAAATGCACAGTAATTTTTGTGAACCAGCTTAGGATGAAAATCGGCGTGATGTTTGGTAACCCCGAGACCACCACCGGCGGCAATGCCCTGAAGTTTTATGCTACCGTACGCATGGATATCCGTCGCCTCAGTCAAATTAAGTCTGGCGATACCGTCATAGGCAACCACTGCCGCGTCAAGGTTGTCAAAAACAAAGTTGCGCCGCCGTTCCGTGAAGCCGAGTTTGATATTATGTACAACCAAGGGATTAGCATTGAGGGTGACGTAATTGACCTGGCCGCTGCTCACGGAGTGGTGGATAAAAATGGCGCTTGGTACGAATACCAGGGCCAGAAGATCGCCCAGGGCCGCGAAGCCGCCAAGCAATATCTGAAAGATAATCCAAAAGTTTTAGAAAAAATTGCCAAAGAGACCATGGCTGCTGCCCAAGCTGAGTAGAATAGGGTCAGATGACCGGGCTTAATCATGCCGCGACCGGCGCACTGGTAGCTGTTGTTATCAAACAGCCTGAGCTGGCTTTGCCGCTGGCGCTACTTGCTCACTTTGCCATTGATGCTATCCCCCACTGGGACTATGGGCTTACTGGGCTGGCTCGCAAGATTGCTATGGGCAGCGATTTATCCTTAAGTATCATCTTGCTTATAATTTTAGCCATTGTGTTAGTAATCCCTGGCTGGCTGGTGATAACTTGCGGTCTGTTGTGTATGGCGCCGGATGTTATGTGGCTGCCAGAAATTTTGCAGGGCAAACCGCCAAAAATTTATCAGTCAGGATTATTAGGCCAATTGCGGCGCTATCATAAAACGATCCAGCGCGTCGAATTGCCAAGAGGACTTTATGTGGAAATGGTCTGGTTTGCTATAGCCCTAGCTTTTATACTAGTCATAGGCCGCTAAACTATGAAACTCCGTCAGCTAAGTGCAAAAATCAGCCACCTTTCACTAAAATCTATACTTATTTTTGTCTGTTTGCTAACGGTACTGATTTTAATTTATATCGTTGGCAATGAAGTCGGCGAACCTTTTACCACCAAATCGTTCAACACCAACCAACTAATATCCACCAACCAGCCTTATGCCAATCTTGATTTGCGGATTGCCGCCCAGGCTGTTTATCGGGGCAACCTACTTAAAAAGGTCTCAGTGCTTGGCCCTGACCACAATGTCCAGCGGGCGATCATAAATTTTTCGGTACCGGCAGACGGATTGACCGAATATGGATTGATGACCACTCCAAGTACTCCACCACCACCAGCTGGTTATCCGGTGATTATTCTGCTGCATGGCTACATCCAGCCGGCGGCCTATTCTACTAAAAAAGCTTATTTGCCTGATATGGAATTTTACAGCCAGCACGGTTTTGCAGTTGTTAAGCCCGACCTGCGGGGGCAGGGGGTGTCAATCCATCAGGGTAAACCGGAGGGCGCCTACTATTCCATGGCCTACAACACCGACATCCTGAGTTTGATAGCTTCAATTAAAGATACCCCGGGACTAAATGCTAAAAATATTAGTCTTTGGGGTCACAGTATGGGTGCCTACTTGGCGCTGCGGGCGGCGGTACTTTCGCCGGATATCAAAAATGTTATCCTGCTATCCGGCCCGGTGGGCAATGTGCAAGATATGTTTAGTTCTTATATGCCCAAATCTGATGTGGCTAACCCGGTGGCGTTTTCTATACACAAATCGGTGCTCAAAAAATATGGTACGCCTCTCACTAACCCTAAATTTTGGGACTATACCTCGCCGCTTAATTTCTTAATTCACACACATGCCTATATTCAAATATATGTAGGCGCCAAGGATCGTATAGTGCCACCCAGATTCTCCGCCGATTTAAGCCGCGCCCTTAATCAACTAAATATGCCGCATCAATATTTTGTTTACCCCAACGGCAAACACGGCCTGCTCGCCGAGCGCTCTCAGATAGAAACACATTCTCTGCAGGCTCTTTAAGGTTAGCTTATGAAAATAACCGCCCTTGAGCAGCAAGTTAAAAATTCACAGCGGGTGAGCGTCTTTGTAGATAATAAGTATAGCTTCTCGCTTAGCCTGGACGAACTGATTAGATATAAAGTTAAACAAAACGACGAGCTGAGCGTAGCCGAGGTTAAAAAATTCAAAAAAATTTCTGAGGACGGCAAGCTAAAAGCCTGGGCGCTGGAGTGGCTGCTTAACCGGCCGCACTCGGAGCGTGAGTTTAAGGATTATCTCTACCGAAAAAAAGCCGCGCCCGAGCAGATAAGAAATTTAATCAATGATTTTAGTCAAAAAAAATATCTTGATGACGCCAAATTTGCTATCTGGTTCGTAGATTTGCAGACTCGCCGGGGCAAAAGTAACCGCGCGATCCGCAGTGGGCTTTTCACGAAAGGGATCAATAGGAAAGTGGCAGATGAAGTTCTAGCTGGCTCGGAGAATAATGAGAAAAAACGCCTGGAAAGCTTAATCGCTAAGAAAACCAAACTATTACGCTATCAAAACGATCCTCTTAAGCTTAAACAATACTTAGCCCAACAAGGGTTCGATTACGAATTGATTAACCGAACTCTAAAAAATACCTAACCCCAATTACTTAACAAGTTAAGTAATTTAACAGAGTAAACATGCCTGGGTATTTCTAAGCGGCAACCGTACCCAGCGCACCAGCCAGCTCTTCTTCGGTTGCCTTTACATCACTATCGCGTACTAAAATATAATTATCAGTAACTTCCAAAATCTGCGTTCGGTCAATCAGTAAAGTTTCATCTTTGGAGAAAACTTTGGCCAGACTGCGCGCTACGTATAGTTTTTGCACGAACAAGCCGTCGTTATAGCTAAAGTCGCTGACTTTACCCAACTTTTGACGCTTGGTTTTGACCAGTTTATCTAGCAGCTGGAAACGGATTTTTAGAATATCATCGTGACGGACTAAATCTTTCCGGTCGCTAAGGTCGGCATCGTCGTTCACGGCCAGGCCATTTGGCATAATCTCGCGCACGTTGTCTGCTAGTAATACCAGTTCTTTGCCAGCGGGCGCTTTACACCACCAGCCGACTATTTTTAGGTTATGCGGATTAATAATCGGTTCGATGGCCGTAGTGATTTGGTCGCCGGACCTTAAACTCAGTACCGGCTGGTTTCTAAGGCTAGCGCTTAACCTTAACATACCCTCCAGTATAGCCGTCTAGCAATTATCACGCTACTACTGAACTTGCGTTAATATCCACAACATAATTATTAGCACAAGCGCTTGCTGAGAGTAAGCTGAGAGATATAATTTGAGGCACTTATACCCTGACCTACAGTAAGGGTTAATTAAAAGGGTTAATTAACGAAAAACCTAAAAATATTCAATTAAGTTCAGTTTAACCTCATTGAAAGGAGGTTTAATATCGTCATGAAATATACACGACAACAGTTAAAGATAGATTTCCCAAATGAGGATGCTTGTCTGGAATGGTTGAAAGAATATCTGTACCCAGAGGGCATAACTTGCAAGAAGTGTGAGAAGATAACTCCTCACCACAAACGAAGGAGTATGAAAGTTTATGCTTGCGAATACTGTGGTGGTTCTACATCTCCTACTGCAAATACCATCTTCCACAAATCTAGTACACCTTTAACTATATGGTTTGAGGCTATATTCATTATGGCCGCTACTAGAGCCGGAATCTCAGCCAAACAGTTAGAGCGTGAAACAGGGGTAACTTACAAAACCGCGTGGCGGATGTTTCACCAGATTAGATCTATGATGAGTGATGATGGCGAGCGATTATACGGTGAAATTGAGATTGATGAAACTTATATGCACGCCGACCCGCTAAAGCGCTCTACCATTCGTAAGCCTCATAAGTCAAGGAAGGATAATCCTGTGGTCTTTGGTATGGCCGAGCGTGGCGGAGTAGTCAGAGCCAAGCACGTTAAGTCTGCTGGTGAGTTAGTGTTATTACGGGAAGTTGAAGAGAACATCCAGCGAGAGTCTACCATCTATTCTGATGAGCACCGCTCCTACAAACGCCTTTATAAAAAAGGCTATTACCATGAGACTATCCAGCATGGCAAAAGGCATTACGTTGATGGTGATACTCACACCCAAAACATTGAGAACTTTTGGGGTAACATGAAGCGTGGAATGCGGGGCGTATATAGACACGTTAGCTCTCAGCATTTACAAAACTACGTGAACGAATATGCATTTAGGCAGAGCCATAGAAACGATTTTCAGCCTATGTTTTGGGCTTTGATGGACAAGGTAAGCATATCTGCACGGAGTAAGACATGATTGCGCAGACAAGAGGTATAATTCAGCGTATGGCAGAGATGAAAGATATGTACAAGTTAGTAAGGTACATAGATTCTAATAGGTACGAGATACTTTCTCACACCCAAACCTTCAAGGCACAAAACGAGGCATTGCTCGCCCTCACTCAAGACTACATAAAATCTCGGAAACTCAGAAAACCAAGCGAGAGTACTGTTGCCGCAATATTAGTTGCATCTAAGGAACACGGATACATAGATTGGCTTAGTAGTAACTGGACTTTATATGTAACTTCTATTAAAGGCCGCCACTTTATAGGTAAGAAGTTTTTTATATACCCCGCTGGTTTAGTAGATGATTCTTTGAAAGCGTACGGTAGATCTCAACGATTCTATACAGGTGCGGTAGTTGGCGGCGCTATCTTGGCAATTATAGAGGGTGTGATTAAAACACTACAGATATTAATAGACCGCCGGATTCATTAATGCGCTTTCGGTGATGCTTCTTTGGGTTTCTGCTTTGTCTTGCGACTAACCTTTTTTAATACCCTAAAAAACTCATTTTTGGTTGTAGAAGGGATTGGGTTGTCTTTTTTGGGCACGAGGCTTGCTCCTTATGCTATTATTATAGCAGTACAGCGTAATCAACAGAGATAGCTGTTGACAATTAGGAATTAAAAAGTTAAAATAAGCTTGATAGTGTACAGATGGGCGGATACGGGGTTTCAGCTTGGCCAGCCTAGTCACCACCACGTGGATTTACGGAGACCTCCCGTATCACCCCACCTGTACGCTATCGCTAGTGCGCACTGTCCTGAACAGGTTTGGGGCACTTTCTCAAGGTGATTCTCCCCGTTTAGGCCTGTTCAGGGCAATGAGCATTAACAGCTTATCCTTTCTCTACTAACCTCCATTCGTGTTTACCGGCCTTGTAGCGGTCATTGAACTCATTGGTGATACGGATAGCCTCAGCGTAGATATCGGAGTCAGAAGTTACTCGGGGGACTAGCGTCTGTTGTTCTGGTATGGTCGGGGCGCCTAGAACTAGCACCTCCTTACCCTTATCGGTCAATTCCCAAGACGTATACTTGCGGCCACTTCTCTTAGGAGTCCACAACCCATAGCCTACTAGAGCGGGGCTGTAGTTTGTCAGGGTCTTATAGCTGATTTTATCCAGTATTTGTTTGCGGGTTATCTGATTGCCGTTCACACCGTTAAACAGGCGCTTAAGCGCTTCCCTCGCTTGCTTTTCATTCATCCCATTAATCATAAAGTCATGGTACACCAAGTACCCTAAGTCGTCAAGGACTTTGGGGAGATAAGGTATAATCTGTTTACTGTAAGTGCGGGTATAAGTGCCTAATTTGAGCATATGAAGAAATATTTTATAGTAGTATTTCTTATGCTTACCTGGCTAATTATGGCTGTCCAGCCGCTGACATTAGCTGCTGGGCCATCTATGATGGCGGTGCCACCCACCCTAGCTGTTGCAGAAATTAAAATCACCGGTGATGAATTTCTAGTTCTACAAAACAATAGCGATAAAGACATCGCCGACCTCAGCAGCTATTGGCTGGATGAATTTAACAGTTATAATCCACTGGATATTGGAGTCAGTAAGTCTTCGCAGCAACTACCGGCCGTCAAGCTGGCAATTGGCCAAACCATTCTGCTCAGTTCGGTTGGGATGAATACTTGCGGCGCGGTAGCAACTGGCAAACTGTCTGTTAACTTGGGCGACACTGCCGGATTTTTGCAAATAGTACAAACTGGCCTGGGCAGCTTGGGCGTATCGCAAACACCGGTTGACGCCTTATCGTGGTCTTCTGCCACTAACGGCCAGATTCAAAATGTACCCTCCAGCAGTAAGGACCCCAAAGGCATGTACTATCGTTACGCCAACGGCGGCATTTATAAGTGGCAGCTGGCTGATTTGGACAGCAACAACGCCTGCCAGCTTGACGTCAGTACCGGCGGCAGCGTGTCCACCGGCTTGGAACAGGCCGGCGGCGCTGTGCCTAGTGTTGTAGGCGTTACCGGCAACTCTTCAGATGCCGGGCTGCCTGCCGACGATGTTGGTCTAGCCGCGCCGCGACTGTCCGAAATCCTACCCAATCCGGCGCCACCGCAGACTGATGCCGACGATGAGTTTGTTGAGCTTTATAACTCCAACAACCATCCGTTCGATCTCAGTGGTTTTATGATCCAAGTCGGTATCAGCACCACCCATAAATACACTTTTCCTGCCGGCACTATGCTGCAGCCGCTACAGTTCGGGGTATATTATTCTTCAGAAACCGGGTTAAGCCTCAGCAACAATGGTGGTCAGGTAATGCTTCTTGATCCTTCGGGCAATACCCTCGAGCAATCAGATGTTTACACTAAAGCCAAGGACGGCTATGCCTGGGTTTATGCCGATGGCCTGTGGCAATGGACAACCGCTGCCACCCCCGGCGCCAAAAATGTCATCAGTGCGCCGCCGGCTGCCAAAAACTCCAGCACCAAATCAAACAGTACGACTGTTCTGGGCATAAGTACCGGTAACTCATCAGGAGGGAATTCCAGCACGGCTGGTACATCAACATCCGGCAGTTTGCACCCGGCGATACTTGCCGGCGTGGGAGGCCTAGCCGTAATATATGCATTATATGAGTACCGACATGATTTGGCAGCTGCGCTCTACCACTTCCGCCGATACCGAGAGGCTAGGCGAGCAGCTGGGCAGACTACTGAGTCCGCCAATACTCCTAGAATTGCGCTCTGATCTGGGCGGCGGCAAAACGACCTTTGTACGCGGACTGGCTCGGGGTTTGGGCAGCGATGATAAAGTTGCCAGCCCGACTTTCACGCTCAGCAAAATCTACAAGGCTAAAAGTCTGGAGATTCACCACTTTGATTTTTACCGCTTGAGCCAGCCCGGCGTGGTGTCTGACCAGCTGAAAGAGTCACTGCAAAAAAGCCGGGTAATTACAGTGGTGGAATGGAGTGATATCGTGCGCGGTGTATTGCCGGATAGCCGTATGGTCGTTGGACTCAAGCCTGTGCCAGATAGTCCCGATGAAAGAGCGGTAGAGATAACTTACCCGCAATCGTTGGCTGGTTTGATTGAGCAGCTGCGAGCTCGTTTCGAAGGAGTTGAACCATAAGAGTCTTGACACTAAAAACCGATAGTCCTGGGGCCGAGCTAGGAATTTACGATGGCGACCAGCAATTGGCATATATAGCATGGCCAGCCGACCGCCAACTGGCTGCGACTATTCATATTAAGATTCAGGAAATACTTAACAAGTTAAGTATTTCCATAGACCAGCTTGAGGGCATAGTGTGCTTTAAAGGCCCAGGCAGTTTTACCGGGCTGCGCATCGGCCTGACAGTCGCTAATGCTCTGGCGTACAGCTATGATATCCCAATTGTTGCTACTGCTGGCGAGGATTGGGTTAACAAAGGCCTTCAGGCCCTAAGCGCTGGTCTGAGTGACCGTCTCGCGCTGCCCAAATACGGTGCCCCAGCTGCTACGCCACCCCCGAGCAAATAAATAAGCGAAACGTAAAATTGTGATATTATCTAGGTAGGATTTTCTGTTTTGGGAGAGTCCTTATTCGGACACATAAATTATTTGATAGCATACTGACCGGCCGAGGAACTAGCTAAAGAAGTGATAGTGACGCATAAGTAACTCGCCGGTCCGGCTGCCCTTAGAAAGGGGTAAAAGATGATAGTAGTAACTATTGTGCTGGCAATAGCCGGCTTATTAGTGGGCGGTGGCGGAGCCACAGTTTTTAATCGACGGCTTAATAAAACCCAGACCGACAAAGTCAAAAAAGAGTTGGCTAAAGCCAAAAAAGAGGCTGAGGAGACTATCAGTAAGGCCCGTGAGGAAGCCGACAGACGAGTCGAAGAAGCCCGTAAAGATGAGCAAAAACGCCGCGATGAAATTAAGAACTTAGAACAACGCTTGCTAGAGCGCCAAGAATCACTCGACAAAAAACTAGATGAGCTAGATAAGCGCTCTGAGAACTTGCGCAAAGCTGAAGACGAAGTAGAGGCACTCAAAAATGAAATCCGTGACATCCGTGGTAAACAACAGGAGAAGTTGGAAAAAATCGCCAAGCTAAGTAAAGACGAGGCCAGTGAGAAACTAATGCAAATGACCGAACGTGACATTAAAAATGATCTGCTAGGTTTGGTCGTCAAATTGCAGAACGATGCTAAGGACGAAGCCGAAGAACAAGCAGCAGTAATTCTGACAACTGCCATGGAACGCATGGCTAATGAGGTTACATCTGAGCGCACAGTTACAGCCGTCAAGCTGGAAGATGAAGAGATGAAAGGCCGTATCATCGGCAAAGAAGGCCGCAATATCCAAGCCCTGCAGCGGGCTACTGGCGTGGATATTTTAGTAGACGAGACACCCGGTATGGTTATTCTTTCCAGCTTCGACCCAGTGCGGCGTGAGATTGCCCGCCAGGCCATGGAAATGTTGCTTAAAGACGGGCGTGTACACCCGGGCCGCATCGAAGAGGTAGTTGAAAAAGCTCAAAAACAGGTTCAAAAAGACGTTATGCGCGCTGGCGAAGACGCTGCCCGTGAAGTGGGCGTAATTGGTATTCCTAAAGAAATCTTGCAACTACTGGGTGAGCTTAAATACCGCACCAGCTACGGCCAAAACGTCCTGAAACACTCCACCGAGATCGCCCAACTGGCCGGTGTGTTGGCTGATGAGCTTGGCGCAGATGTGAAGATTGCCAAATACGCTGGGCTGGTGCACGATATCGGTAAAGCTCTTAGTCATAAACTGGAGGGCAAACATCACCATATTTCGGGTGAGATGTTGCGTAAATATGGCGCTCCTGAAGCCGTGGCTTTGGCAGCCGAGCAGCACCATGATGACATGGAAGCTACCAGCGTAGAGGCGATGATCATCCGTGTTTGTGACGCCATTAGCGCCGCCCGGCCTGGCGCCCGTAACATTAGTGCCGAAAACTTTGCCGAGCGTATGAAGGACTTAGAAAACACGGCACTGGGCTTTGACGGTATAGAAAAAGCCTATGCCATCAGCGCCGGTCGCGAAGTGCGTGTATTCGTAAAGCCTAAAGCTATTGATGACCTGCAGGCCATTAGGCTGGCACGCGATATCGCTACTAAGATTGAATCCACTATGCAGTACCCGGGTACTATCAAGGTTAACGTCATCCGCGAAACCCGCGCCATCGAATTCGCCAAATAGAATCTAAAAAATGGTCGGGGTGAGAGGACTTGAACCTCCGACCTCCGCGTCCCAAACGCGGCGCGCTAGCCAACTGCGCCACACCCCGATCATCGCGCTCGGATTATAGCAAAAAACAGAGGTAGAAACCAGCTAGTTATTTCCCTGGGTTTTCGCTTGGTAATAGAGGACGGTCGTGAACAAACTGTTTATTACCTTAAGCGTCACATAGCTTGAGGCAGCTAGCTCTAGACTGACTAACCAGCTCACATTACTGGCCACGTGGCCTTTGAACAAACCGTGTTGTATTAGTTTTGGCAGCGCTACAACCACAAAAATCACTACATACATAGCAATTTTTAGCGTTAATCCCACCTTCCAGGTTTTGCCAAGAATATCCACCGCGTCACGTATCGTGGCAGTAAATTTTTTTCTGGTACTTAGAATTGCTGGAGCCACCTGGGCGATATGGAGCGTGATTGAGCTGCCCAAGACACCCAGCCAACCCTTAGGCAACCTCCCTCTTTGCGCGTAGATACCGACCGGGAAGAAAAAAACAGATAAGATAGCAAAACGCGTGACCCTGAAGAAATGCCGCAGAACCTTGCGCAGGCCATATAACGGTGGCGTGGGCCGGCCTTCTAATTTGGCCAATACGCCAGCCGAAACGATACAGCTGAAATAGGCTGTGACTAGAGCCGTGTAGAATGCCGAAAAACCGACTAGGCCTAAAATTATGCGCAAGTGGTGTGGGGCTATACTGCCGGCATCATTGAATATCCGGTTATACCACCGGGCAAAAATAGAAGCTCCAATCAGCGGATAGGTAACAGAGACAAACAGCAAGGCCGTGAAAGGGTAAGACGAAATTTCCGGATGTTTTTTTATGACCTTTAGGGATTGCCGGACAACCTCCAGTGCCCCCTTGATCGCGATAACCACCGAATTAAAAAAATGCGCGCCAGGCATGCTTGGTTTATATCAGCTTATGCCTTTCTTGTAAAACAGCTTCTCTCTGGGGATCCCCATTGCATGGCTCAGATGCAATGGGGTTAGAATTGAGCCGGTTTTTTGGGGTCCCCGCAAAATTGTGCTAACGATTTTGTGGGGAAAGGAGTAGCAATGCAAGGCCCCGCTAAATTTTGGCCACTTGATTGCCAAAATTTCTAGCGGGGCTGGAATTAGCTAGGACGTGGTCGGGGTGGCCGGACTTGAACCGGCGACCTCAGCGTCCCGAACGCTGCGCGCTACCAACTGCGCCACACCCCGTAACCATTTTTGAAAGACAACCTACGGTTTTCCTTCAACGCGCCTGCCGGAATGAATCCGTCTTCGGCTAAAGCCGAATCGGCGCTACTACCTTTCCCCTTAAACAGAAAGTGCAACAGGGGTAATTATAGCAGAAAACAGATAGATGAACTACCCGCCCCGAGTGTACCGCTTTTCAAATAAGCTACAATATTGATAATGCTCGCGGTTATTTATTGCCTGATTAGCGTATTCGGACTATTGGTTATCGCCGAAATCCTGTGGCGCTACAAAATTCTAAAGGGTGAAAACTTGCGTAAGTTTACCCACATTTCGGTTGGCACATTCGCAGCTTTCTGGCCGTGGCTAATAAGCTGGCGTTCTATCCAACTTATTGCGTTGGCTATGGCGGTGGTCGTGCTTATTAACCGTCGCTATCAATGGCTGCACCTGCGCGGCATTACCAAAGACACCCGTGAAAGTTACGGTGACGTAATGCTAGCGCTAGCTATCCTGCTCTGTGCGCTACTTACTACTAACAAAATCTTCTTTGCCTTGGCTGTTTTAAACATGGCGCTGGCCGACGGTTTTGCCGCAGTGGTAGGCCAAGGCTATGGTCGTCGCTGGAAGTATAAAGTGTTTCATCAGCTCAAAACGGTTGTCGGCTCTATGGCCTTTTGGTTCGTATCGCTGTGTATCTTAGGGGCAGGCCTGCTGTACACCTCTAGCTTCATAAACTTCAGCCACTATGTCTGGGTTTTGTTGCTGTTGCCGCCCGTGCTAACCATGGTAGAAAATGTCACCGGCCTGGGGCTGGATAATATCTTTGTGCCGCTAGCCGTGCTAATAGCTCTGCAAGTCGCCCAAAGTACCTAGGCGCTACCTATTAAAATACCGGCCGTAAATACCAGCCCGCCACCGACAATCACCTGTAAAACTGACAGCCAAAACCTCATATCAAAGTAGTGGTAGCGTATATAGGCGATTGCAACCAACTCCATGCCCACTATTAAGTAGGCCAAGCTCAGAGCGGTATGGAAATTGGAGCTTAAGAAAGGCAGAGTATGGAAAATGCCGCCCAAAAAAGTCATGGTGCCGATTATAATACCGCGGCGTAAAGGTCGTCCGCGGCCAGTTAACTCACCGGTGTCGCTTAAAGCCTCGGCGAAAGCCATACTGATTCCGGCGCCTACGGCCGCCGCGATTCCAGTCAAAAAAGCGAAGTGAGGTTTGTGGGTAGCAAAGGCGACGGCAAAAATCGGCGCCAAAGTGGATACCGAGCCGTCCATCAATCCAGCCAGACCTGGCTGTACCGTTTGCAAGACAAAGCGGTTATATTCTTCTTGGTTGCGTGGCCTTTGGCCGCCTAAACCGATTGGCTGCGAAAAAGGATCAATATCTCTTGCCATAATTTACTTGGGGCGAATGATGGGTCTCGAACCCACGACCTTCGGGACCACAACCCGACGCTCTAACCAACTGAGCTACATTCGCCTCGTCGGAGCTTGCGCGCCGGCCTCGTTTTGCTTTTTCGCAAAAGCTTCGGCTTAGCGCTATGCTCCTCCTCTCAATTTTTCAAACGGTTAGTAGACCGCCGCTTTGAAAATTTGAAAAATAATCTGAAAGAACAGAGGTAATTATATCAGAGTACGCCTAGAGGCACCACAGCTTCGTCGGGCTTACGTTGCACTGAAAAATCATAAATGGTAATACTCGTTCCATGCGGGAGCGGAGCAACCTTTTTTTCGCTAGCGCCGCATAGTATTCTCGTAGACTCCAAGGGCGGTCCGAGCTCAAAAAACTCGGGGTTTAGCCTATGTGCTCTTATCTCCTGCCTGCATCCATCACATACCATGGCACCGAGCACAATCTCGATTGGCTCCACCATACCCAAAGCTTGCACTTCCCACCAATTTGGCTTGAGCCCTTCAGCTACGGACATTCTGACACAAGTTTAACAGTATTTGTGTTTAGGGTCTGCAGTAAATGTTGGCAATCGGTGCTGAACGATATTAGAACCCATCCGGCTGATGATATGATGGTTGCAGAATGCCGCACCTGAGTTTGATATTAGAGTTTTTAATCTCTGCAGCAATGATTTGGGTGGCAGGAATATGGCTTACACGAACTACCGATGCCATAGATGCTAAATATAAGCTTGGGAGCGCTTTTGGCGGCCTGTTAATTCTAGGTATAGCCACCAGTTTGCCAGAAACCGCCATTGTGGTGTCGGCGGCGCTGGCCCATCATTACGATGTAATCATTGGCACTTTACTGGGCGGAATTGCTATTCAGACGGTAGTTATTAGCCTGCTTGATGCTCGTATGAAAGTTGACAGTCCGCTGACGTTCTCGGCCGCTTCTTTAACCCTAGTTCTGGAAGCAGTAATTGTCATATTGGTTGCTGTTGCCTCGATTATTGCCATTAAAACGCCAGTGGTTATTTATTCGCGAGTAAGCCTGTCCTCGGCTTTAATTTTTGTACTGTGGATTTTTGGCCTATGGTTAATATTTCGGGCCAGAAAGGGTTTACCCTGGCGTAGCGAAGCAATTCATGCTCATCCCGGGCGAGAACACCATGAGAGACGGGCTATGATTAACCATCCATCTTTGAAAAGTGCCTCCAGTTCGAAGATTTTCCTCATTTTTGGAGTTGCTGCACTAGCTACTTTGGTTGCCGGAGTTGGATTGCAATCTAGCGGTACGCAGTTGGCGAACGCCTGGGGAATTGGCACAGGTTTATTTGCCGCGACTTTCATCGCTTTTGCTGGTGCTTTGCCAAACATAAGTACGGGGTTCGGCTCCATAGACCTGGGGGACTACAAACTAGCTATGAGCGATATTTTCGGTGGCAATGCCTTCATGCCGGCACTGTTTGTAATCTGTGATTTGATTGCCGGCCACTCTATCTTAAAGAATGCGTCGACTAGCGATATATGGTTTGCAGCACTAGGCGTACTACTAACGGGAATCTACATAATTGGTCTGGTGGTTCGACCGAAGCGAATCTATTTTCGTATGGGGGTTGATTCGATAATAGTTCTAGCCGTATACATTCTTGGCCTTATAGCTCTTACCTTAACAAGCTAGGTATAACCAGCCTAAGATATAGCCCTAGCGATAAAGAACGCCGCAGCTGCGGCAATTCCGCCGATCAGAACTGTCTGCCAGGCGCTTCGCCAAGCCTTTGTGCCTGAAACTTTAGCTTTGAAAAAACCAAACAAAAATAAAGCAATAAGTGTTACGACTATCGAAGGCAATACAGCGTGTCTAGCATTACTAATGAAAAAGTAGGGCGAAAGCGGTACTATACCGCCTGTAACATAGGCTAGGGCGATAGTTAGAGCGCTATTACGCACACGCTTGGGTTTGGGTTTCTCTAGCCCCAGCTCATTAGCCATCATAAAATCAATCCAAGCTTTGTGATTGGACTGAAAGCCTCGTATGATAGGTTCAATCTGGTGGTTATTTAGGCCATATTGTCTGAATATATCTTGCACTTCTTGGGCTTCGACCCTTGGTGTGTCCTGAACTTCCTGTTCCTCGAGGCCGCGCTCTCTCCAATAATGTTCAACGTCACTTTTAGCAGCCAGATAACCGCCTAGACCCATAGATATCGAGCCCGCGGCAATTTCTGCTAGTCCGGCTGTAATAATTAAATGGGAGGCAGCTATAGCACCTGTTAAACCAGCAGCTAGAGCAAAAGGTACAGTCAAGCCATCTGACATGCCGATAACAACATCTCGGACAGTTGCGGAAGCCGTAAAGTGCTTTTCTTGAACTGATGGCATACTTACATACTAACAAAAGAGGCCAAATCACCCCACTACCGGTCTGTGATTTCTCGATCTCTAATGCTAACTAGGCGTATTTAAGGTTGGCAGGCACGGAACTTTGGTACCCCGGGCAGGGTGAGCGCACATCTGCGCTCGTTCTCGAAGCAAGCTCCTGCAGGCGAGCTGGATGACCGAACCTGCGGCTATCGCCAGCTAAAGCTGTCGAGCCGCAGAACCGAATCTACCAGAGAACCACAAAAATGCCCAACGCGAGGCTGGGCATTTTTGTGGTACCCCGGGCAGGATTCGAACCTGCGGCCTTGAGCTTAGAAGTCTCCTGCTCTATCCAGCTGAGCTACCGGGGCACAGTCCGCCTCTGGCGGACATTTTACATTTTTCAATTCACAATTTACATTAATTTACCAACTGTCATTTTCCAGACTCGACAAATGTTAGATGAAAAATAATTGGTAAATGGTAAACGTGTAATTGTTAAATGCTTTGACTTTAGTCAAAGTTGGTGCGGGTGGGGGGAGTTGAACCCCCGTAACCAGTTTGGAAAACTGGAGTAATAGCCGCTATACCACACCCGCAACAGAGGTGATTATATCAGATTTAGGACTATCTCGACATCTTAGACTTCGTGGATGACTTCGATATGGGCGCCCAAACCATTGAGACGCTCAGCCAAGTCCTCATAGCCACGGTTGATGGTGTAAACGTTACGAAGCATACTGACACCATCGGCTGCTAGCATGCCAATCAACAGTAAACTAGCCGGCCGGAGCGCTGGTGGTGAAACTACGTCGGCTTTATTGAACTTGGTCGGCCCCTCTATATACAGACGGTGTGGGTCAGCCAGCTCTATATTCATACCGATTTTGGTCATCTCCGTAAAATAAATTGCCCGGTTTTCGTACATCCAGTCGTTGATAACCGTTCGACCACGGCAAACAGCCGCAATCGGGACAAAGTAGGGAATATTATCAGGGTTAATACCGGGCCAAAGATTGGGGTGCAATTTTTCTTCTAGTGCAGTTAGTTCGCCATTGTGTTTATGGACCTTTATGTCAGCCAGATCAACCACACCATTATCAGCTTTATAGGTGGGGCTGATTTCTGTCTTTAACCCCATCTTGTGTAGCTTAAGAAGTTCCAAGCCAATCCAGTAGAGTGGAACCCTGCGGATAGTCAGCTGCGAATTGGTAGTTACGGCAGCGGCAATAAATAGCATTGCTTCAATCGGATCTTCGGTTGGAGTGTAAGTTACATTTTTCTTTATGGAGCCGACACCTTCGACTGTCAGCACCGGTGAGCCGATGCCGTCTATCTTAACACCAAGTTTGGCTAGAAAGTGGCACAAGTCCTGGACCATGTAATCGGCACTGGCTGATTGAATAACGGTGGTGCCTTTGGTGAGCGCCGCGGCCATAAGGACGTTATTAGTTACGGTATTACCTTGTTCATATAACACGACTCTTTCCTGGGGAACTTTCTTTTTAACTCTCACATTGTAGTGCCCGCTTGTGGCAATTACGTTAACGCCAAATTGCTCCAGCGCAAATAGGTGTGGCGCCACAGTACGTCTGCCTAGCTTACAGCCGCCGGCATACGGGATTTTAAAACTGGAATGGTGATGCATCAACGGCCCCAGCAACATTAGTACACTACGCGTTTTACGCGCCGACTCTTTATTCATAGCTTCCAGGTCGAGCTGGGCGGGCACTTTGATTTCCAGATCATTGCCATTCAGCCACCTGATCCGTACGCCGATGCTCTCCAGAACTTCAATGATACGAAAAACTTCCTCAATGCGTGGAAAAGATTTAAAGCGGGTCATACCTCGGTTTAGTAAGCTCGCGCATAAAAGAGCTACAGCAGCGTTCTTGCTGGTTTTTAGTGTAATCTCGCCGTGCAACTCGTGGCCGCCTTCTACACGCAGGTTGATACCACCCTCGCCAAGGCTAATGATCTGTTTATTAAGTACATCACTGATGCGCCCTAGCGTGTCCAGGCTTAGATTTTGCCTGCCGTGCTCAATCCGGTTAACAGCCGACTGGCTGGTACCGAGTTTTTTGGCAAAAGACGACTGCGTTAAACCGCGCTCTTGCCGGATCTGGTAAATTAAACGACCGATTTTCTCGTTTGTTTCTTGCATAAAACCATCGAATCATATCACAGATGGTATAAAATGTCTATACCAAAAATACAACTTACATTTCAGGTTCACACTGATACAATTAAGCAATGATATAACAATCCTCGTCTCTTATAGAGTTTTACCAAGTTAAAGAAAGAGGGAGTTTGGCGATGAAAGATAAAGAGGTAGCAAAATTGATTGCCGCCGAAAAAAGGCGTCAAAGCGAGGGCTTGGAAATGATTCCCAGCGAGAATCATACCTCCGGCGAGGTTCTAAAAGCTCTAGGTTCGCGGCTGACCGATAAATATTCTGAGGGTTATCCCGGAATGCGATATTACGGAGGCTGTGAGTGCGTTGACGCCGTGGAAAATCTCGCCCGCGATAGGGCTAAAAAACTGTTTGGTGTTAGCCACGCCAACGTTCAGCCATATTCTGGTTCACCGGCCAACCAAGCTGTTTACTTCGCGTTGGTTGACCCAGGAGACACCATTATGGGTATGCATCTCTATTATGGCGGCCATATGACGCATGGGCTAAAAGTCAATTTTTCCGGCACGCTTTACAACTCCGTTCAGTACCATACGGGTAAAGACGGCTATTTGGACTACGGTGAAATGACAAAAATGGTTAAAACTGAAAAACCAAAGCTTATTTTTGTAGGAGCAACTGCCTACCCGAGAATATTTGATTGGGCAAAGCTTAGAGAAATCGCCGATATTTCTAAAGCCTGGCTGGTTGCTGATATTGCGCATATCGCTGGTTTGGTGGTAGCCGGTGCTCACCCTTCGCCCGTTGGATACGCTGATGTGATCACCACCACAACCCACAAAACTTTGCGCGGGCCGCGCGGGGCGATGATTTTATGCAACGGTAATCCTTCTAATCCTCTCAAGGCGGTCGAGCGTAAACCCGAGAACCTGCCAACCTTAATTGATAGGGCAATCATTCCAGGCTTGCAGGGTGGGCCGCACAACCATCAAACAGCCGCCATTGCCGTGGCTTTATATGAAGCAGCTCAACCGAGTTTTAAGAAATATGGTCAGCAGATTGTCAAAAATGCCAAGACTTTAGCCGAAGAACTTCTTAAAAAAGACTATAAACTGGTCACTGGCGGTACCGACAATCATCTGTTGTTGATAGACTTAACGAATAAAAAAATCATTGGAGCTGACGCTGAAAAAGCTTTGGGCCGAGCCGGGATTACGGTAAATAAAAATACGGTGCCTTTTGATCCACGCTCGCCGTTTAGTCCCTCCGGTATTCGTCTGGGTACTCCGGCATTAACTACCCGCGGCATGAAAGAGAAAGAAATGGTTCAAATAGCTCAATGGATTGATGAGGCTATCGCCAACCCCCAGAATTCTAAAAAACTGGCCGGCTTAAAAAGACAAATACGGGAATTTTGCAAACAATTTCCGCTTCCCAGCGATAATTCAGGGCAGTAATTCGGGTTCTTGCTCGAGTGTGATGCCGAATTTTTCTTGGACTTTGTCAACAATCTTCTGCCTGAAAGCTAACAGGTCGGCAGTGGATTTAGCGTGCTCGTTTATAAATACCAAAGCGTGCTTGGGCCACAAAGCCATGCCGGTAGGCTCGTCGCGGTAACCGGCCTTAAAACCGGCATGCTCTATTAGCCACATAGCCGAAAGTTTGATACTGCCATCATTGGCTGGATAGTTGAGAATATCCGGAAACTGTCTAGATAACTTCTCAAATTGCTCTTGTGGGACAAACGGGTTTTTAAAAAAGGAGCCATTGTTAGCCATTTTGGCGGGGTCGGGGAGTTTAGCACTGCGGATATCTATAACTGCTCGGCGGATACTAACTGGCGAAAAATCGGTAATACCACGTTGGTCAATGTACGTTTGCAAGCCATGGTGGAAGGGCGGGCTCATCTGCCCGCGGTTGAGCTTAAGCCAGATGGCGCAAATTAGAAACCGGCCGTGGTCAACATCCTTAAAACGGCTGTTGCGGTAGCTTAAACTACACTGGTCAGGAGTCAACTCGCGAAACGTATTGTCTCGAAAATCGTAAACCAGGACTTTTTGCAATGAGTCAGCAATTTGCTGGCCGTAGGCTTCAACATTTTGTACTGGTGTGGCGCCGGCCGTACCTGGGATCAAAGATAACGCTTCAATACCACTTAGGCCCTGTTCTACGCTCCAGCCAACAACTTCGTCCCAGTTTTCGCCGCCGCCAATCTTAACCGTTGCATTGCCGTCTTTGTTAACTATCTCCCGACCTTTGATGCAGTCAGCTATCACCAAGCCGTCAAAACCCTCGTCCCGCCAGACAATGTTACTGCCGCCGCCGACGGTAATTATCGGCAAAGCTTGCTCTTTAGCCCATTTGCCAAGTTGCTCTACATCCTGCAGAGACGCAGCCTCGGCAAAATAACGGGCGTTGCCGCCCAAACGCATGGTGCTATAGTTTGCCAAGCTGACGTTTTGCTTTAAGTTCACTACGTCAATTATACGGCTAAAAGTAGTGATACAATAAACGCTAATGAGCAAAACACAACCAGAGGGTTCCATGCAGCAACTTGGTAAGACACTTAAAGCGTTGCGCGAGCGCGCCCGCGAAAGCTTGGCCGAGGCCTCTGGTGCCGTGGAGATTGACGTTAAACAATTGGCTAGTTTTGAGCTTGGCCATAACCGGCCGTCCGAAGACGTCTTGCTGCTACTCATTAGCCATTTTGGCGTTCGTGACGATGAAGCTGTCAGGCTTTGGAGACTGGCCGGCTATGGTATAAGCCGGGTCTCTTCTATGCGGGTAGTCAATGATAAACCACAGTCCCAACTGCCCGCCGGCAATCATGATCCACGAATTTTGTTTACCGACATCGTGGACATTATGGTCAATAACTACGGCGTGGTAATGAATTTTATGCAAAGTACCGGCCCCAACGCCAAACCTGCCAGCGTTGCCCGGGTTGGCATGAGCCGCGAGCACGCTAAAAGCGTGCTGCAAATTCTGCAAGTCACGCTGTCCCAAACCGAAAAACAATCGTCAGGTCTGCCTAAGAAATTGATTGCACCAGACACCGGCACCCCTGAAAATAGCGCTTAAAAATGATATAATAACCTCTGTTAAGCGCGTGTAGCTCAGATGGATAGAGCGTTGGTTTCCGGTACCAAAGGTCGGGGGTTCGAATCCCTTCACGCGTACCAAAGCACAACCATAATAAGGCGTGTAGATTTTGATATTATTAACAGGTGATACTTCTTATAGCCCTCGTTCTTATTTTGTTGGCACTTTTGTGGGCAGTCGTTTATGCCTATCCAAAACTGAACCGGACTTACGAGCTTGCCCACAGCGAGACGCATCAAGCAGGGCGTTTTGAGTTAGGCGATACAAAAAATCCGAAATTTAAACTGTTGGTCCTAGGAGACAGTGCCGGCTCCGGTCACGGCATGAAGCAGTTTGACAACGCAGTAGGCAGCAAGATAGCCAATGAGTTAGCCAAGAACCACCATGTTATCTATCTTAATGAAGCGGGTTTTGGTAAGTGGATTACGGATATTAAAAACGACCAAATTGAAGGCAGATGGGACCTGATAGCGCTAATTGTTGGGTCGAATGACGTGTTGCATGGTTTTGCGTCAACTAAATTCCGGCACCACTGCTATGAGCTTGTCGATAAAATGAAAAGACACAGTCCTAAAATTGTTATTGCGGGACCCGGCGACATGTCAACGCTCACTATATTTCCCTGGTGGTTAAGACCTATCCTAAAAAGACGAGAAAAAGTTGTAGCAAAAATATTTCAAGATGCAGCTAAGAGAGTTGGTGCAGTTTATGCAAATACAACCGAGGAGCCTAGGATCCTTCAAAATGTCGGTAAAGATCGCCTTCACTTAAGCGCTGAGGGAAATCAGATTTTATACGAATTCATATGGAATAAGGTTGCAAAAAACGGCTGGTTTAGAAGTAGCAGTTAGCAACTAAGACGGTTCTAACTTCGTCAATCGTGCTGTATCATTGTAAAATTAGCTAAAATAGCCAATTAACACCTTAAAAATGATAAAATATTAGGTATCGTGGCCTACAAAGATATAGAAGACAGCCGGGCCGCAATCCGTCGACATTACTATGCTAATCGGCAGTATTATATTGAAAAGGCAGCAAAAAGAAAAAAAGACATTAGAGAACTGATCAATCTCATAAAAGAAGTTATCCCATGCCTCGACTGCGGTAAAAATTATCCTTACTACGTTATGGACTTCGATCACGTAGGTAAGAAAACGGCGACAATAAACGATCTAATAGAAAATTGCAGCATTGAAAAGCTAGAAGAAGAAATCGCCAATTGTGAATTGGTCTGCGCAAATTGTCATCGAACCAGAACTTATAAACGAATCACTGGACTATCTTCTATACTGTAGTGTGTTAGGCCCCCGTAGCTCAGTGGATTAGAGCGCTTGTCTTCGGAACAAGAGGCCGCAAGTTCAAGTCTTGCCGGGGGTACCATTATCCTTTTCCGCGATGGCCGCCTTCACGCCAACCCATTTGGCGTAGGAAAGGCTCAAATAAATCATCTTCCATATGCTCCAGGTAAAACTTCTTTAACTCCTCTAGTGTTGGATCATGGTCTTGGAAAGCCACGAACGGGATGTCAGAAATAACGGCTATCGGAGTCTGTTCGGCGCCTTCACCCATAACTACCACAGCCGCCGAAGCCAACGCATCAACTACATTCGAAATACTGACTTCCAGCGTACGTCCAAAAAGGTCCGGTGTACCGATATAGTTATTACTGGGCGAGAAACCACTATAACGGATGGCCACCCCCTCAGTACCATAGTGCAGTGGGCGGGCAGTACTGTCGGTTAAAATTACGCCGATCTCTCTTAGACCAAAACGTTTCTTTAAGTAATGCCGTACCTCATTAACAGTTTTTTGCGGGTCGATGGGCCACAAAACATAGTTACCGTTGCCGTTAGATTCATCAACTCCGGCTGCCGGCGCTAACGTGTTATGGATGATAGTAAAACTAAAACCGTACTTACTGAGGTTTTTCGGCAAGTAATAATCGGCCTCACGAACTACTAAGTCTTGTTTGTTCGCTTGGTCTTTGGGTACAATCCGACCTTCACACAAGGCCGCTACTTTAGAAGTTATAGCAATGACGCTGTTCTCTTTAAGCTCAGTAAGATATTCGTCCAACAGTTCCAAGAGCGTGCCTGAACCAGCCGTAACTTTTCTGGTTTTTATGGCCTTAACTATCATGGGCCTTAATTATATCCTCTTCAGTGACGATTACATCTAGCGGAATATCGTGTGGCTCGTCGGGCAAGCCATCTTTTATAAATCCATTGGCAAAACACAGTCCAATTTTTAAGGCTTTTGGCTGGTTTACCAGGAAACGGTCATAAAACCCGCCACCTAGGCCCAGTCGGTACAACTCTTCGTCAAATCCCAGACACGGAACGATTATCAGATCAAATTTCTGGTTTGGTAGTAATTGGCCCGCTTTTATCAGCGGGCGTATAACTTTAATTGTTGGCCATTGTCTCCGTACATATTCAGCGATCGGATCGGTCTGCACCTCGTTCCATTTAGTTACCGAAGAATAAATATGCATCCTGCCGATGTTTGCCCAATCCACGTTGCGTATCAGTTGATTGGCAATAGCGCGGCTCCTAGCTTGGACTTCCTGTGCCGACATATTGAGCCGTGCTGAAACCAAATTTTGCCTCAGGCTGGTCTTGTCCCTACTCATGAAGCAATTGTATCATCGGTTTACAAAACAGGGGTGAGCGTGCTAGTATTCGGATGCCCAAAAGCGGGCCAGTAGCTCAGCTGGTTAGAGCGTCTGCCTCTTAAGCAGAATGTCGAGGGTTCGAGTCCCTCCTGGCCCTCCACATGAACTATGAAAATACTTAATGGCCAAGAGCTGGCCGGTTTTATCAAGGAGCGCCACGCTAAACAGGTGCGCAGCCTGCGAGGGCGCGGCATACGGCCCAAGCTGGCAATTGTACAGGTTAAAGACGATCCGGTTATCAATACTTACGTCCGGCTTAAAAAGCAATACGGCGCCGATGTCGGTATTGATGTAGATATTCATACGCTCCAACAGAAAGACGCGCCAAAATTACTTAACAAGTTAAGTAATGACGACAGCATACACAGTATCATCGTCCAACTACCGCTTACAGATCCCAGCCAAACAGATGAAATAGTTAATTTGGTAGCACCGCAAAAGGACGTGGACGCCCTAGGTGACCCAGATGCACCATGGCCACCTTTGACAAAATCCAGGGCCTCGCATAAGAGTGCGGTGCAAGGAAAAGACGGGCAACAGACTGAGTCGTATATGAAATACGGTGAAGGAGTAGCGCAGTCTTTGACGCCGCAGCGGACCTTAAGTGACGACGGTGCTTCTGGCTCCGCCAGAAGGCAGGACGTCACGGTGCGAGGAACCTGGTTTGAACCGGCGACGCCGATGGCGATTATGTGGCTGCTAGCCGGCTACGGGGTTGATCTGGCAGGCAAGCATATTTTACTGGTCGGCCGCGGTAAGCTGGTTGGCGCACCGCTAGAAAAAATTCTTAAGGCCTCTGGCTACGAGGTTGAAGTTATCGGCCGCGAAGTCAAAAATTTGTCAGACTATACCAAGAAAGCCGACGTTATTATCACAGCTACTGGTAGCCCGGCAGTGCTTTATCCGGACATGATAAAAACTGGTGCCGTGGTGGTCGATGCCGGCGTGGCCTCCGAATCGGGCAAAACCGTCGGTGATCTAGCCCCCGAAGTTTACCAACGCGATGATCTAATAATCACTCCCGAAAAAGGCGGCGTCGGCCCCCTGACGGTCTGCGCTTTGTTCGAAAACGTCATCCGGGCAGCCGACAACTTGCCCCGTACCAAATCCTGAGAGAAGAAGAGAATGAATAACTCTATTTCGGAACATCAAGATTTTGGTAGCGGGGTGCCCAAGGTTAAGATCGGTGTGTTTGATAGCGGCGTAGGCGCCCTGCATGTGATCAGAGCTATTGAGCGCGAATTGCCAGGCATAGAAATTATCTATAAGGATGATAAAGCTCACTTGCCCTATGGATCGCGCAGCATAGAAGAAATCCACAGCTTCGTAAAGCCCATCTTCCAAGAATTCATACAAGAAAATTGCCAAGTTATCGTGGTGGCCTGTAACACCGTTACCACTAATTTAATCGCCCAGCTAAGACAGGAGTTCTCTGTACCGATGGTAGGTATGGAGCCAGCGGTCAAACCGGCTGCCGAAGCCACAAAAACAGGAGTAATTGCCGTTTGTGCCACGCCTAGAACACTTAGTAGTGAGCGCTACCGTTGGTTAAAAGATAAATACGCCAAAGGTGTAAAAGTTTTAGAACCGGACTGCAGCGAATGGGCGTTAATGATTGAGAATAACAACGTAGACCGCGAAAAAATCGCAAAAACTGTAAACGAGGTTTGTGAAGCAGGTGCCGATGTAATCGTCCTGGGCTGTACCCATTACCGTTGGATAGAGCAACTTTTGAGGGGTTACGCGGGCAATAGGGCAACCGTAATGCAGCCGGAACAACCGGTTATCGCCCAGCTCAAACGAGTGCTTGCCCAGCAGTAGACTTTCGAGTCGACTCGCCCCTAAAGAGAGTTTTTATTCGACGGAAAGTCTGTCTTAGTTGATAATCTGCCAGCTGTTGAGAGTATGGTTGGCGAGTTGGAGTTTCAGGAAGGAGTCGAATAAATCTCGAAAGCTCACTGCTGGGCTTGAACAGCTTTCTTGAACTGTTCGCCGCGGTCTTTATAATCCTTAAACAGCCCAAAACTGGCGCAGCCTGTACTTAGTAATACCACGTCGCCAGGCTGAGAAGCTTCGCGGGCAGCTGCCACGATATCAGTCATTTTATTCAAGCCAGTTATGGTATTCGTGAAGCCGTGTTCTTTGAGTAGACTGACTATTTTATCTGCTGTAGTCCCGATGGCTACGGCTTTGCGAACATTTCCTTTGGCAACCTCATCGGCAAGCGGGTCAAAGGACAAACCCTTGTCTGATCCGCCCAAGATGACAACCTTTGGTGCGCTAAAAGTCTTTAGGGCGACCACTGCTGACTCGGGGGTGGTGGCAAAAGAATCGTTGTAATATTTTACGCCATCTAAGGCCCGTACGAACTCCAAGCGATGTTCTAAGCCGCTAAAGCTAGATAATACTGTTTTTGCTTTGTCAATCCACGTGGAGCCGCCTACGGCGTTTAGCGGGGCTAAAGCTCCACTGGATTGACCCTGTGGAATTCCGCCATGGACTATTCTACTGGGGTCAACGCTCCCTTGCGCCTCAAAAACAACCGTAAGGGCAGCACAAATATTTTGTAAATTATGTTCGCCCAGTAGTTTAACTTCATTCTTGTTCATTACCTCTGTTTCGTCAATCACAATGACACCGTCTTCGCGAATGTATGCTCCTGGCGGTTCGTAGTAAGGAATTTTTTTACCGGGTGAATACCCGGCTATTTTTTTGGAGTATTCATTTTTAGCAAAGTAAATGGCAACGTCTTCGGCTTTTTGGTGTCGGAAGAGATTACTTTTGGCCTCCAGGTAATCCTCCATGCTCGGATGCCAGTCCAGATGTTCTTCAGTAATCATTAAACAGACGGCAATATGCGGGCTATAAGAAGCAGCTTTTAGCTGGAAGTTAGCCAGCTCCCATACCAGCCAATCACTTGCTTTAATGCTGGGCAGCAAGTCCAAGATGGGCGTACCGATATTGCCGCCAAGATGGACGGTTTTGCCGCTGGCCTCGAGTATCTTGGCGATCAGCGTAGATGTGGTGCCTTTGCCTTTGGTGCCGGTGACGCCGATTATATTTTGGGTTGGAGTATTCTCAAAATAAATATCGTAAACAGTAGTGGCCTTCTTCCAAAATTCTGGGTTGTCGCCAAAAACCTTCTGGAGGTTAAAATAAGCCGTGGGCTGATAAATGATCTTATCGCATTCTTCGATGCCCTTCAGATAGCTTAGATCCTGCACTTGTCCTGGAATTCCAATCGGAGCCTTATTGGCCAGGAAACGGACTTTGATCTTGTTCGACTCCGGCGGAAAATTATCCTGCGCTGACTCGTTAACTATCAGGTAGTCGTGGCTAGGGCCAAAATACCTGAATGCGCTCTGGCTCTCCAAGCCCCAACCGACAATCCCTATTTTCATAACTACATTCTACCTGACACTTGGAGCTAAATCAGGCAAGTTTGGATTTGACTAGCTCAGTCACCTGCTTGGGCGTCATATCAGCCTTAACTATAAACGCCGATACATCTAGATTTTTAAGGTGTTCTGGCGCTTCTTGCTCACCGACGTTAGTCAAAATTATAACCTTGATACTTTTACCCCAGTCGGTTTTACGCATCTTGGCCAGCATTTCGTCACCGTTCATTTCCGGCATCATTAAATCCAGCAATAAGATATCAGGTTTCATCTCTTCACATAGGGCCAAGCCTAGCTTGCCGTTCTCGGCAATTTCCACCTTATAGCCTTCCGCCTCAAATTTTAAGCGGTACATCTGGGCTATTGCCAGATCATCCTCAACAATCGCAATTTTTACCATAACTGTAATAATACTACACTCCTAAAAAACTGGAGTCTAGATGTTGTTCTTGTTATGCTATCTTAAGTAGGTTAAATAACAAACATATGAATATACAAATCGTATCAGGGGTAGGCACCGGTCCAACAAAGCTATCCGCTTTTGACTCCGCTTTAGGCGAGGCCGGTGTCTCCAATTATAATCTGATTAAACTCAGCTCTGTTATTCCTCTAGGGGCAAAAGTCAAAGTTTCCAGCCGGCCGATAGATACCCAACCAGGTAACTGGGGCGACAGACTCTATGTTGTTATGGCTGATACGCGGGTGGACACCCCCAATGTTGAAGCCTGGGCTGGTATTGGCTGGGTCCAAAACAAAAAATCCGGCCAAGGATTGTTTGTAGAACACGAGGGTGCCAACAAAAGCACTGTGCGTCGTGACATACAGGCGAGCTTGGAGGCTTTACAGACTACCCGCAATCTAAATTTTGGGCCGGTTAACATGAAGGTCGTTGGTATAACTTGTATACAAAAGCCGGTCTGTGCCGTAGTCATGGCTATTTTTCAAGCCTCTGGCTGGAAGTCTGATATAAGACCTAAAGTACGGGGCTTGCATAAATAGATATGGTCTGGAAGGACTGGCTTACAGCAGTTGGTCTTATCGTAGAGCTTGTTGGAGCCGTCTATTATTTATGGACAATCCTCAAGGGTAGCACTAGGCCACAGCCAATTACTTGGGGAGGTTGGACGGCCATTGGCGCAGTGGGTGCTTGGGCCTCTTACAGCGGAGGCGCTGGGCTCGGATTTTATATCGCTGCATCGTTCGTTGCTGTCACTGCCAGTGTCTTTGTAGTTTCACTGATTCCGGGATACGGACACAAAGGAACTGACAAACCTGAACCGGCGGACCTGCCTATTCTAATTGCCGGTATCATTTTGCTTATCCTTAGAGCTATGAATCTCTTCCCAGTTAGCGTTCATGCCTCCCTGGCCGTGTTAGGTGATGCTTGTTTTGCATGGTATACATTGCGCAAAGCCTGGAGATACCCGGAAACCGAAAGTTTACTAGCCTGGGCGATAGGTGTCCTCGTTGCAGCCGTAGGCGTTATTGTTCTTGGTAGCTTCAGCTACACTGCGGCGGTGTTTCCAATCTATATTTTGATCGGGAACGCCGCCATTACTGGTACTCTACTGGTACGGCACTATAAACCTGCCAAGAAGCGGGCCGGAAAAGCCTAAGGTAGAATAGTTTGTATGGACGATGACATCATTTGGTCTGGCACAGACTTTCCTTATGCTTGTTTGATAGATAGAAATCGCACCCTAACTTATAAAAAAGCGATTCTAGAAACCGTAAAACCGGGCGACATAACTGTAGATATCGGTTCCGGTTCGGGTATTTTAGCTTTTTTTGCTGCCGAGGCCGGCGCTAAGAAAGTCTATGCAGTCGAAATTGACCATTTTTTGGCGGAATCACTCAGGCAGAGCGTCAGGGCAAATTCCTTAGAAGATATTATTGAGATAGTAGAAGGCGATGCCCTACAGGTCAAGTTACCAATGAATGCAGATGTGGTCCTGGCTGAAATCATCGAGACCGGCCTCCTGGAAGAGATGCAGCTAAAGGTGATGAACGAACTCCGGCGCAAAGGGGTAATAGGCGGAAAAACCAAAGTTTTGCCGGCTGGCTACGAAACTTTCATAAAGCTGGTAGATATTGATAATTCTTTTTATGGTTATAAAATAATGGCCCCCATGCACGATTGGCCGTACTATTCAGATGCCAAAAACGGCTGGGAGCAGGTAAAAAAGCAAGATATTACCGAGCCCCAAAGCCTAGGCTATTTTGATTTTCAATCTCAGATAGTCAGCCCCGACGTAGATGTAACACTGGATATTGACATACCGGCCGGCAAGCAGGCTAACGGTATTGAGCTGAGCGGAATGGCACATTTGACCTCTAGTGTATTGCTTGGTGCGACCAATGCCTTTAATGGGCCAAAAATACTCTACATAGACCCAGTAGCAGGACCACACAAATTTAAACTACGGATAGACTACTCGATGGGTAAGGGTTTAGGAACAATTAATTTTAGACAACTTTCAGTTTAGCGGCTTTACAGTATATTTTTTATTAAATCTAATTGGCCGTAAGCCCATCTTGTGTTCTCTCAGCCCCTCGATCCCTAAATCCATCTCTATATTAAGAAAGGGCACATTTTCATCAGCGGCTTTAATTGCTAACTGATTAGTAAGGTAGTCATACATACGCGGAATACTGTAATCGACCTTGAGATGGTTAACTATATAATACTGTTTATCTATCGTCAGGTGATAAAGAGCAAATCCGCTAAGCTTTCCGTCAATAAATAGACATAGATTCTTAGTTTCGAGCGCTTGGGAATGGGTCAATGTTCTTTCGATTGCCAAGTTCTCGGTGCGTTTAGGGTCGTTCTTGTCAGCGAATTTCTTCTGCCAATCATGGAAAGAGGCCAATATCAGGTGTGTGTTTTCCTCAGAAGACAAACCAAGACTTTTTATTTGAATTTTTTTATTTTGCGTTTCTCTTATGAAACGTTTAACCTTTTTCCTGTTATAGGCATGGCCGCTGCCTTCCAGTCTAGCTAGGTCTTGACTACTCATAATATATTCATGGAAGTCCAACTCTTCTACTATATCCAGCTTCGATATATCCGTGATTTTTTCGACCACGAATTCCGGTATATGGACTAGTTTGACTGGTTTTCCTTGTTGGCGCAGGTAGACAAATATTGTTTGGATTGACTCGTCTATGTTGTGGTTGCCGACTAGACCGTAGCCAGAATTTTCTTTATCGAAAGGCAGGCGGTAATTGAGTACTAGGTTTTGGTTCAGGATAGAAGCAGACAAGCGGCCGTCCAAGTTCCACCAGATATGCAGGTTGGTAAAAGAGATGTCCGAAAAAGGCGGGAATCCCCTAATGAGCTTGTTATAATCTTCCTTATCTTCAAGACTGAGCTTAGCGAACATCGGAAAGTCGGGTAAAGTCATCTGATTTAAAGTATAAAACGCGCCCCAGCGTATGCAAAACGTATAGAGATGCTTATGTTTACATCCTTGACATCAGTTTTCCGGCAGGGATAATAAAAACAGGGTGAGTATACTAAAAAACAAACTTCAGATACTTATAACATTATTTTTTCTTGCCTATCTTGTCTGGTGGATAAGTTTCCAATCAGTCGTGCATAACCAAGGCTTGTCGGTGCAGCGCTTTGGCTACACCTATGGCCTTATGGCCTTGGTAGGGGCGATCATCGGTTTTATTACCGCACGCCAGTGGGGAGGGTTTAGAACAGTTCTCGGAAAAGCTCTGATGTTTTTCGCTTTAGGGCTTTTTGCCCAAGAAGCCGGGCAGCTTATATTCACCTACTATAACTACGTTTCCAAAATACAGATTCCTTACCCTTCCTGGGGTGATGTGGCTTATTTTGGTAGCACGCTGTCGTATATCTGTGGAGGAGTTTTTTTGGCCAAAGCAGCTGGAGTTAAATTCTCGCTTAAAACTAACAGGTATAAGATTATAGCTATTCTGGTCCCCGCTATATTACTGGCAATTTCTTATTGGGTATTTTTACACAATCATCAATATGACTGGCATAAGCCTCTCACGGTTTTTCTGGATCTTGGCTATCCCATAGGTGACGCTACTTACATTTCCTTGGCTATTACCGCGTATTTATTGTCTAGAAAACTGCTAGGAGGAATTATGAGGGCTGGAATCATAGTGGTTATGCTGGCACTATTCTTGCAATACATATCTGATTTTACATTCCTGTACCAGAGCAATAGGGGCACGTACTTAGGGGGTCAATTTGACGACTTGTTTTACTTCATATCCTATTTCGTAATGACCGCCGCGATGATCAAGTTTTATATGACGTATAGCGAGTTGCGTTCTCGAGCAAAGTCCATTGGGTCACCGGGGCGAGTCTGATATGGACGTTTATTCACAGATAGTCGAGCAAATTATTAAACACCAGGAGTCTATTATAGGTCCAGTGGCGATTGAACAAGCTCAGCATGTCCATAACCTGAAACTAGATTGGGATAAGCACCATGTTACCGTGTCTGGTAACGGCACTAAGGTTATCGATGACTTAGTAGAACAATACAAGAAAATTTTTGGACGTGTTTCCGTCGAAGTCTGCCGCGAAGCGGCAAGCTCCCTGATTGATCAATTACCCCAAAATGAGCTACCAAAAACTTTAGTAGCTTAAATTGGGATGGAGTAGCGTATGGCGGTGAAAGAAGCCCAAGCCAAACCTCTTAAGCATACCTTTGGGCGTAAAAAACAATTGGAGCGGGACCTGGAGCATATTACCCAGGAGATGTATCGCCGCAATAAGGAGTTAGCCGACACTAACCGTATCCTGTCACTTTTAAGGACTATTGATAACCTCGTTCTTAGTTCCCAATCCACCCTAAAAGAACTTAGTAGCCAAATAGCTAACTCCATAGTCGAGTTAACTGACTACCCCTTTGTGGCTTTAATGGGATACTCCGAGCACTTTCCTCGCGAGTTGGAAATCTATGGGCTGGGCATCAAGAAGATAACCGGTATAGATAATAGCTTACCCGACTCATCTGGATTACGTATTAATGTCAACATGGACTGGTTCCGCTCTGATAAAAAGAACAAACTTATACAGCTGGATAGCCACCCCAATAAACGCCTTGGTCGTATACTCCACACGACAGAAGAACAAGTTGAGGAAATACGCCTAAAATTACCCCTCCATTCTTTATATTTAGTAAAACTACAAACCCGTCAGAAATTGGTAGGTATTATGGCTACTGGCTTCCTGCACCCCTTGGCCGATTTGGAAGAATTTGACTCTATGCTGCTTAACAGGTTGGGCGAAGCTGTTGGCGTGGCTTTTGATAACAAAATGCTGTTTGAGGAGAATCAGCAAGTGCTGGCCCAATTGCGTAAAGTCAATATTCGATTGCGGGAGCTGGATAAGACCAAGGATGAGTTTATTAGCATGGCCAGCCACCAGCTCAGAACACCTCTGACGACCGTCAAAGGCTATCTAAGCATGATACTTGATGGGGATACAGGGGTTGTCAAGAAACAGCAGAAAGAACTAATGCAGCATGCCTTTGATGGCGCTAACCGCATGGTCTACCTGATAGCTGACCTGCTCAATGTCTCCCGTTTACAAAGCGGCAAATTTGTCATAGAAAATAGACCCACTAATCTGGCAGAGGTAGTTGGAAGCGAAGTCAGCCAGTTTAATGAACAGGCGGCCAACAAACAGATTAAGCTTACTTACCACAAACCCGATAATTTTCCGGTACTTGAGCTGGACGAGACTAAGATACGGCAAGTGGTGATGAACTTTATAGATAACGCCATCTACTACACCCCCAAAGGCGGAAGCGTTACAGCCGATCTGGCGATGACGGATAAAGAAGTTAGTTATACGGTGACCGATACAGGCATAGGCGTGCCCAAGAGTATGCAGCATCGTCTATTCACTAAGTTTTACCGGGCAGACAATGCTAGAAAAATGCGGCCTGATGGCACGGGGTTGGGGCTGTATATGGCTAAAAAGGTGATAGTAGCCCAGGGGGGAGCAATCATCTTTAAGAGCACGGAGGGCGAGGGAAGCATGTTTGGCTTCAGTTTCCCCAGAAGTAAAAGAACAGGCTAAAGCAAAAGCGTAAATTAAGATTTGATTTTCTGCGCTCACTAACAATTTCTTGTCATTGGCGCTAACCGGCGTTGCCCGCTCAAACATTTGGGTGGATCTTAATTTTTTAGGCTGAATTTGTAAATCAAAGCTCTTGTGCTTGGCTAAATAATATAGCATAAACATATTGACATACTTCAAGTATAGTGGTAGAGTATGGGCATCCTCGCTTGACAGCGAAGAGGTGGGTCGCAGCTCTTACAGATAAGAACTGGGCAAGAATCTCTTACGGAGGGGTAACAGATAAGTAACCCTTTCGGAAGCAGTAGTGGGTGAGGTGATAACCTTAACAAATTAGTAAGTTTGTCTAAAAACAAAAGATTTTGTTTACAGGCAAGCTAGATAGTTATTGGGCTTTATTTTGTTTTTGCTAGAGCTTTTTGGCTCGCAAGCAAAGTAAGTCCTTAACCGACTACCAATTTTCAAACTGATCATTCCGTGTTGCGCGGTCATAATCCTTCTAAGCAATGGGCGGAGTAATTTGGTGACGAACTCCTCGTCATTAGATTATTCCGCCCCTGTTTCTTGGGGGTGGTCGCACAGCACCGGTTCGATCGGCTGGTGCTGTGCTTTCTTGTCCCCGATCACAGAAGGGAAGTGCTAAAGATGCGCGTCATGCGTAGTCTTAGCGTCCCGGCCATTGTGGTCGGGGCGTTCCTCATGATCGCGAGCCCCGCGCTCGCCAGCACTAACTCCATCACCAAGGTTAACGCCTCGGTGAACCTGTACCGACCGTTCCCGAACGGCATCGACCCCAACAACCCGCAGCACGCGCTGCAGCAAGTCGAAGGTCGTGCAGCCTGGGATCCGAGCTACGCGATGACTATCGCCCAGCAGGCGGATCGTCCGGACTTCGTTCTGTCCGAATATCGTGCTGAGGGCTACGCACCCCATGCGTCCCCGGGCAGTACGAACTCGGGCATCACAGGCGGCGGAACAGTCGTGCCAGTTGCTGACCACAACGGCAGCCAGTACGTGAAGGTCTTTCTCATGATCAACATCGTGAGCCAGAAGACGGTCGAGTTGATGGTCAGGTGCGGAAATCCGCGCCTCAAGCCTTCGGTCTCGGTCGTCGTCCTTCCCTGGAAGCCATTCAGCAAGGGCACGGTCATCCGGTTCAACCGCAAGCTCAGCAAGCCCGTTTCCATCACATGCCCCTCGGGGCAGAAGGTAAGCGGCGTGTTGACAACGACGGTTTCCGGCTTCACTCGTGCAACCACCTGGGGCAAGGTCCAGGGTTCCCTGGACCTCAAGCTGAGGGAGAAGGTTTCCCTGCACGTCAAGTCCTGGGTCACGCTCAAGTGCGGACCGGCTCCGCCGCCGACGCCAACGGCTCACCTGTTGCTTGGCAAGACGGCGTACCTGAACGGTACGCAGGTCACGCTCAACGGCGGTGAGTTCGGGTTCTCGCAATCGGTCAACGGATCGGCAACGTCGTCCACGACGAACGCCGCCAGCGGCCAGTCGCGGGATCTCGGTACGTTCAACGCCGGAGCTGTCGTCCAAGAGTGTGAGACGTCAACGGGCGGATACACGCCCGACCAGACGTGCATCACGCACACCGCGGTTGCGGGCGAGACGTACACGTTTCCGTTCGTCAACCGCAAGACGGTAACGGCTCCGCCGCCGACGCCAACGGCTCACCTGTTGCTTGGCAAGACGGCGTACCTGAACGGTACGCAGGTCACGCTCAACGGCGGTGAGTTCGGGTTCTCGCAATCGGTCAACGGATCGGCAACGTCGTCCACGACGAACGCCGCCAGCGGCCAGTCGCGGGATCTCGGTACGTTCAACGCCGGAGCTGTCGTCCAAGAGTGTGAGACGTCAACGGGCGGATACACGCCCGACCAGACGTGCATCACGCACACCGCGGTTGCGGGCGAGACGTACACGTTTCCGTTCGTCAACCGCAAGACGGTAACGGCTCCGCCGCCGGTAATTGTTGTTTCGGCGACGGCTACTGCTACGGCTTCAGCGTCGTGTTCTGATGGCACGACGGCCTCGGCCTCGGCAACAGCCTCAGCTGAGGCGACGACCTATGCAGAAGCGTATGCAGCAGCGTACGCGCTTGCCTTGGCTTCGGCTGAGGCGAGTGTCAGCTGCTCGGTAGCTTCGCCGCCGTCTCCTCCGACGCCGACGATGCTGATCAACAACTGCTACCAGCCGGAGGAGGATGCGGTCGGGCAGCAGTATGCCAATCTCTACTGTGACGTGTACTCGCCGAGTGGCGACACGATCACGGTGGTGTTCAGCACGTCCTACGGGCACTTCACGTGCTTGGCCTCGACGACGTTCACGTCGGCGGGCTACAACCGTGTGTACGCGCCGTGCAACTACGTCGCTCCGACGGAAATTCCGCCGGGCGGCAACGACACCTACACGGTGACGGTAACGGACGTTACGAACTCAGCCGTCCTGGCTGTGAGCGCGACCACCCCGTTCCCGATCCACGACCCGGACGTGCATCCGTGAAGTAGTAGTCGGTTCGTTCTTGGGACGGCTCGCGTACGCGCGAGCCGCCCCTCCGACCGGCGGAAATTTAGTAACAACTCTTGGCTTAGGCTAAGGCTCGTAGTGAAAGATTTTCGTCGGTCGTTAGACCATAAATCTAAAACCCAATAACTATCTAGTTTGCGCACAAGTAATTAACCTATAAGAAAGGGGATTGATATATGAAAATTCAATCTAAACTAGCCGCTCTTACGACCGGCTTCACTGTCCTTGCTATGGCTGTCTTTGGTCTATCTCCAGTTTTTGCAGATAGTCCTGGTCAGCTGCTCAGCGGTTCTAATTTCTACGTCGTAAAAAACATTACACAAAGTGGTAGCTACGGCGCTTCTGCCAGCGCTGCCTGCAACGAAGAAGTCCAATACAGTATTGACCTTCACAACGGCGCCTTCGGTGGTCTTACGAGCCTTGTAGTTAACGCTACACTGCCTAGCGGTGCTGCAAGCACCTCTACCGCCACAGCTACACCCGCGGAAGGTGCTAGCGCTGGTGCTTCCGGTAGCGTTACGGTAAATGGTGTGTCTAACGGGAACTTAGTCTACGAAAACGGTACAACTACACTTTACAATGGTAGTGGTGCTGTCATCAGGACTTTACCTGACACTATTACAACTAGTGGTGTGAATGTAGGCAACCTGGCCGGTTCTACGGTAGAGTTTGTGAACTTTAAAGCCAAAGTTAGCTGTCCTGCACCGGTCACACCAGCAAAACCAATTGTTACTCCGGCTGCTGTTACCAAATCTACAGCCTTGCCTAACACTGGTCCTGGCGATGTAGCTGAATTGTTCGTCGGTGCTTCCGGACTCGGTGCAGTTGGGCACTACGTCGTTAACCGCCGCCGCCGAAACTAACAGACCGCATTCCCCCTGCTGCCCGGCTTAGCCAGGCACACCGGGTAATGCTCTCGGCGCATTACATCGTTGCAAGCTGTGGGGCGCAGTCAACGTATTTCAATACGTTTCCTTTGCGCTCCGCGCTTGCGCCTTGTACTACGCTCGAGTCTGCTAGTTTCGAGCGCGCAGCGTTTTAAATAAAGCTAAACCTGTGGATAACAGGTTGAGAAAAACGTCTAAATGTGCTAGGGTTAATTTTAGGAACCAGAGCACTGACTGACCGCTCCGATCCAAAATAAAAATTGAAATAACCAGTAAATCCCTTGTGGGCTATGGTGGAGATAGCAGCAAGGGATTTTTGGTATCCAGAATAACCCTTGAATTCTGTATGCAATGTGAACTGTAAAATGTAAAATGTAAAGTGGTCGAGGCCCCATCGTCTAGAGGTTAGGACACCGGGTTTTCATCCCGGCAACAGGGGTTCAATTCCCCTTGGGGTCACCATGATCTCCTGGTATTTAGTCATTAATCTTGACATACTTATAACAGCGTAAGCTTTATGAAAAAGGGTGGCTTTGTTTAATAAAAAAACCGTCAAAGATATAAATTTGAAAGGCAAGCGCGTATTGCTGCGGGCCGACTATAACGTGCCTGTAGAAAACGGGGTTATCTCTGATGACTACCGTATGAAGAGATCGCTGCCAACCGTGAAGTATATCTTAAAGCAACTGGGTTCGAGCTTGGTGATAATCTCACATCTCGGCAGGCCAAAAGGCTCCAGCGACAAAAATTTGAGCCTTAAGCCGGTTGCCAAACACCTCAGCGAGCTATTGGGCCAAGAAGTAAAATTTGCACCAGACTGCGTCGGGGATGCGGCTAAAAAACTGGCCAGCGAACTAAAAGCCGGTGAAGTCCTGATGTTTGAAAACCTACGCTTCCATGCTGGGGAAGAAAACGACGACAAGACGTTTGCTAAGCAGGTAGTGACTGCCGCCGAGGCGCAGGTTTTCGTGCAAGATGGATTTGGCGTAGTCCACCGGGCGCATGCCTCAACTAACGCTATTACTAAATTGCTGCCATCCGCCGCCGGGCTGTTGCTAGCCGATGAGGTTGAAACCATTACTAAGGTAATGGAAAAGCCCGAGCACCCACTAATGGCCGTAATAGGCGGCGCTAAAATAAGCGATAAGATTGACTTTTTGAATCGCTTGATTGATCTGGCCGACTGCGTGGCAATAGGCGGAGCTATGGCCAACGACTTTCTGCTGGCGCAGGGCATCAAGGTGGGTAGAAGTTTGGTAGAGTCAGGGACGGCAGATACGGCTAAAGAAGTCTTAGAGCATGCTCACGCAACCTCGCTGAAACGGCCATTTAGTTTCTTAGTTCCGCTGGACGCCGTTGTATCATCCAGCATGGACGGCACAGCGCCCACCAGGGTGGTTGACTTATCTAGCCATAGTCTGGCTGACATAGAAGCCTACCCTAAAATGCCGTCGCCCGAGGCCTACACCGTGGGTGCGGAAGAGATGATTTTGGATATCGGCCCATTAAGCGCCATGCAAATTGCCGGAGCGATGAAGTTTGCCAAAACTGTGATCTGGAACGGCCCTTGCGGAGTGACAGAAGTAAAGGGCATAGCCGGAGCCCATAGCCCCTATGCCCATGGCACCAGAATAATAGTGGAAGCTATGATTGCCAGCGGCAATAAAGACAAAAATAAACCGTTTAGTTTAGTTGGCGGCGGCGACACGGCGGCCTACGTGGAATCCGAAGGCTTATTGGATGACTTCAACTTTGTGTCTACCGGCGGCGGAGCCAGCTTGGATCTAATGAGCGGATATAAACTGCCAGGCGTTGAAGCGCTGCCGGATAAGTAAAAGAATGCTACAATAAGCGTAAGGTTTATGAGGGTGGAAGCATGCGAAGAATTCTAATAGTCGGCAACTGGAATATGGCGGCTTCGCCTTATGAAGACAACCTATGGTTTTCCTCATCGCGCCGGGCGCGGAGTGAATCCGACGCTCGGGCTGCTCTTTTCCTCAGACAAAAGGAGACTAGAGTATGCGAAGAATTCTAATAGTCGGCAACTGGAAGATGTATCTAAATGCTTCTCAGGCTAGTTTGCTCTTGCATCGTTTACAGGAACGCATCATGATTCATCGTGACATCGAAGTAGTTCTAGCGCCCAGCATGCTGACGTTGCAACCACTGAGTATTCAAATTGACCGCCGCAAATTTCGCCTAGCCGCGCAAAACGCTTACTTCCATGACGAAGGGGCCTTTACGGGCGAGATAAGCTTCACGATGCTGCGGGAGCTGGTTCACTATGTAATTATTGGCCATAGCGAGCGTCGACACATTTTTCACGAGGACCTTGATATGATCCGCGACAAAGTAGCCGCTGCGGTGCGCAATGATATTATGCCGATTTTGTGCGTTGGCGAGACCAAACACGAGCGTGAGGAAGGTGAAACCAAGCAGGTGTTGCACGACCAGTTGATGACTGGGCTTTCCAATCTTACGGCCGGTGAAGTCGGCACTATGGTTATCTCTTACGAACCGGTTTGGGCGATCGGCGAAGAAAATATCGCCAAGCCGGACCTAATCCAAAACTCCGTGGACTATATACGGGCCTATGTGCGAGACGTGTTCGGACCGAAAGCGACCAAAAATCTACGAGTATTATATGGCGGCGGGGTAATGCCCGAATCAATCCATGGCTACTTGGACGTAAACGGCGTTGATGGGTTTTTAGTAGGGCATGAGAGCTTGAATTATTATCAGTTCGCGTCAATTGTAAATGAAGCCAGACGCTGGCAAAGAAATAAGGAGGAACAATAAATGGCCTATGGTGACGAAGACCGGGTGTTTGACGTAAGTAAACCGCATAAGACTAGCCCCAGTGCTACCAGTAAACCAATAATTGTTGGCCACCACCCAATAATGAATGACCCGATGGTTACTAAGGACCGGCTCGACGAACCAGCGCATTTAAAACAATCACCCGAACCAACACATGTACTAATTTCTGTCGAAGATAATAATGAGCCGTCAGCCATGCCTCTGTTGCAGCATAGCGATGACGTAGCCCAGCTGAAAACACCTCTGCTCGAAGACTCTAAAGGATCGCCTTCTCTGCCGGCTGAATCTGCCGAGGAATCTCAACCTGCAGAGATGCCCGTACACGGGGAGCCAGCGGCTATTTATTCGCAGAATGAAACTGTACAACCAGATTCTGCTGAACCGCAGCCCGTACATGAAGAGGCGGATCTGGCAGCGCCAGGCACACCAATGGCCGATGAACCGCAGCCCGACAGCGGTGCTCCTTTCAGCGATTTGCCACTATCGTCGCACCACGGCAGCCAAACCTCCAAAGGCAGGAGAAAAAAATGGCTCTGGATCTTAATAATCTTGATAGTATTGGCTGGTGTATACGCGCTGCTTGATGCCAAAACATCTGTCAGCTTACCGTTTTATCTGTTGCGTAAAACCACTCCAGCTCAAACTCCCTCGTCGGTTCCTGTAACCACTGCGCCGAGTACCGGCACACCGTCAAGCTTACCAGACGGCTTTACGGCCTATTCGCTGAGCAGCACTGGTGTCAGTTTTGATTACCCTACTACTTGGGGTACACCGTCTATAACCACTGACCCCGGGTTTAGTAAGCGTGGCGGCGCCAACCAGTCCGATGGGGCATACGCTTATCTAGTCAGCTTTGTCACTAATAAGGGTGTACAACTAGCCTTCACATCGTCTAAATATCTGCCTGCTGCCCGGGCAGCATTGTATTACGATTATCTTAAATGGTGCACCGGCACCAATGACAATAAGTTCTATAAGTCGGTGATGCACTTTACTACTAACGATGGCGTGGATACGCCTTCAACTATCACTTGCGACCAAGGGCCGCTTGCCGATGCTTCTACTGTGAACAGCAGTACTATCGTCGAACTTAATACCCAAGCTCCAGACGGTACGGCACTAGGAGATCTGTATACTAAAAACCTTACTAATACCAGCTTGCCGGTCGTACGCGTCAAGGATACGGCTATGAGCAACGGTAACCTTATCAAGACACTGCTCGGGACTATTACGGTTGCTGCTAGCACAAGTTCTACCAGCAGCCAGCAATAGCTACGCCACCAGCTAACCCACATCTGTTAGAATTAGATCATGCCAATTAAGAACGTCAGTCAGGCGGAGTTGTTCAAAGGGCTAAATCCTGAGCAACAAAGGGCGGTTAAAACTACCGAGGGACCATTGCTAATTTTGGCCGGTGCTGGCAGTGGTAAAACCAAAACCCTAACCCACCGGATTGCCTACCTGTTAGCCAGCGGCAAAGCTACGCCGTTTAATATCTTGGCTGTGACCTTTACCAACAAAGCTGCCGGCGAGATGCGCCAGCGCATCGCTAAGCTCACCGGGCATAATCCGGACAACCGCGGCTTCATGCCGTTTATGGGGACTTTCCACAGTATTTGTGTGCGTATCCTGCGCCTGCACGGCGAGGCCGTGGGCATACCGCGCAACTTCGTAATTTGGGATGAACTGGACCGATTGGCGGCCGTCAAACAAGCGGCCAAGAACTTGCACATTGACGAGAAAAGCTTCCCGGCGCGCCTACTAGCCAGTTTAATAAGTGCTGCCAAAAACGAGATGGTGGGATCAGCCGAATTTGCCTCAGTTGCCAGCGGTCCGGCGCAGCTTGCCGCTGCCAAAGTTTTTCCGGCCTATGAAAAATCCTTGCACGAAGCCTCGGCGCTGGATTTTGACGATTTGATTGCCCGCACGGTATCAATGCTAAAATCGCAAAAAAAGCTGCGCGAGCATTGGCAGAAACAGTTTGCCTACGTCATGGTTGACGAGTACCAAGACACCAATGCCGCCCAGTACCAGTTGGTAAAATTGCTGACCGGCCCGCATAAAAACATCGCCGTGGTGGGCGATGACTGGCAAAGTATCTACAGCTGGCGGGGGGCCGATTTCCGCAACATCTTAAATTTTGAAAAAGATTATCCTAACTGCACGGTTATTAAACTGGAGCAAAACTACCGCAGCAGCAAAAATATCTTAGACGCCGCGCATAGCGTGATAACCCACAACCAGCAGCGTAGCGACAAAAAACTCTGGACCGCATCCGGAGCCGGTTCACCGGTACAGATAGTAACTGTTAGTTCCGAGCGCGCCGAAGCCGAAAGCATCGTTAGGCATATCAAGATGTCGGTAGATATCAAAGCCCGTAATTTTAAAGACTTTGCAATACTTTATCGTACTAACGCCCAGAGCCGGGCTCTCGAGGAGGTGTTCGTACATCACGGACTGCCGTATCGCATCATCGGCGGAGTGCGCTTTTACGACCGCAAAGAAATCAAGGACATCATGGCCTATCTGAGGTTGATCTATCAGCCAGAGGACACAGTTAGTTTCGAGCGTATAGTCAATGTGCCGTCGCGCGGGCTGGGAACTAAATCCTTGGATGTTTTCCATGCCTTCCGGGCGGTGAACGGCTACAGTCTGCTAGAGGGACTTACGAAAGTTGCCGAGTGCGATAGCTTGATATCTAAAGCGAAACAGGGATTTACAGATTTAGCTGATATTATTACCAGCTTCAGGGCCCAGATAGATGAGCTGGCACCTCCAGCTTTGATTGACGGACTGCTGAGACGTCTGGACTACCTCCATTTTTTACAGGACGGCACGCCGCAGGGTGAAGCCCGCATTGAGAACGTGCGTGAGCTACTGAGCGTTGCCAGCGAATATGGCGATTTAGGCCTGGCAGGTTTTCTAGAGGAAGTTACACTGGTTTCCGATCTCGATAACACTGACTTTGGTAGTGATTTTGTGACTCTTATGACACTGCATTCGGCCAAAGGACTGGAATTCCCGGTGGTATTTATCACCGGCCTGGAGGAATCGGTCTTGCCGCACAGCCGGGCGCTTTATGACGGGGCCGAGATGGAAGAGGAACGCCGGCTAATGTACGTCGGCATGACCCGGGCGCGCGAAGAGCTTTATCTTACTTATGCTACCAGTCGCACACTGTATGGCGGCCGCTTATCTAATCCTCCCAGCCGGTTTTTGGCCGATGTGGAGGGTCTAACAACTGCGACGTCCTCAGATATCTCCGTAAATAGCGCCTTGGGTGTGGATGAGCCCAGATACGTACCAGAATTGAACGAAGGTGACGGTATCAAGCACCAAGTTTTTGGCGTTGGTACCGTTTTAGATGTAGACGGCGATATTGCCACAATTTATTTCAAGGGGAAGGGCACAAAAAAGTTGGATATCGCCTTCGCACCGCTGGTTAAGCTAGAATAAATGAGAAGTTTGAACCAGATGAAAAGCCAAAACAGGCTCATTGGGCAGTACCAGAACGTCCAGGACCAAAGCAAATCGCAACTACGCAGGCGCCCGTATTTAATACCAATATTCGGGCTACTTATAGGCATGGCAATGGTGGCGGGCGTAATCTGGGCCCACGGTGGCCGGCCTAGCCAGCCTAGCAACGCCCACGTGGTTTTTTTGTTTGATAGTGGCAAGCAGGAAACACTGGATACTAAGGCCGCTACCGTTGGCGAACTGGTCAACAGGTTACCCCTGCATCTAATTGCGCAGGACATAATTGAACCGGCCACCGATACGCCAATCGTGGAGGATAATTTCCGCATCAACATTTACCGCGCGCGGCCGGTAACGGTGGTGGAGGGTAGCACTAAAATTGTTACGCTAACGGCCCAAAAAAGTGCCCGCCAAGTAGCTGAGCAGGCCGGTCTGCATATCAACCCTGAAGATATCGCGACCTTCGCCCAGGGCAATCTGGCACAAAACATTATTGGCGAACAGGTAATCGTGTCGCCGGCTACACCCATCACGCTTAACCTTTACGGTTCCCAAGTACCGACTTATACCCAAGCTAAAACCATCGGCGGCATGTTGCAAGAAAAACACATCAAACTGGAAAATGGAGTTAGTGTCTCGCCGGCGTCAGATACTAAAATTACTCCGGGCATGTTGATCTTTGTACTTAATCCCGGTGCCCAAGTGGCTACCGTGGAGGGCACCATACCGGCTCCGGTGGAGGATATAGCTGATTCCTCCTTGAGTTTTGGCACCACGGCTGTGCGCCAAAACGGCATAGCTGGCAAAAAAATTGACACCTACATAATTACTACCGATAAAAACGTCGAAGTCAGCCGCGAGCTTATCCAGGAGATTGTCGTCCAAGATCCAGTACCACAAATTGTGGCCGTAGGCACGGTGATTGACATCGATAGCGCAAAAATCAAACTCATGGCCGCTGCCGGTATCCCGAGCTCGGATTTTCAGTACGTCAACTATATCCTTAGCCGTGAATCCGGCTGGTGTGCCACTAAGCTGCAAGGCCAGGCTGGCTACTGCCCGCCTAATGCCCCTAGTGATATCCCTAGCTATTTAGGGTATGGATTGGGGCAAGCAACACCGGGTTATAAAATGGCTTCCAATGGCGCTGACTGGGAGACTAATCCCGTAACCCAACTTGAGTGGTGCAATGATTACGCCCTGACCCGGTACGGTAGCTGGGCAGCTGCCTATGAGCACTGGGCTGCCTATAGTAACTGGTAGCCAAGCCTCGCACCGCGCACCGGCCTGCTTTCACCAGGGGTGGATCTTGGCTACTATTTTTCCTTTGAGTTAGAATGATGGTATGGCTACCGCTAAAAAATCTTTGGGACAGCATTGGCTAACGGATGTTGAGGCACTAGAAGCAATTACTGAATTCGCCGAATTACAACCCAGCGACACGGTTTTAGAAATCGGCCCGGGCTTAGGTAGTCTAACGCACCGTCTAGTAAAACAAGCTCGCCATGTTATCGCTGTCGAGCTGGACGAAGAACTAGCTGCCGCGCTGCCAAATCGGGTACCGGCGCGCAACTTACAAGTGGTCCAAGCAAATATCATGCACTTTGACCTGGGTAATTTACTGGCTGGATATAAAGTAGTAGCCAATATCCCCTATTATTTAACAAGCAATCTGCTGCGCCGTTTGAGTGAGTCATTAAACCCGCCAAAGCTGATGGTGTTGCTGGTACAAAAAGAAGTGGCGCAACGGATTTGCGCCAGGCCAGGGCAGATGAGCCTGCTGGCCGTCAGCATCCAGCTCTACTACCGGGTGGAGCTAGGAATAGTCGTACCAAGGAAGCTTTTTAACCCAGCGCCAAAAGTGGACTCGCGGGTGGTAGTGCTAAAACGCCACGCCAAACCGCTATTTAATACTTTGGATACTAAAAGATTTTTCCGTCTGGTTAAGGCCGGCTTTTCAGCCCGTCGCAAAAAACTACGCAGCTCTTTGAGTGCTGGTCTGCATATCAGCAAAGAAGAAGTAGACAATCTGCTCAAAAAGGCCGGTATTGATGGTAATTTGCGTGCCCAAAACCTCAAATTACAGGACTGGCATTCTATTTACAATAAGGCTATAGCCCAAAAAATAATTTAACCCCTGCCCCAACCATAAAATACTTGACTTGTTAAGTATCTTAGCCTTAAGCTTTAAGTATGAAAAATAATTTGCCAACCATAAAATCAAAATTTCCTCCCCTGCTCCACTTTACGTATAATTTACAACATCTGGCTGAAGAACTTCTCTTGGCCAAGGCGGGAGTAGGACTAAGCCAGGCGCGAATAATGAGCGGCCTCAGTTCATCTGTCGCCCGATCGCAGCGGCATCTAGCAGCCGAGCTCAACCAAACCGAGGCCAATATCAGCCGCCAGCTCAAAGAGATGAAAAGGCACGGGCTAGTTAGCATTACTAAGAACAAAAAAGACGGCCGGCAACGCGACGTTATTCTAACCACCAAGGGCAACCATACCTATCAGAAGGCTGAAAAAGCTCTAAGGTCCCAGCAAAGCAAGTTCTTGAGGGCTCTCAACAAGGGCGAAGCCGATGCCTTGGAATTCGCTGCCCAAAAACTCTCCCACCACTAGAAACCTTTGCTTTACAAACCTTTTATGGTATAATGACTGTAGTCACTACCGGAGTGATATCCTTAAAAATTCATCCGCTTCACGTAACCTACTCTTATCCAATTTTGCGAGACAAGTAATTGTCTTGCTTGCAAAAATGAGAGGAGGAACATAGCCTTAAACCAAAGCTTTTGCAAACTAATGCAAAACGAGGTAGAGGCGTAGGTTCCGACGAGGGGCTGAATTTAAGCTCGACGAATGGACTTTAACAATTCAGGTGGCAGGCCGGATTGATCTGCACGTTAGCCGGATCAAACAAGATAGCTGTCAAAAACTCTATCTCTAGGGCATTTGAGGCGGTCGCGAACTTGTTCGCTCCCCGCAGCTTTGCTCTCAACGTAGCCTAATTTAATAGGCTACCGTCAATCGTTTGACATCAGATAAAACGACATGGCGCCATATTATCTGATCGCGTAAGCAGCTGGGTGGTCCGCCCGCAGCTTATTAAGTTTAATGGACTTTAGCCGGACTGTTTTGGATCGTTTCTATAGTTTGGCTTAAGAAATTTCAAGCGATCTAAGCTTGTAGTCACCTGGGTTAGTTACCAATCGGACGTGGGGGTAGTGCCCACCAGCTCCACCAAATGGGCATCAGAAGTCATTTCTGGTGCTTTTTTGATATGATGTGTGGATAAGGAGAATTCTATGAAAAAAAGTTATACACCGATATTGATAATCATAGGTGTATTATTCGTAGCTTTGGCAATTTATTACTGGGCGACTGCAGCCGGATCTTTACCGCATTGGCTGCCTGGCTATGAGATCAGATCCGTCCATCACCACCTTAAACACGGCGCGCTAGCACTTGTCCTTGGCGTTGGTTGTTTTATTTGGGCATGGTTTGCCTCGGGCAGCAAGCCCGAATCTAAGTCAGGGCAAAGTAAAGACTTGCAATAATCCCGGCCGCCAAACAGTAAAGCGCAAACGGCTTGAGCGTATTGGTCTGGAAATACTTAATTAGGAAACGTACAGATAAGTAGGCAGCTATCGCCGCTGCAATGGCTCCAGCTATGGCTGCTCCTCGCAGTGATGCAGCAGAAGCCGTGAATAAATCGGGCAGTTTAAGTAGTGCCGCTGCGCCAATTATTGGAGTCGCTAACAAGAAACTAAAGCGGGCAGCATCTTCGTTGTTTAAGCCCGTTAAAAGACCACCGGCCATAGAGGAACCAGAGCGCGAAATACCGGGGAAGAGAGCGGCCGCCTGGGCCGTACCGATGTAAACTGCCCGGGACCAACGCAACTTGGCGATGCTTTTAGTGCTGGCCGCGGCGGCGGCTTGGCCCCTAGTATTATTTTTTCGCAAACGCTCCGCTAACATCAATACCAATCCGTTGATAATCAAAAAGCCGGCGGCGTATTGGGCAGAAGCGAAGAATTTACGTAGCGAATCCTGGAACAGTAGGCCGATAACGCCTGCCGGAATCGTGCCCACTACTAGCAGCCACCCCAGCTTGGCATAGGCATCGTCGCTGGCGATATAACGTGCCCGCAGCGACCTGAAAATCGCTTTTATTATCTTCACCCACTCATCCCAAAAGAAGATGAACAGCACAATGGCGGTGGCCAAATGGGTGGCCACCAAGAAAGTCAGAAAATTGGAGCTGTTTTGGTTAATATTCCAGCTCAAGAGCTTGGGGATGATCACACTGTGGCCAAGGCTGGATATGGGAAAAAGTTCGGTTAAGCCCTGCAGCAAACCTAGAATTATCGCTTGGAAAATAGATATCACGCTTTTAGGATACTTTAAAATCCGCTAAAAAAGTACTTGCGCAAATCTGGCTCGCAAGGTATAAAGGTACGCATGGTGCAAAAGCACATGTTTACCGGCCGCTGGATTATCCTCGTCAAGAGCGATAGTGCTGCAGTTTAGGTAAATAGCGCACCAAGAGTAACAAAAAGCTAGAAACAACGACTGCAGCAAGAAGCAGTCGTTTTTTATTCGCACTTCACAACGCATTGTCCTGCCATCCGCCGAAGACGGATGCACCGCCAATGCTTCTGGCGCATTGCTGTGTCAGCGGCTCCGTTGCTCAATCACTGTATTTAGAATACAGCTCATTGTGCTACTCGCCGCTTCCTTGCACTGCATCCAGATGTGAAGCGCGAATTTTGTTGCCTGTCCGCTGGGCTTGAAGTCAGCAAGCACCAGAGCCCAGCGGGGAGGCAGTAAGCTTGTGATGACGAATCGCAAGTGCCTCTGAAGACTAAAAGGGCAAACGTGCGTCCGCCTAAAAGTGACGCGTACCCTTAAGAAGGTGGTGAGAGCCAAGGTCTTTCGTTAATAGTCTCTTTGGTCTCAAAGTCGTGTTGTGCAAACAAGAGGAGGCTGTACCAATGTCGGAAGGTCTTATTGCCGCAGCAGCCAACGCAGTTGAGGCATTCGGGTCCAGAAGGATGACGAAACGACCTTGTAGGTCAGTAGCGGCTATCCGCTACCACGAGACTTGCAACCGTTTCGGCCACCGCAGAACACGACGCGTGTTCTTGCGAGTCTACATCCACGCCTCGGCAACGCTTTTCGCGTTGGGCAACCGACGGGAAGCCCGCCGCTTCTACGACGGCGCGTTTCTTTTCGGGAATCGCACGGCCGTACGCACTGAGTTGCTGGCAGCCTGCGTCAGGCTCGCCGGTATCAGACCTCACGCCACTGACACTCAGGCCATATGGGGTCTCGTGTGCGGTGCAATGATGTACCGCCCCGATGACTTGACGGCCGAGGACGTTTGGCTTGAGTTCTCTCGGAGTGGCATCCAGAGGGATGCGCTAGGAGAGCGACCCGCCTTCGTCCCCAGTTTCGCGCTGGTCTGAAGGGTTTACGGCGGGCGCGGGACCTTCCCACGCCCGCCGTCTCGGCACCATCTCCTATTCATATTTGTTATGCTTAATGGGATGAGTAAAGGTTATGTTTACCTTTGGATATTTATTGGTAGTTCCATCGGCTCATATCTGCCTGTTCTTTTTCATCAAGGCTTTTTCTCGGCAATTAGTATAATCGGTGGCACCATAGGCGCCTTTGTGGGAATATGGGCAGCTGTTAGAACCAAAGATATGTTCTAAAAATTGAATCGGCTATAATCATTCTTAGAGCGGGATCATAACTCAGCGGCTAGAGTGCTTGCATCACACGCAAGAAGTCGGGGGTTCAAATCCCTCTGATCCCACCAAAATTATGAAAAAGCACAGCGCAGGACTTTTAGTTTATAGAAAAGCAGGCAACTCAATCGAGGTGTTAATTGCCCATATGGGCGGGCCGTTCCACGCTAAAAAAGATGCCGGGCATTGGTCTGTCCCCAAAGGCGAATATGGGGAAGATGAGAACCCTAAGTCAGTAGCCAAGCGGGAATTTAAGGAAGAACTGGGTAAAGAAATTCCGAAAGGCGAATGGCAGGACCTAGGAATGATTGAGCAGAAAAATAGTAAAACTGTAGTCGCCTGGGCAGTCGAAGGCAACTTGGACATTAGTGAAGTAAAAAGTAACACTTTTGAAATGGAGTGGCCGCCGCGCTCCGGCAAAATGCAGGAATTTCCCGAAATTGACCGCGCAGTTTATTTTCCGCTGGATGTAGCGGCCAGTAAACTTATCCCGGCTCAAGTGGAATTTTTGGAGAGGCTAGCGCAAAAACTAGGCATTAAAATGAAAACAGATAAAGATTCATCTGGATCCGTGCAACCATCCCTGTTCTAGCGGTAAACCCTCAGATCAGATACAATTAAGATAATGAGTAAGTTCTACATTACCACGGCTATTCCTTACGTTAATGATAAGCCGCACCTTGGCCACGCCATGTTGCATCTGTACGCCGATGTTTTAGCGCGTTACCACCGGCAGCTCGGCGACGAAGTCATCTTTAGCACTGGCACTGATGAGCATGGCGGTAAAATCGCCGAAAAAGCTGTTGAGGCCAAGTTAACTCCGCAAGAATTTACTGACAAAGTCAGCCAAACTTTCCGCGACCTGATGAAGGACTTAAATATCAGCAACGACCGCTTTATCCGCACTACCGACCCCGGGCACGAACAACGCGCCCAGCTAATTTGGAAAAGTCTCAGCCCATATATTTACAGGGGTAAATATAGCGGCTGGTATTGCGTGGGGCATGAGGAGTATTTTCCCGAACAGGTCGTCAAAGCCAATAAGGGCATATGCCCGCTACATAACCGGCCGTATGAGCATCTTGAGGAGGATAACTACTTTTTTAAGCTCAGTACTTTTACGCAAAAGGTCAAACAAGCCATAGAGACCGATGCCTTGCTTATAATCCCGCAAAGCCGCAAAAACGAGATTCTGGCAGTGTTAAAAGATGGGCTGGAAGATATTAGCGTTAGCCGTCCGAAAGATAAGATTGCTTGGGGAATTACTGTACCGGGCGATCCCAGCCAGGTAATGTATGTTTGGTTTGAAGCCTTAATGAACTACATCACAGTTTTGGGCTATCCCGAACAAGCTGATTTTAAAAAATTCTGGCCGGCTGACGTGCAGGTCATCGGCAAGGACATCCTGCGTTTTCATGCCGCTGTCTGGCCAGCGATGCTTATGGCTCTTGGTCTGCCGTTGCCCAAACTGCTTTACGTGCACGGATTTATAGAAGTAGATGGTAAGAAAATGAGTAAAACTCTCGGTAATGTGGTGGCTCCCATAGATATCGTTCATAAGTATAACGTTGATACTTTCCGCTATTTCTTTCTGCGCCACATCCCCAGCTATGAGGACGGGGACTTCAACTGGAAGCGCTTGGAAGCCGCGTACAACGATGAGCTGGCTGACCAATTGGGCAACGCTGTTTCACGTACCGCGGCCATGATTACACGTTATCAAAAAGGCCTGATAGGTGATATCCCCGACCCGGATCATGACATCGCGCCTTATCAGCAGGCTATAAGTGATTGTCGTTTTGACCGCGCGCTAGACGAAGTCTGGGAGCAGGTTAAAGGCCTTAATCAATATATTGATGAGACTAAGCCTTGGGAAATCGCCAAAACCGGCGACGAGGAGCACCTGCGTGAAGTACTGGCTTACACTGTGGCCTGCCTGTTGGAAATCGCTGCTCTGCTCAACCCCTTCATGCCCGATACGGCAACTAAAATCAAAGCAGTCTTTGCTAGCGGCATATTAAAACCATTACCGGGAACATTGTTTCCCAAGCACAAAACGGCTGGGTGACTGAGGGACTGGATGACTGAGCCGCTTGAGCTGGTTGATACCCACTGCCACCTACACTTTGCTGACTACGATACTGACCGCAAGCAAGTTTTAGCCAGTTCCGTGGCCGCCGGCGTTAAACGTATAATCTGCGTCGGTTGCAGTTTGGATGATAGCCAAAAAGCTATTAACTTCGCCCAAGACCATTCTGGAGTTTGGGCGACTGCCGGCGCGCACCCGCATGATGGTGCAGATTTTTTAGGGGACGAACAAGCTAGTGTCAAACTGGCTAAAATGCTGGCCAAGCCAAAGGTCGCGGCGGTAGGCGAAATTGGCCTGGATTATTACCGTGATATCACGCCCAAAGCTGACCAGATTAAGGCGCTGCGGATGCAATTGGAGATTGGCCTGCAAACCAACCTGCCGTTTGTATTCCACGTACGTGAGGCCTGGGATGATTTTTGGTCCATCTTTGACTCTTATAGCGATATTAGGGGCGTAGTACATAGTTTTAGTGCCGGCCCGGATAGGCTAGAACAAGCACTGGGGCGCGGGCTGCTGGTTGCGCTTAATGGCCTGATGACCTACACCAAGGATAATAGTTGGCTGGAAGCCGCCAAGCAAGTACCACTGGAGAGACTGGTGCTGGAAACCGACGCGCCGTTTTTGACACCTAAACCTTACCGCGGCCGCCGCTGTGAGCCTAAGCACACAGCTGATACTTGCCGTTTTCTGGCTGAACTTAGACAACAAGATCCCGAGCAAATCGCCAGGGCTTCGACTAAAAATGCCGTAGAATTTTTCTCCTTAGGCGAAGAGCGCATAAAATGAGAAGCATCTATCTGGATTATGCCGCCGCCACACCGCTTGACCCACGGGTATTACGGGCGATGCAGCCTTATTTTAGTCAGAATTTTCATAACCCGTCGGCTACCTATCTAGCCGGGCGGGCGGCGCGAAAGGACCTTGATAAAGCCCGGGCTAGCGTAGCCCGGAATTTAGGAGCTAGGCCTGGCGAGGTTATCTTTACTGCCGGAGCCACCGAGGCTAACAACTTGGCGGTAAATGGAGTGATGCGCCGCTACCCGGACAGCGAACTGTTAGTTAGTTCTATTGAGCACGAATCAGTCCTGGCGCCGGCCGGACAATTCAATAGTAGGCAGATACCAGTAACACCGCAGGGCATGGTTGATACCGCTAAATTGCAAAAAATGCTCACCGACAAAACTGTACTAGTCAGCGTAATGCTGATTAACAATGAGCTAGGAACCATCCAACCACTAAGAAAAATTTCACAAATACTTAACAAGTTAAGCAATTCACGACGCCTGGCTGGTAATAAATTACCGCTTTATCTTCATACCGACGCTGCCCAGGCACCAAGCTATCTGGGTCTCCAAACTACCCGTTTGGGCGTTGATCTACTAACTGTTAATGGCGGTAAAATTTATGGCCCTAAGCAAACCGGTGCACTTTATGTACACTCCGCCGTTAAATTAAAGCCCCAGATACTGGGAGGCGGACAAGAGTATGGCCTGCGCAGTGGCACCGAAAATGTCGCTGGCGCCGTGGGTCTGGCCAAAGCTCTGGACATCGCCCAAAAACAGCGGCACGAAGAAGTAGAAAAGCTTGAAGGTCTGCGTAAGTTTTTTGTGGGGCGGCTACAGCAGCAACTCCCTAAAACCATAATTAATGGCTCGGACAAACACCAATCGCCGCATATTGTTAACGTTACTTTCCCGGGCATCGATAACGAACGGCTAATGATGGAACTGGATGAGCGTGGCGTGCAAGTTGCTGTGGGCAGCGCCTGCAGCGCCAGTCAAAGCGAAGCCTCGCATGTACTTAAAGCCATAGGCCTGAGCGATGAGTTAGCACGTGCTAGCCTGCGCTTCAGCTTCGGCCGCCCGACTACCATACGCGATCTGGGAAAGACCCTGAGATTAATCAGTCTGGTGCTTTCTAATAACAGATAGCCAGTCTTAAGTCCAGTAGTGAGCTTTCGAGATTATCCACCTACGCGGATATTTAGCCCCACCTCTGGTGGGGCAACTCGAAAGTCTACTACTGGGCAAGCAAAACCGTTATAATCATTAGTAATGAAAAAATGGCTTCACCGCATAACCTTTCCTCTGGCCGCTCTAGTAGTTGCCGGCCTTAGTCTGGTAGCAGCCAGTGTCAGCGCTGACACTATCGTGCAAAGTTTTGCATCCCAGAGTCCCATAAAAACCGGCTGGGTGGTGGCTATCAAACCCGGTTCGACCAATATGGTAGAGCTAGCACCGGCCAATCAGCCCCAGCAACTTTACGGCGTATCAATCGACCCTAGCCAGGCACCTCTAACACTGCAGCGGCAAACTGGCCAACAGGTCTTCGTAGCTACTAGCGGCACCTACCCAGTACTGGTATCGACCCAGAATGGTCCTATTAGCGTTGGCGATTATCTATCCATATCAGGCACTAACGGTACTGCTGCCAAGGCCAGTAATAGCCAAGTGCTTGTTTTGGGGCAAGCGCTACAGAAATTTAACGGTACCAGCAATGTACTGAACTCCGGTAGCAACGGTTCCGCGGTTGGTATGATACAGGTAACCGTATCTATTCAGCGCAATCCATTTTTGCAAAATACCGTAGCCATACCTTCGTTTCTAAAAGGTGCCGGTGACGCCATTGCTGGCAAAGAAGTCAGCCCGCTGCGTATCTATGCTGCTTTAGCCGTATTTTTGGTAGCGGCAGTGATCGCTTGTGGTGCCCTGATAGTCGGTATTCGTAGCGCGATGATAGCCATTGGCCGTAATCCTCTCAGCCGCCATTTCATACTCAACGGTTTGGTGCAGGTGGTTATAGTAGCAGTAGCAGTTTTAAGCTTAGGCGTCATAGGAGTATATTTATTACTGAAGCTATGAAAACAGCAGGTTAATTTTTGTGGATACGGGTGGGCTAATTTTAATCATTGGCTTGCTGCTGGCAGCAACGGCAGCTTTCATTTGGCTGGCTCGCAAAATTGGCAGTTCGGGTAGTCCAGACAGGCAGAGCAAACTGCCTGCCACTGGGCTTGAAAACGCTGCTAGCAAAGATGTAGAGCATATCTTTAATGATGAATTTCGCGAAGAGTTAAGAAACCGCGGGCGGCTGCACTTCGAGAAGATTATTGGCGAAAATGCGATGTTTTTGCAGCAGGATTTGCGCCAAACCACTAGTCAGCTTAATGACTATATGCGCTCTGAGATAACGCGCACACTGCAGGAAGAGTTTAAAAAATACGAGCAATCGATTGCCGATGCTAAAAAACTGGCACTGGATTCAATCGACAAAACTATCACCACTATCGAGCAACAGCGCCAATTTCTGGAAACTCAGCTACAGACGCAGTCGGAAGCCCAAAAAGCCCGGATAGTTGCCGCCTTTGAAACTGAAATGGCCAGCATCGTCAACCACTATGTGCTTAGGGCCATCGGCAACCAGATAGATTTATCGGATCAGTTGGAATATATCTTAGCGGAGCTGGAAGCTAATAAACCGGCTATTTTAGAGGATATCAAGCGTGGAACTTAAGATCCCAAACACTGTTATGAGCCAGATTGATGTGGCGCGCTTGATCCGCGAGCTTAACAACTTGGAAGATTTTTTTACTTCTGTTGCTACGCGTCAAAGCGGTACGCCGATGACACCACCGCGGTTGTCGCGCACTCTTGATAGCTTGGCCAGAAGCAACAAATTCAACTTGCTGGATAAGAATCAGCGCGGGGAGCTAAATAACAAACTTGACCAGGTACTTAAGAGCGCCCCGCTATTGCACATCAGTTTTGCCAGCGAGCCCTCGCCACAGGTTATGGAACGCATATTAGTCTGGCTTAGAATTAATATCCATCCGCAAACCTTGGTGCAAGTAGGCTTGCAACCGACTATTGCCGCCGGCTGCGTACTCCGGACACCTAATAAGATTTTTGACCTCAGCCTGCGTACTCGTCTGAAGCAGCAGGAACCATATCTGGTGACACTAATTGCGGGAGCTGCCCATGGACATTAAGGGCGGCTCGCACTTTCAACGTTTTGTCGCTGCCGGTAACCCGGTGGGCGAAATTATCGCTATTAACAGTTTTTTGGTGGAAGTCCGCGGCCTGCAGCCAGTGAATATTCATGCGTTGGTGGTTTTTGAAGACGGTAGCCGCGGTTTTGTGCAACGAATTTTTGAAGATAAGGTGCTGGTACTACATATGGGTACTTCGCTGCTCAGAGTCGGTATGGTAGCCGTAGTCCAGCAACCAGAACTTTCAGCTAAGGTAGGCAAAGATTTTATCGGCCGGGTAATCTCCGTAACTGGCGAACCGCTAGACGGTAAAGGCGCGGTTGCCGCTGACGCCAATTGGCCGGTATTCAACACCTCTCCGCCAATTTATGCCCGTGAACATTTGGATACCCAGTTGGAGACTGGCGTAACACTGATCGATACACTTTTCCCGATTGTCCGTGGCCAACGCATGGCCCTTCTGGGAGATAGCAAGTCGGGTAAATCTACGCTGGCGACCCAAATTGCTATTAACCAGCGCACCACCGACCAAGTAGTAATTTACGTCCTGGTGGCTAAAAGGCGCAGCGATATAGATAACCTACTTAGCCGGCTAGCTGATAACCAAGCTATGGAAAAAACTATCGTGGTAGTCTCAACCATCCTTGAGTCGTTGGTCATTAGTTACTTAGCGCCCTACGTTGGTTGCGCGCTGGGCGAATATCTCTGGCAGGTAGCCAACCAAGACAGCATTGTAATTTATGACGATTTAACTACTCACGCCCAAGCTTATCGTGAAATTGCACTGCTTTCCGGCGTCAGTCCAGGGCGTGATTCTTACCCTGGCGATATTTTTCATACTCACTCTAGTTTGCTAGAACGGGCGGGTAAGTTAAGCAAAAATCATAAGTGTCTGACGGCTATACCGTTAGTACTAGCCGACGCCGGCGATATAACTGCCTACTTGCCCACCAATATCATGTCGATTACCGATGGCCAGTGGATTCTGGACATGGATGTTTTCCACGAAGGTTTACGGCCAGCACTGAGCGTCGGTTTGAGCGTTACCCGTGTGGGTAGTCGCGGCCACAATGAACGTCAAAAAAGCCAAACTACTCAAGCCTTAAAACTGCTGGCAGATTATGCCCGGGCGCAAGAGTTCGCTCACTTCGGTTCCGAAGCGGAAGGGACTATCCAGAAAGATATGAGCCGTGGACGCCGTTTTTACGAACTTTTAACCCAGGTGCCAGGCGAAACTTATAATTTAATGGCCCAACAACTGATGCTTGATATCCTGATGGATCCGCAGTCACCCAATGTCAATATTACCGCCTTAAAGCGCAGTGCCAACGAGGCTGCTGCACAAGTCAAAACCGAAGCGGATTACGAACGCGTACGGGTCGAGCTGAGAGAACGCGTTAACAGCCCGGGGGCAGTCTAAAAATATGCGCCAACTTAACGAGATTTCACAGGAGCGCGATGCTACAAGAACCGTCGTCGAGCTTACTGGCGCTTTTGAGGGCATTGCCAGCATGCATATTAGCCAGATCAAAAACGAGGTAGAAAACTCAGAAAAATTTTTTGGAGAGCTCTGGAAAATTTACCGACAGATCCGGGTTGATGAAATGTTCCACTTTGGCCGCAGCCACTTGGCAGTCAGCGTCATTAATAAAAATCTGATGCTTCTGATTACCAGCGAGGGAAGTTTGAGTGGTGATATCGACCAGAAACTTATCGAGCTGGCACTGCAGAATTACAATTCACAGAAAAACGATATTATCGTGGTTGGTCATCATGGTACCACCCAGCTGGCTCAGGCGCACGTACCTGTCGTTAAAAGTTTCAAACTACCAGCCCAGGACCGCAACATTAATGTTATGCCGCTAGTAGTAGAGGCTCAAAAATATGCTTCCACCACAGTTTATTATCAGACTTATATTTCGCTAACCAGTCAGGACGTTAAGAAGATAGAACTTAGCGCAGCGGTCGCCGAACGCGGACGTAATATTAGGGGCAGCGGTGAAATAATTAGCGAACAAACTTATCTTTTCGAGCCAAGTACTTACGAAGTCGTCGATCACTTGGAGCGTTCGATGATGCAAATTACTTTGAGTGAAGTTATTCTGGAATCTAAACTAGCACAGTACGCCAGCCGTTTTAAAGCTATGACTGTCGCTCGCGACAAAGCCGATGAGTCATACGATGACCTGAACACGTCTTATAACCGCGCCCGTCGCCACCAAAAAGACGAGCGACTCAAAGAAATCATCAATGGTCTGCGAAAGGTAACGGGATGAGTATCGGCTCAGTCAGGTCGGTGCGCGACCTTGTAGTGACAGTACAATTTGATGAGGATGGCCCGGATATTGGCGAATTGTTGTCGGTACATAACCAGGCGCACAGCGTGCTGCTAGTCAATAGACTTGATCCGGACAACATAGCCGTTTGTCTTAACGTAATGGGCGACCGGTCGATCCAGAAAAATATGCCGGCTGAACGTACTGGCCGCGGAATTAACGTACCGGTGGGCAATGCCATTATCGGCCGGGTGTTGGATGCCCTGGGGCGCCCGCTGGACGGCCAGCCGCTGCCAGCTCCCTCGGAGCTGAAATACAAAAATATCATGCAACCGCTGCAGCCGCGTACCTCGTTTCGGGCTGCCCAAGCCGAGATTTTGGAAACTGGTATCAAAGTCATAGATTTTTTCACGCCGTTCGTGAAGGGTCGTAAGATCGGCATTATTGGTGGTGCTGGTGTAGGAAAAACCGTATTGACCATGGAACTGATTCATAATATTGCTAAAAGTGGCCAAGGACTAAGCTTTTTTGCCGGTATTGGCGAGCGCATCCGTGAAGGCCACGAGCTCTACGAAACCCTAAAAGAGCGTGATTTGCTCAAAAATACCTGCATGTTCTTTGGTCAGATGGACCAAAATCCTGTACAGCGCGTGTTAGTAGGGTTATCGGCCACGGCTAGTGCTGAGTATTTCCGCGATGAAGAGAAAAAAGATATCTTGTTTTTTGTCGATAACATGTATCGTTACATTCAGGCGCATAATGAACTGTCAACTATTTTAGAGCAGATTCCCAACGAAGGTGGTTACGAACCAACGATTTTTTCTGACGTTAAAACTTTTGAAGACCGTCTAAGTTCCACGGAAAATGGCTCTATCACCACCGTACAGACCATTTATGTGCCAGCCGACGATTTATCTGACCCGGCGGTACAAATGATCCAGCATGAACTGGATGGCGTCATCGTACTTAGCCGCAAGGTGGCTGAACAGGGTATACGTCCGGCAGTCGACCTTATCCGCAGCGGCTCCAGCCTGCTTAATCCGGAAACTGTTGGTCTGCGCCACTATAATTTAAGTGTTAAGGTTCAGACCTTACTACAAAAGTATGAATCACTTAAAAACATCATTGCCATTATTGGCGAGAACGAACTGTCTTTGGCCGATCGTAACGATTTTGCCAAGGCCCGCAAGCTAATCGAATTCTTCTCCCAGGACATGTATGTGAGTGAAAGTTTTAGTGGCAAGACGGGCGAGCATATCAGCCGGGCGGATATGCTAAAAGGCGTAGAGGACATACTGAATTCTTGAATACGGCCATGGATCAAGATAAACTCACCATGCGAGTAAAAATTTATGCCCCCTTCAGGACTTATTTTGAGGGGCCGGCAGTCAGCTTATCGGCCGCCAACAAAACCGGGCCTTTTGATGTCCTGCCACACCACAGAAATTTTATGACGCTGCTGATTCCGTGTACCATCACCGTGCGCATGCCCGAGAAGGCGGATTTCAACATGAAGGTTAGCCGCGGCGTAATGCACGTCAAAGCCGATAAAATCACTGTATTTTTGGATATCTGAACATTCTAGAGGTGAGCGTCCATTCTAGTTGCTTAATCTGTTAAACTGATACCGATGAAGACCGTTTTTGTGGGCCTCAGTGGAGGTGTGGATAGTTCGGTGGCAGCCGCCCTGCTAAAACAGCAGGGCTACCAGGTCGTGGGCGTTTATATGAAAAACTGGACTCAAGACTTGCCCGGTATGCCATGCCCTTGGATGGATGATTTCCAGGACGCCAAAAGAGTCGCCGTACAACTTGGTGTAGATCTCAAAGTTTATGACTTCGAAGAACAATACAGGGAAAAGGTAGTGGAATATATGCTGGATGGTTTTAGAGCAGGTTTTACACCTAATCCGGACATCATGTGCAACCAGGAAATTAAATTCAAACTTTTTCTAGAAACAGCTCTTGAGAATGACGCCGAATTTATCGCTACCGGACACTATGCACGGACAAAAGATGGGCGACTACTCACGGCCAAAGACGCCAACAAAGATCAAACTTATTTTTTGTACCGCGTGACCAAAGAAGCCCTAGCCAAGACGATTTTTCCGCTGGGCGATTTTACCAAACCACAGGTTAGGGAACTAGCCAAGAAATTCAATCTGGTTACAGCCGATAAAAAAGACAGCATGGGCATTTGTTTTGTGGGCAAGGTCGGTATCAAAGAGTTTTTGCAGCAGTTTGTCAAAACCAAACCCGGCAAGATAATCGACCAAATGGGCAGGGAAGTAGGGACACATGATGGCGCAATTTTCTATACCATCGGTCAGCGCCGCGGGTTGGAGGTCGGCGGTGGCCTGCCCTATTACGTCACCGGCAAGGATATGAAAGAGAACGAAGTCTATGTAACAACTGATCTGCAGGACGAGAAATTATGGAGCAGGGAAGTCAAACTAACCGATATGTATTGGATAAACACAGATTTTGAAGCTGCCTATAAACTAAAACCTAAAAACTATAAACTGTCTGTCCGTACGCGCCACCGCGCCAAGTTAGTTCCTGTCAAAAGGTTGTTTCCAAGGCTGGTCCTTGGAAAGCAGGAGTGGATTACAGAGCTAGAAGAAGAAGTTCGGGCGCTAACTCCCGGTCAATCCGCCGTCTTCTACTCCGACCAAGAGTGTTTGGGCGGAGGAATAGTAATTTAGAATGTCTCGGCTTGCCCCGCATCAAAACCTGAGTGGAGCAGTCTGCAATCAGATTGTGGAACTTCAAGTTTTTGGTGCCGGGGCGGCGGCATTGTGGTATAAATAGCGAGATGGAGCTCATTGTAGTTAGACACGGCGTAACAGAGGCAAATATCAATGGCATTACGAACGGCCAGCTTGATGAACCCCTTGCTAGTGAAGGAGAAATTCAAGCCCAAGAACTTGCAGAAAGACTTGCGCCTAAACCGATTGAAATAATTTACAGCTCACCGCTTAAACGTGCCACATTTACGGCGATGCCAATAGCTGAAAAACTAGGAAAAACCATCAACATTGACCACCGACTAATAGAAGTAAGCCTTGGTCGATTTGAAGGTAAACCAAATACTGAGGTTAAAAAGGAACTGGGCTCCGAGATGCGTGATCTGTTCAATCAATATGAATATGACCTGATACCCTATGGTGGCGAATCATCTACCCAAGTTGAAACACGCGTCCAATCCTTTCTAGAAGACTTGAAAGACCAACCCTATAAAATGGCACTAATCGTTACGCATGGTGGCATAGTTAGATGGATACACTATCTGGTAACGGGCGAAAAAACTGGTCCGCGTCCTAATGCTGAGGAACTGCACTTAAAGATTTAACACCTATAATCTGTTACAATAACAGTAATGACGGCGCAGGAAATACGCAAAAAATATTTGGAGTTCTTTAAGGCACGCGGACACAAAGTTATTCCGCGGGCTAGCTTAGTGCCCCAAGACGACCCGACGACTCTGTTTACCGGCAGCGGCATGCAGCCACTAGTACCGTATTTGCTGGGCGAAAAACACCCGAACGGTAATCGTCTAGTTAACTCACAGCCATGCGTTAGAACTCCAGATATCAAAGACATTGGCGATGGTCGACATTTTACTTTTTTTGAAATGCTAGGTAACTGGAGCTTGGGTGATTATTTCAAGAAAGAACAGCTTCCCTGGTTTTTTGAGTTTCTGACAGATGTTATCGGTCTGGATCCGACCAGACTCTATGTGACGTGTTTTATCGGCGATGAAAATAACGGCATTCATAAGGACACTGAAGCCACGGAAATATGGCAAAAGCTTTTTAACGCTAAAAATGTAGAAGCCAAAACTGGGGATATTGGGAATACTGAGAATGGCTACGTGCGTGGCATGAAGCCGGGCGAGCGGATTTTTTATTACGATGCATCTTGTAATTGGTGGAGCCGCGAAGGTGGACCGGCAGATATGCGCGAAGGCGAGCCCGGTGGTCCCGACAGTGAAGTTTTTTTCGATACTGAATCACCCCACAAAGACGAATTTGGTGAGCACTGCCATCCCAACTGCGAGTGCGGCCGGTTTCTAGAAATTGGCAACAGTGTGTTTATGACTTATAAAAAAGTAGGTGAGCAGTTTGAGCACTTACCCGAACCTAATGTGGATTTTGGCGGCGGCTTAGAGCGCATTTCCGCAGCCGCTTTGGGTACTGGTGATGCGTATCAAACGAACCTGCTCAAACCAATTATTGACAGGTTAGAAAAGTTAAGCAGTAAAAAATACGAAGAGCACTCACATAGTATGCGCGTAATAGCCGACCACTTGCGTGCCGCGACCTTTTTGGGCGCAAATGGCGTGGTAGCTAGCAATAAAGACCGTGGTTACGTTTTACGCCGCTTGCTGCGCCGGGCCATCCGCTACGCCTTTGATTTGGGCATAGAGCAGGATTTATGCGAAAAAATCGCACCCGTCATTGTAGATTTATACAAAGAAGATTTTCCAGAAGTGGCCAAACGCAAAAAAGAGGTACTGGAAGCCTTTGCCCGCGAAGAAAAACTCTTCCGCCAAACCCTCCGTAAAGGCCTTCACGAGTTTGAAAAATATATTTTGAAACCAACCCCCATTCACCGTTTATACGGAGAATTAATTAGTATGCCAGGGGCAACACTTGATGGTAAAATGGCTTTCACTCTCTTTGATACCTATGGTTTTCCGATTGAACTTTCCGAGGAAGAAGCAAAACGTCTAAAAATGAAAATAGATGAAAATTTAGAGAAAGACTTTGAAGAACTAATGGAGAACCAGCGTAAGCGTTCGCGTACAGCAACAACTGGCATGTTCAAGGGTGGGCTGGCGGACCATTCCGAGCAAGTTGTTAAGTATCACACCGTGACGCATTTGATGTACCAGGCGCTCAAAAATGTTTTGGGCGGTCATGTGGTGCAGCGCGGCAGCAATATTACTTCCGAGCGCACGCGTTTTGACTTTAGTCACCCAGAAAAAGTCACACCAGAGCAGTTAGCGGAGGTAGAAAAAATCGTCAATGAAAAAATTGCCGAAGATTTGCCGGTGACTTGGAAAGAAGAATCAACCAAAAATGCTCTAAAAACTGCGAGCGGTGCTTTTGGTGATAAATATGGCGACAAAGTTAAAGTTTATACTATTGGTGATTCGGTTAAACCTTTCAGCCGCGAAATTTGCGGCGGCCCGCATGTAGAGCACACCGGCCAAATCGGCGAAGGCGGCAAGAAGTTCCACATTATGAAAGAAGAAGCGTCCTCGGCGGGCGTGCGCCGTATCAAAGCCGTCCTACAATAAATTGCTAACCCTGCACCTGGATGCAGTACAAGGAAGAGTCGAGCAACAAACTGAGCTGTATGTACAATACCGTGAAGGAGTAGCGGAGACTCTGACGCCGTAATGCGCCAAAAGTCCGCCGGAATGCCCGGCTTTGCCGGGCAGCAGGGCGGACGGTGCAGGTGTTAGCGTGCTATAATCAATCTGATAATATGCTTGATAAAGCTAAAGCTCTAAGGAGCAAACTCCCCAAAGTCAAAGAAGTTGCCAGGCGGGGTAAACCGGTGGGCAAATATATAGTGGCCTTAGATGTGGGCACCGAATTTATAAAAGCTCTTGTTGGCCGGGTTATCGGCGATAGCGTGGAGATTATAGGGGTCGGGCGAGCCCATCAGAACCTGTCTGATATGCAAGCCGGCGCAATTTCTGATATCGAAGCTGTGGTAGCCAACTGCGACAAAGCCCTGGCTAAGGCCGAGCAACAGGCCGGCGTGAGCGCCCGCACGGCTATACTGGGTATCGCCGGCGAACTCGTAAAAGGCACTACCAGCACGGTACGTTTTACCCGCAAAAATTCCGAAAAAGAACTGAGCATTGATGAGATGTCGCGCATCATAGAGTTGGTACAAGAGCGCGCTGAGGCCAAAGCACGGCAGCAACTGGCTTGGGAGCTGGGCGGCAAAGACGTAGAAGTGCGCTTGGTAAACAGTGCGTTGGTACGTATTGACATCGATGGCTATAAAGTTACCAATCCGGTAGGTTTCCAGGGACGCGACGTGGTGGTAGAGATGTACACCGCCTTCGCGCCGATGATCCATATCGGCGCACTGGAGCGCACAGCCGCCGAACTTGATTTGGAGCTTTTGGCGGTGGCGGCTGAGCCGTTCGCTGTAGCCCGTTCGGTAGTTGGCGATAACGCCAGCACTTCTATAAGCGCCGTACTAATGGATGTCGGCGGCGGCACTACAGATATAGCCGTAGTCAACGAAGGCGGCGTAGAAGGTACTAAGATGTTTGGCATCGGCGGCCGGGCCTTTACCCATGCTATTGAGCGTGAGTTGGACATAGATTTCACTAAAGCAGAATCGCTAAAGCTGGCCCTAAGCGCTGCCCAAGAAGGTGCAAAAAAGGCCGAGATAGAAAAAGCCTTGTCAAAAACTCTGAACGTCTGGCTTAGCGGCGTAGAACTGGCGCTTTCCGAATTTGATAAATTAGACCATCTGCCGCAGCACCTGTTGTTGTGCGGCGGCGGTTCTTCCTTGCACATGTTGATGGATCAACTTCAGGACGGCGACTGGTACAAAAGCCTGCCGTTTACCAAAAAGCCTACTGTGCACCACATACAACCAGATGAGGTGGTAGGTATCACCGATACCACCGGCGATGTTAACGACCATACCTTTATCACGGCCATGGGTTTACTTAGAGTCGGTATGGACACTATAAATAGCGGCGTGGCTGGCGATAACGCCTCCGTTAAGGATAAACTCAATAAGATGTTAAGAATATAAGCCTATGAGCGCGACTAAACCATCTGGCAAAATTCCCCCCAAGCTCGACAAAGAGACGGTGTATGTGGATGTGGATGATGAGATTACAACCATCATTGATAAGGTAGAGACTGCTAAAGAGAAGATTGTAGCCCTGGTGCTGCCAAAACGCTCAACCACGCTGCAAAGCATAGTCAATATGCGCCTGCTTGGGCGTAGCGCCGACAACGCTGACAAAAACGTGGTTTTGATAACTAAAGAAGAAGCCCTCTTGCCGCTAGCTGGCGCCGCCGGTTTACATGTGGCTAGCAGCCTACAGGACAAGCCCGAAATCCCGCCTTCACCGCGTGCCGGAATGCCGGCGCCTAAAGCCGAAGGTATACCGACTAACGAAGGCGATATTGATGAAGATAACGCCAAGCTAGATTACCACCGTTCTATTGGCGAGTTGGCAGGCGATCACGAAGAGGAAGAACCGGAGGCCATTGCCCTGGGGGATGAAGATAAGCCAGCGGAAAAACCGGAAAAATCTGCCAAGACTCCCAAATCTAACAAGGTAAAGGTACCCAATTTTGACCGTTTTCGTATAATGCTGGGCTTGGGTATGTTGGCTTTTATTCTGTTGATAGTATTCATCATTTTGGCAGTGTTTGTGCTGCCCAAAGCTACCATCACCGTCCAGACTACCAGCTTGCCGGTTTCCGCCAGCCTGACGCTTAATGCGTCAAGCGCCGTTAAAACCCTTGACGAAACTGGCGGCAACATACCCGCCGCCCAAAAAAGCTCCACCGAAACCAGTACCCAGAGCGTGCCAGTCACCGGCCAGCAAAACAACGGCCAAAAAGCTTCTGGCACCATGGTTTTTTATAATTGTAATCAAAACGATACTTTATCGGGCACAAACCATACGGTGTCTGCCGGCACGGGGATAACTTTGAATGGACTAACCTATATCACACAAGAAAACGCGGTAGTTCCTCCTAGCCATTTCAATGGAAGTGGCTGCGAGGATGACATGGCTAGCAATAACGTGGATGTGGTTTCCCAAACCGGGGGCAGCAAATTCAATCAGGACATCTCTGGTGGCTACTCGGTTTCTGGGTACTCTACTATCACTGGCTCTGGATCAAAAATGAGCGGCGGTACAGATAATATCATCACCGTTGTCAGTCAGGCAGACTTAGATGGCGCTCAGAGCAAACTTACCAGCAGCGACACCAGCAGCTTCACAAAGAGTTTTGAAAACCAACTGGCTAGTCAGGGCCTCTATGTTCTAACCTCTACGCTTCAGGCCGGTACACCGGTGGTTACGTCTACTCCGGCCGTGGGCCAGCAAGCCAGCACAGTCAGCGTGACCATTAAAATCACTTATACTGTGCTCACTTTGCAAAAGAGCGACCTGCAAAAAGCCATTACCGACGCCCTCAATAAACAAGTTAACTCCAGTGAGCAAAAGCTTAGCAACGGTAACGTACTAAATAGCGCGACTGTAAGCGTTCAAAGCCAAAGCTCGCCAACTACCGCAACTCTAGCCGTTACCGAAGACACCACAGCGGTACCAATTCTGGATGTCGCCAGCATCAAGAAAGAAGCTGTCGGCCAAAAAACCGGCGATATTGCCGCGGCTATAGATAACTTGCCCGGTGTTAAAAACGTAACTGTCAAGCTGAGCCCGTTCTGGGTTTCCAAAGCGCCCAAAGCCAGTAAAATAACGGTGGTGCAGCAACAGGTCAAAAGTGGAAGTTAAACAACTGTTGGGCTTGGATGTGGGAAAAAAGCGCATCGGTATAGCCCGTGCCTCAAGCCTTGCTCGCTTGCCCGAGCCGCTGACAACCATCAAGACCGCCGGTGCGCTAAAAGCGTTGCAGCAGATCATCAAAGAGCACGACATGCAAATCGTCGTGGTCGGTCTGCCGCGTAATCTACAAGGGTATGATACCGCCCAAACGGCCTGGGTGCAAAACTGGGTAGACGCCGCTAAGAAGCGCATAGAGTTGCCGTTTTACTGGCAAGACGAAGCCCTTACCAGTATCAAAGCTGAAGGACTGAGGCTAAAAGCCAAGGATCAGGATATTGACGCTTTGGCCGCCGCCATAATTTTGCAAGACTTTTTAGACGCGCCGGAATCAGAAAGAGTGCCATGCTAGGCTTAAAAATAAAAAGATACAAATTCAAACCGCCGGTCCGCCGCCAGCGCCGCAGCGTATGGCTAATTACTGTAGTTCTGATCGGATTAATTGTTATTGGAGGTGCGGTTGGTGTGCATATTCAATATAACCACAACCTGCAACCAGTATCTTCATCTACCACTGCTAAATACTTTACGGTTAGCTCGGGCGTGGGCATAAACCAAATCGCTGTTAATTTGCAACAAGCCGGTCTAATTCGCAGCGCTGGGGCTTTCGAAACCTATGTTCGCGATAAAGAGCTGCAGGCCAGTTTACAGGCCGGTACTTATTCTTTGAGCCCATCTATGAGCACCCAGCAAATAGTCGATAAAATGGTCAAGGGCGAGGTGACCAAGAATCTGCTTACTATTTTACCCGGCTTGCGCGTAGACCAAATAGAGCAAGCCTTTGCCAAGTCCGGCTATAGCCAAGCTGAAATAGACACGGTTTTTAACCCCGTGACCTATGCCGGTAACCCGGCGCTGACCAGCTTGCCGGCTGGCGCCGGTCTGGAAGGTTATCTTTATCCTGACTCTTTCCAAAAAGAAGCCGGCACCCCAGCCGCAACTATTGTTCAGGAATCGCTGAATGAAATGGCCCAACAACTTACACCGGATATCATACAAGGTTTTTCTGTTCAAGGACTGAGTACCTACCAGGGAATAACCCTGGCATCAATTGTGTTGCAGGAAAGCGGTGATGCAGCCCAGGAACCGACCATTGCCCAAGTCTTTATCAGCCGCCTGAAGCAAGGCATGATGCTGCAGTCTAATGTCACCGCTGACTACGCGGCCGATATAGCCGGAGTACCGCGCAGTGTTAACATCGACTCGCCCTATAATACTTACCTGCATGCGGGCTTGCCGCCCGGGCCTATCAGCAATGTAACGGCCGCGGCGCTGAAGGCCGTAGCGCATCCCTCTAACACTAATTACCTATATTTCATAGCTGGCGACGACGGCAAAATTCACTACTCCGATACGCAGGCCGAGCAGAATCAAGCCATCCAGCAATATTGTCCGACCACGTGTGCGCAGCCATAGATTCGGGTAGGGGCGCAAAGGTGCTATTTGCTATAATGATATGCGGCGCGGGCGACCTGGTAAAAGCAGCCGAAGGCGCGCTCCTAGGAGTGATTTAGAAATTCGTAGACCCAAATTGGCGTTTATTAGGCGTAAGGGCAAGCGGGGCATGGAAACTGTCATGGCTCTACCAGGCCTACCCTATAGATTCGATAAGATGAATAAGAAATCTCGCCGCCGGGCCACCCGCTGGGGTGTGATCGCGGGAAACTTTATATTACTTGTAACCATAAGTGTGTTTTTACTAGTTAACCGTTCGGCTAGCCAGACAGTTCGCAGCAGTGCTGCCGATAGTCTGGTGAGCACGGCCAGCTCAGTTTCCAGTCCTTTGGATCAGCTGTCATCTGACGAAATCGCCCTGCAAGCCGCCCAGATGGCTCATTTACCTGAACTGACCATGGTGCGCAACCGCGCCGATTCCTCAGCCATCCTGCTGGCTGTGGTGCCCAATGACAGCACTACTTTGGCTAAGCCACAAATCGTCTCCACCGCCGAAAAATCACGCTATGACATCACTCATTACACTGTCGCCAACGGCGATAGCCTCGGCAGTTTAGCCACTAAATTTAGCATTGGCGCCAATAGCATCCGTTGGTCCAATAATCTTACTAGCGACACCTTAAAAGTTGATACCATACTGCTGATTCCGCCGGCAGAGGGTATAGTTTACCAGGTCAAACCCGGAGACACCGTAGCTAGTATCACCAATAAATATCAAGCCAATGTCGATACTTTTATAACGGTCAATGATGCCGAAAATGGTGTAAGCAGCGGCGAGCTGGTCTGGATACCTAACGGCATTCAACCAGTGGTGGCTACGGCCGCCCTAAACTTATTTGGAAATATAGCAGCTACCGGGGCCCACCGTTTTGGCTCATGCAGCCTCGGGATAAACGATGCCTATGACTGTGGCTGGTGCACATGGTGGGCAGCTTTTAGGCGGGCCCAGATTGGCCGCCCGGTTCCGCAAAACATGGGCGATGCTTACACCTGGAAAAGCTATTATATTGAACATGGCTTGCCTTGGAGCAATACACCGCAGGCGGGCGCTGTTATCTGGTTTTCTTATGACCACGTAGGATTCGTCGAGAGCGTGAATAGCGACGGCAGCGCTACCATTTCTGAAATGAATCAAGAAGGCTGGGATACGGTAGACTACCGGACTATACCTGCCGACCAGGTGGGTGACTTCAGCTATCTTTACTAGAGACAGACTTGCTTTACCCTGTAAGCTAAACGCGCTACCCTTAATTATATGTTTGTTGACAGAGTTCAGGTGATACTCCGGGCAGGTGATGGCGGCAACGGCGCGCTTAGTTTCAGGCACGAAAAATTCCGTCCAAAAGGCGGACCGGACGGCGGTGACGGCGGCAATGGCGGTAGCGTAATTTTGCGCGCCAGTCGTAACCAAAACACGCTGGCAACCTTTCGCTATAAGAAGTTACTTAAAGCCCAAGATGGCCAGCCCGGCGCCAAGTCTAAGCGCCACGGCAAAAGCGGCGAGGATTTACTAGTGGATGTACCGGTTGGTACGGTGGTTAACAGTAGTGGTCAAACATTGTCCGACCTGGCCGCCGATGGTCAGGAGTTCGTAGTTGCTAAAGGCGGAAAGGGCGGATTTGGTAACGCCCATTTCGTAAGCTCTATCCGGCAAGCGCCCCGTATCGCCGAAAAGGGTGAAAAGGGCCAGCAGCTCGAGGGGATTATGGAACTAAAGATGATTGCCGATGTCGGGATAGTCGGCTTACCCAACGCCGGTAAATCCACCCTGCTGTCAGTTATTAGTAACGCCAAGCCGGAAATTGCCGACTATCCGTTCACAACATTGACTCCCAATTTAGGCGTCGTCGATATTGATAAAAAACATAGCTTACTGTTTGCTGACATCCCGGGACTGATTAAGGGTGCCAGCCAGGGCAGGGGCCTGGGTGACGAGTTTCTGCGCCATGTGGAACGCACCAGCGTGCTCGTACATCTGATTGACGTCTACAACGAAGATGTCGCCGAGGCTTATAGAACCATCATGTCAGAACTTGCTGCCTATCAAGTCGATCTAAGCAAAAAACCACAGATAGTAACATTGACTAAAATCGACGGCTTCGACAAAAAAGAACTTAACAAGAAAATAGCTCGTCTTAAAAAAGTATTACCCCGCGGGACTCTGCTGCTGGCAATTTCCAATACGAACCGTCAGGGGATGGAGGAACTCCTGCGCGCCGCTCTCAGCAAAGTTGATAAAGCCCACAAAAAAGTCCACAGGACATCCAGAAAACTCAGACTGCCAACTATCGGCCTCAAAGACAATGATGATTCCTGGGCCGTCCAAAAAGCCGGCCGCGTATTTATAATTACCGGCAAAAAAGTTGAACGCTTTGCTAACCGCATTAACTTTAACGATTATCATGGGCAACAGCGCTTGCGCGACATCTTGCGTAAAATGGGGGTCATGCGCGAGCTAGAACGCCAAAATATTGAACCCGGGCAGGTGGTCCAAATCGGCAACCCAAAGATAGGCGAACTGGAATACTAAAAATGACTTTTTATTTTTATGATCTGGAAACCAGCGGCTTCAACCCTCGCTTGGCACGTATCATGCAGTTTGCCGGGCAACGAACTGACATGAACCTTAAACCAGTAGGCGAGCCTGATAACACGCTAGTTAAGATGACATCCGATATTTTGCCGGAACCGGACGCCGTGATGGTGCATGGTATTACTCCGCAACAGACAATCACCGAAGGGGTCACCGAAGCTGAGTTTACAAAATACTTAACACGTCAAGTATTTACGCCGGATACCATCGCTGCTGGTTATAATAATATCCGTTTTGACGATGAATTTATACGCTTCACACTCTGGCGCAACTTCGTGGATGCTTACGAGTGGCAATGGAAAGATAGCCGTGGCAAGTGGGATCTGCTTGACGTGGTACGTATGACGCGGGCGCTCAGGCCGGAAGGTATAAAATGGCCATTTGCCCCTGATGGCAAAGCCAGTAACCGCTTGGAAGATATCAGTCAGATTAATAAACTGGAGCACGCTAACGCCCACAACGCCCTAAGCGATGTTAAAGCCGTAATTGCGCTGGCCAATCTGGTAAAAACCAAGCAGCCAAAACTGTTTAATTATCTACTCAAACTGCGCGACAAAAATAAAATCGCCGCACTGGTCGCCACGGGCAGACCCTTTATCTATACCAGCGGACGCTACCCGGCTGAATACGAAAAAACTACCATAGCGGTAATGGTTGCGCCAGACCCCAGCAAAAATGCTGCCCTGGTATATGATTTGCGCATTGACCCTACCCCGTTTTTGTCAATGTCTCCGACAGAGCTCGCGGCAGCATGGCAATATCGGTCTTCCAGCAGCACGCAGGCGAGTGGAGTGCAAGGCGCCGGCGAGCAGCGGACTGAGCTGTACAGTAATGGTACTGCGAAGGAGCAGTCACAGCCGGCAACATCGCAATCCGCCGCAAGCGCCAGCAGAGTTACTGGCTCTGCCAGTAAGCAGGTTGGCGCAGTGCGTGTTGCGGAGCCGTATTTTCCTGTAAAGGTCCTGTCTTATAACAGATGCCCAACTATTGCCCCGTTGTCAGTTTTGGACGCCAAAAGCGCTAGCCGGCTGAAAATTAACAGCGCCGAAGTTGATACCAATCTGGCCAAGCTGCTAAAGGCTGAGGATTTTGGCGACAAACTGGTAGCCGCCGCCGAAATTATCTGGCCCAAAGTCCAAGCCGGGATAATTGCCGACCCGCAGAAAGTCGACGAACAGCTCTACGATGGTTTCATTAATGATACTGATAGAACCAGAATGCGCGTAGTCCGGGCCGCGGACGCGGAAAAGCTGGCTGATCTTCAGCTGGATTTTGCTGATGAGAGGCTAAAACTGTTGCTACCGCTATATAAAGCCCGTAATTATCCCAAATCACTCAGCCCCGGCGAGCAAGAACAATGGGAAAAATTCCGCCGCCAGCGTCTGATGGAAGGCGGTGGGGCTAGCCGCGCCGCCCATTTCTTTAAGCGTCTTGGGGAATTGGAAAAACAAACAGGTCTAGCTGAACAGGATCGTTATTTGCTGGAAGAGCTAAACTTATATGGCCAATCGCTTGTACCGGCAGAATAAAACGCTGGTTCTGCAACTTCTCGGAGAATTTCCTGTCCCACGCTGCTTTCAACTCCAGATAATAAAGGTAGCCGCAAAGAAGTAGAGCCAGGCTGAGTAGAGATATGTCCACGATGTCGGTAAAAGTTATCTGAAAATTGGTTCCGGGGATTTGCCCCAAGAAGATTAGATCATTAAGCATAAAGAGCGCTCCAAAACTTATCTACATTCTATAATTAAATTGCATACTAATCAATAATATTTATTTATATGCTTATGCTTGCGCTCGTGTTCGTAGTACCACCTTAGGGTCTAGAAAAAAACCGCAAATTTGTGTATAATCGTTCGGTTTAATGAGTGAAGTTATATCTATTCGGGGCGCGCGCGAGCACAACCTCAAGAATATTTCCCTTGAGATTCCGCGCGGTAAGCTGGTGGTTATAACCGGGCTTTCGGGTTCCGGTAAATCTTCTTTGGCTTTCGATACCATTTACGCCGAGGGCCAGCGCCGCTATGTAGAATCACTAAGTGCTTACGCCCGCCAATTTTTGGGCTTGATGGAAAAACCGGATGTCGACCAGATTGACGGCCTTAGCCCGGCCATTAGCATCGACCAAAAATCCGCCAGCCGTAATCCGCGCAGTACAGTAGCAACCGTGACCGAAATCTATGATTATTTACGTCTACTATACGCGCGCATCGGCATTCCGCACTGCCCGGTCTGCGCCAAGCCGGTGCAGCGGCAAACCACTACAGCCGTGGTCGACCAAATTGTGGCCGGCAGCCCAGGTGCCAGACTGATAATCTTGGCACCAGTGGTAATAGATAAAAAAGGCGCCTTTGAACATATCCCGGAACAGTATTTGCGCGTCGGTTTTGCCCGGGCTCGGGTAGATGGCGTAATTTATGCCTTGGATGAATTTCCGACCTTGGATAAAAACTACAAACACAAAATAGAAATTGTCGTAGACCGCTTGGTTAATAATGAAGACAGCCGTACCCGGTTAGTGCAAAGTGTGGAGCAGGCCTTTGATATAACCGAGGGCTTATTGATAATTAATGACGCCGATAACAAGCAGGACAAGCTATATAGCCTTAAGTATGCCTGTGTCGACCACCCTGACGTGGCTATACCAGACCTGGAACCGCGGACCTTCAGTTTTAATTCGCCGTATGGCGCCTGTCCGGTTTGCACCGGCCTGGGCAATCGCCTAGAGGTTGATCCGGAGCTGGTAATTCCTAACGGCCGGCTGACTATCGCCGAAGGGGCTATTAGGCCATACAACCGTATAAATACGGACGCTTGGTACATGAGAAAAATGCAGGCCGTGGCCGAGCACTATGGGTTTTCTATCCACCAACCGACAGGCGAACTGAGCAAAAACCAGCTGGGTAAAATCTTATATGGCACAGGTAGTGAAACCTATAAAATCAGCCTGGGTCCCGGCCGCTCGTTTAATACTACTTACGAGGGTGTAATATCCAACTTAGAGCGCCGCCACAAAGAAACTGAGAGCGATTTTATCCGCCACGACATAGAGCGTTTTATGCAAGAGCGGCCATGCAATGCTTGCGGAGGCCGGCGCCTTAAACCGGAAGTGCTGGCCATAACTGTTGTCGGGCAAAATATCATGGACATTTGCGAGCTGTCGATTGACAACGCGGGTGATTTCTTCAAGAACCTTAAACTATCAGACGCCGAGATGAAAATTGCCCATCAAATTCTAAAAGAAATCAATGCCCGCCTGAGATTTTTGCAGGACGTTGGCTTGAATTATCTTACACTGGCCCGTGGCGCCGTCGGTTTGAGCGGCGGGGAAGCCCAGCGCATCCGCTTGGCAACCCAGATCGGCTCGGGCTTGCAGGGAGTTCTGTACGTTTTAGATGAACCCAGCATCGGCTTGCACAAGCGCGACAACAAACGCCTGCTTAATACCCTAGAGAAATTGCGCGATCTGGGGAATAGCGTAATCGTGGTAGAACACGACGAAGAAACTATTCGTAGCGCCGACTTCCTAGTAGACATTGGCCCCGGAGCCGGTATCCATGGTGGCGAGGTGGTAGCCACCGGTACTCCAGATGAAGTCGCCAAGGCTAAAAACAGTATCACAGCGGAGTTTTTGCGCCACGAAAAGTTTATTCCAAGGCCTAAGACCCACCGGCCGGGCAATGGCAAGCGATTGGTCGTAAGAGGTGCCCGCGAAAATAATCTTAAAAACCTGGATGTAACTATACCGTTGGGACAGCTAGTGGTGGTTAGCGGTGTATCTGGCTCCGGCAAATCCAGCTTGGTAAACGACATTTTGGCGCGCGAGCTCTCAGCTAGGTTAATGCGTGCCCAAACAGTGCCAGGACGACATGACGATATTGAGGGCATTAATAATCTTGATAAAGCGATTGTCATAGATCAATCGCCAATTGGCCGCACTCCACGCTCTAACCCCGCGACCTATACTGGTGTTTTTACGCCCATCCGTGAATTATTTTCAACCACTCCAGAGGCTCGACTGCGCGGTTATGGTCCGGGCCGCTTCAGCTTTAATGTGCGCGGCGGCCGCTGCGAAAACTGTGCCGGTGATGGTGTAATCAAGATAGAAATGCACTTTTTGCCGGATGTTTACGTTACCTGCGAGGTCTGCCACGGTAAACGCTATAACCGCGAAGCGTTGGAAATCCATTACAAAGGCAAGACTATTAGTGACGTGTTGGCAATGACCTGCGAACAGGCTCTGGAATTTTTTACCAATATTCCGGCCATCGCCCGCAAACTGCAAACCTTAGTTGACGTTGGCTTGGGCTATATAACCTTGGGCCAGCCGGCTACGACGTTGTCCGGCGGGGAAGCCCAACGCATCAAGCTAGCTTCTGAACTGTCGCGTCGCGCTACCGGCCGCACGCTTTACATCTTGGACGAACCAACAACCGGCTTGCACATGGCCGACGAGGCCAAACTGTTGGATGTCCTACACGCGCTGGTAGACGGCGGCAATAGCATGATCGTGATTGAGCACAACCTGGATATGATTAAAAACGCCGATCACATTATTGATATGGGCCCCGAAGGCGGCGACGCCGGCGGCAGAATTATCGCTGAAGGCACGCCGGAGCAGGTCGCCAGAATCAAAACCAGCTATACCGGCCAATTCCTAGCCAAAACACTTAAATGACAAGTGATTTTAAGGAGAGAGTGGCGCTAGAGGCTAATCAGTCGACTCTGGAAAGAGCTCAAAGACTGGCAGTTGCCCTACAAGCATTATCATTGGCGCACGACAGGCGCAATAACGTGTCTGTTATTGCCGATGAGATGGAAGCTCGCAGATTGCTACTACCATCCAAGTCTTTGCTTGACCTAGCTACAGTTATCCGCGTTCTAGATGAGGACATTAGAAAAGCTAGAATTCTTTATGAATTTCTACTAGACCCCGCCGTGAGTGTTCCAGAGCCGGACCCTGGGAAGCGAATTTCTCTGGGACTCGAGAAAACTGATCATTTGGGCATGCAGGGCGAGCCTGAGCAAACACGTCAAAAGCACAACTAATAAGCCGAGGACTTAGCCGAGCGACTCATCTAAAAACAGTAAAGAGCGAGACCGATCCCCGTAGGGGTCGTTCCGCAGGCTGTTGGGCGCTTTGACGGGTGATTGTATCAAGCGAGCCATGCGCCCAGAGTTTGGCGACACCTTTTCGGTAAAAGGTGTCAAAAAGTTTTTGCTTCTTTGGAAAAGAAGACAAATCTTTACACTTTCTTTTTAAAGAAATACCTATATTCTTCGCGCAAGCCCTCAATCAGTTGGCGCCTTGATGACTTATTGCGTAGAACAAACCAGAATTCGGCTCCGGCGGTCAGGGCGATGCCGATAATCACTACCGGAATGATAAACCTATCGACATTTTCCACGCGGTTGCCGACCCAATAAGACCCTAGGGTTATACTGCTAATCCAGATGATCGCACCGATGATGTTATAAAACAAGAAAGTGCTTTTACGCATTTTGCCGATACCTGCGACCAACGGTACCAGGGTGCGTATTACGGCAATGAAACGAGCCAATACCATAGTTTTGCCACCGTGCCGGGTGACATATTTTTCGGTACGCGGGATATAATCTTCCCTGAAAAGCAGGCCATCTTTACGCTTAAAAAGTTTTGGTCCACCGCGCCAACCTATTTGGTAACCAACTTGGTAGCCAGCTATGGCAGCGATTATTACTACTGGTAATAACGCGAAGATATTTAATTTATGCTCGCTGGCAAAAATACCAGCGGCAATCAGCAAGGTATCCCCTGGCAGGAAAAACCCGACCAGCAGGCCGCACTCGGCAAAAATAATCAGCGCCACCGCTAAAATTCCTCCGGCCTGTAAAATATGATCAACGCTAAAAATCATAAGTCTAATTGTATCAACAAAAAGGTCTTTATCTGTTACAATATTGGCGGTAAGAAGTGGAGTTTAGTTTTAATCCATGGGCAGTTTGGACGAACCGTTGAAGTTGCAAGAGCGTACTGTTATTGGGAAACGCTTAGGTTCGCTGCGCCATGAAGGGCTAATACCGGCGGTGATCCATAACCACGGTCAGCCATCAATCCATGTAGCTGTGGCTGAGCGTGAGATGGTCCGGGTGTATCAAGAGGCCGGCAAGCACCACCCCCTCAACCTTAGCGTTGGCTCGCAAAACTTCTTGGCGTTAATCAAAGACGTCCATATCAACCCGCTTAAAAGGCGTATGCAGCACGTAGTTTTTCAAGCTGTTAAACGGGATGAGAAAGTCGAGGCCGAAGTTCCCATACATATCGAAGGTGAAATACCGGCTGAAAAAATCGGTTTGGTCGTACTGCATCAGCTTGACACAGTGGAGGTTGAAGCTTTGCCAAAAGACCTGCCGAATGAGTTCATCGTTGATGGCAACAAACTGGCTGAACTGCACGACAAGATTACAGTTGCCGATTTGGTTGTCCCCTCGGACGTGATCATCTTGACAGACCCCGAACATCCGATTGCTAGTGTTGTAGAGACCAAGGCTCAGATCTCTGAAGAGATTGAAGAGGCTGTCGAGGCTGAAGAGGGCGCCGAAGGTGAAGCTGCCGAAGCCGAGGCCGCCGAAGGCCAGGCCGGCAAAGGCGAGGCAACTGAAACGGATACTTCAAGCCAGCAAAAAGCCGAAAAATAAAGTATCTCTTTAATCTTCTAAAAATCCGCCGGACTGGTGGGCCCAAAGTTTAGCGTACACGCCATTTTGGCCGATAAGCTCTTTGTGTGAGCCTTGTTCAACGATTTTTCCTTCTTCCAATACCACAATCCGATCCATCCGCTGGATCGTGCTTAAGCGGTGTGCAATAACTATGGCGGTGCGACCTTCCATTAATTTCCAAAGAGCTGCTTGGATTAACTTTTCACTCTCGGAATCCAGAGCACTGGTAGCCTCATCGAGCGCCAAAACCGGGGCGTTCTTAAGCATGGCCCGGGCAATAGCAATGCGCTGGCGCTGTCCGCCGGATAATTTAATACCACGCTCACCAACTAAAGTTTCATAGCCATTCGGTAAGTTTTTGATGAACCCATGAGCGTTAGCCAGCTTGGCGGCCTGCTCGATTTCGGCTACGCTCGCGCCGGACTTACCATACGCGATATTTTCAGCGATACTGCGGTGAAAAAGCAGCGGTTCTTGCGGCACATAAGCAATAGCGGAACGTAAATCATCCTGTGCAACAGCAGCGATATTCTGGCTATCTATAGTTATTTCACCACCCCTGATATCTGAAAACCGCAACAACAATCGTGCAAAAGTCGTCTTACCGGACCCGGAGTGTCCCACTAAACCGATTTTTTCACCTGGATAAATTGTTAAATTAAAGTCTTCAAAAATAGCTTCGCTAGAACCTTCATGGCCAAACACTACATTTTTAAACTCAATAATTCCTTGCCTGATCTTTAATTTCTCGGGGTTTGGTGAATCCTCCACCTCTTGATTCAGCTGCAGTATGGAGACCATATTACTGGCGTCACCTAACGAACGGTTGTAGTTACGCAACGCCGAATTACTGAACTGAAACAATTGTCCAACAATGCTGGCGGTATAGTTCAGAATCAGGAAAACTGTCGCTAAATTGGCTTTGAAAATAGCCACACCAACAACCGCCATCGTAAGGGAAGCAGCTGATATCAGACTTGCCATCGACGAGAAATAAATCTGCTGTCTTTGGTGGCCTCGCATCAAAGCCATTAGGCTGTCTTTGGTATTGTTGGTCGCTTTAGCAAAACGGCGATTTTCATGAGCTTTGGCGGCAAAGCTTTTAATGGTCATGATGTTGGTGATGGCATCAGCCAGATAGCCGGTTTGAATACTTTCAGTTGCGGCTTGCTCGGCGCCAAGTTTACGCACCGGCTTGGTTACAAAAAAAGAGGTAACTATATAAAAGACTGAAAAAATCAGCAATATTATCACGAATAACGGTGCCCGGTGAGCCAGGATTATAGTAGCAAATAACAAGCTGGCTATCAGCGGCACCACCTGGTATATAGTGGTGTCGGCCATACGAATGTATGACCCCATAAGTTTATTGGTCTGCGATACTAACGATCCTCCGAAATAATTTGCGTGGAAATCAGCACCGAGACTCAACAAATGGTCAAAAACTTTTCTAGCTATGTCCTGTTCAACGTTACCTTCTAGCCGCCAGGCCAACGAGTCGACTATTCGCCAAGCTATGACTCCGCCAAACAGTGTCAACGCGGCATAGGCTAATAAATCCCCGCCAAAACTATTCCAAATGTGGTGTGCGTCAAAGTTCTTAGTACTAAGCCGGTTTAAGACGTTAGCGAGTATGATCGGCGGCAAGAACTGGTTGAGTAAAACAGTTAAGGGTATGACAAGCAATAGGCCAATAACTTTTCTGGGATATTTCCAGACTCGTTGTCCATAGAAAGCTAGAATTTGTTTGGTTTGATCCTTACGAGGTCGCATTGCGTCGGCTCCTTACCGCGCTTACATTGCCTAAATTCAGTCTGAGAAGATATTTATTTGCAAGAGTTAACAGGCTACAGAAGCAGCCAGAGTATTTATATTAAGTGCAATTTTTTTCATGTCGGCTGCTCCTTTCTCCCCGTTAAATAATTAGTCCAAGCATTATAACACCTACATCGATCTGATGACAAACATTTTATAGCCTGTTAGGCTAAAGATTGTAATGAGTCCTAAAAAACTGCAGACCAAATTATCGCGGTTGCCAACCTCGCCGGGGGTTTATTTTCATAAAGACCAAGCCGGTGAGATCATTTATATCGGCAAAGCGGCCAATTTGCGCAACCGCGTACGCCAGTATTTTCAGCCAAGCCGCGCCCGCGATTCTAAAACTGATATACTGGTCGCCGAAATTGCCGATGTTGATTGGACAGAGCTAGAGAATGAAGCCGACGCCCTGTTTTTAGAAGCCGAGCTCGTGCGCCGTTACCAACCGCGCTTTAACATCTTGCTACGCGATGATAAAAGCCAGCAGTTTGTTAGAGTTGATGACAAAAGCGACTACCCGACGGTAAGTTTAGTACGCCGGCCGCTGGATGACGGCGCGCGCTATTTTGGCCCCTACATAAATGGCTTAGCCGTTAAAAAAGCTCTGCGCTATTTACGCCGGGCTTTCCCATACGCCACTAGTCGGCCAGTTGGGCAAAAACGCGTCAGCCTGCACTACCACTTGGGGCTTGATCCGGGCCTTGAGGAGGGGCGCACTAGTCTAAGCGATTATCGCGCCAATCTGCGCAAACTAATGCAGTACCTACGAGGCCAACGGGTAGCGTTGGTTCGCGGCATTGAACGCGATATGAAGAAAGCTGCCTCGGCCAAGAATTTTGAAAAGGCCGCCAGCTTGCGCAACCAACTCTTTGCCCTATACGAACTCAACCGGCAAATTTTATTTGGCGATCGTGAGCTTCAAGATGCTAGCCAGGACCGGGCACTAACTGAGTTAGCCGAACTACTAGGCTTGGCTGACCCGCCAAAGCGGATAGAAGGTTTTGATATCAGCCATATGCAGGGCACGGATACCGTTGCCAGCATGGTAGTTTTTGCCAGCGGCGTGCCCGATAAAACCGCCTACCGCAAATTTAAGATGCGGCTTCCTGGCAATGATGATTTTGTGCATTTGCATGAAGCCTTGAGCCGGCGTTTGAGCGAGACCAACCGCCAAAAATGGGGGACGCCTGATTTGATACTAGTCGACGGTGGTAAGGGTCAGCTCAAAGTGGCGTTAAAGGCCCGCGACGCAGCCGGTCTTAGTATTCCGATGATCGGTTTGGCTAAGCGTGAGGAAGAAATCATCGTTTTAAACCAGCCAGGTAAAAACCCGACGCCCAAAGCTAAAACTATGGGCGCATATGTTAGCGAAAGCTCAAAATTTATAACTATTCTCTTGCCAAAGAATAGCCACATTGTAAAACTATTGCAGCGTATCCGTGATGAATCGCATCGTTTCGCCATAAGCTACCACAGCACGCTTAAGCGCCGGCGCAGCTCCTCAAGTCTGTTGGACGAAATTCCAGGCATCGGTCCGGCTACCCGCAAAAAAATTATTCGCCGTTTCGGCTCCGCCAGAGCGGCTATTAGTGCCGAGCCATCGGAATTACAAGAACTACTTGGTAGGCGAACCGGCGCAAAAGTCGCTAAGTACCTAGAAGCACTTAGGTAAATAACTCGCCTTTGGGTGGCCCAGCTTGGTACAATATAGCCGCATGCAACGATTAGCTATGCGTTTTTTGGTCCGTTGGCTGGTGTCGGCTCTGGGGCTTTGGATTGCCGAGGCTATCTTGGGTAATTCTCGTTTGAGCGTCGGTACTAGCTGGGGTACGGTTGTTGCCGCCGGCTTTTTTCTAGCCCTAGTCAACATGTTTCTAAAACCATTACTCGTTTTCTTGTCTATACCTGCGATTTTGCTCAGTTTGGGTCTATTCATGCTGTTGGTTAACGGCTTGCTAATACTGATCGCTAGTTGGCTTTATCACCCACTGTTTGTAGAGAACTTTGGTGTAGCTATTATCGCCGGTGTTATTGTTGGCTTAATCAATTTTTTGGTAACGCGTGTTCTAGACGACACGCTTAAGCCGTTAGGTAAACTAAGATAAGCAGATGACAGTTTGGAACTATATAACCATCGTTAGTGTAATTCTGCTGATAATTCTAATTTTAATTCAAACGCGAGGTGCCAGCTTGGGGGCCGGCTTGGGCGGGGCGGGCGAGGTTAACACCGTGCGACGTGGTTCTGATAAGACGTTACACCAACTGACTATTATCCTGGTCTTTATTTTTGCTGCCAGCATAGTTATCAATATTGTCGCTAAGTAGCTTGGGGCGGGAGTGAAAATAGCGATTCCGCAATTGGATAAAAACACCAGGCGCCGCTGGCGCCGGGGTCTTAGCCAACGCCGTAAAGGGGCCATTGAACTTGGCCAACAAGCTGACGCCAATATCGATAAGTTGTTAATTAGACGTTTTGACAGATTGGCTTCAGTCCGCCGTTTTGTGCTGCTTTGGGTCGGCCTTTTCGTGGTGTTGGTCTTGGCCGGCATAGGGCAACTAAGGGGCTTATCAGCTTATTACCATGTGCTTAGACCGGTACCAGGAGGACTCTATAACGAGGGTATGATCGGTACTTTTACGACAGCTAATCCGCTTTATGCTACCGGTACTGCTGATGCCGCAGTTAGCCGTTTGGTATTTTCCGGCTTATTCAAATACGACAATAACAACAACCTGGTTGGTGATCTAGCCAAAGACTGGACGCTTAGCGATAATCAGACACGCTATGTGGTCCACCTAAAGAAAGGTATCAAATGGCAGGACGGTAAACCGTTCACGGCGGATGACGTAATCTTTACTTATCACACGATCCAAAACAGCGAGACTCAGTCGCCGCTCTACAGTAGCTGGAAAGATATTACTGTTACCAAACAAGATGCCTACACGGTTAATTTTGATCTGCCCAACCCGCTCAGCCCGTTTCCATATGCTCTGACTAACGGTATTATTCCGGCGCACTTACTTAAATCTATACCACCGGAACAGTTACGTAGCGCTGCTTTCGATACGGCGCCTATCGGCACCGGCCCATTTGAACTGAAATACATAGATGTTAGCGGCAATACTGCAAACGACCGGCAGCAACGTATTGCCCTACAAGCATACGACCAGTACTGGGTGGGCCGTCCCAAGCTGGATGGCTTTAGTCTGACTACTTTTTCTGATGACCAGCATCTAATATCCGCTTTTGAGCACAAACAGCTTAACGCTATGAGCGGTCTAGAAACGCTACCACCGGAACTGGCGAATGACAGCAGTGTGCAGACTTATTCCACACCGCTAACTAGCGCCGTCATGGCCTTTTTCAATAACTCTATGGCTAACCTTAACGATGTCAATATCCGCCGGGCGCTTACTATCAGTGTTGATCGCAGCCAGTTAGAAAATCTGTTTGGTTCGCCAATCAAATTAGTCACCGGCCCCCTACTTACAGGTCAGCTGGGTTACGATTCCTCAATTACTGAACCTAACTACAACTTAACTGCTGCCAACCAAAGCCTGGACCAGGATGGCTGGCTCCGTGGTGCCGGCGGGATACGCTACAAAGACGGCCAACCACTTAGCTTTACAATGAGTTCGCAAGATACGCCGCAATACTCGCGCGTGGCCCAGTTTCTGCAGCAGCAGTGGGCTAAGATCGGCGTCAAGGTCGTGGTGCATTACTACGATGCCGAAGATCTGCAAAGTATAGTCATCGCCAACCATAGTTACGACATCTTGCTTTACGGTATTAATATTGGTGTTGATCCGGATGTTTTTGCCTATTGGGATAGTTCCCAGGCTAGCGTCAGTTCGCAGGGCCACCTTAACCTAAGCGAGTATAAATCCGCTGTCACAGACCAGGCCCTGGAAGCCGGCCGAACGCGGTCTGACCCATCAATAAGAGTGCTTAAATACAAAGCCTTTTTAACTGCCTGGACGGGGGACATGCCAGCGCTGGCGCTGTATCAACCCGACCTTCTTTATATAACCCGCGGCCCGGTATTTAACTATCAGCGTAAGGCTGACAACAGCGAGCTGGACCAGTTCTATAACGTCAACCAGTGGGAAGTCCGCCAGCAAGAACAGAACATCTAAAATTTAATGCTGCGGGTATCAAAAAGCCGGTCTTTCGACCGGCTTTTTGATGGTGGGCGCTGAGGGACTTGAACCCCCGACCCCCTCGGTGTAAACGAGATGCTCTAGCCAACTGAGCTAAGCGCCCCCGATAATCTGTCTGATTTTCTCGGGGGATAATAGCATAAATACCTCCTCGCTGTCGCGTCCGATTTCTTGATAGCCGAATCTTCTAAAAAGCACTTGTGCACCTTTGCGATCAAGACGTGAAGACAGCCATATACCATGGAAATATCCCGCTCGGCCGTTTTCCACCACAGTTGTTACGTAATCCCAAAGACAGTTTTTCATAAACGGCTCGGCTAAACCCCGCCCCCTGTAACCTTTATAGAGTCTGATAGCAAATGTGTCTTGAGCCGCTTGGGGACCAAATTCAGCTTTGGGAAAAGGCTTCGGGCCGTGCCAAATTATGCCGCCTAGATCTTGAGACTGCTCATCAACCAGAGGATAAACCTGCCGCTCCCGGCTTAGCCATTCCTCGAGTGAGCCCAAGTCTTTAAATCTCTTGTCGGCGTCATTGGGGCAACTGGCATAAATTTCGGACTCCCACGACTTATTAATTAACTGCAGAGCCAGCTCTAAGTCTAGCCCGCGCCGCATTTCCAATCCTCCCAAGCCATTTTCTGGCTCAGTAAGTTTTTGTGAGAATAGTTGTTCAATCATGGCTGGTGGGTGAGAGAGGACTTGAACCTCCACGCCTTTCGGCATAGCCACCTCAAGGCTACGTGTATACCAATTTCACCACTCACCCGTGTAGCATACCCTGATTATTTTACAAAAAACAGAGGTAAAACACAATCTGATTGCCAGACTCACATCCAGGACTTACAATCAAGATGTAGGGGAGAAACAAGCTATGGCGGCACTTTTGGTTTTAGCGGTTATCGTGGTTCTTTTAGTTTTGGCCGGAGTCAGAATCGTCAACCAATATCAAAGAGGCGTGATCTTCAGGCTGGGCAAATTGCGCCCAGACATTAAGCAGCCGGGTCTACGCTTCATAATCCCCTTGGTTGACCAGATGCGCAAAGTCAGTTTGCGGATTGTAACTCTGCCGATCGAGAGCCAAAAAATCATCACCAAAGACAATGTCTCTATCGGCGTGGCGGCGGTAGCCTACTATAAAGTCAGCGACCCCATAAAATCGATAGTCGAGATAGAGAACGTTCTAAGTGCTACCTACCAGATTGCCCAGACTACCATTCGCAATGTTGTTGGGCAAAGTTCGCTAGACGAAGTTTTAAGCCAAACGATCGCTATCAATGAAAAAATCAAAAAAATCTTAGACGGGGCAACCGCCAAATGGGGGATTTTTGTCAGCACTGTCGAGCTAAAGGATATCCAATTGCCAGATACCATGCAGAGAGCTATGGCCAAACAGGCCGAGGCCGAGCGTGAGAAGCGCGCTAAAATTATTACCGCTGAAGGCGAGAAGTTAAGCGCTGGCGCCCTGGGCGATGCCGCCGATATTATCGCCAAACACCCAATCGCCTTGCAGCTACGCAACCTTCAGGTCTTAACCGAGATTGCCGACGAAAAAAATAGCACTATCGTCTTTCCGGCCCAGTTTATGGACACGCTCGAGAGCGTAAAAAACTTCTTGGAACGCGAAAAGAAATAAAAAATGGACTTGAGCAAATTACCTAGCCCCTTCTACAGGGGCACAATCAAGGCAATTATCCTAGATGAGCATCAGCAATTGCTAGTCGGGGCAGGCGAGGAGAGCAACACTGGTTGGGAGATACCTGGTGGTGGGCTTGAACACGATGAAACCATAGAAGATTGTCTCAAGCGTGAAATTATGAAAGAGCTAGGGGTTGAAGTAGAAAAAATCGGCCAAGTGGCCTTTATATACCGCGGGAAAAGCGTACACGGCTGGATGATACTTCGCGTGGCAATGCCAGTTGAACTTAAGAGCACTGATTTCAAGTTTGGCGACATGAAAGCAGCCAAGTTTGTCACCAGAGATGAATTTTTATCTCTAGATTTTGCTGCTGACGAGGGGACCATAAAAACCTGCGTAGACTTTATCTGGCCGCCCACATGACTTGAATAAACAGAGGTAATCCCGTAAAATATTTCTTGCAGCTTAACAATTTTGCGAAGTTCCGTTTTAGCAATACTTTGCAAAATTGAGAGGAGGGAACGACCTGAGGTTGGAAGTAAGCAAGTTCTTACGCGCTTATGGAAATCGAACGTCGGTTCCGACGAGGCGCTTTAGCTCAGTTGGTAGAGCAGAGGCTTGAAGAGCCTTGTGTCCTCGGTTCAAGTCCGAGAGGCGCCACCAGCTTTGGCCTAAGCCAAAGCATTTAACATTTAGCAGTTATCATTTGTCATTAACTTTTCATTGAGCATTAGTCATTGATAATTCATTGAAAGATGTAAATTGATAATTGATAATTGCTTTTGCCAAATGGCAAAAGCGCGGGTGTAGCTCAGTTGTTTAGAGCGCTTCCTTGCCAAGGAAGAGGCCACGGGTTAGAGTCCCGTCACCCGCACCAAGCATAAGTGTTTTCGTATATTTCTGGTACTATTGATTTATGAAAAACAATCAAAAAGGATTCGGGGCAATCGAAGGATTGCTCATCGTAATTATCATTGGTTTGATAGGTTTCATAGGATGGTATGTCTATCATACTAAGAACGTCACAGACAAAACTCTTAATACTGCAAGCAGCACAAGTGCAGCGACCGCGGCCACTGAAGCGAATCCATATACTGGCTGGAAAACATACTGCAATGTAAGTACCAAAGAGTGTTTTCAGTATCCGTCGGATTGGACGCTCACAAGCGGTGTTTCTATTAATACACAAGTCGAAAATCCATCAAAATCAGTTCAGGTAGTGTATTCTAATCCTTCATCTGACTTTGGGGGACCCCAGACTTTCCATACAACAAGTATTGACTCGCTCGCAAAATCCAATTCCGCCTTAAAGGTGGTTGGCGGCTACTATACTGCCACAAATACACCGATTTACTATCTGATAGATTCTACACTTATTCAGCAGTACTCATTAACTAGCGGTAGCACAACGGATAATGTAGGGTACTTGGATTACACATCAGGGAGCAGCTCGGCATCTTTGGCGGCATACGACAATACTAATACACAGTTTACGGCAACTCAGGCAGATAGTTGGTTTAGTTCGACTGATGCTAAAACCGCTTTACTGATAGCTAAGTCCTTCTATAAGCAATAGAATCGAACCACTTACTACTCGTGTAACCCCCAACTCCTACTTAGCTAGTAGATGCTTCTGATACGGCACTTCCAAAATCTTCCTCCAGCGAGCCATTTCATTCCTGATAAGGTGTAAAGATTTTCCTACTTGCTGCACCAAGCATAAGCAATATGACCTCTGTGATAAGGGGTCTTTTTCTGTTAGTTTTGCTATGCTATAGCCATGAAACCCCAGACCGATATTGTATATGCAATGAGACGTAGTTTAATTGAACCAACTGTTTTTGTGCTTTCAGTTGACGCTAATGGTAAGCCAAACGGCATGGCTGCTGGCTGGAATATGAAGTGTTCATACAAACCGCCCACACTGGCGGTAGCATTGCAAGATACAAATAACACCCATAAGTTGATTCTAGAAAGCAAGGAGTTTGTCATTGCTGTGCCAAGTCCTGAATTACGTCGCCAATTAGAGTACTTTGGTTCTGTAAGCGGAGCAGATGTAGATAAATTTGCAGAATCAGGCATTGCTACCCTTCCAGGTACTATTGGTAAAACACCGCTACTCGCCGACGCTCGTGTGAACTTTGAGTGTCGTCTGCATAGCTATGCTAAGCCAGCTGACCATTACGTATTCTTTGGCACTATCATAGCTGCATATCTTAATGAGGAAAAAGAGCAACTGTTCTATACAGGTAGAGATAAGGTAGGTGAAAGAACTTTTAGGAGTGTTAAGGGTTTTTAGTCGGTGTAATTTCCAACTCTTACTTACCCAACAAGTACTCCTGATACGGCACTTCCAAAATCTTCCTCCAGCGAACTATCTCATCCCTAATAGCGTGTAAGTTTTTACCCACTAACTGCACCAAGCATAAGCACTTTGGCCTCTGTAGAAAAGGGGTCTATTTGTTGCAAAAAATTATCTCTAAGCTTATGCTTAAACCAAAATGACTAAATTGAAAAAAAATAAACAGGGTTTTGGAGTAGTTGAGATACTGTTAGTTTTAATAATTGTTGTGCTGCTGGGTGTAGTCGGTTGGATGGTGTACAAGAACCATCACAAGGCAACGACTTCAACTACCGCAGCTAATAGCTCAGCTCCATCAAAAACCGCTGCTTCGCCTACAAAGACTGCGACACCCGCCGTTAATTACTTCACCATAAGTCAATGGAGCGTTAGGGCACCATACAGTGGTTCCTTGACACTTCAATATCAACCAGACAGTAGTTCATCAAACAGAATGAATGTTAGTTCGGCTGAACTCAATGCTGGCGGTCCATCAATGTGTACGACTGCAGCCGGTGCAGCGGGGTATATAGGCAAGTACTTACCAACAGACAATGTCGCGCCAGAAAGCCCTACTCCAGAGGCTGCGCAGGAATATCTCAGCCAAGATTTTGCAGCATCTAACACCCTGCCACCCGCTTACTCAAAAGTGGGGAACTATTATTACATATATTTTGATGCTTCAAATGAGTGCGACGATACTGCACTCCAAACACAGACCACCCAAGATTTCGCTAACATAGTAAACCACCTAACCGCATACTAGATTGTTAATAGCCTGCCATAGGGGTTATAACCATCTCTATTGACTTACTACACAGGCAGAGTACAGTTATCCTTAAGTAAACATAAGCGAGGTGGGCAAATCATGAACCGCAAACTCCGTAAAAATCAGCAAGGATTTCATTCCTTAGAATTATTATTAGTAATCGCAGTGATTGTCGTCATCGGCCTAGTTGGCTGGGTAGTATGGAAGAAGAACTCTAGCCCAAAGCTCAATGCCGCTCAAAAAGTTGTTCAAAGCAGCTGCTTGAAATCGTATAACGATACCAAGCTCTGTGATTTTGGCGCCCTTTTCACATTAACTAACAAGCCATATAAGCTAGTCATCAAAACGACCCCTAAATCCGGCAGTGCCGATACTATAACGATTGAATCTGATGGTAATGGCGGACTTTCATACATCACCTCTTCAGGTGATATCATTAAATCTGCCGGAACGACCTATGTTGAACTTCCAAATACCACGACTTGGTACAGATACGCTGCAGGATCTACGTCCGCGCCAGCTGTGACTAACCCTGGCGATAGTCTTAAGCCTGACTTCAAAACCCAAGCTGCCAAAAAGGTGAAATATAACTACATCAGTAAGGTTTCCTGTGGAACATTAACTTGTTACAAGTATCAAGAAGTTGATCCGACTCAAACTGGCACAACTACATTCTTCTGGTTTGACACCAAGAACTACCGGCTTCAGAGTCTAACTTCAGAAGATAGCGCTGGTGCCACCACTGACATGACTGTGTCCTATGAATCAGTCACAATCACAGCGCCGGCCACGTCCACACTGATTCAATAATAGGTCTAGACCCGTATCTGATTTAGTCAGCGTATGATCTTACGGCCTTCTGGCCGTGGTGCTGCGTTAGTTCGTGTAAACTTTTTCCTACTTACTGCGCCATTATCGCAAGCTTCTTGAAAAGAACACCTGTACAGGTGTTCTTTTCATCCCGGGGTAGAAACCTGCTATTTTTTGCGGCCGAGCTTGAGCCAGCGACTGAGCTCAGGCCAGATGCGGCCTCTCTTTTTGGGCCTCGCCACCTTGCTACGAACTGACTTGGGTTGGCTGTATGTCGGGGTATTCTCGGTTGCTGGCTGTTCGGGGATAACGGGTGGTTTGTTACCAGATATAGCGCCCATGGTAATAACGAAGGCGAATACTATCACCCCGCCGATGATATAAGATTTATACTTCGTAAGATCTATAGATTTGTTCGGTCTTTGGACGCATAAACTAGAAACAACCTCGCTTCCTGAATAAAGTTTGTAGCACCAGTTATCCCCAGAATAATAGTATTGAGTGAAGGTTTTTGACTTACCAGACCCAATGCTAACCAAGCATTCGTTATTTGATTCTCTTTCGATAACAGGATGAACTATACCGTTGGCCGTCGTGATATCTGCTTGGCCGCTCCTGTAGTAATCGCATATGGCATGAGGGTCAGTGTACTGGCTGAAAGCATCCGAAGCACTCTGCGCCCTAACTAAGTTTGGGGTAAACAAAATAACTATAGATACAGCTACAAAAAACAGAGCCAAGCTTCTTTTCATAATAAAATTCTATTCCCATTGGCAAGTACTTACAACGCCCCGTTCCTTCGTTTCAACAATGGCTCTAAGCACGTAACTCACTGCTCTTACTCAATGGGGTTTAGTGTATAGGTATTCTTGATAAAAAAATATCTAATGTCTTCCTTCAACGAACCATCTCGTCTCTAATAAGGTGTAAACTTTTACTCACTTGCTGTACCAAAAAATCTCGCCCAAGCTGTGAGCGAGATTTTTAAGTTAAAGCGCTTTAACTTTAGCGGCGGCGGGGCGGACCGATGTCTCTGAATGTTTTTAATGCCCAGCTGACTAAGGCAAGACTCAATGTCATACCCACAAAGAAGATACTGAGCGCGATGGGCGAGTTCCATTGCCAGACGACTTCCATTAGACCCTCCTAGCCCACCACTTTTTAATGATTGTGTCTAAACAATAGCTCTTATTTGGCATTTGCGCAACTAATAGATGTGGATATCTGGTATATAATTGTTATGTCCTTGTCGGTGTTCCGACGATGGCGCGTTGGCCGAGAAGTTAGGCATGGGTCTGCAAAACCCATTAGACGGGAGCATTACCCGTACGCGCCTCCAGGGCGAGTGCTGGAATGGTTTACAGAGCGGACTTAAAATCCGTGCCCCGAAAGGGGTTGTGGGTTCGAATCCCACCTCGCCCACCACTATTTGCGTTTTTGGCGGCGTTCCCTGTAAGATGTTAAGCCATGCAGGGCGACTATAGCCCAAATGATATTCAATATTACCGTTACGTAAACCCTAAAGTGCAGCTGATAAATTGTAATCATGACCGCGCCAACCAGATTGTCCAGTTCATACAAGCGCGATTTGCCAGTCCATTTGCCGATGCTGATGCGATAAAAACCAAACAGCACCAAAATTGCCCCAATAATTCCTATAAATGTGTACATCTTTAGCTTCCCGGCAGGTGCTCGTGGCGATGGCCCAAATTGTAATCACTGCGCATTAAAGCCCGGACATCGTCCATGGTGGCCGTTTTTACGCCGGGATTGAGGATGCCGTGCGGGTCAAAAATTTTCTTGACCTGCAGCATTATGTCATGCAGACCGCTACTGTAGAGCTTACGGCTATAAGGGCTGCGTACCCGGCCGTCGCCCGCAGACGCGGTTATGGATCCCCCCAGTTCGATAGCTAAATCGTACATAGAATCGGCTAGCTTAAATAACCTCTGTCTATCGCCCAGTTGTGATAAATCTAACACTGGTTGCATACGGACGATACCGTCACCAGCGTGTCCCCACGCGCTAGCCGTCAGTCCATTTTGCTCATAAATTGCCGAGGCTCGCTGCAAAAACTCCACCAAACGATCGGTTGGCACGCTAATATCTTCGGCTACGGGCACGGCTTTGGCCTGATTCTGGGGTTCGCTTAAAATTGTGGCTACGCTTTGCCGGACTTTCCAAAGTTTTTCCTGGGCGTTAGGATTATTTGTTATTTGCGTGTGGCCGCCAGCCTGCTCGATAATTTTCTTAGCTTTCTTTATGCTGTGTTTCTGGCTGCTATCTTTAAGGTTATCAAACTCGATAAACAAATGTATAACCGCCGCCGGGTTCTCCAGCAGCCCCGATAACTGAGGCGGGCTGATCATTGTGACGTGGCCTATGGCAGCCTGGTTTATCATCTCAAAACTGCTGGGCTTAAGCTCAAGTATCTTGGGTATAATCCCATCCATAGCTTCCAAGTTGTCCAAGCTTGCCAACAGTAAGTAGGTCCTGGGATTGTAGGCGACCACTCCTAAAGTTGCTTCAGTAATGATACCTAGCGTACCTTGTGAGCCCAAAATCAAGGGTGTTAAATTAAAATGACCCTTCTTTTTGATGTCAAAAATGTTATATCCAGCGGCATTCCAGCGGGTCTTTATCTGGCCTTTCTCACGCTTGATGAAATCAGCATTCTCTTCCAGCAATTTGTCCAAACCGCGATAAATCTCGCCTTCAAAAGTTGATAAGCCGAGCTTGCGGTTAAGCTCACGCTTGCCCAAAGGACCGGTCTCAACAACCTCGCCGTTAGTCAGTACAATTCTTAATCGTTCCACATAGTCACCAATAGAACCATACTTAACTGATTTTTCGCCCATGGCATTGTTAGCTAGGCCGCCGCCAATAGTAGCGTATTGCTTGGAACTGGGGTAGGGAGGCAAAAATAACCCGTGCGTATAAAGGGTTTGCTCCAGCTTATCGTAAGTAACTCCCGGCTCCAGAGTTACAAAATTTTTGCGCGGATCCAGTGTCAGGATTTTGTTCATGTGGGTGGTGAAGACCAGCAAAATGCCGCTGCCAATAGCCGCACCGGAGGTGTCGCTGCCGCCGCCGCGGGCAGTTATAGGTAAGATACGCTTGCGTTCCGCTAACTGCCAGCTAAAGCGCGCAGTCTTGCGCACATCACTCTCGTTTCTGGGGTAGACCACAATAGACGGCACTAGGCGCAAAATGCTGGCATCCTGAGAGAAATACCGACGTACCTCAGGGCTATCAGTCACTTCCCCCAACAGATGCTCTTGTAAATAATGCGCGACCTTACTCAACTGTTATTCCCCCTGAAAATTGTTTTCGCTAATCATGATAACACGGCCCCTTTTTGAAAAATTTGTTCTGGCATGGTGGGCGAAAGAGGACTTGAACCTCCACGTTCTTGCGAACACTAGCTCCTGAAGCTAGCGCGTCTACCAATTCCGCCATTCGCCCCTTCGTCGGAATCGAGACAACGGCTTCCGTAAGCGCGTTAACACTTGCTTACTTCCAGCCTCGGCTCGCTTCCTCCTCTCAATTTTACATGCAAGTGTCTGCTTGGCTCGTAAAATTGATTAAGACCAGATTCATTCTAACATTTCTACAGGGAATAAAATACTTAACAAGTCAAGTATTATAGACGGAATAGGCGCCAGAGAAGGGGAGGTTTAGGAACAGCCTGCTTAATGACCACCGGTACGCTAACTGTTTCTTGGCCAGAAGCTGCGCTCAAAGTACCAATTTGCATTCCAGCCGCGGCTGATGCATGCAGTGGATTCAAACTCACTATAGGTGTTATTTGTACGCCTTTCCAAGTAACAACCGCTAAATCTTTTTGGGCCACAGCTTGTATACTGCCGCCCCAGGGCAATTTGTATGCACCGATTATTTGGCCAGCTTTTACAATAGTCGGGTTGCTAAAACTTGTTTTGGCGGCATCAGCCAAAGTGCGCCCATTGCTTATCGCATCTGTGAGTGTGGGCATGCCCATAACCGCTCCAACTATATACAGCGGCTGGCCACCAAATATCTGGCTAACAGCAAACAAATAACAGCCGGGATCTTGGTCGGTATTGCCGGTTTTAATGCCCACAAAACCGTCGCTGCCCAGCAACCAATTTGTATTATCAACCGTCCCGGCAACCGGCACCGTGGCTTGGCTCTGGCCGACGATTTGCGCTAAAACAGAATTATTCATTGCCGCCTCGCCCAAGATCACCAAGTCCTTGGCTGTGCTGGTGGTTTGCGATACAAAACCGCTGGCATCGGCCACGTTTGTCTGGGTCATGCCCAGAGTTTTTACGAACTGGTTGACGTAGGCAATGTAGGCGTTAGGCGAGCCAAAAGCCCAGCGCGCCAAACTCTCAGCGATGTTATTGGCTGAGGGTAGCAGCATGGTCTGGAGCACTTGATATTCACTGATATTTTCGCCGATGACAACTTTTGCCACAGAACCGCCCTCGGCAGCATAAGTTTGGTAATAAGATACATCCGTGCTATCGAAAGTAATCGTCGGTCCTTGCTGGCCCAGCTCCAGGGGCTTTTGTTTAAGCACAGCCAGCGCGGTAATGATTTTAGCTACGCTGGCCATTGGTATAGCTTGCTCGGTGTGGTTTGTAGCCAGTACCCCAAAACCAACGGCGCCAATAGCTGCTTGTCCGCCAGTTGGCCACGGTAAGTCAATAGCTTGGGCGGCTATCGGGCTAGGTGTCTGGGCTTGCGGGCGTATTAGTGGTAGGGGTCGGGTATAGTCAAAAATCACCAAACCAATTACCGCCAGCACTATCACCGCCAGCAACCACCCGAGTCTTAACTTTTGGCGCAATCCGTAAATTCCTCTTATGTTTTTATCATACACTTTCCGCTATTTAATATAGCTCCCCAGATGTATAATAAGGGCTATAAAGTGGGTAAAGGAGTAAAGTCTAAATTATGGTAATTGCCATCGTCATCATAGTTATTGTTCTTCTGTTTGCGGTCTATTTGTATAACAGCTTAATCCGGCTTAAGGTACGTACCGACGAGGCCTGGAGCGACATAACCGTTCAGCTAAAGCGACGTTATGACCTGATTCCCAACCTGGTTGAAACTGTAAAAGGTTACGCCAGTCACGAAAAAGAAGTTTTTGAGAAGGTAGCCGAAGTACGGACCCAAGCGCTCAGCGCTACAACTGTCGGTGAAGCCTCCAAGGCTGATAACCAATTCCAGGGCGCGCTAAAAAGCCTGTTTGCTGTCGCCGAGAACTACCCGCAACTGCGCGCCAGTGAAAACTTCCAGAAGCTGCAAGACGAAGTCACCGACACTGAGGATAAAATCCAAGCCTCCCGCCGTTTTTATAATGGCGCCGTCCGCGACCTCAACACCAAGATCCAAGTTTTCCCGACTAACTTTTTTGCCGGCGTCATGGGCATTAAAAACCGCGAATTCTTCGGGGTTGATGAGAGCGAGGCCGCGGCTGTGGAAGAACCAGTCAAAGTAGATTTCTCCGGCGGCAACAAGAAATAATTTATGGAGTCTTGAAGGGAAAAAGAGCAGCCCGAGCATCGGATTCATTCCGTGTCCGGTGCGATGAGGAAAAACCGTAGGTTTGTCCTCATAAGGCGAAGCCGCAACTATGTACGAGCAAATTTCTTCAAATAAGCGCCGAACGGTAGTGCTGATGGTGGTATTTTTGGCCCTACTGTGGGGAATAGCTTTCGTGATAAGTAAGGCTCTGGTGCAACCGGATCTTTTATTTATCATCGGCATTTTTGCGCTAAGCTACGCGATTTTTAGTTATTTTGCCGGTAGTAAAATGGCCCTTGCGGTAAACGGCGCCCAGGAAATTCAAAAAAGCGATGACCCGCGCCTGTGGCGGATTGTCGAGAACCTATCTATTGCTGATGGCCTGCCGATGCCCAAGGTTTATATCATGGATGATCCGGCGCCAAACGCGTTTTCTACCGGCCGTGACCCTGACCACTCGGTAGTCTGCGCCACCTCGGGTTTACTGCAGATCATGAACGACACCGAGTTGGAGGGTGTAATAGCCCACGAGCTTGGCCACGTCAAAGACTATGATATCAGGGTTAACACTCTGGCTTTTGCTCTGGTGGGCGTAATCTCGCTGATAGCCGATTTCTTTCTGCGCTTCGCCTTCTTTGGCGGCCTGCGTAACGAACGGGACAACAACAACCAAATAACTATATTTCTGGCTATTTTTGCAGCGATTTTAGCACCTATAGCTGCGACTTTATTGCAATTATCCATTAGTCGCCGCCGAGAGTATCTAGCTGATGCCCAAGGGGCTTTGACTACCCGTTATCCGGAAGGCCTGGCCGACGCGCTGGAAAAAATCGAGCAAACTGGCAGTGCGACCATGAAGCAAAACACCTCAACCGCGCACATGTTTTTTGTCAATCCGCTAAAAGGCCACAGCCTACTAAATCTTTTTAGCACCCACCCTCCAATAGAAGCCCGCATCAAAGCCCTGCGCGAAATGAAACTCTAGCCCCGATTTCCGATATAATTATGACTATGGTGAAAAAGGGGGCTAAGGGGCAGCCAAAGAAAGCTGTAGCTGCTAATGCCGGGCGGGTTCGGAAGCTGACCAAAAAGCAGCAGAAAGCCAAGGCTAAAAAACAGGCTCAAAACCAGACGCCAATCCCAGGTAGTTTCCATCTGACCAAACAAGTATTTAGTGTCTTTCGCAAATTTTGGAAGCCGCTAGGCGGTATCTTATTGGTGTATTTGATTCTTAATATAATCTTTACCACCGGCTTTATAAGCGATTTGAATAGCACGGCCAGCACGCTTAAGGATACTCATCATCTGTCTAGCGCGTTTAGTGGCTTTGGCTCTTTGTTGGGCAGCGGCACGACGGGCACCCAATCTTCATCGGCAGCCCAGAGCCTGCTGCTGGTACTGGAGAGCCTGGTCATAATCTGGGCGCTGCGACAATTGCTAGCCGGAGAGCATATTAGGGTTAAGCAAGCCTACTATCGCGCCATGGCTCCGCTAGTGCCTTTTCTGCTGGTTATCGTTGTTATTATTTTGCAGCTTTTGCCGATAACCTTAGGCGCTACGGTATTGGCGCTAGTTTTATCCACTGCAATTACCAGCAGCTCGTTCCTAACAGTGATCTTCAGTACCTTATTTGCCCTGCTGGCTGCGTGGTCCTTTTATATGCTTTGCAGCTCCATCTTTGCGCTCTATATTGTTACCCTGCCAGACATGCAGCCTCGCCAAGCCCTTCGCTCAGCCAAAGAGCTGGTACATTTCCGCCGCTTACAGATTATGCGCCGCCTGCTGTTTCTGCCAATCTGCATATTGGTCATCATGGCCGTAATTATCATTCCGCTAATCCTGTTGGTACCAGTTTTGGTCGTAGTAGCCTTTTTTGCCTTGGCAATGCTAGCAATTTTATTTGCCCACACCTATCTGTATAGTTTGTATCGAGGGCTAATCGCATGAAATCAGAAGCCGAGCGCGCGCAAAAGCTACGCGAGCTTATCAATAATTATCGCTACAACTACCATGTGCTCAATAAATCGATAATGGCCGAAGCGGCAGCCGATTCACTTAAACACGAACTGTCGCAACTGGAAACTGAGCATCCAGAACTGATTACACCGGATTCGCCCACGCAGCGTGTGGCTGGCGAGCCGCTGCCAGGCTTCCAGCAAATCCGCCACAGCTCGCGTATGCTGAGTCTAAACGATGCCTTTAATAAGGAGGAAGTAGCGGCTTGGGTCACCAGGATAAGTAAACTACTGCCAGCTGCTAAATTTAAATTTTTCGCTGATATTAAAATGGACGGCCTGGCCTGCGCATTGGTTTACGAAGACGGTGTGTTTAAGCAAGCCGTGACCCGCGGCGACGGCTTTGTGGGCGAGGACGTTACGGCCAACGTTCGGACCATCGAATCAGTACCGCTAAAGCTGCGGCAGTCAAAAGGTTACGAACAGTTCACTAAAGGCCGCACCGAGCTCCGCGGTGAGATCGTTATGTATAAAAAGGATTTCGCCAAGCTTAATGAAACTCAAGCCAAGACTGGCAAGCCGACTTTTGCCAACCCCCGTAATTTAGCCGCCGGCACAATCCGCCAACTAGATCCTAAATTAGTAGCTACCCGGCCGTTACACTTCCATGCTTACGACCTGCTGCGCGACAACCCGGCTGATGTACCGGCCAATGAATACGCCTATCAAACCATCCGCGAACTAGGCCTAATTGCCAATTCGGCCGCCCAGAAATTCAAATCGGTTAAAGAAATTATGGATTTTGCGGCCAAATGGGAAGAAAAACGTAAAGATCTGCCCTTTAACACCGATGGTTTGGTGATTAAAGTTAACGACCGCCAAGCTTTTGCCAAACTTGGCGTTGTCGGCAAAGCTCCCCGCGGCGCCATCGCCTTCAAGTATTCCGCCGAAGAGGCCACCACGGTTGTCAAAGATATTGTTATCAGTATTGGCCGTACCGGCGCGGCTACGCCAGTGGCGGTATTTGATCCGGTTCAAGTGGCTGGTACGACAGTGCAGCACGCCTCACTCCATAATGCCGATGAAATCACCCGCAAAGACATACGGGTCGGGGACACGGTCATAATCTTTAAAGCCGGTGATATTATCCCGCAAGTGAATAAGGTCTTGCTGGAGTTAAGGCCTAAGTCTGCTAAGCCGTTTGATATGGAAACGGAGCTCAAGCGCCAATATCCGGAACTTAAATTTGTACGGCCGGCAGGCGAGGCGGTCTACAGGGTCAAAGGAGTCAGCGGTAAATTATTGCTTAAAAAAGCCCTGGAGCATTTTGCCAGTAAGTCGGCCATGGATATTGATGGCTTGGGCGAAAAAAACGTCGCAGCTTTGGTAGATGCCAAGCTAGTGCATGATATCGCCGATATCTATAAGCTGACCAAAGAGCAAATAGAAAACTTGGAACGCTTCGCGGATCTGAGTGCCAGCAACCTGATAAAAGGTATAGCTGCCAGCAAAAAACCGGACCTGGCGCGTTTTGCCTACGGCTTGGGAATCCGCCACGTGGGTAGCCAAACGGCAGTTGATTTGGTTGAACATTTCGGCTCGTTGGACAAACTGGCACACGCAACCTTAGACCAGTTGATGGAAGTTGAGGGCGTGGGGCAGGTGGTAGCCGAATCGATCTTGGCTTGGTCCACTGATCCCGATAACCGCGAGCTGCTAAAGAAATTTGAAAAACTTGGCATGGAGCCAGTTCATCACAGCCATAGCGGCCGGCTATCCGGAAAGAATTTTGTGGTTACCGGCACGTTGCAGAGTATGAGCAGGGAAGAAGCAGCCGACAAAATCCGCGAACTAGGCGGCACGTTCCAGACCTCAGTTGGCAACGACACTGATTATCTGGTGGTCGGTGCCAATGTCGGCGAAAGTAAGTTGGCCAAAGCCCGCCAACTCGGCACCCAGCAGATCGGTGAAAAAGAATTATTAAAGTTGCTGGCTTGACCCAGCAGTGAGCTTTCGAGATCATTTGACTTGCCTTTCAGCTATTCAGCTCGTTGGTACGTCTACAAAAACAGGAGCTCGTCAAAGTTAGCAAGACTTAATGTCAAATAAATGGCTCGCCGGACGACGAGCTGACTCGAAAGTCTACTGCTGGGTTGACAAAAAGTAAGCTCAAGCGTGTAATAAGGGCAGCTTCGCGCACACGGCTGCAAAAACAAAAAATTAAATAAATGTGGCCACGCCCCGCACTTAAACTTGAAGCTTCATAATCTGATTACAAACTACTCCGCTCAGGTTTAAGTGCGGGGCAAGGGTGGGCTGCGCGAAGTACTAAAAATATCCGTCGACGTGACGGATATTTTTAGTGGTGGAGATGGGGAGACTCGAACTCCCTACCTCGGCAATGCGAATGCCGCGCTCTACCAGGTGAGCTACATCCCCAAACCGACCACTAATATACTATATAACTATGGTCTTTAGCGCACTAACCCGGCAAGCCATCACCCATACCCGGCATTGCCTGACCGGCTGTGCTATCGGCGAGGTGCTGGGTATGGCAATTGGCCAAAACTGGTCCAACATATTGCAAACCGCTTTGGGTGTCTTACTGGCATTCCTTTTTGGCTACTTACTGACTTTCTCTGGCGCGCGCAGAAAGGGCATCACCCCGAGAGATGCCGTTAAGCTGGCGCTTGCGGTAGACACCATCTCAATTACCACGATGGTATTTATAGATAACACCTTGGAGTGGCTTATCCCCGGCGCCATCAACGCCCAACTGCATAATATTCTGTTCTGGTGGAGCGAGGCCCTGTCGCTATCGGTCGCTTTTCTTCTCACCGTGCCAGTCAACCGGCTGGTAATTGCCCGCGGCGCCCACAGCCATCACTAAAAATAACCCAACAAACGGGTTATTTATGGTGGAGCATAAGGGATTCGAACCCTTGACCTCTTCCATGCCATGGAAGCGCGCTAGCCAACTGCGCCAATGCCCCGCAACAACAGAGTGATTATACATAATTCTCTCTGTTAATTCCAGTCAAGGATGTATTCTAGATAAATGAGACTTAACGCATATCTTGCTAGAGCGGGAGTGAGCTCTAGGCGAGGAGCCGATAAGCTCATTCAAGCCGAACGGGTTAAAGTTAACGGCAAACCCGGCCAGCTTAATGATGAGGTTTCAGAAAATGACCTTATTGAGCTAGATGGCAGAAAAATACAATCGCAAAGACTGCGTTATATTTTGCTCAATAAACCAGATCGCACCATAACCACCTTGAGCGATCCGCAGGATCGGCCCAAAGTCACTGATCTAATTGATATTCCTGAGCGGGTAGTACCGGTGGGGCGTCTGGACTTTGATACAACAGGGGTGTTGCTGCTGACCAACGACGGCGAACTGGCCCATAAACTGATGCACCCCAGCTTTGAGGTAGACAAGACCTATGAAGCAAAAGTGCAGGGGACAATAACTTCAAAAATACTTAACACGTTAAGTAATGGCGTAGAGCTGGAAGATGGCAAGACAGCTCCAGCTAAAACCCGCAAGCTTAGCGAGAATAAAATTGAGCTGACAATCCACGAAGGCCGCAATCACCAAGTCAAACGCATGCTGGAAGCCGTCGGCCTGGATACGCGCCGGCTCCATCGTTCGAGATACGGAAAACTGGGCGTAGAAAGCCTAAAACCCGGCCAGTGGCGCGACCTCACCCTCGCGGAAATCAACGGCCTAAAAAATTAGGAAGTCTGCAGGGTTTTCAGGTCGTTGATAATTTCGGCGGCGTGGGTTTTTGGGTCAACACCCTTGTACTGCTTCGCAATGCTTCCACCGGGGTCAATGATAAAAGTATTGCGCTTGGTGCCCAGGTATTCATGGCCCGCCAATTTCTTGGGTCCCCACGAATCGTAGGCTTCAATAGTTTTATGCTCCGGGTCGCTTAAGATAGGAAAGTTCAGATTGTATTTATCGGCGAATTTCTTGTGGGATTCAACGGAATCTTTGCTAATACCAACAATTTCCGCGTTGCCAAGCTGGGCTATCAGTTCGCGCTCGTCACGAAAACTGCAGGCTTCGGTTGTGCAGCCAGGTGTATCATCCTTGGGATAAAAATAAAGCACCAGCCACTTGCCGCTATAATCACCCAGCGTGTGCGCTTTGCCGTTTTGGTCCAGCAGGTTAAAATCCGGTGCTTTTTGCATTCTTCTATTATCTCATGCCCTCCGACCCCTGAATCCCGCCCCCAAGTTTTATCGAAAGGTTTTGTAAGTATCTGAGGTTTCGATCTTACGCATGACTATTTGCCATAACTGCATACGGCGTATCCTGAATAACCCCGCACAAGTTAGTAGATAAAAATTCCACATGCGATAAAAACGCGCGTCGTACTTATCTTTGAGCTGTGGGTAGCTTTTAACAAAGTTTTTGTGCCAGGCCATTAGGGTTTTGTCGTAATAAGGGCCAAAATTGTGAATATCCTCAATGACTAGTTTGTCTTCTATCGCCCGGGTAATTTGCGCTAATGAAGGTATAACCCCGCCGGGAAATATGTATTTGTCGATCCAAGGATCTGTTTTGTTCGCCGAGTGATTATTGCCGATAGTGTGGTGCAGCATAATACCACTGTCATTCAGCATTTTTTCGCAGTGCTCAAAGAAGACTTTGTAGTTTTTGGGGCCAACATGTTCGAGCATCCCTATAGACACGATGCGGTCAAACTTTCCATCTATTTCACGGTAATCTTTTTGCAGGATTGTGACCGGCAGGCTTTTAGTCCGTTCCCTTGCTAACTTGACTTGCTCTTTCGCTGGCGTAATGCCAGTGACTTTGACACCGTAATTTTTAGCAGCATAGACAGCAAAACCGCCCCAGCCGCAGCCAACGTCCAGTAGAGACATGCCCTTTTTAAGATAGAGCTTCTGGCAGATTAACTCTAGTTTTGCATCCTGGGCATCGTCCAGATTTGTGGCATTTTTCCAATAAGCACAGCTATATATCATATTCTTGTCCAACATGCGCTCATAAAGATCATTGCCGATATCGTAATGCCTAGAGGCGTTATTTTTAGCCCGTCGAATTGTCTGGCGGTTCAAAAGGCTAGAGATAACAACTGTTTTAATGATACCTGGGCTGGTACGCACCTTTGATTGGATGTCAGCCGAAAATAACTTTGCCGCCAATTGGTCCAGCCGCTGCACGTCCCACCAGCCATCCATGTAAGATTCGCCAAGCCCCAGCTGAGGATTGCCTAAAACACGCCTATAGAGACGCTCATTTTTTACCTGAATATCAAATGGACGGCTACCGTTTATTTTTATATCCGCAAATGAGAGCAGGTGCGCGACGGTATCTTTTGGACTAGCCATTTATTTGAGTATATCAACCCAGGACCTGAATTCCGTCGCGGCGGCAAAACCAGAATTTCTGGCTGTTTTGTTATCATATAGCTGTGGTGAAGCCTAAAATTATTATCATTCATGGCAATGGCGGTGCAACCGGCACAGATCATTGGTTTCCTTCCGTCAAACACACACTCGAACAAAAAGGGCTAGTAGTTATTGCTGAAACGATGCCGGACAATGTTCTTGCTCGGGAAAAATATTGGATTCCTTTTCTGAAAGATACTTTGCATGCTGATGAAAATACTATTTTAATTGGTCATTCCTCGGGAGCGGTAGCAACCATGCGTTACGCCGAAAAAAATAAAATCTACGGTTCTGTACTGGTTGGTGCCTGCCATACAGACCTGGATGACGAAGACGAAAAGAAAAGTGGATACTACAACCGCCCGTGGCAATGGGACAAGATTAAGGCCAATCAAAAATGGATAGTCCAATTCCACTCAACCAATGACCCTTACATTCCCGTTGAAGAGGCGAGATATGTTCATAAGAAGTTAAATACAGAGTACACGGAATCAACCACTGAAGGACATTATGGTGGTGGAGCCAGGGAAAAACTCGAATTTCCTGAGCTAATATCGGTTATTCAACAAAAACTCGAATTAAGCTAAGCCAGCTCGGGGCTTGAATTCCGCCCCAAATTCATCACTACCACTTTCATTTATTAGGAAACTTTTTTATAATGTGCGCAAGCAACGGGAGTCGTTGCAGGTGTTCTTTAACAATTTGCCCAGGCTGGGTTAGTGCTTTTGGTGGCAAGTAGTAATCCGGTCTGGACAAGCTAGACCATGAGACAAGGAGTTGATGAGATGGAGCGCAACTTCATGCAGTTGCTCCATGCCCGCTGGGACGAGGGCAAGTTCGTCTGCGTCGGCCTCGACAGCGATGTCACAAAGCTGCCGAAGTCAGTCGCATCGCACAGAGATGCGCAACTCGAGTTCAACGAACGGATCATCGACGCGACCCACAACCTGGTTTGCGCCTACAAGCCGAACCTGGCGTTCTACAGCAGTTCGTACGGCTTCGAGATGCTTCGGCAGACGATCGCGTTTCTCAACGAGCACTACCCCGAGATCCCAGTGATCCTCGATGCCAAGCAAGCCGACATCGGGAACACGAACAACGGCTATGTGCTGGAGGATTTCACGTTCTTCGGCGCCGACGCCGTGACGGTGCACCCGTACCTCGGCATGGAAGCGATGAAGCCGTTCCTCGACCAGAAGGACAAAGGCGTCATCGTGCTCGTCCGAACGAGCAATCCCGGTGCGGGCGAGTTCCAAGATTTGCTTTGCGAGCACTCGGACTGGACTCGCGAGGAGATGATCAAGTCCATCGAGGCCAGAGAGGGCATCAAGGTCAAGCGGCTCTATCAGATCGTCGCGCATCGCGTCGCTACGACTTGGAACTACAACGGCAACTGCGCCGTCGTGTTCGGAGCGACGTACGTCGAAGAGCTGGCGGAAGGTCGCAAGATCGTTGGCGACATGCCCATCCTGATCCCCGGTTACGGGGCTCAGGGCGGCGAGCTGGAAGCAACCGTCAAGGCGGGTGCCGACAGCAAGAAGCGGGGCATGATCATTAACAACTCGCGCGGCATCATCTTCGCCTCGGCTGAAGCGAACTTCGCAGAAACGGCGCGCGTTGCAACCCAGAAGATGCATGATGACATCACGGCCGTCCTCGCGACGATCTGAGAGGAGACAGAGTGACTTTTAAGATCCGAGGTACAACTGTGAGCATCCACATCCGGCTGGTGCCCGGGTGGAAGTGCAAATTGCACGTCGAACGGCGAGAGGGGTGATCAAAGAACACCAACCGATGTCCGTCGGTCAGAACGGACAAAAGCCCGGGAAACACCCGGCAAGGGCGGAGCGAAAGCTCCGCCTTCTTCATGCCCAACTACAGAAATACTTAACAAGTTAAGTATTTTTTATAAGGGTCCGGGCATCGGCTTTTTCCTGATAACTTCACGTCAACAAAACAACTTTTAAGCCCGAAGGCTGTCTGAGGGACCAACGGACCGAGTTCCTGAGGCTGTTGTTCTTGTTGACCAGTGAGTTTATCAAGAAAAAACGCAGCCCGGCGCTTTGGTCACACCTTTACGCTATAAAGTGTGAAAACATTTGGTTCTTTGGAAAAGAACCCCTCAAACCCCTTATCTTGCTATACTTTAAGCATGAACGTAGTTGTTAACAGCCTGATGACTAACTACCAAAAAACCGGCGAGGGTAAAGTTTTATTGTTTTTGCATGGCTGGGGCGACAAAGGGGATACCTTTGATCCGTTAATTGACATTATCCCGAGGAAATACGAAGTTCTGACCTTAGACTTACCGGGTTTTGGTGGCACCCAGGCGCCAGATACGGCGTGGGGGCTGGACGATTATGCCAATTTTATAGCCGCGTGGCTGAAAAAAATCGGGGTTGATAAGGTCGGTGCTATTATTGCCCATTCCAACGGCGGCTCAATAGCTATCAAAGGCCTAAGCAGCGGTAAGCTAAAGGCCGAAAAATTAGTGTTGATTGCTTCAGCTGGGGTGCGCGACCGGCGCCAAACCCGAAAGAAACTGTTAAGCGTAGCGGCAAAAAGCGGCAAAGCCGCGACGTTTTTTCTGCCAAGTAGCGCTAGAAATAAAATCAAGGGGCGGTTTTATAAATCTATTGGCTCTGATGCTACGCTTTTGCCTCAGCTGGAAGAAACTTTTCGCAAAGTAGTGGGCGAGGACGTACAGGCCGATGCCGCCAAATTAAAGCAACATACGCTGCTAATTTACGGCAGCTCTGACAAAATGACACCGCCAAGCTACGGCGAACTGCTGGCCACCGCTATCGTTAATTCCGAGCTTGTGCCGATTGCCGGCGCCGGACACTTTGTACACCACGAGCAGCCCCATCAAATAGCCGAGCTCATAACCGATTTTATAGTTGAGGGCTAAGAGGATGAAAGGTGTACTTAGTCTATACAGCCCGCGCTTTAGCCGAACTGTTGTTTATATGCTGCAAGCCAGCGAATATGATGTCGCGGCATACCTGAATTGGCTGTTACGGACAGATGACTTTAGCCGCGTAATGCATAGAAAACAGCTGGTTGTTACAAAGCCCGCAGGGCTGCTCTTGGCCTTCATGCGCCTAGGCATGCTGGCCCAACTAGTTTTTGCGGCCTACCTCTTCCAGAGAAATATCCATATGGCGGTTATTGAGTTGATATTTTTGGTGCTGTTCGTGCTATCCGCGCCAGTAGTTTGGGCTAATTTGGTAGTTGTGCCCTTGGTGCTTGGGCGTTGGCTGATTATTAGACCGTACCACTTGGTCCGAGTGCGTGCCTCCAAGAAGGGCTTTGCTGGCCACCAAGCTGTTAAGATCGCGGTTGCCGGCAGCTACGGCAAAACCACCATGAAGGAGATATTGCTGGCGGTTTTGTCGGAAGGCAAAAAAGTCGCGGCCACCCCAGCCAACAAAAACGTAGCCATTAGCCACGCTAATTTTGCCAGGAGCCTGAGCGGCGATGAAGACGTTTTGATTATTGAATATGGCGAGGGCGCCCCCGGCGATATTAAAAGATTTACAAAAATCACCCAGCCCGACATTGGCATTATTACCGGTTTGGCTCCGGCGCACCTTGATAAATACAAGACTTTGCAAAAAGCCGGTGAGGATATTTTTTCTTTGGCTGATTATCTTGGTGGCAAAAATGTTTATGTAAATACCGAGGCCGACGGGGTCAAATCATTTATTAAGCCTGGGTATCTGTTATTTAATTCCCAAAAAGCTGGAGATTGGACCGTAGAGGGCATCAAAGTTAGCTTAGATGGCCTAAGTTTTAAGATACAAAAAGGCGATAAAGTGCTACAGATAAAAAGCCGGCTGCTGGGCAAGCACCAGGTTGCGCCTTTGGCAATGGCGGCGGTGCTGGCCGACAGACTTGGACTAAGCGAAAGGCAGATTGAAAAGGGTGTTACTAAGGTGCCGGCATTTGAGCACCGCATGAAGCCTTACCAACTCTCCGGCGCTTGGATAATCGACGACACATACAACGGCAACATCGAGGGCATGAAAGCCGGTCTGGAACTCCTTAAAAACCTGCCCGCCAAGCGTAAAATCTATGTTACGCCGGGTCTGGTTGACCAGGGGGCAGAGAGCGGCAAAATTCACCGGGAGTTGGGTAGCGAAATAGCCAAAGCCGCCCCAGATCTAGTGGTGTTGATGAAACACTCCGTGACAGATGACATCGTAGAGGGCTTAGGCGATTTTAAAGGGCAAGTGGTTATAGAGGATGACCCCCTTAATTTTTATACCAATCTTGATAAATTAGTAGCAGCCGGTGATTTGCTACTAATGCAAAACGATTGGCCGGATAATTACAAATAGGATACGTTAATTGTATGTATAAATTGTTGACAAGCGCTCGGGGAGGCGTATCATCAAGCTTATGAAAACTATTGCGGTCATCTTCGGCGGGCGTTCAACTGAGCACGATGTTTCGATCATAACGGCACTGGCCAGTATCATTAAACCGCTGGAACTTACTAAACAATACAGGGTAGAAGCGGTCTATATAGCTAAAGATGGCAGCTGGTACTGGGATGATAAGCTCAAAGACATTGCCCTCTACCAATCCGGTGAAATTGATGAATTTATGCGCAAGGCGCCCAAAATTCATCTGTTGTTTGATAACGGTCTAACTTTAGTAAAATCCAGCCAGTTTGCCGGCCGCAAGATGTACCGCAAGATTGACGTAGTTTTTCCGGCGATGCATGGTACTCACGGCGAGGATGGCGAACTGATGGGCCTACTCCAGATGGCCAACGTGCCGTTTGTCGGTTGCGATATGGCTTCCAGCGCTGTGGCTATGGACAAAGCACTGGCCAAACAGGTGGCCGAAGCCTCGGGCATAGAAAGCAACGCCTGGCTGTGGTTCTATAGCCGAGATCTATCTGCTACCCATAAACAAGTCCTCGAGTCTATTAAGAAACTTAAATATCCGCTGTTTGTGAAGCCGGCGCACCTCGGATCAAGCATCGGTATATCCAAGGTTGAAAAAGAAACCGAGCTGGCCAACGCTCTGGAAGTAGCCAGCCACTATGACGATAAAGTGATCGTTGAAGAAAGCGTTCAAAACCTGATCGAGGTGACCCTGCCCATTATTGGCAACGAAGAGCCTACGCCAGCTCTGTTAGAACATCCCCTAACCAGCCCTGAAGATTTCTTTGACTTTGATACCAAATATCTCGGGAATGGTAAAAAAATGGGCGGCAAGAAGATGGGCGGCAAAAGAGGATCTCAGGGTTACAGTGAACTGCCAGCCAAACTGCCAGAAGACCTCTATAAAAAAGCCGAAAATCTAGGGATAAGTGTTTATAAAGTATTGGGCTGCAGTGGTATTGCCCGCGTAGATTTGCTAATCGATTCCAAAACCGAAAAGGTCTACTTTAACGAAGTTAACCCCTTGCCGGGTAGCCTGTATGCCCACAACTGGGCCAGGGCCGGTATCTCCAATGTTGATCTGGTGACCAGGCTGGTTAATCTGGCCGAAGAACGCTGGGCAAGCCAGCAAAAACTCAACACCACCTTTAGTACCAACTTTCTAAAACAGTTCTAAAAACTACACACATCTCTGTTAAAATAGAGGCAGGATGAGGCGTTATAATCCGCAGGAAATTGAGCCCAAGTGGCAGAAGATTTGGGCAGAGTCTAATTTATATAAGGTTGATATGGGCCGCACGGCCGACAAATTTTATATTATTCCAATGCTGCCCTATCCGTCGGGCGATTTGCATGTTGGCCATTGGTACAACTTTGCGCCCACCGATACAGTCGCTCGATTTAGACGAATGTTAGGCCAGAATGTGCTGCAGACTATCGGCTTTGATGCTTTTGGGCTACCGGCAGAGAATGCCGCTATAGAACGCGGCATCCAGCCCGCCAAGTGGACTCACCAGAACATTGCTACTATGACCAAACAAATAGGCCAAATTGGCGCCAGCTACGATTGGTCGCGCACCCTATCAACTTGTGACCCGGGTTATTACCACTGGAACCAGTGGCTGTTCTTGCAGCTTTACAAGCACAAACTGACTTACCGGGCGAAAGCGGTCGTTAACTGGTGCCCCAAAGACCAAACAGTATTGGCTAATGAACAGGTTGTTGGCGATGAAAACCGTTGTGAACGTTGCGGTACGCCAGTCATCCAAAAAGAAATGGAGCAATGGTTTTTTAAGATCACCGACTATACCAAACGGCTGCTAACAGACTTAGAAAAAGTCGATTGGCCGACCCGCGTCAAAACCATGCAGATTAACTGGATCGGCGGAAGCCGCGGCGTGCTGATTGATTTTGCCACCGAGGACAAAAAGCACAAGATCCAGGTGTTTACTACCCGTCCGGATACGCTATTTGGCGCAACTTATATAGTGCTGGCTCCGGAGCATCCACTGGCTGAAAAATTGGCAACGCCAGAACAGAAAAGCCAGGTTGTTGATTACATCAAAAAAGCCAGTTTTAAGACCGAGCTGGAACGCAAAGAGGGTGAAAAGGACAAAACCGGAGTATTCACCGGCGCCTACGCGATTAACCCGGGCACTAAAGAGAAAGTCCCTATTTGGGTAGCCGATTATGTGCTGATGGGCTACGGCACGGGGGCCATTATGGCCGTGCCCGCCCACGATGAACGCGACCGGCAGTTTGCTAAAAAGTTCGATCTGCCCATCAAAATGGTTATCGCCCAAGATTTTGGCGAGTCCCTGCTGGATGAGCAATACGTGGAAGGGGCGGTTGTTATTCCATATGATCCAAAGACCGGTTTATATCTTGGTTTGAGCGGCTGGACTAAAGGCACAGGCTTAGTGGGCGGTGGCCGTGCAAAAAATGAGACGATGGAACAGTGCGCCCGGCGGGAGCTGGCTGAAGAAACTGGTATCACAGATATTGAAGCACTAATTCCGCTTGGTGATCCGGTCTACTCACATTATTTTAATGACCTCAAAAAAATTAACCGCAAATCATTCGGCCAAGGCTATTTAGCGGTAGCAAAAGCTATCCCGGGGGTAGCAACGAAGCTTGAAGCCCATGAAAAATTCCACCCTGAATGGCAGTCGATGGGCAAGATACGCGAAGGCATAATCCGTCTAGGCGGAGGCGTGAACCACTGGCTGGAGATGTGCAACCGTGCTAAAGCCGCGGCAGTAGCCTATAAACATGGTCAGCTGTATGAAGCCGGAGCTTATGTTGGCGAGGGTGTCCTGGTAAATTCGGGCCAATACGATGGACTGAACAGCAGTGAAGCGCGCGAAAAAATCGTTACTAATCTGGTTAAAGAGGGAATCGCCAAAGAGCAAACCAACTACCGGCTGCGAGACTGGCTAATCAGCCGCCAGCGCTACTGGGGTACGCCGATTCCAATTATTTATTGCGATGGTTGCGGCACCGTACCTGTTCCAGAAGAGGATTTGCCGGTAATCTTGCCCGAGGACGTGGAGTTTGAACTTTCCGGCCAATCACCGCTGCAGAGCCGAAAAGATTTTGTAAATACCAAGTGCCCTAAGTGCGGCAAGCCGGCCAAGCGCGAGACTGATACCATGGATACTTTTGTGTGCAGCAGCTGGTATTTTTTGCGCTACCTGGACAATCAGAACAACAAAGCACCTTTTGACGAAGACATCATTAACAAGTGGGCGCCAGTTGACCACTACATCGGCGGCATCGAACACGCTATTCTGCATCTGTTATACGCCCGTTTTGTGACCAAATTCTTGCACGATAATTACGGCCTGGCATTTGACGAGCCGTTCAAGAAACTGACCAACCAGGGAATAATTTTGGGTCTGGATGGCCAAAAAATGAGCAAATCCCGCGGCAATGTGGTCAGTCCGGACGAACAGGTCAAAAGTTACGGCGCCGACAGCTTGCGGCTATATCTGATGTTTATGGGCCCCTACGACCAAGGCGGGCCATACAGCATGGGCGGTATTGCCGGTACCCGGCGCTTTTTGGAGCGTGTGTGGACTCTGGTTGACGAATACACAGCAGCCAAGACTGAGCCCCGGGCTGATATCGACGAGGTAGCATTAATCGCGGCTACCCACCGGATGATCAAAAAAGTCACCAACGATCTAGAAAAACTGGATTTCAATACCGCGATTGCCGCCATGATGGCAGGCGTAAACGAGCTTTATCGACTTAAGGGTGAGCCGGGGGTAAGTAAAACTCCGGCCTGGGTTTTTGTTATTAATAATTTGGTGCAACTGCTGGCACCATTCGCGCCGCACATCGCCGAAGAGATGTGGCGGGACTTAGGTCACGAGGAGTCAGTTCATATAAGCAATTGGCCGCATTGGGATGAATCTTTAGTTAAAGAAGAGACGCTAACCTTAGCCGTGCAGATCAACGGCAAAGTCCGCACCGAGATTATGGTACCGGCCGATATCGATGAAAAATCGGCCATAGAAGCCGCTAGAACAGATGAGAAAGCGGCCGAATATCTAAAGGGCAGAACTATCAAAAAAGCCATTTATGTGCCTGGCCGCCTAATTAGCCTAGTTGTAAGTTAATTCTTGCCCGGTAGTAGACTTTCGAGATTATTCGACATACCCCGAGAGCCTCAGCTCGTCAGACTGTCTATCAGTAGTTGAAAGATTGTCGGCCAAGTTATGCTCACGTTGTCGAATAAATATTTCATGCTGTGACGAGTTGACTCGAAAGTCTACTACCGGGCTTGTAATCATCCTACCTAACAGATATAATGGCCGCAAGCCACAATTAATATTTGAGCAGATAAGGAAAGCTTTGTATGGGCAAGCCCAAAAAACGTACGAGCTCTAGGCGCACCGGTAACCGGCGCAGCCACCAATTGCTCAAATTGGCCAGGCGGGTCAACGCTAAAAGCCCGGTGCGGGTTTACGCTAAACGCAGCGAGCTGGATCGTGAACTCGCGGACAAAAAATAACTTTTTATCAGGGGCCGTGGGCTTAAGTAGACTTTTAGTAAGCTATAATAAAGCTTAAGGCCTCCATCATAAAAAGGAAGACTTAACAATATGAGTGCTAACCGTCACCTTGGTAGAATAGTCGCTCTACAGACCCTGTATGAGCAAGATTTCCGCCGTGAGTGCGAAGATAAAGATCTGGTACTTGATGAAGTGCTGGCGCGCAACATCGGGCGCTACAGCGAGACCATCGACGACAAGACCTTTATTGAGAAGTTGGTGCACGGCGTTGAAGCTCACCAGAAAAGCTTGGATGACATCATACGCCCGGTAGCTCCAGAGTGGCCGATTGAGCAAATCGCCCGCATGGACCGCATAATCTTGCGTATAGGCGTTTATGAGCTGACATTTGAGCGCGGTGTGCCGCCAAAGGTGGTGATTAATGAGGCGGTCGAACTGGCCAAAGCTTTTGGCGGTGATAACTCATCTAAGTTTGTTAACGGTGTGCTCGGTACGGTGTTGCGCAACCTCGAAGCTGCTGCCAAAAAGACCAAAAAAACTACTAGAAAACCAACCAAAGCCAAGAAGGAATAACTCTTTAATATATGAAACGGCCTAATCCCATCAAAGGGTTTCGTAAATTTGTCCACCGCCGGCCGGCCATCAACGAAGTTGTGCGCGAGCCTACCGCCGGTGGTATAATTTTTCGCCGGGCAGCGGGTAGTCCGACTATTGATATTCTATTAATCCAGGATTCCCGGGGTCGCTGGACCATACCCAAGGGCCACATAGAAGAGACTGAAAAAGCCAGTGAGACCGCCCAGCGGGAGATTCGAGAAGAAGTTGGTCTGCAGGAGATGAAAGTCTTGGACTGGTTGGGTAAAATTAATTTTCGCTACCGCCGCGACAGTAGCCTGGTGCTAATGACCACCGAGATCTTTCTGGTGCAGGCACTTGGCAATACCGATAAAGTCAGGCCCGAAAAATGGATGAAAGGTTTGGAATGGCTGCCAGCCAATGAAGCCCTGGAAAAAATCGAGTATGAGGACATAGGCAAATTGATATTGCTGGGCCTAAAGAAAATCAGGAAACATAATCTGTAACAGGAGATAATTTAAAAGAACATGGATACTTCAATATATAAAAATTTTGCGGACACACATTTCGGCGGATTTTCCGACATCGAGCTTTTAATCACTGCTTTTACTCATCGCTCATACCTCAACGAACACCGTAAAACAGCAGCTGAGCATAACGAGCGCTTGGAATTTTTGGGCGACGCGGTGCTTGAGCTGGTAGTTACTGAAAACCTTTACAGTAATTTTAAAGAGCCGGAAGGCATTTTGACCAACTGGCGCAGCGCCCTAGTTCGCACTGAAAGTATTAGCGAGGCTGCGGCCAAAGAGGGTTTTGAGTCTTTGCTCAGGCTATCACGTGGCGAAAAACGCGGCTCCGAGCGCGCCCGCCAGCAAATTTTGGCCAATTGCTACGAGGCGGTCGTCGGGGCTTTATATCTAGATAAAGGCTACGACGCCGCAAAGAGTTTTATTGAGAAAACCTTGCTGCCAAGTCTAGACTACATTCTGCACAGCGGCTCATGGTTAGACCCCAAGTCGCAGCTACAAGAAATGGCGCAGAGCCGCGACGGTTTTACGCCAGTCTATAAGGTCTTGAGCGAAGATGGTCCGGATCATGACAAAACGTTTGTGGTGGGCGTTTTTGTTGATAACCAGTCTAAGGGCGAAGGCACAGGCTCCAGCAAACAAGCCGCCCAGGTCGCCGCCGCCATCGCCGCCTTGAAGGACTATCGATAACTCTAAATTCTAAATTCAAAGCACGAAACACTAAATAAATTACAAGCACCAAAAACTAATTATCAAACTTTTGAGAAACTGAAATTTGGACATCGTTTAGGATTTAGATATTCGGATTTAGGATTTACAGATTGACTAATCTGTTGTTTATCTGTAGAATAGCCGGGACATGCTAGCTATCCGTCTGCAAAGAACCGGCCGGTCCGGGCACGCCCAATTTAGGGTAATTGTTCAAGACGACCGGTTTAGCCCCAAAAGCGGTCGGGTGGTAGCCTATGTGGGCAACTATGACCCGCACGTCAAAACTGCCAAGCTGGATAGCGAAAAGATCGGCCAATATTTAGCTAGTGGTGCCCAACCATCCGAGCGTGTAGCCCAATTGCTTAAAAAAGAAGGTATTAAACTGCCCGGCTGGGTCAAATCAAGTGAACCGCAAAAGCGGACTGTCAGACATCCTGAAAAGCTGCGCCGTAACCGTCCAGCTGGCACGCCGGCACTCGAACCGGTAGCGGCAGCGCCCACGGAGGAGCCGGCAAACGAGCAAGTTAAAGCCGCCAGTGTGGAACCAGAAACTCCTGCGCCAGCCGCCGGGGAAGTTCCCGCAGAGCCCGAGACTCCCGCTGAAGAGCCAGTAGCCGAGCCAGCTGCTGAAGCACCAGCCGAAGAGACACCAGAGGAAAAACCCGAACCAGAAATAACAGCCGAACAGTCAGCCGAAGACTCCGAGCCCAAACCCGCCGATAATGCCTAGGAAACGGCTGCTATAACCCCGTAGTGGGCTTTCCAGATGAGCCCGCCTAAGGCGGGCTTTTTATCCACCCTAGGGTAGATAGACTGGAAAGTCTACTACAGGGTATAATAACTATTAGCAACATACTGAAAATAAGGAGAGACCCCAGATGAGCAGTATCGACCAACAATTCATTGAATACATCATAAAATCACTAGTCAACAAGCCCGAGGCCGTCAAGATAGACCGCCGTATTGATGAAAAAGGCGTCTTGCTGGAACTAACCGTGGACCAAGAAGATCTTGGCCGGGTGATCGGTAAACGTGGTGCTACTGCCCAAAGTTTACGTACCTTGCTTCGAGCGCTTGGTACTAAGAATGATGCCCGTTACAACCTTAAAATTGTTGATGTCGGCCCGCCGCCAGTTCGCGACCACGGCGCTAGCCAACCAACAAGCAGCGATGATAGCCAAGATGCGCCAGTCGTCGACGAGCCGCCAGTGGCCGATTCAAAAAGCGATGACAAGCCAGCCGATGATTCCCAGCCGGACGATTCCAAGAAAGCCGACGATATTGACATGGCAGATGACGAACTGCCAGAAACTCCTAGCAGCGACACCGACCACTCCAGCGTGATAGATAAAACACGCAAAGAGCTGGCCGAACTCGACGATTTAGACGTCTAGAGTATTAATTTTTCCTGAATCTGGCAATAAGTTTTTTTCGATTTCGAGCGATTGTTGGTGCTAATGCTACATCTTGAGCCAAACCAACACCATGCAGCATCTCCAGAGCCGTAAACCTTATTTCTCTATCCCAGTATTGGTTGTCGCGGACTGCTTTTTCCAAACCCATTAATACTACCGTCGATAATCTAGCATTGAGTTTAAGAGGCAATTCTTGCGAATGATCATCCAAAAAATTAAAAGTATCGAGAACCTCTGATCGTCCTACTTCCGATACGCCTTCGCTCATTTCATCAACTACGTCCCAGGCGGTACTATGCTCTTCCGAAGTCTCCAAAGTAACAGTACCCTTCTCTTTATCTAGCTGCATCGCATCTCCCCGTTAAGTTATTTGTATGATAAGTTTAAAGAGATGATAATTCAAGTTATAACCCTTTTCCCGGAGATGTTTGACGGTGTGCTGAACTCCAGCATGCTGTGGAAAGCCCAGGACAAAAAACTGGTTGAGTACAAGCTAATCAACCTACGGGATTTTGGCCTTGGCCCACGTAAAACTGTTGATGACACTCCTTATGGCGGTGGCGATGGTATGGTATTGCGTGTTGAACCCTTGGCTGCTGCAATTGAATACGCAAAACAAGAAACAGGAAACAAGAAACAGGAAACAAGTGTTATTTTAATGACCCCTAGGGGCCAGAAGTTCACGCAGGCCAAAGCTCAGGAGCTGTCGAAACTGGAGGATTTAATATTAGTTTGCGGGCGCTATGAAGGTTACGACGAACGGATTGTTGAATTCGTCGACCAGCAAATATCCATCGGTGACTATGTGCTTACCGGCGGCGAATTGCCGGCAATGGTGATAGTAGATGCTGTCACGCGTTTGATTCCTGGGGTGCTAGGTGGCAAAACGAGCGCCGAACTGGAAAGCTTTAGCGATGGCAAAACCGTGGAGCATCCTCAGTACACCAGGCCGGAAGAGTTCCGGGGAACGGAGGTGCCGAAAGTGCTGCTAAGCGGCAATCACGCTAAAATTACTCGCTGGCGTGAACAGAAATCTAAAAAAGCTTAGTGTTATTATAGATATACATTAACGGAGGAGAATATCTTGTTTAAATTACCCGATTTAGGTTACGCCTACAGTGCGCTAGAACCGTACATTGATGCCAAAACTATGGAGACCCATCATGATAAACATCACGGAACTTACGTCGAAAAATTAAACGCCGCACTGGAGGGTCATGGAGACTTGCAAAACGATACTATAGAGGAAATACTCGCCAGCTTGAATGATGTGCCCGAAGATATCCGTACAGCTGTTCGTAACAACGGCGGCGGCCACGCCAATCACACGATGTTTTGGGAGACTATGAAGCCGGGCGGCGCCAAAGAGCCGACAGGTAAGCTAGCCGAAGCCATTAACAGCACATTTAGTAGCTTTAACGATTTTAAGGCCAAGCTGGCCGAGGCCGGTACGACCCGCTTCGGTTCCGGTTGGGCCTGGCTGGTCAAAAACGGCGATAAACTGGAGGTTTATTCAACGGCCAACCAAGATAGTCCGATCACGGAAGGGAAAACACCGATTTTGGGGTTGGATGTCTGGGAACACGCTTACTATCTGAAATATCAAAACCGTCGCCCTGAATATATAGAAAACTGGTGGCAGGTAGTGAATTGGGACATCGTCGCCCCTCGCCTAAATACTTAACTTGTTAAGTATTTCTAGCCAAGGATATTGACGGCGCGGGCAGTAACTAAGACTACTGTTAGCAGCGAGATAAATGCCTGCAGGCCCATCAGCAGTTTGGCGCCATGAGTCATCGGCAGAGCGTCGGTTGGGCTGAAAGCGGAAGCATTCGTAGTCGATAAGTACAAATAGTCAAAATAACTGGGTTCCCAGTCTTTGGTTTCGGGAATATTGATTGCCATTTGCGGGAACTGGAACTTGGGGTCGTCATCATGCTTTCTTATGCCGGTTAAGCCGGGACTGTCAATTTCCCAGTACCACAGGCTAAAGATAATAATGTTGGTTACAAAGATGGCAAAGGCGGCAAAAATTAGCTGCCGGCCCTGAATACTCGAGCCTTTAATTAGATCATTGGCCACTAAAATCATCGAAGCGCCGTTGGCTAACGATATAAGGGCTATCAAAAGAAGTGAAAAATTACGGCGCAAGATAGCGCCCAAGCTGTGCTTGAGAGGAGCAGTAATGCCAATACCAAATACTAAAAATAGTTCCAGCACGGCGATGATGTACTTGGGGCCGACCACTAGGCTTTTGTCCAGACTGAGCCCCAAGGCTATGGCTATCAGCAGGGCGGTCTGGGCGTAGACCATCTCGCGCCGCCTAAAGGCCTCCTGATTTAAGCTCATAAGCATAAGTATAACGCAGAAATAGCCGCACCGCACTAGCCTGCCAACCGGCCGAGCCGGTTGCACCGCTAATGCTTTCGGCGCAGCGCAGCGTCAGAAACTCCGCTGCTCCTTCACGGTATTAAAATACGGTTCTAGTCCACTAGGTCAATTTGAAGTAGAATAAATTCGGGAGAAAATATGAAAAGTATACAAGATCTATTAAATCTAAAAGATAAAATTGCGATCGTAACCGGTGGTGCTAGGGGCATCGGTTATGGGATAAGCTACCGCTTAGCCGAGGCAGGAGCTAGGGTGATGATTGCTGATATGGATGACGCAGCTGCCCAAAAAGCCTCTCAAGAATTGACAGACAAAGGCTGGTTTACCGAAGCCCTTAAAGTTGACGTTTCCAGCGAAGAAGACGTCAAGCAAATGATTAACATATGTAAAGAAAAGTTTGGCTCAGTAGACATTTTAGTGAACAACGCCGGTATTTATCCGTCTATCCCGGTAGCCCAAATGACAGCGGACCAGTTCGATAAAGTCATACAGGTGAATCTGCGAAGTGTATTCTTGACCACGAAATATGCGGCCGAGATAATGAAGCAAAAGGGTGGCGGAAAGATTATTAATATCAGCTCAGTTGATGCGCTTCACCCCTCCATGATTGGCTTGGCTCACTACGACGCCTCTAAACACGGTGTCTGGGGTTTTACTAAGAACTCGGCGCTGGAGCTGGCCGAACACAAAATCTGGGTTAATGCTATTGCCCCAGGCGGTATTGCTACCCCTGGTGCAGCTGCTATGAGCCAAGGTGCTTCAGCTGACCAGATGGCGGCACAAACCCAAGCTTTTATGGCCAAAATCCCGATGCACCGCATGGGTGAGCCCGACGAAATCGGTATGGTAGCCCTCTTCCTCGCTAGCGATATGTCCAGTTATATGACAGGAGAACAAATAGTCGTAGACGGCGGAGTTCTACTGTCCTAGGGGTCTTACTAGCCGAGTTTTTCTTCGGTTTTATTGATATCGATCGTGGTTTTTACGACCGTGTCCGGCGCTAGTGACATGCTGTCGATGCCGGCTTCAACCAAAAAACGCGCAAATTGAGGATAATCTGACGGCGCTTGGCCGCAGAGGCCAATCTTTACATGCTTGGCTTTGGCAACTTTAATCACCCGCCGGATAAGCTCCTCGACCGCCGCGTTATTTTCATCGTAAATATGGGCAACGGTACGATTATCCCTATCGACTCCAAGTGTAAGCTGCGTCAAATCATTTGAACCGATAGAAAATCCGTCAAAGAGCTCGGCAAACTGCTCCGCCAAAATGACATTTGAGGGGATTTCAATCATAACGTAGGCTTCAAAACCATTTTCACCCCGTTTCAATCCATTCTTTTCCATGATATCGAGGACTTTTTTGGCTTCGGTCAGATCGCGGCAGAACGGCACCATACCTTTAATATTCGTCAGCCCCATGCCATCCCGGGCTTTTTTGAACGCTTTGCATTCTAGCACAAACGCATCCCGGTATCCGTCGGAGTAATAGCGGCTGGCACCCCGCCAGCCAATCATCGGGTTATCTTCTTTGGGTTCAAACTGCACGCCGCCAATAAGGTCGGCATACTCGTTAGTCTTGAAATCGCTAAATCGGATAATGACATCTTTCGGATAGAAGGCAGCGCCGATAATGCCAATGCCTTCCGCCAGCTTGTCGATAAAGTACTGGGCTTTGTCGTCATATCCGGCCGTGAGGTCGGAAATCTGCACGCGAGCCTTTTTGTCTTTGACCTCATCAAATCGCAACAAGGCCAGCGGATGGATCTTGATACTGGAGTTGATGATAAATTCCTCCCGGGCCAGTCCTACCCCGTCGTTCGGAATCATCGAATACTCGAACGCATAGTCCGGAGAGCCGACATTCATCATGATTTTGGTTTTTGGCCGTTTCAGGTTTTTTACACTGGTCCGGTTGATTTCGAACTTAAGCTCCCCTTCATAAACGATACCTTCGTCCTCCTTGACGCAGCTGACGGTTATAGGACTGTTGTCCGTGATATTTTGGGAGGCATTCCCAGTACCGACTACGCAAGGGATACCAAGCTCACGGGAGACTATGGCGGCATGGCAGGTGCGGCCGCCTTTGTTGGTCACGATAGCACTGGCTATCTTCATGATCGGCTCCCAGTCCGGGTCTGTCATATCCGTCACCAGTACGTCGCCAGCCTTGAACAAGTTTATATTTTTGATACTCATGATCTTGTTGGCTCGGCCGACACCGATCTTATTACCCACACTCGCCCCTCTAGCAATAATAGTTCCGCTTTCAAGCATCCGGTATTCCTCAATGATGTTCGTGTCCTTCCGGGACTGAACGGTCTCGGACCGGGCCTGTACGATGTATAACCTGCCGTCATCTTCATCAAGCGCCCATTCGATATCCATCGGTTTGCCATAATGCTTCTCAATCTCCATGCCCCATCGAGCCAGGGTCTTGACCTGCTCATCCGTGATAGAAAATCTTACCTGATCCTTTTTAGTAACGGTAATATTTTTGGTCTTACTGCCGCGGACAGAGACCATTCTCTCTTTTTTGGTTCCGACCTTCTTTTCTAGGATTGCCAATGTAGGTTTGAAGACAATGAACTCATCGGGGTTCACCCGACCCTGCACGATGTTCTCGCCCAATCCGTAGATGGAACTGATGATCACCGCGTTCCTAAATCCGGACTCGGTATCAATGGTGAACATTATGCCTGCTGCTTTAGCGTGTACGGCCACCATTTGTTGGATACCAACCGACAGCGCTACTTTCATATGCTCAAAGTGATTCTCGACGCGATAGACAATGGCTCGATCGGTGAAAAGTGACGCAATACATTTCTTGGTTGCGCGCAGAATATTTTTTTCACCCTTAATATTTAGATAAGTTTCTTGCTGGCCGGCAAAGGAGGCATTCGGCAAATCTTCGGCAGTTGCCGATGACCGCACCGCCACCACTAATTTGCTGCTACCACAAGTTTGGCTTAGTTCTTGATAACCCCGTCTAATTTCCTGTTCAAAATCTCTTGGTAGTTTGGCTCTCACAATCAATGATCTGATTTTGGCGCCTCTTTTTTCTAGATCCTTTACATTGCTGATATCTAGACCCTCTAAAATCTTTTCGATATCCTTACGAATACCGGCTTGGTCAAGAAAATAATAATAACTTTGAGCAGTAGTGGCAAAGCCGTTTGGTAGGTTAACACCTTTGGGCGCCAGGTATCGGTACATCTCGCCGAGCGAGGCGTTTTTACCGCCAACCTGCGGCACATCAGTAATAGATATTTCTTTAAAGAGCCTAAGGTATTTATACATGTTTTGTTTTTATCCGGTTACCTTTTTCAGGTGATATTATATCAATTTATCTTACCATTAGCACTTTTCATTCAGCCTAGCTGGTAAGTTATAAATTAAATGAAAACTTGGCTAACACCCCGTCCTCCATAATTAAGCTGTTATAATTGGCTTTATGAATGATGAAATAAAAATAATCGCTAATTGGCTTGGTACGGGCTCCGTCAACATTTTTGGCTGCCCGTTTTCAGGCAAAAACACACAGGGCCGCATACTGGCAGATTTATTTGGCGGGGTACTCATTGCTGGCGGCGACATTTTACGCAGCCACCATGATCCGGAAAAGATTAAGCAGGTAATGGCTAACGGTGGCATTGTCCCATCTGATTTTTACTTAGGTATGGTACTTCCTTATTTGTCGCAGCCAGAGCTTAAAGGAAAGCCATTGATGCTAAGTGCGGTGGGACGCTCACACGGTGAAGAACCCGTCATAATGAAAGCCACGACCGACTCTGGACACCCTCTTAAAGCTGTAATTTTACTAAATCTTTCCGAGGAAGAGGTCTGCCGGCGTTTTGAAGCCGAGACCGCTGAGGCTCAACATGACCGTGGTAAGCGTTCAGATGACCGCCGCGTGGTGTTGAAAACCAGGCTGAAAAAGTTCCAAACCAATACCATACCAGTCATCGAATTTTACCGTGATAGAGGCTTGCTCATAGAGGTTGACGGGGCACTATCGCGCAGCAAAGTAACGAACGAAATTTTAAAAGGCCTGCTTGGCTACGTTTCAAAATAATCATAAAGGCTTCGCCAAAACAGTGACAAATCAGTTTGCGGATCTGGCCATAACGAGTCTTATTCTCGGGCAATTAGGTTATAAGTTCAGCTAGGCGTGAGGCGGCGTGCTATCAACTTGGACAACCGATGAACCTGCGCGTAAGCCATCGGCTGAGATGTCGTACACAATAATTTGATCGAAGAGCATTTCCAGTTGGCTGACGTCTTTGTCGCTGATAGATTCTAGATATTTCATAAGTGCTCTGAGGCTATTGCCGCTAGCCACAATCAAGATGTTTTTGCCGTCCCGCAAGCGCGGCAGGACGGTTCCAGTATAAAAAGGAACAACACGCTCATATACCATTTTGAGGGTTTCGCCGCCAGGTACTGGTACATCCCAGCCGCGACGGATCTGATTGAACGCCTCTTCGCCAATGAGTTCTTTTACCTCCCATTTATTCCGGCCGGTATATTCTCCATAGTCTCGTTCATCAAGCGCGTTACTGGCGACGATGTCCACTTCAAATTGCTGTGACGTATCCAACATAGCTTCTAGCGTTTCACGTGTCCGAATCTGCTCAGAACAGTAAGCAAGATCGATATGGATATCCGATTTTTTGAGGGCTAGTCCCAACATGGCTGACTCTTTGAAGCCTTTTTCGCTTAAGTGAACATCGGTGATACCGGTCCATCGTCCGGTCGCATTCCACTCCGATTCGGTATGACGAACTATCAATAATTTTCCAAAGGCTCGTTTCGCCGGCACAACTTTGTTAGGTATATTCCCAGACCAAAAATCGATGATATTCTTGGCGGTAGTTTGATTTATACGAGCAATTGCCTCGACCGTATTAAAGGCATTATGGGGGCTGATTATAACATTTGGCATTTGTTCCAGCACGGTTATTTCGACACTGTGGCGCAACACCTCTTCGGGGAGTGTGTCACTCCGCAGGAGAGCCATTTCTTCGTGATAACTCAGTAGCGCTTCGCCTTCAATGACGTCTATGGCGGCTCCCCCCAGCTGACCCTTATCAAGTAATTCGATAAGCGCGTTTGTATCGACAAGCTCGCCACGAGCCGTATTGACCAAAATGGCGCCACGCTTCATTTTGTTAAGCCGGTCGCGGTTCATCAGGTGGTGAGTCGAAGGGAGGTAGGGGACGTGGAGTGACACTACGTCGGATTGCTCCAGTAATTCATCTAATCCAACGTACTGGAAATGGTATTCATTTTGGAGTTCAGCTTTTGGATAACTATCATAAGCAATAGTTTTCATCGAAAAACCATCAGCAATTTTCAAAGCTTTCTGTCCAATGTGGCCTGTTCCTATCACACCGAAGACTTTGCCTTGCAGGTCACGACCCATTAGGTCATCAAGCGAGAATTGTTCTTTTTCAGTTTCGAGCACAGCAGGCAATTTGCGCTGCAAGGCCAGCAACAATGTGAAGACATATTCTGCAACCGTTGCTTCGCCGTACGTAGGGACGTTGACAACGGCGACGTCGTGTTCTTGCGCGGCCGCGAGATCGATGTTGTTAAAGCCGGTTGATCGACAAGCAATGAGCCTGAGTTTTGGCATCGCCTCAATCACTTCACGACTAACATTACTGCTTACAAACACAGATATCGCTTCGGTTTCAGGGTTACAATTGGCCGGCACAATTTTGTCTGTCACATATTCATAATGGTGGTCAGTCCCATCAAGCGCAGCGCTTAACTGTTTTTTGTCCAGTTCCGTTACGTCATAAAAATAAACCAGTGCCATCTTGATATTTATTATACATAAGGACTATGAGAAAATAAGCCCATGAAAATCACGAGCATAAAGGCTAGACAGATCCTTGATTCACGAGGTGTACCAACAGTCGAGGCTGATGTCTGGCTCGAAAGTGGCATTTTCGGTCGGGCAGCTGTACCCTCCGGATCTTCAACGGGATCGCATGAAGCGTATGAACTAAGAGACGGCGGTAGTGCATTTGGCGGCAAAGGTGTACTGCGGGCAATCGCTAATATTGAAGGCGAAATTGCTGATTGCTTGCACAACGTACCGGCAGACAATCAGATTCTGATTGACCAGAAAATGATTGACCTCGATGGGACCCAAAACAAGTCGAGGCTGGGAGCCAACGCTATCCTGGCGGTGTCTTTAGCCTGCGCACATGCGGCCGCGAATACTCGGCAAATACCCCTGTATCTTCATGTCAACGATATTGCTGGCAGTCCACCAAAATCACTACCGCTACCGATGATGAATTTTCTCAACGGGGGTAAGCACGCTACTAATTCTTCAGATTTTCAAGAATTTATGGTCATTCCGAGGCAGGCAGAAAGCTATGCCCAGGCAATCCAAGTTGGTGCTGAGATATTTCAGGCGTTGAAGAGCGAAATCGCATCAGTTGGCGTATCCACTGCGGTTGGTGACGAAGGCGGTTTCACCTTTCCGGTCAAATCCAATACGGAAATGCTTGATTTACTAGGCAGGGCAACTGAAGCAGCGGGATACAAGCCAGGCGCTGATGTAGGTTACGGATTAGATGCCGCAGCGTCGGAATTATATAAAGACGGCACCTACTACCTGAAAACAGAAGGTCGACGACTGAATAACACGGAAATGATTGATTATTTAACGACTATTTCACAAAGCTACCCGATGTTGTCTATTGAAGATGGGCTGGATCAAGACGAGTGGGGCGCCTGGGAAGACTTGACGAAACGACTTGGAGAACTACAGCTTGTCGGCGATGATTTGCTCGTGACAAACCCGGACAGATTGCAGCAAGCCATTGACCGGCGAGCAGGTAACGCAATTCTTATCAAACCAAATCAAATTGGGACGCTCACTGAAACAATCCATACCTTACGACTAGCAAAAAGTCGTGGCTGGCGGACAATTATTTCACACAGGAGTGGCGAAACAGAAGATGTCACGATCGCACACCTTGCTATTGGCACCGGTGCAGACCAGATAAAAACCGGGAGCTTATCAAGGGGTGAAAGAACTGCTAAACACAATGAAATCATGCGCATAGAATCTGCTGATGAAACATTGCGGCTCGCCAATCCTTTTAAAATGGGCTAAATACTTAAATATTCCATATTGGAAAGTGGCCAAGTGGCAAAGACTATCACCCCTCTTTAGAGTAAAATAGTGTAGGTTAATGGGAGTTGGCCAAGCGGCATGCGCACTGAGGTTCAGAGTCCCAGATCGGGGTGAGAGTTGCCTGGCGGCAACTCGCAAGGCCGCAGCCGCGACGGCGGCGAGGAGGGCTCGCGAAATTTTTCAGCAGAAAAATATTCGTGAGTTGAAAGCCCTCGGGATTCGAACCCTAAAGTTCTATAATTTATCTATCAGTGGGGAATGGCCAAGTGGTAAGGCACTGGGTTCTGGTCCCAGGATCGGGGGTTCGAATCCCTCTTCCCCAGCCAAGCAGTGCACCAAAGGTGACCATAGTGCCAATTTGTATCTGCAAAATACTGCAATTTTGGATTAAAGCAAGTTCATTTTCGGGTTTGCTTTAATATTGCCCCAATCATGCCAACAGGGCGGCCGGGCTTGGACACTACTTGATTAAATTGACCGAATATTATTCTTATGCTATAATATGAGTAGTTTTCGTACCTTTAGTGATTGGAGTAAGATGAGCGGTCAAGAGATCCGCATGTTCAACATTGAGCGCGGACGGGATGGTGACATCACCCATGCCGTTCTATGCAATGGTCGCAGGCATTTCGGTGGCCCCCAAGGCATCAACTCAGTCTGGATCTACAACGACGGAAACACCAACTGCGACGGCGGCGCCTGCCAGGCATCTGGTAGCGAGCCCGTAGACACCTCTCTGCTGACATCCGCCTCGCAGGAAGTTCTCGGGCTTAAGGCACACGTGCCTCCAGGGATGGTTCTCCTGATAGACGGCACTATCGAGATCTACAGGGTGCGCTACTCCCACGCCATCGAGAGCGGCGCTCTTGTTACGCCAAGGATGCTGGAAAGCGGCCGGTTTCTGGCGGAAGGCGAGGGGGCAACCACCGTCTCGGACTGCTGGGGCGAGTTCTCGAGCTACAAGGCTCTCTACTACGTCCGCAACGCAGGGGGCAAGCCCTTCGTGAAAAAGGTTGGCAAAGCCGGCCGCAAGCGGACGGAAAAGAAGCTCGCCAAGCTACGAGTGGGTGAACGCAAGTCCGAGGTCTCTTACGAGGTCTCGATTCTCAACGGCCGTCTGCTGGAGCTTATGCAGCTCCACCGTACGCCCGAGGTCAACGAGGAGATCGAGCGAGTCAAGGGACTCTTGCGGCTGGCGTCAAGCCTCTCGGTGGAGGCATCCATCGAAGCAGCTGAAAGTAACGAGCAGATCGCCCGTGAGCTCGCCAACGCACGAGCTCGCGAAATTGGCTCCGAGACCCAACTGATCCGCGAGCGCCTGATGCTGGAACAACAAGTAAGGGAGGCGGTCAAGGAAGAACTCGACAGGTACGACAACTAGCTTGAAAGAGCTCCGGTACTCAATCCGGCGTGTCCCGCAAAGTATCGACGATACGCGGGGCATTTTTCTTGGTTTAAATCTTCTTCGACGGGGGTGAATTGTAATCTAGTATAGGGCGAGTCCGAAAATCGGATGGTAATATATTATGGAAGGTTCGGGCGCCAAGGAGTCACGCACAGATGCTTGCATCGAGCATGATGAGTGCGTGTTGCGACAGCAACCATCCCTCCTCCCCAGCCAAGTAGTGCACCGAAGGTAACCATTATGAATATAGATATCGTTAACTCATGGCTGGAAGCATCCATCCGTGAAATCAGCACTCAGGCTCACTTCGCAGACATCGCACACAGGAATATTAATAAAAAATCTGCGAGTCAATTTGACACAGCTTTTACTTCCATACACTCGTTTCTGTCTCACTGCGCAATGGTCTCAAAAATGCTAAAAGGAGAATACAGGGTAGAGTACTCTAACTATACAAAAGTAATAACTATGGGGAAAGTTCTTGGAATTCCAAAGTCCTCGGTCATTCATAATCGAAAGTTTCGTAATTACTTAGAGCATTATGATACAGAGATTCAAAAATGGGTTAATAAGCACCACAATGACAACATTGGCACATACAATATAGGCCCAAAAGCGGCTTTCAATGGGATTGTTTACATAAGCCATTATGATCCCACCTCAGACACCTACACTTTCGTTAATAAAGATCTAGGCCTAGCCCCTCTTCACAAGGAAACCCTAAATATTAAGAAACTCGCAGATGGTTGGGTCGCGCAGCAACAAGGGCGGCCAATCTAGGCCGACACGCTTAGCCCAGCATAAGCGTCTTACTTAAAAACCTTTCGCGCAAGACTCGCAGCCAAAACACCAAGCAAGAAACCGCTACAGAAAATAAGCACATTATGGAACCTGCTAGCGCTGATTAACCTCCACGTTAACAACAGTACTATTGCCCAGGCTACAAAAACACCAACAACATAAATCCAATACGGGTATTTTTTAATCATAACCGTATTATAGACCGACAAGTATCTGCATAAAAACCGAAAAGGTTCCTGACCTGTATGCTCAGCCAAATTGGTTATGTTCATGCTATGCTTTGGCTATGAAAATACTGGACTGGCTGACACTTCTATCGTACATAGCTCTTAATGTTGATGTAGTTCTTCAAATCAGACGGATCCATCGAACTAAATCATCAAAGGACCTTTCCCTCCTTGGTATGATAATTCGTTACGTTGCCATAGTCGTAATACTTATCAAGTTCGTTAGTTTAAATGATGCGCCACTAATTATTGGGCAGGGTCTAATAGCGCTAACATTCACAGTTTATTTTATTTATGCTGTTTTATATTTTCGGCATCGGAAGAAAAGATAAAACGCTCCAGACCAATATACTCAGCCAAAATTCTTATGCTTATTTAAAGCGCTTTAGTCCTTTTTATGGCAATCGCAGTAGCACTCACGGTGGCAAGGGCAATCACAATGTTCTTTTTCTTTATGCTCTTTTTGCCATTCTTTAATTTTGGCTAAATCTTTCTTCATTGAACCCTCAACCAATTTATCAAGAATTTTCTTTGTGTCTTCTTTTGAGGCCCCTTTTTCGTCAAGCATCAAGCGCAACTTGGTTAACTTATGAGAAGCTTTTTTAACTTTCCACATCAGATGTTCATCAATCATTTTCTCATCAATACCCAACTCTTTGAGTTTTGAAGTCAACTTTGCCTTTTTTTCTTCACTCATTTCTTTATGATCAAACATAATTTCTCCTTGTTAATTTATATAAGTAATGCCAATACGTCCATCTACCATAATCATTATAGAGGATATTGCTTACATTTCGCTGAGAGATAGCAAATTACTGAAACAGTGCTAAAAACTCTAGCATAAGGTGTCAGACCAGTATGCTCCGGCCGAGGACATCCGGATTGGTATACTGGAGCAGTGGGTAAAAAACATGCCAAACTTTTTTGGGGAATACAAAGACCCGAAACGCCTTTTGATTATTTGGTCTACCTTTTCACTGTAGCTACACCCCTATTTGAAATACCACAAGCCATCACCATTTATGCTCATCATAGTGCGGGAGATGTGTCCATATATACATGGGGCTTTTTCGTAATAGACAATTTTGTCTGGATCATTTATTCGATCAAAAAACGCCTAATTCCATTGCTCGTTACCTCAGTCCTTTATTTGCTCATCGAGGCCAGCGTTGTGGTTGGCATAGTTATATATTCGTAAGTATGTACCAGACCCAGACGCCCGGCCAGTATTTTTTATCGGTCATTCATCGTTGAGTTGAGCCAGCCGCACAGTTTCGTGGACGATAAAACCGATAATAATAACAGCGAACCCGGAAAGAATAAGGAATATTTGCTGCATAAGCTGAACCCCCTTGTTCACTTCGGTTAAAATGACGAACAAGATACCGCTTGCACTCCAAGCGATAAGCGCTGTCCATGTCATTCGCTTCAATACCCCACTAAGTTTATTTAGTGCGGCCAGAGTACTGGCACCCATCAAACTGATAAATATTCCAAAGGCCGCGATACCGCCAGTAACATCATGCAGGCCAAACGCTTGGTTAAGATGGGCTCCACAACCCACTACAGAAGCATAACAATTAAGCGGCAATAGGGCACTAATCGCAGTAAAGAGCCCGAACAGCAGAAGTCCTATAGATACCATAGACCAGGCATTGGAACGCAGTCCAGAGAATGTTTTCGACCGCATGAACATTACTACGGCCAAGATGAAAATACCTGTTAAGATGTCGGTCATGATAAATAGCCAATTAAACGGCTGATTAATTGCTCCCAAGTCGCTTATTAAACCATGGTGTGCAACTTTATTATTTAGCACATAGCCCAAGGGCCAGGAGTTATAAAGTATAGCCGATGCTACACAAAGCCATAAAATCGCCCGAGTATATTTCAGTGTCAACATACCTTTAGTACTATATCCACTATTTATCACTGACGTAAACGATATTATCATGCACTATTAAATTAGGGATTTATGTGGACGATTTTCAAACTGGCGTATAATGCCCTCATAGTAAACTTAACGGGGAGGAAGTTATGAAAAAATATTGGATTGGTTTAGTGATATTGATAGTGATAGTGGGTGGTGGTTTTGCCATCTGGTGGTTCACTAGCGGTAGGACTAATTCCGACAACAACGCAGCCAAGAGCCAGATTCAGACTAACTGGGTCGCCTTTTTTAACGGCTCAACTTCAGCCCAAGGTAAAATTAACCTGTTGCAAAACGGCCAGCAGTTCGCACAAGTCATCCAGGCTCAGGCGCAATCAGCGACAGCCAAGGCTACAACTGCAACTGTTTCTAGTGTCAGTCTAAATGGCAGCAGTGCGACCGTGCAATATACCATTGATATTAATAAACAGCCGGCACTAAGCAACCAAAAAGGCCAAGCCGTGAAGGTAAACGGCGCTTGGAAGGTGGGTGATGCGGCCTTTTGTGGCTTACTGCAGCTTTCTGGCAGCGTACCGCCGAACTGTCCTGGTGGCAGCAGCCAATAGACTCAATTTAGCACCCCGACGTCCACGGTAGCCGTAATATCTAACCCCGAAGGAGGATCGTTATAGCTTTAACCACCTCAACAAAGACACGCCGCCGGGCTTTGGCTATAATCTGTACAATCCTATTCTTAACATTTTTAGACAACACGATTGTAAGTGTAGTGTTGTCCGGTGTGCAGACTAATCTTAATGCCGGCGTGCAGGCTTTGCAGTGGATTGTTGACGGCTATATGCTGGCCTTTGCGGCATTAATGCTCACAGGCGGGACTTTAGGTGATATATTCGGCCGCAAAAAAATAATGCTGGGTGGCGTGGCCTTATTTTCGGCCGGCTCAGTCGTAGCCATGCTGGCGCCGTCAAGCGGCATATTAACGATCGGCAGAGTCATTATGGGCATAGGCGCCGCAGCCTCGGAGCCCGGGACACTATCTATGATCCGCCATATTTATCCGGAGAGAAAGTCTCGGGCCCGCGCGCTTGGCGTCTGGGCAGCGGTATCGGGAGTCGCACTGGCTTTCGGCCCGATTATCGGCGGTATTATTACTGGTTTTACCAGCTGGCGGGGGATTTTTGCCTTTAATCTGGTTGTTGGCCTTCTGGTATTTATTGTCGGCCTGAAGATGCTGCCTGAAAGCGCTGATCCTAGTGGCCGCCATTTAGATATTGGCGGATTAATAATTGGAACAGCAGCGTTAGCGGTTGTGACATTTGCGGTTATTCAAGGTGAATCGTCAGGCTACCGTACTTGGTGGATTGATCTGTTATTCGCCCTGTCGCTACTGGGAGGCGGCTTATTCATACTATGGGAGTCACGCAGCCGCGACCCGGTACTCAAACTAGACTTTTTTCGTAAACCGGCCTTTGCTGGTGCTAATTTTGTGGCTCTAGCCACTAGTTTTGGCGTGTTCGCCATCTTTTTCTTCACGGCACTATACTTGGCAATCGTGGTCGGTTTCTCGGGCTATGACATAGCGCTAGCTTTTATAGCTATGGCCGCCACTATGATGTTGGCCACGTATATTACAGGGCGATGGGTGTCTAAAAGCGGGCCGGCTTTGCCTATGGTAGTTGGGTGTATTGTGGCCAGTATCGGTATATTTGCAGTGGATGCTGTACTTAAGCCCAGCGTTGGTACTGTGACTCTGGCTTGGCCGCTGGCCATTGTTGGTTTTGGTTTTGGCATGACGCTGGTTACCGCAACCTCAATGGTGTTGACGATTGTGCCAGCTGAGCGCTCTGGTATGGCAGCCTCAACTTTCAATACATTCAGGGAACTTGGCGGTGTTTTTGGGGTAGCTATCCTGGGCACTATAGTCAACGGCCAGCTGACATCGCAGTTAGTACAAAAACTCCAGGCGTTGGGGCTGCCTCATGATTTTCAATCATTAGTCATTTATGCCATCACCCACGGTGGTAACTTGCCGGCCAATAGTCATGTGTCGGCTGGAGCAGTGTTGAGCCACCCCCAGTTGGTGCAACAAGTAACTGACGCAACATATCAGGCTTTTGGCAACGGTCTAGACATTGCTCTGCGGCTAGCTGGTGTGATTATGCTGATAGCGGCCGCCGCCTCGGCTCTGACCATGCGACAATCGGCAACCAAGTTGCAGTTCTCGGTTGAAGGGGAATAGGTATCGAAACACAAAAAGAACCCAGGTTGATATACCCGATTAGATTTTCGTCAAGAAAAAGCTTTATTTATTGTGCTGATGTTTGGACCGAGTGTTAGCCAGTATCAAGCCGATGGCTAGTACGCCCAATGATACCGCTAGGAAAGCTGCCCGCGGATGCTGGCGCATAGGTGCTATGTGCCAAACCAGGACAGCAACCACAAAGTTGATCCAGCCCCATATGACGTTTACCGCAGCTGATGATTCCTTGCCAAAAGGCGAGTGGTATTTTTGGCCAGTAATACCTTTAACGAAGTGGGGCAGGCCATTGCCGCCCAAAAGCCCGGCGATAAACCCTAAGATAAGAACACTTGTCATTACAATCTCCTATTTTATCTATCATCCATCATTGTAAATGCTCCGGAGCTTTTTTATAAGCCTTGATTTAACTCTAAAAAAGTTCCAGACCGGTATGCCCCATCACTAGATGCGCTTTGTACGATGGGTAAAAGGACGTCGCAACATGTGACAGAACCAACCCCCCCTGTTATAATTAGGCGTGGAGGTTTCTGGCCATCGGTGGGCCATTGACAAGCATAATCAAGAAAGATAGAGTAAAAGTAAATTAACGAGCGAGTAAATCAATAAATGAAAATATTTAATAAGCATTCAATAGCAATTGGGCTGGTCGTTACATTCGTGCTTGGTCTCACCGGGCAAGTCATGGCCCTGACTACGGTAAGTCTCGGTACAGCTAACAGCTTCGCGGTTTTAGCTGGTACCCCCAACATTACGAATGTTCCCACTTCTGTTATTACCGGAGATGTTGGGCTGAGTCCAGCAACTGGCGCCGGTATCGGCTTAACGACAGCCCAGGTAACGGGCACGATATATGCCGTAGATGCCTTCGGTCCTACAGGTTCCGTAGACAATCCCGCCTTACTGACTACAGCTAAAAACGACCTGACAACCGCTTATCTAGATGCTGCTGGACGAACACCAGCTACTGTACTTAGTGGTTCTGACAACCAGCTTGGCGGGCAAACCCTAACCGCTGGTATTTATTCGTTCGGTGGCGCTTCAACTGCTAACCTGACCGCTGCGAGCCCTCTGACACTCGATGGCCAGGGCAACTCGTCTGCAGTTTTCATTTTCCAGGCCAGTTCCACTCTCGTCACGGCATCGGCTAGCGTTGTACGGCTTGTTAATGGTGCTCAGGCTTGCAATGTCTTTTGGCAAGTCACCAGCTCCGCGACACTTGGTACGGGCTCTACCTTTGTAGGAACCATCATGGCCTTAACATCCATCGCCGATAACGGCAGCTCGAACGTTAGCGGAAGACTGCTGGCAAGAAATGGCGCGGTTACATTGAACATGACTACCGTTAAAGTATCAACTTGCGCGACAACTACTACTGGCACCACTACCACTTCGCCAACATTGCCGAATACCGGACTTGCTCCCAAGAATGACAATAGCAGCTTATGGAGCATCATCATTCCAGCCGGATTTGTTGTCGCCCTAGCCTCGCTGCTCATAGCTCGAAAAAGACGAGCGATTTAGCCAAAGCATTCAGAAGAGTTACGTATGGGTTTACCGAAAACCTTATTAAAGCGAACACCATTAGTAGTAGTTTCTATAGGGTTGGCGCTTGCTCTTGTAATTATTCTTTGTCTTGTTTTAATAAGCTCAACCCGCAGTAAAAGCAAGGTCCAGAATGCATCGGCAACGCTTGCCGCCAAGACTACTGCCCCATCCAAACAACCAGAACCAACTGCCGGGTTTCCGGTGCGTCTCAAGATCCCAGAAATTAATGTTGATGCCGCCCTAGACTATGTGGGCCTCACACCCCAGGGTGCACTAGGTGTACCAAAAGGTCCCGCCGACGCCGCTTGGTACGACGGGGGGCCGCGCCCCGGCGAACAAGGGGACGCAGTCATTGATGGACACTACGGCTGGGAAGATAACATACCAGCAGTATTTGATAATCTGCATGAATTGCAAAACGGGGACAACGTATACGTTGTGGACGACAAAGGGGCGACTACTACTTTTATAGTACGCGAAGTCCAGACGTATGGTAGTAGTGAGGACGCTTCAGACGTCTTTCGTGCAAGTGATGGAAAGGCACACCTCGTTCTTATTACTTGCGAAGGGACTTGGAATGAGACTCTGCAGAGTTACTCTAACCGGCTCGTAGTTTTTGCTGATAAAGTAAATGGATAAGGATAATCAATCTGGCGCCAATCGCCGCGCTAACTAAAAACTTTAAGACACAGCGTTATTAAATGCCTTGGTAGCCCAAACTACGACAATGATAGTCAGAGGCACCATAAATAAGAAAGCTTCCCCGACCTTGGCCTCAAAAATATGTCCTGCTGCCAATAATCTTCCGGCCTCCACTGCGTAATAAGCAGGGTTAAAGTGGGCGATGACTTGCAGCCACGTCGGTGCCAGCGACATCGGCAGGAGCATGCCGGATAGCAAAAGAACAGGTAAGTTAATGCCTTGGACTATCGGTGACAACCTGTCCTCGTCTTTTAAGATCAAGCCTAGCGCGTTGCCGAAAGACGAAGTAGTGATGAGTAACAAAGACAGCAAGACCAGCAAAACAAGAAAACCAAGCAGGTGGATATGAAATCCAAAAGGAATGGCGATAAGGGCAAAGAATATGATAACGACCAGCGTATTAACCAGGTCCCTTAAAACCCGGCCAGCCAGCAGGGCAAACCGGCTTACGGGCGTTACGCGAAAGCGTTCAACCACGCCGGTCTTGACTTCGTCAATCATGGTATAGCCGACAAAAAGGCCGCTCAAGAACGCCACGATTACCAGAAGCCCGGGGATAAAGGTATTAAGGACGTTGCCTGAGCTAAAACTGGGCACGCCGGTAAGTTTTTTCAAAAGCGGCGAAAAAAGCACCAGATAAATAATCGGCGTTGACATACTGATAATAATAAAAATAGGGTTGCGGAGTGTTTCCATCATCTTGCGCCAGAAAAGCAACCTGATATCATGTAAAGTTTTCATTTTTGTAGTTCCTCATCAGCGTCTTTGTCCCGCAGTGAATAGCCGGTTTTTTGCAAAAATACATCGTCAAGCGTCGGCTTGGTAATCGTTATCGCTTGGAGCTTGATGTTTTGTTGTCCCATCATCTGCAAAATCTGGGGTAGCGAGCCTGCCGCCTTTTTAACGTACAGGTTTAAATGCTCCGGCTGCTCGGTAATACTTCGGATAAAGCTTTTTTCTTTGAGTAGCGCCACTAACTTTTGGGCTTTTTCTTTCTGGTTTTCAAGGCCAATCGTAATACAATCTTGGCCTACTTCTTCTTTCAAAACCTGAGGGGTTCCTTCGGCGACAATTTTACCTTGGTCTATAATTGCCAAACGGTCAGACAAGGCGTCAGCTTCTTCAAGATAATGGGTGGTTAAGAAAATCGTGACACCGCTGTCTCTAAGTTTTTGGATCTGAACCCACAGGTTAGCGCGGTTTTGCGGGTCAAGGCCAGTTGTCGGTTCATCAAGAAACAGCACATCGGGCCGGTGCATGATACCAAGGGCGACATCCAGCCGCCGGCGTTGGCCGCCGGAATATGTATAGACAATCCGTTGGGCAAAGTCACTCAGCTGAAGTAATTTAACAAGCTCATTGGCTCGTTTTTTTGCTTCCTGATATGACATGCCGTACAAACGGCCCTGGAGAACCAGATTTTCCAACCCGGTTGCCGGCCGGTCTGAGCCGCCGCTTTGCCCTACGTAGCCAATGTGCCGGCGTACCTCGCCGGGTTGTTTTACCACATCGAAGCCAGCGACGGTAGCTAAACCACCGTCCGGAGTCATAAGTGTTGCCAGCATCCGCAGGGTTGTGGTTTTACCGGCGCCATTTGGCCCCAAAAACCCAAATACCTCGCCGCTTTCAACTGACAAGTTAATTCCATTAACGGCCTTGATCACGCCTTTTTTACTAGGAAAAAACTTTTTTAGGTTTTTTGTGAGTACAACCGGTTGTGCCATTAGCACCCATCTTATATGTATTATGGCCGATAATACAACCAAAGAATTTCAGCTTGGTGTGCTCAGCCATAGGTTTGAAGCCAACCTTTTTGAAAGACACCAAGCCTTACATGCAGAGTTGGCTGCCAATGCGTATGAGCAAGGCGCCAAAAGCCATGCCGGTAATTGATTGCGCGACAAACAAAAGATGCGCGGCCCCGATAAGGGTAAAAAAAGCTATAAAAAAACCTACAAGTTGCGCGGCTAACAACGAGATATTGACCCTGTCTTTCACTAAGACCATCACCAACCAGACAGCCATAACCATTTCAAAACAAAATATCATGACGCCCGAAATTATATGAATGATTCTTAGCGTCGAATTAATTTTATACGGGTAAGTTGTGGCTAAGACTAAAAAAAGCAAGCCCGCAAGAGCGTATAGTGCGTAACGTAAACAGTTGAGTGATTGCGTGGTGCGTGGAATATAGCGGGCCGCTTGCAAAATAAACACACCGCAAAGTAAAAACGCAAGAGAGTAGGGCACTATCGTTGCCGCGTGGACCCCGTAATTGCTTACACCGCCTTCGTTACGCTCAAAAAGGAACCTGGGCAAAAGCGCGATGCAAGTGCCTAGAAAAATAAACAAACTCAACTGGCTTAAGACAAGATAGCGGACAACTTTATTAGCCATGTTCTAAGTATAGAATACGTCCTAGAAGGCTTTTTTTGTATCTGGGCTGTTATTTAGGGGAACAGTCTGTGTTACTCTGGTAGCTATGAATGCGTTTGAGACAAAACATTTGCTAAAACGCTTCGGCGAGTTAAAAGCCGTAGATGATGTTACGTTGATCGCGCCAGAAAACAAAATTTTTGGCCTGCTTGGTCCCAATGGCGCCGGTAAAACAACTATAATCAAGGTCTTAAGTACGCTGCATGTGCCTGACAAAGGTTCAGCCCAAGTACTGGGTTTTGACGTAGTGGAAGAACCGCAAAAAGTTCGGGAAGCGATTGGACTAGCTGGACAATATGCAGCCGTTGATGAGTTCCAAACCGGCTATGAAAATGTTTACATGACCGGCCGCTTATATGGATTAGGCCGGGCCGAGGCTAAAAAGCGGACTGATGAACTGCTGGAGCGACTGGATTTAAAAGAGGCTGCAAACCGTCCAGTTCGAACGTATTCTGGTGGTATGCGCCGGCGCTTAGATGTTGGTGCCAGCCTAGTCGGCCGGCCCAAAGTGCTATTTTTAGATGAGCCTACATCAGGCCTCGATCCAAAATCGCGTCTGGATATATGGCAGATCATTAGGGAGTTGGTGCAAGCTGGCACGTCTATACTTTTGACCACGCAATACCTGGAGGAAGCGGACGAACTGGCCGATCAAATTGCTATCATCAACAAGGGGAAAGTTATCGCCGAGGGCACAAGCGATGAGCTTAAAACCCAGCTTGGCGGTGACATCGTAGAATTCGGGCTGGAGAATGCCGGCGACCAAGCCCGGGCCATGGAGGTAGCGCATAAATTTTCCAAAGCGGCGCCCAGCTTTAACGAGACAACTTTGCAACTAGCTGTACCGGTCGCACACGGCGCTAAAAGCCTGGCGGAAATCGCCGGTGCCGTGAGCAACGCGAACTTAAAAATTTCAACACTGTCGCTACACCGGCCTTCGCTCGATGATGTCTTCTTGGCCTTGACAGGCGACAAAACCGAGCAGCCAAAGTCCGCATCCACTGCCAACAGGAGACCGTTCTGATGGGCTTGTTTAAAAGTCTTTATAAAGTTTTACGTGATACGGGAATAATTACCCGGCGTAACCTTATGCGCTATGTCCGCCTACCCCGCCTGCTATTCTTTTCGTCGATCCAGCCGGTAATGTTTTTGTTGCTTTTTAACTATGTCTTTGGCGGCGCGCTCGCCAGCAGTATACATGTTCCGGGCGGTAAGTATATTGACTATTTGCTGCCGGGTATTTTGGTGCAGATGGTAATGTTCGGCGGCGTACAAACTGGCATCGGACTGGCTGATGATATGAGCAAGGGCATAGTTGACAGGTTCAGGTCGCTGCCAATGAGCCGTCTGGCGGTAGTGGCTGGCCGGACTCTTGCCGACGCGGTCCGTAACGTGGTCGTGGTATTGATTATGATCGCTGTCGGCTATTTGATAGGTTTTCACTTCCACAGCGGCCCAGTTGACGCAGTTGGCATGGTTGGCGTGGCGGTCTTGTTTGGCTACGCGCTTTCCTGGGTTTTCGCGCTGGTCGGCATGGCCGTCCACGACCCGGAAACGGCCCAACTGGCTAGTTTCGTATTCATCTTTCCGCTGACCTTTGCCAGCGCCGCCTTTATACCGGTGCAAACGATGCCTAGCTGGCTGCAGGTTTTTGTGCGCAACCAACCCGTTACATTCGTGGCCAATTCTGCCAGGCATTTGGCGCTTGGGGTTCCTGATGGCGGGGCAACCTGGAAGATTCTGCTTTGGTGTATCGGCCTGCTGGTTGTATTTATACCTTTAGCCATCAGACAATATCAGCGTGCCGTAGCTTAGCGCTAAAATTAATGTAGATGAGCGACTACACGATTGTTAATGCCGATGATACCAAAAACCATTATGCCGGGACTGATGTGCCCGGCGAGTTCCGCCGGCTGACCGAGGCGCTAGGGGCCGAGCAACTGGCGGTAACCTTAATCCGCGTGCCACCCCACTGCGATTTTGAGCAGGGTACCGGCCACTTCCACGAGGAGATAGAAGAAATTTATATTATTACAAAGGGTACGCTAACGATGCGCTTTGGCGACGATATCAAAAAAGTTTCCGCCGGTTCGGTGGTGCGGGTGGCGCCCAAAACACCCCGCTCGCACCGCAACGAAGGCGATGAGCCGGTTGATATGTGGGCCATCTCACGCCAATTGGACCGCCACGACGCCACCAAAATTGATGATTTTTGGGAAGCCTCCGACCGAGCCAAACAAAAGCGCTAAAACGGTTATTTCCAGGGGTTTTTGTCGGTTTGCTATGATTAGTTCATGAAAACCGCTGTTATAACAGGAGCAAGCCGTGGGATTGGTTTAGCTACAGCTAAGCTTTTTTTGGAGAATGGTTGGCAGGTAATCGGGACATTTAATAAGACAGATATACCAATTAAGAACGATAAACTAGCTGCAGTTAGACTGGATTTAGCTTCTCCGAAAGAAGTTAACCATATCGCAGAACAGATTAAAAAACAAGTTAAAACTGTAGATATTTTGGTTAATAACGCCGGTATCGTTCTGGACGGGCGCGATGAAAATATTGACGTTGATAAAATCCGCCAGACTTTTGAAGTTGACCTGTTCGCACTAATTGACCTAACGCAAAAACTTTTGCCGCTGATGGCTGCCGGATCCCATGTTATCAATATTGACTCTAATTACGGCGCGCAATCCTTCCCAATTGACGATAAAACCCATGTTGGTTACCGACTGGCCAAAGCAGCACTTAATATGTATACGCGCATCCTGGATTTTTATCTTAAAGATAAAAATATTAAGGTTTCGTCGCTAGATCCGGGTTGGGTGAAAACTGACATGGGTATGGTAGCAGCTACTGGTATAAACCATCCGGATAAAGAACCGGAAGAAGTAGCCGAAGAAATTTACCGTATCGCAGCGAAAGTTAATGAATCTGGTTATTTTTGGCACTTTGGCCAAAAACGCGAGTGGTAAACCAGCAAGCCAGAACATTAGCCACGATCGACGAGTTCGGTCAGTAGATTTACGAGTATCTCCGGGCATATAATGTAGATACGGAGGGCGAGATGGCGAGAAGGAAAAATTTCTCCGAAAATTCCCCCGATTCGCTGCTTGATGTCTTTGAGGCGATAAAACGGGCCTTGATTCGACGCGGCTTCGTGCGGCACAAACCCGTAGCCAAGCTCCGGTTGCCAAGAATCCTTAGACCCAGAGAACTGAAGGGGATTGCCCTTAGCTCTCATGATGTACTCTTTAAAACCAACACCGTTTTTCCCTTTAATATTTTCCCGGACACTGTTACCGTTGACCGCGAAAAGCTGACCATAGCCCACCGGATCTTTTTTAGAGTCGCCAAAATAACCAGCGTGCCGATTCGCGATATCCTAAGTGTTGAAGCCGATGTCGGGCCGTTTTTTGGCTCGGTACATACCGCCTCCAGATACTTTGTTACCAACCCGTACTCTGTAAACTTTTTATGGCGGCAAGATGCGATTAGACTGCAAAGGTTGCTGCAGGGCTATATTATCGCTAACGAACAGAAGATAGACTGCTCTACCATTGAAAAAGACAAATTGATAGCTATGCTCAACGACTTGGGCGAGGGTGACACGGACTAGGTTGACTGCCAAACGCGGCTAACATAAGCTAGATGGTACTGCTAATAAATTAAGCTAAGAGGGAAGGATTTTATGCGAAAAGTGAAACTTCGATCAGCGCTAATCGTGGCCGGTGGCACACTGGTCATCGCCGGCGCTCCGATGGCAGTGCTAGCGCCGGCGTTTGCTCTGGCGACGACCAGTTCGACGGCCCAGGCAGCGGCTAGCGCCAGGCTGGACGCAGCTAAGTTAAAAGTATGTACGGCCCGCCAGAGCGTTATAGATGGAATTTTGACCAGAATTACCAACCGCGGCAACCGCCATCTGGCGCTCATCACAGATGTCGCTACAAAGGTTGAGAACTTTTACACTAAAAGCGGCAAGACCTTAAGTAACTACAACGCGCTGGTGACCATGGTAAATACCGACAAAACTGCCGCCCAGAGCGCGGTTAACCAGGTCAAGACCGACAGCACCAGCTTTAGTTGTTCCGGCACTGACCCACTGGGCACGCTCCAGCAATTTAAAGATGATGTCAACGGCGAAGTCACGGCATTGCAAGCCTACAAGTCGTCGGTACAAGGTCTGATAACCGGAGTTAAATCTGTGGCAACAACCACTAGCACCAGCGGGGGGAGCCAATAAATGAGCAGAGTTAAAAATACTTACGGCTTTGCGGCTCTGGAAGCGCTATTGATACTAGTGCTGGCAGCTATAATCGCCTTTACTGGATACAAGATCTACAAAGACAGAAACAATACCAACAAACTCAACGAACAAAGTGCTGCACAACAAGTTGCCGTGCCAAAATCTACTTCGTCAAGCACCAGCGGTGTTCCGTCCAGCATTGGTTCTACCAGCGACTTAAACCAGGCTTCACAAACACTTAACAGCGATAATCCTGACGATAACGCTGCCGATGTAACACAATTGAACAGCCAAGCCAGTTTTTAGACCTAGCGGTGGTGGCGCTTTTTCAGGCGCGCCAATTGCAGCTGGGCGCTGCTATGCTGTAGCATACGTTTGGCTTCGTGTAGGGCGGTCCGGCTCTCTGCCGCAACCATCATTTCCTGTGCCCGGGCCATTGCTTCGGCCGCTTCTTGTTCGCTAACTTCCTCGGATGTTGTAATGTCGTCACTAATAAAGCGGGCAGTTTTGCCGTCTATTTGGATTACCCCGCCAGCAATCGCAAAGTGCTCCATGTCGTCATCGCCGGTAGAAGCTTCTTTACGTACGCTGATAAGACCGGCATTACCAGCGCTGATAAGCGGCATGTGATTTTCATATAGAGCAATAGTGCCACCTTGGGTAGGTATCAGCACCTCGTAGACGTCAGAGTCAAACTTAGTCCCCTTGGATGTAACCAACTGGAGATGGATCATGACTTAGTCTTTTTCTCCACCAGCTTGGATGGCTCTTGGACCTGGTCGATGGTGCCCTTCATATAAAAGGCTTGCTCGGATTTATCGTCGTGCTTACCATCCAGAATCTCTTTGAAACCGCGGATAGTCTCTGCCAGCGGCACGTATTGGCCGGGAATATTGGTAAAGACTTCGCCGACAAAGAATGGTTGGGTCAAAAAACGCTGGATGCGCCGGGCCCGGGCGACCAGGTTCTTGTCCTCGTCGGAAAGTTCTTCCATCCCTAGGATAGAGATAATGTCCTGCAGGTCCTTATAGCGTTGCAGCACGCGCTGTACCTCGCGCGTCACTTGGTAATGCTCGTCGCCGACGATTTCTGAGTTTAGAATCGTAGAATTACTGTCCAGGGGGTCAACGGCGGGGTATAAGCCAAGCTCGGTGAGCCCGCGGCTAAGCACGATAGTTGAATCCAGGTGCGCGAAAGTCGTGGCCGGGGCAGGGTCGGTCAGGTCGTCGGCCGGTACGAATACCGCCTGCACCGAGGTGATAGAACCCTTCTTGGTGGAGGTTATACGCTCTTGTAGCGCACCCATCTCGGTGGCCAGGTTAGGTTGGTAGCCTACGGCGCTTGGCAAACGGCCCAGCAGCGCCGAAACCTCGGAGCCGGCTTGGGTAAAGCGGAAAATATTGTCGATAAACAGCAAGACGTCGTTGCCCTCGTCGCGGAAACTTTCGGCGATGGCCAAAGCCGAGAAACCGACGCGCAGACGGGCGCCGGGCGGCTCATTCATCTGTCCAAACACCAATGAAGTTTTGTCCAGCACGCCGGAATCCTGCATCTCGTAGTAAAGATCGTTGCCTTCGCGAGTGCGCTCGCCCACGCCGGCGAAAACGCTGCGTCCTTTATGGAACTTGGCAATATTATTGATAAGCTCAGTGATAAAAACCGTTTTGCCGACGCCAGCGCCGCCGAACAAGCCGACCTTGCCGCCCTTGGATATCGGCGCGATAAGGTCAATGACTTTGATACCGGTCTCAAAAATCTCAATCTTGCCACTCTGGTCGGTAAGTGACGGCGGCTCGCGGTGGATCGGGCCAAGCGTAACGCCTTCGGGCGCCGGTTTGCCGTCGATCGGCTCGCCAATAACATTAAACATCCTGCCCAAAGTCTTGTCGCCCACGGGTACACTGATTGGCGCACCGGTGTCGGTTGCTATATTGCCGCGTCTTAGTCCGTCGGTCGGACCGAGAGCGATGGCCCGAACGGTATTTCGGCTAAGGTGCTGAGCGACCTCCAGAACTAATAGCCGGTTAGCATGTTCGATACTTAAAGCGTTATCAATCGGCGGCAGGTGCCCTTCGAATTCCACGTCCACAACAACGCCGACTATCTGCACGATATGTCCGGTTTTTTTGCTGGTCGTTTCGTCAGTTAGCATGTCTTTAAGTCCTTCCTGGTATTTTCTTCTTAAGCACCAATGGCGACCGCTCCGCCGGTTATTTCGGCAATCTCCTGAGTGATTACAGCCTGGCGTGTGGCGTTGAGTTCCAGCGTCAGGTTATCTATAAGATCATCAGCGTTGCGGCTGGCATTGCCCATGGCCATCATGCGCATGGCATACTCGGAGGCCGCCGACTCTATACGAGCCTGGAGTAGTTGCGATTCAAAATATAATCTGAGAGCTTCGTCCAGCACCAACTCCAAAGAGGGCTCAAACTCATATACCGTTTTATCGGCTTTTTCTTTCGCCTGCGCGTCATCAATCTCTGGCAACGTGACTGGCAGCAGCAACTCGGTTTGTACATGCTGAGTCATAGAAGATACAAAGCCGGTATATATGATAGTCACACTGTTGAAGTCATCATTTTCTATGCCATGGGCAATAGTTGTTAAAACTGGCGCAAAAATTTCGGTAGCTGGCACATCAGCTACTTCTTCGTATTCACCCAACAGTCGCAGATATTCCAACTTGGCGAAGAAATTGGCACCCTTGTTGCCGAACACCACGACCGAGGGTTGCACGCCCTGATTCCGATCCTGGCTAAAAAGCTTGATGGCGGTGTGAAAAACATTGGAATTAAAGGCACCGGCTTGGCCGTGATCACTGGTGAATATGATATAAAGTGAGGATGGCTTCTCGGGCTTTTTAAAGTATGGATGATGTTGGGCTTCTTGTGAGGGGGCGACTTTACGCATGATGGCAGTAGCTATCTGAGCATATTCGCGCGCGGTTACGACCGAGCTCTGAATTCTACGCATGCGGCCGGCAGCTACCAGCTCAAGTGCCTTGGTAATTTGCTTGGCGTTTCTGACCGAGCGGATGCGCCTGCTTAAAGCCTGGGTTTTAGCCATTATGTGCTCGCCTCCACTTTAGTCTCACTAACTTTATAACCTCCGGCTACTTGACGCGCGGCGCGCAGAATAATAGCTTTATCGGCATCGCTTGGCGGGGTGCCCTTATCTATCTGCTCGATTATTTTTTTGTGGTGCTGTTCCAGTTCGGTTAGCAGCGCGCTTTGGGCGGCTTTAACCTTTTCTATATGTATGTTGTCAAACGTTCCTTCGGTAGCGGCCAGAATACTAACTACCTGCTGCCAGACATGCAGGGTTGTGTACTGCGGCTGTTTTAAAATCTCAGTCAGCAACTGTCCGCGCGACAGGCGTGCTTGGGTCTCGGCATCCAGGTCGGAAGAAAACTGGGCAAAAGCTGCCAACTCACGGTACTGCGCTAAATCTAAACGTAGCGTACCAGCCACGTCGCGCATAGCTCTGGGTTGGGCAGCCCCACCAACGCGTGATACGGACAGACCGACGGAGATAGCCGGCCGTATGCCCTGATAGAACAAGTCGGTTTCCAGATAAATCTGGCCGTCAGTTATGGATATGATATTAGTTGAAATGTAGGCACTGACATCACCGGCTTGGGTTTCTACTATAGGTAGGGCTGTAAGACTACCGCCGCCGAGCTTGTCGGAAAGTTTTGCGGCTCGCTCCAACAGGCGTGAGTGCAGGTAAAAAACATCACCGGGATAAGCTTCCCGTCCGGGTGGGCGTCTAAGCAGTAATGACATTTGGCGGTAAGCCACGGCGTGTTTGGAAAGGTCATCATAAATAATCAAAGCATGACGCTGGTTATTGCGGAACCACTCGCCAATGGCGCAACCGGCGTAAGGTGCAAGGTATTGCAGGCTGGCGGCATCAGCCGCCGAGGTCGCTACGACGATAGTCTGGTCCATGGTGCCTTCGCGCTTGAGCCGCTCAATCAAGCGGGCGACAGTGGCGTTCTTTTGGCCGATGGCGACATAAATATTTATAATATCGCTGCTCCGCCGGCTTTGATTTATCATGGTGTCTACAGCCAAAGCCGTTTTACCGGTCTGACGATCACCGATTATAAGTTCGCGCTGCCCCCGGCCGATGGGTATCATTGAATCGATAGCGGTAATGCCGGTAAGCACCGGTTCGTGTACGCTTCTGCGGTCAATGACGCCCGGAGCGGTGTTTTCTACCAAGCCCTGTTCTTTGGTCTTGATTTCACCCTTGCCGTCTAGTGGCCTGCCCAGCGGATCCACAACCCGGCCGATAAGCTCTGGTCCAACTGGCACTGAAAGCACCTCGCCGCTTAAAGCTACCCGGGCACCAGCTTCTACCATCCGGTCATCGCCAAGCAGTACGGCACCAATTTCATCTTCCAGCAAGTTCAGGACGAAGGCTGTAACCTTCTGGCCATCAAGCCCCTCGATCTCTAGCATCTCGGAGTAGCCGCAACTGCGCAGGCCGTAAATCCAGGCTATGCCGTCGCCGATTCGGGTAACCACGCCGCTGGTCTGCTCCTGGCCGCTGGCACGCAAATCAGTAATGGCTTTTTTGACTTCCTCGCTTAACGACTTGGCATCAAATGCCGTTTTTGGCATCTAGAACTCCTCCCGTATGTCAGACAATGCCCGGGCGACGGTTTTATCCCAAGCATGGGCAGCAGTTTCTATCCGCATGCCCCCAAGCACTTTCTTATCTGTCAGCTCATCTAATATCACGTTATCGACTTTAGCCGCGTCTTTAACGAACTTTTGGATATCGCGTTTTAGCGATAGGGTCAGCGGAAAAGCACTGGTTACTTTAACGTTGGCGACTTTGCCGCGGCTTTCTAGCTCCCAGGCGATATCGGCAACCAGCATGTCGGCTTCTTTGGCACGCTTACTTTCGAGCAGTACGGAGCCAAGCTCACGGGCAACTATCACGACCGGCTGGCCGGCGATTAACTGGGCAGCGCCATAACGGGCTAAATGCCTGCGCGACAGTGAAATCATGATTTGAGCTCCTTGATGGCGGTTTCCACCAGCTGCTTATCGGTTTCTTTGTCAAGTTTTTGACGGACTACCCTTTCGGTGGTACGGATTACTAAATCTGCCAGCTCGCTTCTTAATTCCTGGTGCAGCCGCTCGTGCTCCTGTGCCAGGTGGGCTTGGGCGTCCTTGATAATCCGGCCAGCTTTTTCACCGGCGGCGGACTCGGCATCGGTAATCACAGCCTTGGCTTTTTTGCTAGCGTCAGTTAACGAAACGTCGGCCTGTTCGCGGGCCCTATGGAGTAGTTTATCGGCTTTTTCTTCCGCAGCTTTTAGCGTCTCTTCGGTCGCTTTGGCTTGCTCCAAACTACGTTCTAGCGCCTCGCGCCTTTTTTCGAGTGTAGCTACCAATCTGGGGAAAACCCAGCGACTTAAAATTAAAAGGACTATCAGGAAAGTAATCAGCTGGAATATGAATGACTTTAAGTTAAGTCCCAAGCTGGAAATTCCACTGGAGCTGCTACTAAATTGAGACACTAGTTGTATCAACTACGCCACTCCCATCCGCAAGACTCGCACATGTGAGCATAGTCCAAGGAAAAAGCGAGCACCGCAAAAGAACTGTATTTGACATACAGTGAATGCGAAGCGCAGTTTTTAACGCAGGAATGTGCCATATGTGCGAGTCCTTGCTAACTAGTTGTAAATACGATTAGTAGTACGAAGGCCAAAACGGCGTCGACCAAACCGGCCATAACAAATGCGGTCGATAATATCCGCCCTTGCATTTCCGGATTACGGCCAATGGCGCCGACGGCTGAAGCGCCGATAAGCCCTACGCCGATAGCCGGGCCAATAGCACCAAAGCCGATGGCTAAACCTTTGATTAATGATGGATCTACGTGGTTCATACCTGCTCCTTTTACTTAACTTACTTCTTGTAACCTTTGCTCGTTGCCGTGTTCTTGAACGGAATTACTGCGCTTCTCGCTATCCTCTGTAGCAACTGCTATATAGGTAGCGCTCAGCATCATGAAAACGTAGGCCTGGATAAGGGAAAAGAAAATTTCCAGCAAAACGACTGGCACTGTAGCTATCCAGGCAAAATTACCGGCTAGTTGCCCAACAGCGCTGATCAGTACCTCGCCAGCATAAATCACTCCAAACAACCGCATGGACAACGTGACAATTCTCAGCAGCTCACTGAATATTTCATTTAGCCCCATGAAGATGTTCAAGGGATTCCACAACGGTCGGGCAAAATAATGGCGAAAATGCTTGCTTAGTCCGAGTTGGCGCAAGGCATAAAACTGCACCAGGCCGATGGTCAGTAAGGCCATGGACAGGGTGGCATTAAGGTCGGTTGTGAAAGGCCGCAGTAGAGGTGTGATTTGACCGCCGCTGTGAGCAGTAATGGTGCCTACGCCCGGCAATATGCCTGAGCCCGACAGATTGCCAATCAGGATAAAGGTAAACAATGTTGCCAGCAGAGGCAGGTGCTTGAGGGCTTTTTTACGATCACCAAAAGTATCAACCGCCACACCCCAAATCCCCCCGATTAAAAGTTCCGTGTAGTAGGCCAGGCGCGAGCGCGGCTGCAACTGGGTTGAGCGTACCGCGGCTAAAAGCAGTAGAACCGTAAAAACAGCAGTGATTGTGCCAAAGAACATAGCATTGGTGACAGGCAACGGCCCGATGCTGAATAACTTTTGGGCAGCTAACGGCTCTATGTTTAAGCCAAAAGCAGGTAGGGCCAACATTAAAAAACCCCACCCGCGGTTAGGCTAACAGCTGGCAGCGATCTTTTACTGGTCGTTTGGATTTTCCCACAAGCCATTTGCTTATTAGTCTAACAGTTTTAACCCTTGTCGCCAAGAGTCAATTAACCGGCCAGTGTTAATCGCTAGTCCGTACTTAAAAAGCCGCTGGTTGGTAGTTTATAATAGCTAAGTAGTGTCAAAATCGGTCATTGTGGCCCGCAATGCGGTGAAGAACTTCGGTGATATCAAAGCCGTCAGAGGAATCAGCTTTGAGGTGGAATCCGGGGAAATTTTTGCGTTCCTCGGGCCTAACGGCGCTGGCAAAAGTACTACCATTAGCATGCTGACCACCATGCTTAGGCCAACCAGCGGCACGCTTTTGCTGAACGGACACGATGTGACCCACGAACAGGATTCAGCCCGCAAAGCTTTTGGAATAGTTTTTCAGGATCCGGCGCTGGAAGAAGAGCTAACAGCTTACGAAAACATGCAGATCCACGCCGTTTTATACCACGTTCCCAAACCGCAGCAAAAAGCCAGTATAGAAGAGCTGCTTAGATTAGTAGATCTTTGGGGACGCAAGGATTCGTATGTAAAAACTTTTTCGGGCGGTATGCGCCGCCGGCTGGAAATTGCCCGCGGCCTGCTGCACCATCCGGAAATTTTATTTTTGGATGAGCCGACGTTGGGGCTAGATACCCAGACCCGCAACCTATTGTGGGATTACGTGAAAAAACTTAACGATACCAAAGGTACAACCATATTCTTTACTACGCATTATTTAGATGAGGCTGAAGCCGTAGCCGACCGCATCGCCATTATCGACCATGGACAAATTGTCGCTACCGGTACGGTAGAACAGCTGGCCAAGCAGACCAAAACCAAAAGTCTGGAAGAGGCCTATCTGGAGCTTACCGGTAGAGAAGTCCGCGATGAAACCAGTCTGAGCAACAATGGCTTAAATGTCCGTACAGCCCGCAGAAATGAAAGGCTCCGCTAGTGGATGCTGTTTACATTCTTTGGCTGCGGCAGATGAAGCGCTACGTACGCAGCCGTTCACGGGTGTTGGGCGCCATCGGCCAGCCAATCCTGTTCTTGCTGGCTCTGGGCTACGGCTTGGGCTCGGTTTATAAAAAAGCCGGAGAGGGAAACTACCTGCAATTTTTGGTACCGGGCATCATCGTGCAAACCATATTATTCTCTGGTGTCTTCTGGGGCATCCAAATCCTATTCGATAAACGCTTCGGCTTCTTAAAAGAGATGCTGGTGGCGCCGGTCTCACGCTTGCGTGTCTTGCTGGGTAATGCCCTAGGCGGCGCCACAATCTCGTTGCTCCAAGGCCTTTTCGTACTGGTAATTTCGATTGCCCTGGGTTTTCGGCCATATAACTGGGTCTATTTTCCGGTAAGTTTCCTGGTAATGTTGGCGCTTTGCCTGGCGCTGACTAGTTTTGGCGCCGGCTTGGCTAGTATCGTGGAAGATTTTCAGGGGTTTCAGGGCATCAACAACTTTATTATTTTCCCGCTATATTTTCTATCTGGCGCATTGTACCCCTTGACCAATGTGCCGACGTTTCTGCGCGTTATGTCTGAGGTTAATCCATTGACATATTGTGTTGATGCTTTGCGTTATACCATGATCCACCAATCGCACTTTGGCTTAGCCAAAGACCTGGTTGTAATCACTATCATGCTCGTAGTTTGCGTGGCTTTTGCCGTTAACCGCTTCAACCGCATCCAAGCCTAATAGTAGACTTTCGATTCACCCGCCTAAGGGCGGATTTATATCCCGACACTGTCGGGATAATATCAAAAGCTCACTACTAGGCAAGCCTAGTCTCGCGCGTGATGGGTGAAATCCGCCCCCAGCCTATATACTTATATATATGAAAAACCAGCCGATAGTTTTGGTGGTTTTGGGCATCAGTGGCGACCTTAGTCACCGCTACTTATTGCCGGCATTGGCTGAGATTAAAAAAGCCCGGCAACTGCCGCCGGATTTTAAAGTTTTGGGTATCAGCCGCCGCCAGCTTGCCCCCAAGGATGTTTATAGCGGTAGCACTAGAACACTGTCTGCGATTACCGAATTTCTACAGATGGATTTTAGCCGGGCTGCTGATTACCACAAACTAAAGCTGCGGCTGAAAAAACTTGCCGGCGGCTCGCGCCTCGAGATAATTTTTTATTTTGCCGTACCGCCGGATGCCACGCCGGCGATAATTAGCCGCTTAGGCGTAGCCGGACTGGACGGCCCGGGCGTTAAGCTGCTGCTAGAAAAACCTTTCGGCACCGATTTATCTTCCGCCCAGAAGCTCGTCAAACAAACTGCCAAGTTTTTCAAAGAAAGCCAGGTCTACCGCATAGACCACTACGTCGCCAAAGAAGTCGCCCAAAACATTAGCATTTTTTTGGGTAGCAATGTACTGTTTAGAAAAATCTGGGATAGGGAATTTATCGACTATATCGAAATTGTGGCCGCCGAAGCCATTGGTTTGGAAGGGCGGGGGAATTTTTACGAAAAAACTGGCGCCCTGCGTGATATTGTCCAAAGCCACCTGCTGCAGCTGGCGGCGCTGACTCTTATGGAGCCGTGCCCGGACCAGTTTGATTTTAGCGAGCTGCCCAAGCGCCGGCTGGAAGCTTTGCGGTCTTTGACTGCTCCGCCGCGGTCCAAATTGTCCGCAACCGTTTTCCGTGCGCAATATAAAACCTACAAACAGGAAATTGCCAGCCCAAACTCCGTCACTGAAACTTTTGTGGCTTTACAGCTGCACTCTAAAGCTCCACGCTGGCGGAATGTTCCGATATATCTGGCTACCGGCAAGAAATTGGACCAAAAACTCACCCAGATACGGATTAATTTTAAAAAAACCAGTGCCAGCCACTCCAATACGCTAGTCATCCGCCTGCAGCCGCGTGAAGGCATCGAGCTGGATCTGTGGGTCAAGCGGCCGGGGTATGACAAAGAGCTGGAGAAAAAAACCTTAAGTTTTTCTTTTGCCCAAAACTTCGACCACCTGCCAAATGCCTACGAGCAAGTGCTAGTGGATGCCATACGCTCCGACAAAAGCCTGTTTACCAGCAATCAGGAAGTGTTAGCCAGCTGGAAAATCCTGCAACCGATTTTGGACTACTGGCAGCAGGACCCTAGCGACCTACAGTTTTACGAGCCGGGTAGCTCGGTCGCCAAAATACTTGGCGGAGAAGAGGTGTGGAAATAGTTAAGCAAGCTAATCCCGACAAGGCTGCCGAATATCTGGCTAGGCTTATTGATACCAAACTAGCAGCGGGGCAAAAAGTTCTATGGTTGGTTGCCGGCGGTTCGGCTATCAAAATTGCCGTTGAGGTCAGTAAGCGGTTGCGGCCGCCGCTACGTGGCCTTACAGTAACCTTGACCGATGAGCGTTACGGGCCGATAGGCCACAAAGATTCCAATTGGCAACAGTTGCTTGAAGCTGGATTTCGCTTGGACGGAGCTAGCCTGCAACCCGTTCTACAAGGCAAAAGCCTCAGCCAAACGGTCAAAGAATATAGTACGGTTCTCCGGACTGGCCTCAAAGCCGCTGATTACTCTTTAGCGCTGGCCGGTATGGGCTCCGACGGCCATATTTTTGGCATTAAACCGGGCAGCCCGGCCGTGGTTGGCGGTGAGGATATGCTGGGCTACCAATGGCATGATTACATCCGCATAACCCCCACCATCAAGCTCATCAAACAACTGGACGAAGTTACAGTTTACGCAGTAGGCCGGGAAAAATGGCCGCAATTTGATCTACTCAAAACAAACGTCAGCGCTGATAAACAGCCGGCTCAGCTCTTAAAGCAACTCAAAAAGGTTATAATCTTTACTGACTATAAAGGAGACATCAAGTGAATCCCGTTAGAGCCAGTATGACTTACGTTTATGTTCTTCGCAATCCCGAAAACGGCAGGCTATACACGGGATGCGCGTCTGACCTACGGAAACGCTTAAGCCAGCATCAATCAGGAAAGTCCACTTACACCAAATTTCGAGGTCCATACGAGCTGATATATTATGAAGCTTGTATGAACTCGAATGACGCCTTCGCAAGAGAAAAGTATCTAAAGACAGGAACGGGTAAACGCTACCTAAAAAATAGGAACAAGCGTTTCCTGGCTCTAACGGGATGAAAATAGCTATCAGTGGACTGGGGCGGATGGGCGGACAGATTGCTCAAAAACTGGCCGAGGGCGGGCACGAAGTAATTGCCAATAACCGCAGCCCTGAGCCGATTGACGAAGCAGTCAAGCACGGAGCCAAGGCCGCTTATAAAAAAGAGGACGTTGTTGCAGCCTTTGACGGTCGGCTGGTAGTGCTTTGGATCATGCTGCCGGCGGAAATTATTGATGCCCAGCTGGACGAGTGGCTAAAACTCGTTCCCAAAGGCAGCTTAATAATTGATGGCGGCAACTCGGACTTTCGGCATGACAAAGCCCGCGCCGAGCGGGTCAAAGCCGCCGGCAGTAGTTTCATGGATGTTGGCACCAGCGGCGGCGTGTGGGGTTATAAGAATGGCTTTTCGATGATGGCTGGCGGCGATGAGGCATCGTTCAAGCAGTTAGAGCCGGCCCTTAAAACCTTGGCCCAGCCCAGCGGCGCCTACCAATATTTTGGCGGCAGCGGGGCCGGGCATTTCGTCAAGATGGTCCACAACGCTATCGAGTACGGCATGATGGAAAGCTTGGCCGAAGGCTACCGGGTGCTTAAAGAAGGCCCGTATAAGGAGCTAGATTTGGCGGCCGCCGGCGAAGTTTGGCAGCACGGCAGCGTGGTCACATCTTGGCTTAACGAACTGTCACGTCAAGCTCTTGCCGAAAACCCAGAACTTCAGGGGATAGACGGTCGGGTGGCTGAATCCGGCGAGGCCTGCTGGACACTGGAAGTCGCCGAACAGTACGGCATCGACACGCCAGCCATCCGCCAGTCATTCGATGTCCGGCTAGCCAGCCAAAAAGGGCAGGTGACCTTCGCCACCAAACTGCTTGCCGCCATGCGCAACAAATTCGGCGGCCACGATTTAAACCCTCGCCCCTGACTTTTCCCAGACATTCGGCTAACTTGACGCATCTGATGTCAGAAACAGGCTTGCTGCGGAACTCCTCGCTAGATTGCCACCCGACAATCTAGCTTCGTCAGACATTCCTCGCACCCAAGGGCGCCTCTTTTTCACATCATCTGCTCAGGCTCGCCTCGAGTCTGGATAAAAGTTAGGGGCTCGGTTAACTTTTTCGAACTACGGTGCTCGCGGCCCCCGTCAAAATACTTGACTTGTTAAGTATTTTTTAAGATGCGCCTGGTTCAGATCGGGACTATAATAAGAGAATCATGGAGCATCCACTGGCGGACCGCATGCGTCCGCGTAAACTGTCAGAGGTGGTCGGCCAGAAGCACATCCTGGGCGAGGGCAAAATGATCCAGCAGCTGGTCAAAGCCGGCCAGCCGTTCAGTCTCATTTTTTGGGGGCCTCCGGGCAGCGGCAAAACCACGCTGGCACGGATTATCGCCAATGAGCTAAAAGCCGATTTTATTGAGATTTCTGCCGTTAATACCGGCAAAGCTGACGTGACACGGACTGTGGAGCGGGCGCGGGCCAACGAGCAGGGAAACACTACCGCTGGGCCGCAGCGCACGATTCTTTTCGTGGACGAGATCCATCGGTTTAACAAGGCTCAACAGGACGCTTTTTTGCCCCATGTCGAGTCAGGCTTGATTACCTTAATCGGCGCGACTACCGAAAATCCGAGTTTTGAGGTGATTACGCCGCTACTAAGTCGCAGCCGGGTAGTGGTCCTAGAGCCGCTGACCAAGAAAGAGATCATTAAAATTATTAAACGGGCAGCCAAGGCCGAAAAGCTCAGCGCTAAACGCCTGCCGGCGGCGGGCATTGATATGTTGGCCGAGATTTCCGGTGGCGACGCCCGTATAGCACTTAGTAATCTTGAACTAGCGTTGCAACTGACTAAGGGCGCGATCACCGCGGAGGTCGTGCAGGCGGCCGCGCAAAAACGGGTGCCGGGTTACGACAAAGCCGGCGAGAACCACTACAACATCATCAGCGCCTTCATAAAATCCATGCGCGGCAGCCAACCATCCGCCGCGCTGTATTACATGGCCCGCATGCTGCAAGCCGGGGAAGATCCAAAGTTTGTGGCCCGGCGCATGGTGGTTTTTGCGTCTGAAGATATAGGCATGGCTGCCCCGGCCGCGCTCAACCTGGCGGTTTCTACGTTCCTAGCCGTAGAGCGGATTGGTATGCCGGAATGCCAAATTAACTTGTCGCACTGCGTGACGGTGCTGGCTCGTGCGCCAAAATCTCGCGAGTCTTATAACGCCTGGGGCAAGGCCCAAGCCGCTGCCCGTGAATATCCCGACCTGCCCGTGCCGCTGCAGCTGCGCAATGCCCCAACCAAGCTAATGAAGGATTTGGGGTATGGTAAAGGCACCAAATGGGAAGCCGGCTTCCGCCACCCGGAGGGTTTCCTGCCCTCAGAGATCAAAGATATAGATTTCTTTACTTAGCCCAAAGGATTTATGCTTGTCCCGCTTCTTTTCAGGGCGGTAGCAGTAAGTAATCAGATTGCGAAAGCGCCTGCAAAAGGTGCGGGGCCGGAAGAATTGAAAAATCTGGATTTCTTTCAGAAATCTTAGGTCTACTTTGGAAAGTACCAAACTTTTGACACCTTTTACCGAAAAGGTGTCGCCAAACTCTCGGCTGCTTTCTCGCCGTGACACGCTGTTGTCACAATCAGGCTCGCTAAAGATCTTGCAAGGCAAAAAGTCCCCAACTTTTTGCCTTGCTTCGGACATGCTTTAGCGCCCAAGGCCGCCTGATTTTGACAACATCAAATCAGGGCTCAAAAGATGCCGAAGATAAAGCACAAAAATTCATCTGTTTGCTCGAGCCCGAATCTAGGATGAAAGCAGCAAATCAAAATTCGATAATCAAACCCACAGATATTTAAAGCCGTGCGTTCTCGCCAGCTTCTTGTTGGATAAAGCGATCTTTTAATTCTTCTAACCTCGTCAGCTCGGTGTAGTAATCACTGATAGAAGCTCTATATTTCTCGGATGTTTCTTTATCTGAGTTATTGATGATGTAATGATGCGAGGCAATTATTGTCCCAACTGCAGACAGTTTATCCCAAGTGCTATCAAGGTCGTCTTCAGGTAAAGTTTCATAAGCCGCCATTATGGCTCGCAAGCGGTTTTTAAATTTCCCCGGTACGACCACGTTGCCCTTGTGAATAGTGAGACCCAAAACCTTAGACCCATGAGTAAATTTTATGAAAGTTTTTTTGTCCTTAAGCTCCATGGCAAATTCTTTTAGTAGCCGGGATCTTAACTGTGCTAATAATTGCTCTAATTTTTTCTTATCGTTAGAGGAAATACTGATATCGTCATAGTATCGAGCATAGTGGAAGTCAGAGCGTCCCACCCCGCCTACTAACTGATAAATTAAACCATCAATTTTAAGTCCTACAACCTCGGATAATAACGGGGAGGCGATTAGCCCCCTTCTGAGACCAGTATCAAAATAAATTTTTTGAATTTCTGGGAAGCAGCGCGACACACTTTCTTTGCTACCTATTATTTCTTTTACTAAATCGAACGTAACTCTGTCGAAATAATTTCTTATGTCGGTACAGAGTATGTACTTATAATTTTTATGTGGCTGTACGAGCTGAAAAATTGATTTACTAGCAAATGCACCTTGATCAGGTCTCTTTGCAGCTAAATATTCTCTCAAGAGACTATAAATAAATTTGTCAAATTTAACAGAAATAGAATCTTGGGAAAATCTATTCTTATGTTTTGTTAACTTACCTTGTCGTACGAAAAAACCTTCAGGCCTGGCGATAAAGCTATCAAAGTCGTCTTTCTTGACGGCGATATAATCATGAATCATCGAAACATAGTGCGAGGTTGCACTAGAAAAATATTCTTACTGGAGGTCGACAATGTTATTCTGATGCAGAACAACAACCCCGCAATGGAAGTATAACAAATCTAGAGGCGGCGAAGTCTAGTATTATATTCTATCTTTGGGTACGATCGAAAAACCTGCAAGCGAATTTTTTCTCTGATGAGCGTATATAGCCGCAAACTTACTGCGGTTTTTCTAGGGTCTTGATTACCGAGAAAGTTACAAAAGATGCTAAGTATGGCATCGGGAAATATAAAGAGTGTTTTCTCGGCAGATAAGTATTTTGAGATGGACGAGCTTTTATATTCTTGAGCTGTCTCTAGTGATATGTCTATGTCTCTGGTTCGGTGTAAAAGTTGTACATGGTGTATAGTTGCCTCAACCGCAGCGACCTTTGCTCTCGCTTCATCCATGCCCAAGAAGTAGTAAACGTAGACCTTGGCTGTGATATCGGATTTAGAGATTATTTCCGTAATATCAGACTGCTGGACAATGTTTAACTCACTGAAGTGGATCTTTTTGCCAGTTTTTGGGTATCTGACTTCATCTTTTTCAAAAGAGTCTTGTAATTTTTGTAAATCGTCTTTTATAGCATCGTCTAGATACTCAACACAACATACACTAACTCTTATCGACTTTTTATCCACCTGAGTCACACTTTCGTCGATAAGAATATTCAACTTTCTCACTAAACGGATTATACGCTCAAAAGGGGCGGCCGGTTAGCTAATGCCGGCTGTAAGTTTTTCTAGGCCAGTCTGGACGCTCCAGTTGAACATGTCGGTGTCTTTTGGGCCAACGCCCTTGGCAACGATTACGGCACCATATTTTAGATACGTCGCTCTGGCTATTGCCCGTTCGGTGTTATGTGAGTTGGATGTAAATTTTAATTCTCGGATATCAAGGTCTTGGCACCACCGCATGCCTGCGATTGCAACTTGCTTGCCAATTCCAAGGTTGCGATCTTCCGGTAGGGTAGATACAAAACCTAACCAGCCGAACATATCCGAGTCTTCCTCTCTTGCCTCTAATACAGGGGTGCCCGCTATAGTCTCGCAGGCGACAATTCTTCCAGAATCCGCCACTCTTGCGGCAATCAAAGCGCGTTCTTCATGCTCTGTAAATAAAGCTATTCTTCTAGGGCTAAGCGCATCGCTCGACCGGTCCGAGCTAAGAGCGTTTCTTAAAAGACCTAGCTGTTCGGCGTCTTTGGATGTGTATGTTTGTAATCTTTCTACAATAAGTTCAGATTTTTCTGGGTTAGCCATAAAAATACACTATGGTTGAGTGCCACAAATTGCAAGCATAAGCACGCTCAAAAGGGGCGGCCGGTTAGGAGTACTTTGCGATCAGAGTTTTTGCGGTTCGTTCAAGCCAAGGAAGTTGTTCTCGAATAGTCTCTTTAGCCCAGTGCTTCGATTTGAGATCGAGTAAAACCTCTACCATCCCTTTGGTCTCGTCAGTCGTTTCAGAATCGAGACTCTTCCAGGAAAAACGCTCAGGCGGCGAAGATAATTTGTGGATGTTATAACAAAGCCAAACAAGGCTCTTGCAAAAATATTCCAAACCCATGTCGCCGTAAGCACCGTCTTTTACCCAGCCCATTCTCATCTTAGTAAGCCCCACCTGATCTTTAAGAGCTTGCTTGGCAGTAACCTTTGGTAAATCCGAGCTTGCAATTTTCTTGCCACAGACATGCTTCCAGTATGGGAAATCAAATACCGCTTGCTCAGGACTTGCTAAACGAGCTAGGTTGCTGCGAACTGGGCCGCCTATAAGCTCACTCAAGTAGAAAAAATTTATTTGCAAACGCTTCAATCCTGGCTCGATGGAGGGGAGCCAGTTACGCATTTCATTAAACTCCGCAAAGATGGCTTCATCTGAGAGGATACCAACTGCATCTACGTCACTGTTTTCGGGATCAAACTCTGGGGTAATAATCGAACCCCAGAGATAGACAGCCATCAGACCTTTGCGCTCGTTATTTCTGAATATCTTTTCGAGCACATCTTTAGCCAACGCCTCGACCTCACCTTTGGTCATGTCCGAATTATATATCAAAACATCCGCTCAAAAGGGGCGGCCGGTTAGATGAATTCCTGTGGCCATATATGAAGACGCCCCGCGGAGCGTCTTCATTAAAACGCTTGCGGGGCTGTGACGTCACCATCCTTTGAGCTCATCGAGCGCCAGCCGAAGTTCTTCGGCTGAGGGCTTGTCCAGCCCCATCTGCCTCATGAACCTGTAGTACGCGCCGGGATCATCGACTTCGCGATCGAGACGGACGGTTGTGAATCGGGGCTCTGTGAGCGACTCCAGCTCTTCCTCCCACTCCTCACTTGTACCGGTTTCCCTGATTGCGAACTTCAGGAACTCAGCGGCCTCACCTTCGAGGACTGGGGGCTCCTCCCGGATCTCGTACTGCTCGACCGATTCGTGACGGCTGCCCTTGCCCGAGAATGTGTCGATGTGGAACCTGACTTCCGGTACGTGTAGTACTCCATCGACTTCGGTGGGCGGCTTTGCATGAGTGAACGAGACTGTCTCCCCGAATCCGTAGAACAGAGACCGGCTCCAGGACATCCTGCCACGTTCGTAGTAGCTGTAGGCGGAGAGACTAACCTCCGAGCCATCGTCGTACTTGACGGAGCGATGGTGGAAATCTTTCTCCGATGTTAGCCGGACAATCTCACGGGCTAGAGCCCGGCCCAGCCGAAGCTGCTCGTATGTGAACTCCCGAAGGTATTCCGGCATCCGGAAGTACCTGGTAACTCCGAAGTACAAGAAGCCCAGTCCTGCCAGCACGGCAATCACGCCGATCGCAATTACGACTGGGTGCATGCTGTTGGCGTAGGCGACCAGCTTGGGGTTGTTGGGGTTCCGGTAGGAGACAGGGGCGAGGGCAATGTAAGTGCCGGCGCCGAGGAAGATAAATCCGAACACCACACCCGGTAGGGTGCGCATAATGCGGTACCACGTAAGCAACGGCATTGGGTGTCACTCCTTGCTCGTCGGAAACGTCGAAGATATTTTACAATAATAACGTTGATAATGCAACCACTACGCTCAAAAGGGGCGGCCGATTAGTGTTGTAAATCTGACCTTGAAGTCAGATAGGAGTGGTGCGAAATTTAAGCCATGAAGATAACAAACCTTTTGTTTTGGGTTCAAGAAAACAAGCTGAGCGAAAAGTTCTACAAGAAACTCGGCTTTGACATCGTCCGCTCGGACGACAACCATTCAGTTGTTAGCTTAGACGGCTTTGAGATATGGCTAATCAATATGAGGGACGAAGAAAAATTTGCCAGAGACTCTTTATCGGCTGAAAAGGGCAAAGGCATGTATGTCTATATACGTGTTGATGACGTTGATGAAAAATATGATGAATTAGTAAATATCGGTATAGCACCAGCAACTAAGCCAAAAAGTTGGGACTGGGGCAACAGGGAATTTATAGTCAAAGATTCGGATGGCTATAAGCTATGTTTCTGGCACCCAGTTAAATAACTGCTCAAAAGGGGCGGCCGGTTAGTCTTCGACGGGTTCGGCCAGGTTCTCAGCCGGATTACCCAATATTGATTATTTTATTCTATTATGTTATAGTTAAACCTGTCATAGAAGATGTGACAACAAGGTGATCGCGCGAGCGATACCAGAACCCCACCTACTCAGATAGGAGCTCTGATGCCGGAAAGGTACGAATACATGACCGAAAGCGCTGCCTTCGGTCTACTTGAGAACGCGCTGTTCGACGGCGGCGAGGACGTTGGGGCTACGTTCCCTCGTTCCGACGCCGAGGACATGAGTCGCGGTGCCCGCTTCATCCCAAGCGAGGTGACCATCGCGCGGCGTGCCGGACAGCAGGTGCAATTCGTGACCAGCTGCGGAGCGTGCTGTTGGTACTGGGAGATGCCCGACGGCTCTCGCATCTACCACTACGACCCGCTCACGTACGACGAGATCGGGCGGCACAACCACGGTCCCGGCTGGACTCGTGAGAGCGGTCCGGCGGGACCCTGCCACGCATGCGGCAACAAGCACACCAGCGGCGGCACGATCGCCGCAGAAGAGACGCAGCAGTAGGTGGGTAGCCCAACCCGGGAAACCGGGTTGGGCACTCAACCCAAGGACTTAAACAATTAAGGACTTAGGTTAAGTCATAGGCTGCTAGGATTTGACGGGCTGGGATTCGGCGGGTTTAGGCGCGAGGGAATTTTTGGTAAAAATTTTTTTGTCGCTCAAAAGGGGCGGCCGGTTAGGATATCAGTGATTCAAGATCTTCAATAACTTGCTTTTCGTCTTTTGCGACGACTCCGTGCATACCTAACTGTGTGGCGGCTTCGACATTTTCCGGGTCATCGTCGATAAAAACGGATTTCTCCGGGTCAACTTTCATAGTCTCGACCACATGTTGGTAAGCTGCTGGATCGGGCTTGCGAAGTCCGATTTCATGCGATAGGAAAACATAGTCGAACGGTTCGAAAAGTCCGCTCTCGCGAACTGGCTTGGCATGCGGCTCGATGGTGTTTGAAAGTACCGCCAGTTTCATGCCTTTACCCCCAAGTGCCCGAATATACTCTAAAAGTTCCTCGTTATTTTCGAATGTTTCGGCGAATGGCCGGCCCAAAAGGTCTTCTTCAACGCCGACATCTCTAGTTTTGTGTTGGTCGGCGACTCTTTTCCAGAATTCTCCTTCGTCAATTTTACCGCTGCCTAGCAGGGGAATGAGCTCACCCCAAATGGCGTCAATGGTCACCTGATCCACGCCAAGTTCCTTTTTCAAATTATCACCAACCACCGAACCCGGTGATTTTATTAAGACACCGCCCGTATCAAAAATGGCTGCTTCAATCATCAGATGACATTATACGCTCAAAAGGGGCGGGCTTATCTCGAAAACTAAGCTAAAACTCAGTTTGGCTTTGCTAAGCTATCGTGACATATGAATCCCGTTAGAACCTCACTTGACTTCCGACCTATTGATAGCGTCTTGAATCGCTTGCTTGCTTCGTCGTATGAATTAATTATGAAAGTTTTTGAGGTCTAACGGGATGAAAAAACCGCTACTGATTATTATGACCGTCGCTATTTTAGGAGCGCTTGGTCTTTATATCAACCCAGGCCATAACACTTCAGCTAAGCTAGTCTCATCGCCGGTTTCTGCTACTGGTTCGTCCAACCAGAGCAACAGCTCCACAGCTGGTAGCTCGGCTCCACAAACAACAGCAGCTAGCTCTACGACATACAAAGACGGCACTTATACCGGCAGTGCGGCTGATACACCTTACGGTGTAGTGCAAATAGCCGTTGTGGTCAGCGGCGGCAAAATCACTGACGTAAATTTTTTACAAATGCCCAGCGACCTAGCACACTCCCAGGAGGTGACCACCGTCGCCGAGCCGCTGCTTAAACAGACTACCCTGCAAGCCCAGAGTGCCAATATCGAATTTGTTTCAGGCGCTACCAGCACCAGCAATGGCTATGAGCAATCGTTGCAAGCTGCCCTTGACCAAGCCGCCCAGGCCTAGCGGCACTTAACATTTGTCATTTGTCATTTAGCATTTATTTTGGCATTCAGCCATTTGTCATTGCCGCTACAATGTCCAAATGTTACCTGTTAAATAAATGTGAAATGTTAAATGTAAAATGGTAAATGAATGAGACGCGTCGAATTCATTATGGGTCTGCCCATCAGCATTGATATTCCAGCTGCCCGCACTGAGGCGCCGTTTATCGCTGCTTTTAGGTGTTTGGAGGCTATTGATAATCGCTTTAGCCCCTATAAGCCAGCCAGTGAACTCAGTAAATTCAGGCGCGGCGAAATCAAAGAATCAGACTTAAGCAGGGAGATGAAACGAGTCATACGGGCCTGCAAACAGGCGGAAAAATACACGGATGGCTACTTTTCGGCGCATTTTGAAGGCAAATTTAACCCTACCGGCTATGTCAAAGGTTACGGAATTAAGGAGGCGGGGAAGGCGATAGAAAAGGCCGGCTATAAAACTTATTGTATCGGCGCCGGCGGCGATATTCTGGCGCGCTCCAACAGTGCCAAAACTTGGAATATTGGTATTCAGGATCCGCGCAATAAATCAAAAATACTTAACACGCTAAGTGTTTCGAACGGGGCGGTTGCCACCAGCGGTACTTATGAGCGCGGTAAGCACATCATTAATCCTAAAACCGGCCGCCCAGCCAATGAGCTACTGAGCCTGACAGTCACCGGGCCGGACATCATCAAAGCCGACGTCTTAGCGACAGCCTGTTTTGTTATGGGTCTTGCCTGCGTTGAATTCATTAAAAAACAACCCGGCTACGAGGTAATAATAGTTGACAAGAATAAGCTTAAATAGTATAATTTGCCTATTGTACCTTAACAGATTTACCCGCCTAAAATTTCAAAGAAAATTTGGCGGGTTAAGCTACAACCCCCGATACCTTTAAGTTGAGGGCGGCATTTTGGGGCCAAAACTTAGCCCCAATATGCCGTTCTCAAACGGGTAAGCTTTCTACGCTCGCGATGCGCGGATAATGAGTCAGCCTGGCGGCGTACCAAAGGGAGGTCAGCCAGAAATGGCAAGCCTTTACGACATCACCAAGGGAGAGGATGTGGAACTTTATCGCATCCTTTCTCAGAGCGGTCTCGACGCCGAAATGGCGCGGGCGCTTATCAAGCAGCCGGAGTTGGTCGATCCTATGGTTGCTGCACTGAAAGAGCAGCTGCAGCAGATCCGCTTCGACCGCTACAGGCTGCATCTTCTGAGCCTCGAAGATCAGCTGAACCTCTGGCAAGTTCTCGACCTCAGTGTCTTGGACGGCCAGATCAAGTCGGTCGGTTGGTTCGATACCGTCGACACCTCCAGCGACCACGTCCAGAGCGTCAACGACCTTGAGATCTTCTACATCGAGTTCGGGTCGTCGGAAGGCAACGTCGAAGCGTACTGGCGGGCCATCAAGGCCAATCAGCCCAACGCCCGGTGTTACGACGGTTTGAAAATCGACTCCAACCATCTGCGCCTGACGCCGACTGCCCGCTGGTACGAGCCCGGCATCCATCGGATCCGGATCAACCTGGTGGCTCACTGGGAGCCAGAAGACGGCCGTTCGGTGCTTCAGGTTCGTGAGCAGGCCGCCCGCACGGGCGAGACCCTGGCGGCCGCTGAAGTCCTGGCGGCCTACGCCGTTCACGACGAGCTGCTCAGGCAGCAAGACGGAACGAACCTGCCGTATGCCGACATGGCCGGTTTCGAGGCCACGGTGCCCGACGACCAGCCCTGGACGAGCGTTCTGTACCTCTACGGGGACAGGGTCAGCCGCGAGGTCGGCCTGGACGCCGGCTGGGCAGACCGCGTCAGAAGCAACTGGGCTGCGCCGGTGGTCAGGGAGTCGTAGCACTGAGACTTCGTCTCTTGGGACTTGGAGGCCCTTGGAATTCGTTCCTCGGGCCTCTGAGTTCCGCTCATTTTGGGCACGAACGCTCGCGATTATTTAAAATCGCTCGTAGCAAAATTCGTGCCCGTTTTCATAGCTGAAAAATGATCCTTAGCCGTAGCCGGGAAAATAATCGGACTTAATATTTCTCAGGCTCACACCCATATCCAAAAGTGATTCCCGCACTGATTTTACAAATCCGTAAGGTCCAGACAAATAAAAATGCCGCTCTCGCCAGTCCGGCAAATTTTCGACGATAGCCTGTTGGTCGAGGCTGCGCTTGGAAGTGTCAAGATAATTGGTAGTAATACCAAAAGGCTCGGCTTGCTTAAGCAACTGGGTGAAGGCGAATTCGTTGGCGTGGTTAGCGGCATACAGTAGGCTAATTGGCCGCTGCTGGCGGCTGTCTACCACATATTTAATCATCGAACGGAAAGGTGTAACACCAATGCCGCCGGCGATAAATGCCAGTTTTTTGCTATCGTCGCCGGGCAGAACGAACGAGCCGGCGAGGTGCGAGGCTAATATCTTGCCGCCCGGCTTAGAAGCCGCTAAAGCTTTTTTGAAATGGCTTGCCCGGCGCGGCAAACGAACCGTAAACATTAGCTGGTTTTCGGTCGGTGCTGAGGAAAGGGTTAAATAACGCCGGTTACCGCGGCTGTCACTATGGCGAAGCGGCAGCGTCCATTCCATGTACTGCCCGGGCTTGAAATTAAAAGCGCCGTGGTAAGTAAAGACGAAACTATATATCCCCTCGGCCTCTTTGCGCACGCTATTTAAGCTCAACTCCAGTCGCTTGCCGCGTTCCAGTGCGTAGGCAAAAACGTTGCCGATCAGCAGAGCTTCTTCTGGGGCCAGCCGCAAACGGTTAACGCTATATAGGACGGCTACCAAAACGGCGTACGGCATATAGCGCATAGCCAAGTCCGGCAACGTTAAAGGCTCGGTCAGCATGATGAAAGCAAAAAACATCACGGCAGTACCGGACGCCGCCAGCCATATGGTATGCAGGGCCGGAGCGCCATCAAATTGGTGATGCAGAAACACGCCGTAAACTAACGCAAAACCTGCGACCATGTAGAACCGTTTCATTTTACGCATTATTAATAAGCCGCCAACCAGTACTAGCGGTGCCAGTACTGCCGTGCCGACCCACCAGCTGGCATACTGCCCAAAAAATACTCCGGCGACAACGGCGCCAGCTGCGGCCGGATTAAGGATATGACGCCGGCCGATGGTCAATAAATACTTAGAAGCAATGGCAGCAAAACCCGCTCCTACCAGAATCGCGAAACCCTTCAAGGTGGTCGCTGGACTCATAATTAGGGCCAAAATCAACGCCGTTATGTAATCAGATTCAAAATTACGGGCGATGTTTAAAACGCGGGCGAAAAACTCCCCGCTTAGCCGGCAGACTATCACCAGTGCCAGTGCAGAAAAAACGATGGCGTGCCAGCTAAAGGGAACATTCCCCCTGAAACTGGCCAGCGTAGCCCAGCCTAGAACCGTCAAGAGGAAATAGAGTAATAAACGGTAAGAAGTTATGCCATCAAGCAGGCTATCGACAAGATCTAGTGGTCGCTGATAAAGTTTCGCCGCAAAATTCATAATTTGTCTAAATCATAACAACAGAATTAGCTGAGATTTAGCTAAGAACGGCGAGGAGAACTTAGCCGCGAGAACACTGGGCGCATAGGCCGTAAACTTCTAGTTGATGGCCGCGTGGCGAGAAACCGTCCTTGGCCACCGTGCTATCTATCATGGTCTCTAGCATAGGGTTGGCGGGCAAGGGGTATGTTTTATTGCAATTGGTGCAATAAAAATGGTGGTGGTGGGCATGAAATACGTCACTTAGCTCCATTTTATATTTCCAGCCGATATTTAAGCGGTGGACAATACCTAAACGCTCAAATAGCTCCACGGTGCGATAAACGGTCGCCCGGTCAACTTTGCCGGCAGCCCTCTGGGTCAAAACTTTCATACTCTGTGGCTCCTGGTTGAGTAACAGGTCAAATACGATTTTGCGTGGCTTAGTCAGACTGGCGCCGTCTTTCTTTAAAAGCGCTTTAAGAGTGTTGTGTTGCATACCTAGTAGTAGACTTTCTGTCGGCTTAAATTTTTCACCTCAGTCAGCTTCCCTCTAAGCATTCTATGTAAAGCTCTATCCCCTGCCGTGGTCTTTAGATATTTTTCACGGCGTCTGCCGTCTGCCTCTTTAGCATGCGCCTCGTAATAAATTAACTCCCAGGGCTTATAGCCTTTTGTAGAAAAAATTAAGCCCTTATTGTGTTCTGCAATCCTCTTCTTAAGATCATGCGTAAAACCTACATAGAAGCTCTTGCTGACATTAGAGTATAAAACGTAGACATAGCAGAACACTATAGAAAGCTCACTACTAGGCATATCAATATTGTATATTTTTGCGACAAATTTGCAAATATATTAGCACTTTGTTTATGCTTTAGCCCATGCTTCCAATATTACTTTCCGGCGCCACCTTCTTTTCTACGCTCACAGGTGGAATCACGGCGCTAAGAAACCAAAAAATCTTACATCGTATTATGGGCTACACTGCTGGCGTGCTGCTGGGCGTGGTGGCCTTTGACCTGCTGCCGGAAATCGCCAATGAGGTGAATTCTACCCATACCGCTTTTGTGCGGCCGATGGTGGCACTTGTTTTAGCGTTTTTGCTATTTCACATCTTAGAAAAAACGATCTTGTTGCACTACGCGCAAGAAAAAGAATACGGCAAACATGTTCACCCAAAGGTCGGCATCGCCAGCGCGCTAGCGCTGTCCGGACACAGCTTTTTGGATGGTGTTGGCATCGGTCTTGGCTTTCAGGCCGGTAATGCCGTTGGCATCACTGTAGCTATAGCCGTCATCGCCCATGACTTTACCGATGGAATGAACACCGTGATTTTAATGCTGCATAATAAAAATGAAGCCAGCCGAGCTAAAAAGCTACTATTCCTAGATGCCATCGCGCCGGTTTTGGGAGCGGCTTCCACCTTGCTATTCAGCGTCCCTGATAGGTGGCTGGTACTTTATCTTGGTTTTTTTGCTGGTTTCTTGCTCTATATCGGAGCCAGTGATATTTTGCCGCAGGCTCACAGCAAGAATTCCTCACGTACAACTATCGGCCTGACGGTTCTTGGTACGGTTTTCATGTTTGTCGTTACCCGTTTCGTCTAAGGTATAACCCAGTAGTGAGCTTTTGAGATTATCCATCCCCGGTGGATATATGAGCCCGCAGACATGCGGGCTCGCTCAAAAGTCTACTACTGGGTATAATTAAGAACACGATGCTAAAAATAAAACTTGTCGCCGTTATTTTAGTTGTAGCCGCTGCCGGTTTTTTTGTTTACCACCGTCAAAACACGGTTAAACAAGTGTCGCAAAAAGCAGCCGCTACGGCTAAAATCGCTACCGCCAAAGCTGATGCCGCTAAAGCCGCGGCAGAAGAACTGGCCAGCCACTGCGCCGGCAACACGGCAGCCCAAGCGGTAATTGTCAGCATCAGTAAGCGACATATGTGGGTCTGCGAAAGCAGCAAAACTGTCTACGACAACCCGGTCATAACCGGCATGGAAAACCTGCCCGAAGACCTAACGCCAGCCGGCACCTATAAAATTTACGCTAAGCAAACGGACACTGTTCTTAAAGGTTGCGATACCACTGGCTGTTGGAACGACCCGGTAAGTTATTGGATGCCGTTTCTATCTAATAACTACGGTGTTTATGGTTTTCACGATGCCACTTGGCGGGCGGCTAGTGACTTTGGCAATATTGACCCCAATTCTTCCAATGCTTCGCATGGCTGCGTGGAAATGCCACTGGCCGCCGCAAAATGGCTCTATGGCTGGGCACCGGTTGGCACGACCGTTACCATACAGAGTTAGAAATTTGCGTATAGCAAACAGGTACAGTAACCTCTTGCAAGATTCTCGTCCGGCTTGCAAGTACAGTCTTTCGGCGGGATAGGTATATTGCGCAAAGCATCTGTTATATCAAAAGTCTTACCATCCAAGCTTTTGCACGCAGTACAACCGGATGTCGAGACATCCACCCAAGCTGACTTAGCCCCCGCCTTTTTAAATAGCATCAAATTGTATCTTGCGCTTTGTAGTTGTGAGTTCCGAAAATCTGCATGGTTCTGCCATAAAAAATTAGCCATGCTGGATTCGAGCCAAGCTAAATGTTGAAAATTGCCCTCTTTGGCGAAACGGAGGCTCAACTGAACATGTACTGCTCGGGTAACATCTGTCCAGCTTGCTTGCATTCCCCATTTTTTGGTTAGTCTGTCGCGAGTTTCTTGATATGTTTCTTTAGTGACTCCGTAACCTGCAGTGTTGCTAAGCTGTTCGAATATATCAGATACAATTTTCTCTTTTTCGGTTAACAAAGTTTTATCAAAAAAAGGTTGCTTCCCACGAACGTAAATTATCTTGCCACACTCCGGGCACTTCGTGTCTCGTTTTGGTGGCTTACTTAGGACACTGCCGCAAGAAGGACAAGTTGTGTCGTTTTTCATGGTTTTAGTTTAGCATCAGCCTCGTGTTGCACTACCAACTTAAGCTACAATATAGGCATGCCCAGTAGTGAGCTTTCTGTGCTGTTTCGCAGTGAACAGTGTATATAACAAAGCTATACTTGGCAGGTAAAATATAGAAGTAAGTAAGTTTTGGCGAATAGCCAACAGAAAGTCTACTACTGGGTATGATTGTGGCGGTGATTATTTTGGCGGTTTTGTGCGTAGCCCTGGCTGGGTTTGTTTTTTGGAACTTCGCCCGGCCAAGAAAGACCGGCTCTGACGCCACGATGCTGCTAAAGGCCGATATGACGGAGCTCACCAAAGGCATGGCCCAGCTTAAAGACAGTCTGCAAAAACAACTGAGCGAACAACTTAGTAGTAGCAACAAACAAATGGGCGTGCAACATGGTCAGAATATAAAAACTCTTCAAGAAGTAACACGTCAGCTAACGGAGATTGAACGAACCAACAAGAGCGTGGGAGACGTAGCAGACGGCTTAAAAACTCTACAAAATGTCCTACAGAACCCTAAGCAGCGAGGTGTTCTGGGCGAGTTCTATCTGGAACAAGCGTTAAAAAACATGTTGCCTCCGGGTACTTATGAGCTCCAGTATAAATTAGGTGAAGGTCTCATTGTCGATGCAGTTATAAAATTTGGCGATAAACTGATTCCAGTTGACAGTAAATTCAGCTTGGAAAACTATAATCGGCTAGTTGAAGCCAAACCCGAAGAAAAGCCAGCATTGGAGCGTGTCTTTAAAGAAGACCTTAAAAAGCGTATCGACGAGACAGCCAAGTATATAAAACCCAACAGGGGCACCCTTAACCAAGCTTTTATGTATATCCCTAGCGAGGGCATTTACTATGACTTACTAGCTAACAAAGTTGGTGCTGGGGGCGTGAACAGCAGAAACCTCATCCAATATGCGGCTGCTGAAAAAAAGGTCACGATCGTTGGCCCCAGCACGCTCGCAGCAAACTTACAGATTATCATTCAAGGTATGAGGTCTATACAGATTAATCAGGACACTGAAAGAATCCGTAAAAATATCGAGCAGTTACAGAAACATTTAGTATCACATTACGGCTATATGCAAAAGCTAGGCGGTAGTCTCAACACAACCGTCGGACACTTCAATACTACCTATAAGGAATTGGGCAAAATCGATAAAGACATTGTTAAAATTGCTGAAGTGGAACCGTCCGTGGAGCCGATGCTGCTAGATAAACCCAATCTTGAAGAAGACTAGTCTTTCAATAAATCAATGATTAAGGCGGCGGTCCAGCTAAAATTGGCGGCTCCGGCCGGTTCGCCAGTTAGAGGATTGTAGTACTCGTAAAAGCCGCTTTTGGCTACTAAATCCAGAGTTTTTTGGCGCAGCGACGCTGCCTCTTTACTAAAACCATATAGTCCAAGACCCTCGATGATTAGCCAATTAGTGTTTATCCAGGTTGGCCCTTGCCAGTATCGAAACGGATTAAAATATGGCGAACTAGCGGGGACACTAGGCACCGGCCACTTAGTCGCAAACTGCTTGGGCCTATTGAGTAATTCCACCAGCTGTTTGGCCCGGTCTTTGCTGATTGAGCCAGCATAAAGTGGCAGCAGTGTAGCAATAGTCGATTCTTCTATCAGTTTATGGCTAATAAAACTACGGTAGTAATACTGGCCTGTAGATTCATCCCATAGTTGCTCCAGAGCGGATTCAGTTTTGTGTATCGATTGTACCAAATTGTCTGGCAATTTTTGCCCGATGGTCTTAGCTATCTCAGCCAGACGGGTATTGGCTTGGATCAAGATACAGTTGAAAGCCAGATCCTCCACAGTGAAAAGCGAACGGGAAAAGAGAGCCTCGCTATTATAAGCTTTGCGCCGCAGACGGTGCATAGATGCCCAATAAGCCGCAGCTTCGATGTTGTCCATACGTTGGGCCAAGGTTGTATGCTGCGTATCTCGTCTGGCTAAGCCGATTATGCCACCAAGGTGGGCTTTTTCAACTAGGGTGAGCCAAAAAGGCATGTTATGTTTTCTGAGCTCGCTGATCCAAGGCGGAGCGTTATCTAGACCGCCTTCATAAGGATGCAGGAGAACGATCAGGCCCTCATTGTGTGGATTGCGCTCGCGGTATAGCCACTGGTGATATTCGATTAGCGGCTGGTACATTTGCCTGTACCAAGTGCGACGTTCTGGCTGCTTTAATTTTTGGCCAATGCGCACTACGGCCTCCGCCAACAGCGGCGGCTGGGTGACACCGCTGGTGGCTACCTTGTCGGGCGAGTAAGGACTGACATAACTACGCCAAAGTTCGCGGTCGCGGTGGTACTTATCATCGCTTGAGAAAATTATATTCGGTAGCATACCGTTGCTCCATTGGCCTTGTAGCAGACTGGTCAATTCGATTTGCGCCCGGTCGATATCAAGATGCCGCAAACCGATGGAAATAAGACAACTGTCCCATAGCCACTGATGCGGATATAAATCACCTGCCGGGACTGTCCATTTTTTGCGGTCATTGTGCGCCAGAACTTTCTTGGCCTCATCCAGCAGTTTTGACTCGTCTATAGCCATAAGCTTAAGTATATCTTGAAGTGCAACAATTGTTTATCAGGGGCGGCGAGCTGTTATACTGTAAAGCGAGTTATGGAGTATAAAAATCCCGAGATCGCAAAGGCTGCCAAACAGCTGAAAGATAAGCTTGCTAAGCTTGAAGATAAGCGGGCAATTTTACGCGCACCAGAGATGGCAGCTTTATACGACCGGCTTAAAACTTTGCCGGCAGGTAAGCCGCGAGCTGATTTTGGCAAAGAAGTAAATCACCTCAAATCCGACCTAGAATCCCTGACTCGAGAATCCCTACAAACTACAAACTACAAACTACAAACTATCGATGTTACTGCGCCGTTTGATATTAATACTCCAGTCGACCAACGCCCTGAGTTATTGCCAGCCAAAAACGGCAGCCGCCACCCTATTAACACCGAATTAAAGATTATTTTAGATATCTTTGGTCGGATGGGATTTTCGGTAGTAGAATCACGCGAGATTGACGATGATTACCACATGTTCAGCAGCCTGAATTTTCCGCCGGAGCACCCGGCCCGCGACGAGTATGACACGTTTGTAACTACTGAAGGGCTGATTGCACCGGCGCACACCAGCATCATGCAAAACCGCGTGATGAAAAGCCAAAAACCGCCGATCCGCGTTGTCATACCAGGCCGGGTCTTCCGCAACGAGGATCTTGACGCCCGACACGAGCACACTTTCTATCAGCTGGAAGGCGTTTATATCGATGAAGGCATCAATGCCGGTCACTTGGTCGCAACCATCAAAACTTGGCTAAGCGCTTACTACCAGAAAGATATAAAAATCAAAATCCAACCATTCTATTTCCCGTTCACCGAACCAAGTTTTGAATTCGCTGCCAGCTGTATTTTCTGCGACCAAAAAGGCTGCAATATCTGCAGCTATACTGGCTGGATAGAGCTTGGCGGCTGTGGCATGATCCACCCGAACGTCCTGCGCGAAGGCAGTATTGACCCGAAAATTTACACCGGTTTCGCTTGGGGCTTTGGCATAGATCGCCTAGTGATGCTTAAGTATGGCATCGAAGACATTCGATACTTTCATAGCGGCAATCTAAAATTCCTGAGGCAATTCCCATGAGTTTATTCACTGATACTATAAGTCAAAATCTTTATTGCAATGTTGCCACAGTGACTCTTGATGGCATGCCGTGGAACACTCCTCTTTTTTATGTGTACCATCAAAACAAGATTTACTGGTGGTCTCCTTTGAAAGCACAGCACTCCCAAAATATTATTCACAGACCAGAAATTTTCATTACTATATTTAACTCTCAGCTACCTGAAGGGAAAGGAAAAGGAATATATATTCGGGCGTCAGCAAAAGCGCTAGAAAACAATGTGCAAATCAGAGATGCTATAAAGATTTATAACGCACGATCCACCGTTTTTAAGCTATCAATGAATAATTCATCTGGCAAAGCCCCAACTAGGATATTTGTGGCACAGCTTGGAGAAAAATGGACCAACGTTGATGGCGAAGATCGCGGTTACTTTATTGACACCAGGGAGCCTATAGATGAAAGTTAGCGTCAACTGGATAAGATTTATTAACGATGAATATGGCTGCGCAGCCAATCCGATGCCGGATGGTATCAATGCTTTAGTTGAGAAAATTGGCGCGCAGCTCGGCGCTGTAGAAGAAGTTGTGAATCTTGGCAAAAAATATGATGGTGTTTTAGTCGTTAAAGTTGTCGCTTGCGAGAAACACCCAAACGCCGATAAGCTCACTTTCTGTCTGGTGGACGACGGCCGGGCGAACAAGAAGGTCAGACGCAACAAGGACGGTTTGATCGAGATTGTCTGTGGTGCGCCGAACGTCAAAGCCGGCCAGCTGGCAGTTTGGATTCCGCCCGGCGTGACTGTGCCCAGCACTTATGATAAGGAGCCATTTGTCGTCGAGCCCCGTGAGATAAGAGGTAAAACTAGCCATGGAATGCTAGCTAGTGCCAAAGAGTTAGCCCTGGGTGATAACCATGAAGGGATTGTGGTTTTAGAAAACGGTAAACCCGGCGACAGCTTCGCCAAAACACTCTGGCTGGACGACCACATCATTGATATTGAGAATAAAATGTTCACCCACCGGCCGGACTGTTTTGGCATGCTGGGCGTAGTCCGTGAAATCGCCGGCATCAACCACCAAGCTTTCAAAAGCCCAGATTGGTACCGCGAAAATGCTAGCTTGCCGGCTGACGGACGCAAAAACGTCCTGAAAATCACAGTCAAAAATGGCGTCCCGAAACTGGTCCCGCGATTTTGCGCTGTAGCTTTTAAAGACGTCAGAGTGGAGCCCAGCCCAGCTTGGCTGCAAAGTTTCTTGGTCCGCGTGGGCGTACGGCCTGTCAACAACATAGTGGACATCACCAACTTAGTGATGCTGGAAACCGCTCAGCCGCTGCACGCCTACGATTACGATAAGCTGCTAGTGCAGCAGAAACAAGAAACAGGAAACAAGAAACAAGAAGTAGTAATTGGAATTAGGCTGTCCAAAAAAGGCGAGGAGCTTAAATTACTGGGCGGCAAGACCATAAAACTAGATGGAAGCGCCGTGGTGATCACCGATGGCAACAAACCGATCGGTCTGGGCGGTGTGATGGGCGGCGCTGGCACCGAGGTCGATGAAAGTACCAAGAACATCGTGCTGGAAGTAGCCAATTTTGACATGAACCTGACACGTAAAACCGCCATGGCGTATGGTTTGTTCACCGACGCGGCCACCCGTTTTACGAAGGGCCAAAGCCCTCGGCAGAACATGGCGGTATTAGCTAAAGCTGCAGAGGATATCAAGAAAATTGCCGGCGGCCGCCAAGCCAGCGAAGTCGTAGACGACTTCGAGCAACAAGCAACAGGCAACAAGCAAAAAGCATTGGAGGCATCGACAGAATTCATAAACCAAAGGCTCGGGCTGCAACTGTCAGCAAAAGAAATGCAAAAGCTGCTAACGAATGTGGAGTTTGAAGTAGAACTTAGCGGCAACTTCCTAAAAATTACACCGCCATTCTGGCGCACTGACATCGGGATCGCGGAAGACATCGTAGAAGAAATTGGCCGCCTGCAGGGCTATGACCAGCTACCGCTAGTTCTGCCGCCGCGCGATCTGTCACCGGCCGCGTTGAACCCAGTTGTGGTTTTTAAAGACCGCCTGCGTAATATCCTGGCCGCAGCCGGCGCTAACGAGATCCTGACCTACAGTTTCGTCCATGACAGCCTGTTGCAAAAAGTCGGTCAAGATCCCAGGCAGGCCTACCAGCTGGCCAATGCTCTCAGCCCCAATCTGCAGTACTATCGCCTTAGCCTCACACCCAGCCTGCTGGAAAAAGTTCACCCCAACATCAAAGCCGGCTTTGACCACTTTGCAATTTATGAACTAGGTCGTACTCATATTAAAGGCGTTCTTGATAATGAGGGCCTACCAAGCGAGCCACAACGTTTAGGAATAGTTGTAACAACTTTGCAAGTTCGTCCCAATTGGGGGGCTCCGTATTTTGTCGCTAGGAAATTCACTGATTATTTGACGCAGAATCTGGGAATTTACTCCCTGAAATACGTTCCTTTGGCGGGCAAAAATATATTACCGCCCGCTTGGACACTAGCCGCTCAAGCATTTGAGTCGCAGCGGTCAGCAGTGATCTATAGCGGCAATCTGGTAGTTGGCCTGATTGGTGAGCCAACTGCAGGTTTGCGATCAAGTCTAAAATTACCTGAGCGAACGGCTCAACTGGAGTTTGATGTAAAGGTGCTGCAAGAATTAGCTATGGTCAATCAGTACTATCCTCTCAACCGCTATCCGGAAGTGGAGCAGGATTTTTGCCTGCGCGCCCCGGCGAATCTTAGCTACACCGAACTGGCTGAATTCATCGTTAAAAACTTAACCCAGCTTACCAAGCCGCACGGTTATGAATTCCGGTGGCGGCCAATTGACATTTTCCAGAAAGCCGGCGACAAAACCCACAAGCAAACCACTTGGCGTATAACCTTGTTCCATCCTGAAAGGACGCTGACTACCCAAGAGACTAACCAATTGCTGGATCAACTAGCAGCTACGGCTAAAAAAGAATTAAAGGCAGAAAGGGTTTAGATGAAAAAACCGGAGTTTAATGGAGAAAAATTAAAAAGTGGCCTCAGGCGTGCTATGTGGTTGTTTATGGCTTTGTTATTCCTGGTAACTGGTCTGGGAGTCGGAGTATACTATTTTCTACAGGCCACCCATCAAAATAACCAGAGCCAAAATAGTCTAAACTGTCAGATTAATACTCACCTTTCGCTAACCCAGCCAGGGCCCAGCGGCAAAGTGGACGGTGTTCACGTGGCCGGTTTTAAGCCAGGTACCAAAATCCCGGATCTGACGTGCATTGACATTAAAACCGGCAGCGGGCAAGCCGTGAGCTCCACGGATTTAATAACCGTCAATTACGCCGGCGCACTGGCTAGCAGTGGTATCGTCTTTGACAATTCATTTGACACCGGCCAGGCTTTTACCACCGGCCTGTCTTCAGTCATCCCTGGCTGGTCGATTGGTTTAATAGGCATGAAGGAGGGCGGCATTAGGCGCCTATTGATTCCGGCTACCCTCGGCTATGGCACGAGCGGTGCCTGTAAGACTTATAAAGCCGACAAAAAAACTTGTCAGACTTATGCCGTTCCGCCTAATACTGACTTGGTCTTTGACGTCCAGCTTCTCAGCATTAGTAAGCAATAAACAACGGGCCAAATTTACACCTTTGGGTGCATATTTGATGACAAAAGCACTACATATAGCGCTATTGACTTACACCCGACCACTAGCTATATTTATAAGCGTAAGTCATATATCAAACAAAAATATCCAATAGGAGGGATTCGGATAATGACCAAGAATATTACCATCTTCACGACCAACACCTGCTCGTACTGCGCCATGGTCAAAAAATTCTTAGATATGAAGGGCATGAAGTACGAGGTGGTCAATTTAGACGAGCACCCCGAACGCCAAGAAGAAGTCTTTAATATGAGCGGCGCTTTAACCGTACCTGTTACTATAGTTACTAAGTACGACAACTCTCAGGAAGTAGTCGTGGGTTATAACCTGTCTCGCCTAGCCCCCGCCATCGCCTAAAGGTAAATCGGACTACATTGCTGCGTCAAAACTTGCAAGCTTCACTTAACGTATTAATAAAAATACGGGCTCGATCCGATACTCAGCTTTTTCTTGCGCTGCGGCTCGCCTGCGCTTAAGATAAATAAGAAGGAAAAATTTTGGTAGAAATAAATAACACCCATGACCTTATTATTGTAGGGGCAGGGCCGGCAGCGTTGAGCGCGGCGATTTATACCTCTCGCGAAGATATTAAAACCCTGCTGTTTGAAAAGGGTGCTATTGGTGGCTTGGCCGCGGTGACCGACTGGGTGGATAATTACCCAGGGTTTGCTAAGGGCGTAGCCGGACTGGAACTGGCTGATGCCATGCGTGCCCAAGCCGAACGCTTTGGCGCCAAAATCGAGTTAGGCGAGGTCCAAAAGTTAACCAAAGACGGTAACTTTATAAAATTGAAAACCACCAGTGGCGATTTTAGGGCCAAGGCCGTGCTGATCGCCACCGGCAGCGACTACCGAAAAATCGGTGTACCCGGTGAGCAAGAATATTACGCCCGTGGCGTGCATTATTGCGCGACCTGTGATGGCGCCTTTTACCGCGACAAGAAAATAGTAATAGTTGGCGGCGGCAACTCGGCCGTGCAGGAGGGCATGTTCTTGACCAAATTCGCCAGCCACATAGATATGCTGGTGCGGGCCGATAAACTGCGTGCTAGCGAGGTACTGCAACATGAGCTGAAAGCTTACAGAGACAAAATAACCGTCCACTTTAATACCACAACCGACGAAATCGTTGGCCTGAATGGCAAGGTAAGCAAAGTTATCGGTACTGATAAGACTACCGGCCAAAAAGTGGAGTACCCGACAGATGGGGTGTTTGTGTTTGTGGGCCTTGATCCTACCACCAAATTTTTGGAAGGCAGTGGCGTGGAACTGGATGAGCGCAAGTTTATCAAGTCAGATAATAAATTAATGACCAGTGTGCCAGGCGTATTCGTGGCCGGCGATGTGCGTTCTGGAGCCACGCTGCAAATTGCCAGTGCCACCGGCGAAGGCGCCACAGCCGCACTAATGATCCGGGAATATCTGGAGCACCACGAGCAAATTAGCAAAACTGCGGTACAAACCCTCTACGGCGATTAGTTCTTAAACCTGTCTGGATAATCGGTAATCACACCGGCCAGGCCGTATTTAGCCCAACGTCGGGCCTTAGCCGGATTATTGACCGTGTAAGCATAAAGTTCATAACCACTACGCTTCATAGCCCTGATAAAACCCGACCATAGCCACGTCTGGTTCATGGCTATGGTTCTCGTGCCGATTTGCTTGGCGCGCAGTCTAGCGCGCACGCCGGACCAATTATCAATCACGATTTTTGGTATTTTCGGCAGGGAGGTCTGTAGTTCTCGCAATGTCCGTTGGCTGAATGAACTCAAGGCATAGGCATGTCTATACCCTTTTAAAATTTCAACGATCGGCCCAATATTAACATCAGACTTCACTTCTATATATAGAGGCACGGCACCTTTTACGGTTTCCAATGCCTCCTCGAGCTTGGCGAGGTCGGGTTTGTGGGCCTTGAGGTCTTCATATCTGCAGTTACTGATAAGAAACTTATCGCCAGCACCGTCTACGATAGTGGCGTTGTGGTATAAAATCGGGACATGGTCGTGCGTCACCCTGACATCAAATTCGATTTGATCCACGCCAATATCAAGGGCTTTCTTGAACGAGGGCAAGGTATTTTCTGGAGCTAGCCCCCTCGCGCCGCGGTGTCCGATTATCTTCACTACGAATTAGTGTACAATTATTAGCAGCAAAAGGAGATATCTATGGCTGATTTTAATAAAGTTTTAGAACCAGGCGACTATCAAAATGGCAAGGTTAACACAGTTGTTGAGATCCCCAAAGGCTCAACGATGAAAATTGAGTGGGATAAAAACAGGGCTGTTTTTGTATTGGATAGGGTCGAGCCTAAGATTTTTCCCAAGCCGGCTAATTACGGCTTTATCCCCGGGACGCTAGATGAAGATGGCGACGAGCTGGACACGCTGGTAGTTACCGAAGACCCAATCCCTACCGGCGTCTGGCTAGAGGCTAGAATTATAGGAATTCTGAATTTCAAAGACGAAAAGGGGATTGACCATAAGATAATCGTTGTTCCGGCCGATGATCGCCAGACGGATAATGCTGTAAAAAATCTTGACAACCTTGGTACACGCTGGAAAGAGGAAGTCGAGCACCACTTTGCTCACTATAAAGATTTATATAAGCCTGGTGCAGCACAGGTACTGGGCTGGGGCAACGCTGAAGAAGCCAAAAAGGTCGTCGCAGACTCGATTGCTCGCGCCAACAACCCTAGATAGTTGCGCGGCGTGGGCTTAGATCATACAATGTAGCTGTAGAACGCTTACGTTAAAATGGTGGGTAGATGAAAACTAAAATTGGTATCAATGGCTTTGGCCGTATTGGGCGTAATGCCTTTAAGGTAGCTTTTGAGCGCCCCGATTTAGAGGTTGTAGCCGTCAATGATTTGACTGACACTAAAACCCTGGCTCACCTCCTTAAACACGATAGTAACTACGGTGAGTACCAACACAAAGTTGAGTTTGATGACCAAAATCTTATAGTCGATGGCCAAAAGATAAAAGTTTTGGCGGAAAAAGACCCTAGTGCTTTGCCGTGGCGCGATCTTGGCGTAGAGGTGGTAATTGAATCTACCGGTTTGTTTGTTGACCCGACTAAAGCCCATGCCCATATTGATGCCGGTGCTAAACGGGTAATCTTAAGCGCGCCGGCCAAGGGTGAGGGCGCCAAGACGGTAGTTATCGGTGTTAACGAAAATGAGCTAGACCAAGCCGGTGAAGTTATCAGCAACGCTTCCTGTACCACTAACTGCATCACGCCGGTGATGGCTATTTTAGAAGAGCATTTTGGCATAGAAAAAGCCATGATGACTACCGTACACAGCTATACAGCCAGCCAACGCCTGCAAGATGCTCCAGCCAAAGACCTGCGCGAAGCCCGTAATGCGGCAACCAACATTGTACCCACCACTACTGGCGCCTCGATTGCTGCCGCCCAAGCCTTACCGACGCTTAACAATATTTTTGGTGGTATGTCTGTCCGCGTGCCTACCCCCGTAGTTTCACTTAGTGACTTCGCCGTGGTCACCAAGCGCGATGTTACGGTCGAGGAAGTCAACGAAGTGTTTAAAAATGCCGCTAAGGATCCGTACTTTCAGGGCATACTTACCGTAACCGAAGAGGAACTGGTCAGCAGCGATTTTATCGGCAACAGCCACTCGGCAATCATGGACCTAAATCTTACATCCGTTGTTGGCGGGAACCTCCTTAAAGTTGTTGCCTGGTATGACAACGAATGGGGTTATTCCAACCGCTTGGTGGAACTGACCGCTGACGTAGGGCGGATGTTAGCTGAACAAACTGACAGCAACACCGGGCAAACTGATAATTCTAATACCAAAAATAATCCGGCCGATACCCCGCCATCCACTGACCCAGATGAGCCACTCCTGGAACCTCCTACACCTGAAGACCTTCTTCCTAAACCGGAACCGTCGGAGGACAAAACGCAGCCCTTAATGGCCAACCTTGGCCAAGAATCGCACCAAAATAACTAGCTTTTAGCCTATGAATATCGCACTTGCCACTGACCATGCTGGCTTCGAGCAGCTGAAAGAGCTGCAGGTCTATCTTGAGTCAGCCGGCCACACCTGCAAAAATTTCGGCCCGGGGTCGCTAAATCCGGATGACGACTACCCGGACTTTATTATGCCGGCGGCCAAATCTGTAGCTGCTGGCGACTGCCAAATGGGCGTAATTCTGGGCGGTAGCGGCCAGGGCGAAGCTATGGCCGCTAACCGTTTTAAAGGAGTAAGATGCGCGGTTTTTTACGGACCAGTCGTTGCTCGGCGGCCAGTAGATGTCGAAGGGGATATCAGCCATGACCCGTATGAAATAGTAAGACTGGAGCGTCGCCACAATGACGCCAACATGCTAAGCCTGGCTGCGCGTTTTGTCAGCTTGGAGGACATGAAACAAGTTATTAAGCTATGGCTGGAAACGCCGTTTAGCGATGAAGAACGGCACCAACGGCGGATCGCCAAACTGGACGGGCTAAATTAATCATGCCGACTATTTGCCCGGCAATTTTAGCTGGCAGCGAAGAAGAATACAGACAACAAATAGCCAAGATAGCCCATTTTGCCCAGCGTATCCAGATTGATTTAACAGACGGGCAGTTTGCACCCAGCCGTACCGTTAGGCCCGAGCAAGCTTGGTGGCCGGTGGGGGTTAAAGCCGATTTTCATCTCATGTACCGCCATCCAATGCCAGCTGTTCAAACTATCATGGAGCACCGGCCAAATCTGATAATAGTTCACGCCGAAGCCGAAGGCGGTTTTGAGGATATTGCCAACTTTTGCCACCGTCATGAAGTAGGGGTTGGTGTGGCACTGTTGCAACGGACACCGGCTGAAACAATCCTGCCGGCGCTAAGTAGTATTGACCACGTGTTGATATTCTCCGGTAATTTAGGTTACCAAACCGGCAGCCACGCCGACCTTAAATTACTTAACAAGTTAAGTATTTTGAAACAGTATAAACCTGATTTGGAAGTGGGCTGGGACGGTGGTATTAATGACCAAAATGTTGCTGAGCTAATAAATGGTGGCGTGGACGTACTAAACGTTGGCGGTTATATCCAAAGAGCTGAAGACCCGGCGCGGGCTTTCGCGGCTCTGCAACGCATCGCCGACGAAACCCAGCAGTAGACTTTCGAGTCAGCTCATCGCTCGCATGAGCTAATTATTCGAGGCCTCGCTAACATAACTGTTCCCGACTTACAGTCTTCGTAAGAGATGCTGACGAGCTGACGGCTCCAAGGGAATCGAATAATCTCGCAAGCTCACTGCTGGGAAACCGGGACGACTTGACTCTAGTGATACTGCCCTTGGCACTTGCGGGTCACTAATTATATCTTTGCTCGTAATACAATTAGCGCTTCTGTGGTGCCTCATGCGGTATCACGAGAGCCAAGCAAAATGAATGAATATTAGGTATAATCTTAAGCAGAATGGCCAAAGAGCAAAAAAATTATTCCTTGGTGGCGCTGGAGAAAAAAGCCAATGAAATCCGGGAAGATATTATCAAAATGCTACTACGAGCTGGCAGTGGCCATTCGGCCGGCCCCCTGGGGCTGGCTGACATTTTTACGGCGCTATACTTTCATGTTCTAAAGCATGACCCTAAAAATCCCGATTGGCAGGAGCGTGATATCTTGGTGCTGAGTAACGGCCACTGCGTACCGGTACGTTATGCCGCGATGGCCCACGCCGGATACTTGTCTAAAAAAGAGTTAATGACACTTCGCCAGTTTGGCTCGCGTCTGCAAGGCCACCCGGAACGGCTGCGCCTGCCCGGGTTGGAAACTACCAGTGGGCCGCTGGGCAGCGGTTTAAGCCAGGCTTGCGGTATGGCGCTGGCGCTTCGGATGGATAAGACTCAGCACCGCTGGGTGTACGTGGTGATGAGCGACGGCGAGCAGGACGAGGGTAATACTTGGGAAGCGGCTATGCTAGCGGGCAAATATAAGCTTAGCAACATCATTGCTATAACCGATAGAAATAACATCCAAATTGAAGGACCGACAGAGATCGTGATGCCCTTGGAAAATCTGCGCGATAAATGGGAAGCCTTTGGCTGGCACGTGCTGGAGATTGACGGCAACGATATAGAGGCCGTAATTGATGCTTGTAATATGGCTAAGGCTATAGTGGAGAAACCGGTGATGATAATCGCCCACACCATTCCAGGCGAGGGCGTTGATTTTATGGAATACGATTTTCATTGGCACGGTAAACCACCCGATCATGAAGAAGCAATCAAGGCTCTCAAAGAACTGCGAACTCTTGGCGGCAGGATTCGGAGCGAACATGAGTGATACTCGCATATTATTTGAAAGAGTGCGTTCCACGCCGGGTTCGCTAAAAACGGGCTCGGGCTGCACTTGCGCTCTGAACCCTCTTTCAAACAACATGCTCACTTGGCAGACTGGGGAAATAAATGGCTGAGATGAATTTGGTAAGCAAAGTGCTGACGCAAGAACCCATCCGCAAAGGTTTTGGCCGTGGTTTACTGGAAGCTGGCAAGCGTTGGGATAACATCGTTGGCATCTGCGCCGATTTAACAGAATCAACCAACATGCACTTTTTTGCTGAGGCTTATCCTGAGCGGTTTATTCAGGTTGGTGTAGCCGAGCAGAATTTGGTGACGGTTGGTTCCGGTTTGGCGGCCATGGGTAAAATCCCGTTCGTCAGCAGCTATGCCGCCTTTAGCCCCGGGCGCAACTGGGAGCAAATTCGTACCACTATTTGCCTAAACGACCAGCCGGTTAAAATCATTGGCTCGCACGCCGGACTGTATACGGGCGCCGATGGCGCTACCCATCAGATGCTTGAAGACTTATCGCTAATGCGTGCATTACCAAACATGGTGGTGTTAGCCCCCTGCGATAGCCTTGAAGCCAGCAAGGCCACGCTGGCCATGGCGGTAGATAAACAACCAAACTACATGCGCGTTACCCGCGAGGCTACCCCAGTTTTTACGACCGAAGAAACACCTTTTGAAATCGGCAAAGCCTATATTTTCCGGCCTGGGGCCGATGTCAGTCTGATCACCACTGGCACAATGACCTACCAGGCAATGACCGCGGCCGATGTTTTGGCCAAAGATGGCATTCACGCTGAAGTCGTACACGTACCAACAATTAAGCCGCTGGACGCGCAAACCATTCTGGATAGTGCCGAACGTACGCGGCACGTAGTGACTGCCGAGGAGGGCCAGGTCAATGGCGGCCTGGGCAGTGCCGTGGCCGAGGTTCTAGGCGAAAACCTGCCTACGCCGTTGATTCGGGTTGGTATGCATGACCGTTTTGGCGAGTCTGGCCACCCGGACGAGTTGCTTAAGCACTTTGGCCTGACAGCGCATCATATTGCCATGGCTGCCCACCATCTCTTAATGAACCAGCCTAAACATAAACACTAGCTCATGCCACTGACACTGCAACAGATCAGAATCAACTGCCAGACGGCACGTGCGACTTTTGCGCGTGCTCGGGCGGAGCATTTTGCGCTGGGGGCTTTCAATCTCGATAACCAGGAAACTTTGGTGGCTGTGGTAAAAGCCGCGGCAGCCAAAAAAGCTCCGGTGCTGGTGGAGGTTAGCAAGACCGAAGCGGATGCTATGGGACTGCCCAATGTCCGCGATATGGTAGATAACTACAAGACGCAGTACGGGCTGGAGATGTACGTAAATCTAGACCATAGCCCCAGCGTAGAAGACGCGATTGCCGGCATCGAAGCCGGTTTTGAGTGTATTCACATTGATATTAGCCAGGCTAACCACGATGCCACGGATGCCGAAATTATCGCCAAAACTAAAGAGGTGGTGGAGGCAGCTAAATTTACCGGTGCGCTGGTTGAGGCCGAGCCGCACTACTTTAGTGGCTCCAGCAACGTCCACACCGAAGACATTAATTATGAAGAAATCAAAAAAACCTTTAGTACGCCGGAAGCTGCCAAGGCATTCGTCGATGCCACGGGTATTGACACGTTCGCCGCGGCTATCGGCAACCTGCACGGCCATTATCCGGTACCCAAGGTTCTGGATCTGGAGTTGCTGCAAAGAATCCGCTCGGCAATTGATTGCAATATCAGTCTGCATGGTGGCAGCGACACGCCACCGCATTACTTTATAGAGGCTGTAAAGATTGGGGTTAGTAAAATTAATATCAACAGTGATATGCGCATGGCTTACCGCGATACGCTGGAAAAAGTTTTAGCTGCTAATAAGACCGAATATGCTGTCGTCAAACTAATGCCGCAAGTCATCAGTGCCGTACAAGCGGTAGTGGAATCAAAAATCGAAACATTCAATTCCGCCGGGAAAGCTCAACCTTAAGATGGGCTTACCCAGTAGTAGACTTTCAAGTCAGCCCGCTTTTGCGGGCTAAATATCCGCTTTACGGATAATCTCGAAAGCTCACTACTGGGCTTATGCTAAAATAGCCGTTAGGATTATGGCTCAGCAACAACTTGATGTCTTAAGTGTCGGCGATGTAGTAACGGATGCCTTTATTAGGCTGTTTGATGATGAAGAACGGGTAGAGCACCGGCCGGATGGACTATGGCTGGCTTTACCGTTTGGCACGAAGGTGCCATTCGATCATGTTGAAGTGGTCCCAGCTGTCGGCAACGCTAGCAATGCATCGGTGGCTTTTGCTAAACTTGGTCTTCGTTCTGGCTTGGTCTCTAATATCGGCGACGACAGCAATGGCCGGGATATTCTAACAGCTTTGCATGCAGCTAAAGTGGATCGCCGTTTTATACATATTAATCCGGGGAAACTCAGTAACTACCATTACGTGTTGTGGTACAAAGAAGAACGTACTATTTTGATCAAACACGAGGAGTACGATTATCACTGGCCACGCTTTCGTATCGTGGATATCCCCGGGTGGATCTACTTTAGCTCTATTAGTAAACATGGCCTTGAGTATCATGACCAGCTGGCAACTTGGCTGGAGAGCCATCCGCTAGTTAAATTAGCGTTTCAACCCGGGACCTTCCAAATTGAGGCTGGCGCGCACCGTCTAAAGCGGATTTACATGAGGTCGGAAGTTTTGGCGGTTAACCGTGAAGAAGCGACAACTATTACCAGCGGTGACCACAATAATATCCATGACTTGCTCGATAAGTTACACGAGCTTGGCCCGAAGATTGTAGTCATTAGCGATGGCCATGCTGGATCATATGCCAGCGACGGCACCAATCGTTACAAAATGCCGATTTACCCTGATCCTAAACCACCGTATGAGCGCACTGGTGCCGGTGATGCCTTTACCTCTACTTTCGTGGCGGCCATTATGCGCGGTGCCGATATCCAGGGTGCGCTGCTATGGGCGCCAATCAATTCTATGAGTGTAGTCCAAAAAGTTGGCGCCCAAGCCGGCCTATTAGACGAGGGCGAAATAAACCATTATTTAAGATCTGCCCCACCCAATTACCACCCAACAAGGTTGCGCTAAAACATATGTCTAAAGCCATTGCAAAACTCTTAAACGCCCCTGAGCATCTGGTGGTCGATATGGTCAGAAAGCTGGAAGATATGAATGGTTCTCCCAGCGAAGACGTACGGCTAATTTCTGAGAACCAGCAAAAAATACGTGTCAAATTATCACAGCTTGGATTAGACCCCGATGACACTACCGGGGAGGAACTGTATCAAGCTTTGAAGGCTCGGTTTGCCAATGATTGCAGCCAGCTTGACAAAGCTTGGGGGATTGACGAACAAACCAGCTTAGCTAAACGTGTGATAAAAGCGACACAACTAGTCGCTGGTCTAGGTCCACCACCTGAAATCTGGGCACTAAAACACAGTGCCGCCAAAAAACTTCTACGCCAAACTCCGCCTAAGAAATTGATGAAGAAACTTGGTTACCGTTCGCTGGAATCACTACTAAAGCATGAGGATATCGGTAGAATTTATCTGGCTGCAGTTTGGCTAGAGCCGCACTCGTGGCAAAGCACCGCCAGTAGGAAAATCGCCAAGCTTGATACCGCCGGTTTTGAAATGCGCGGGCCGCAAATAACTGCCTTGCCAAAGGCTTACTGGCAGAACGTCGATGGTCCAAAATCCCATGTGCTTTTAGATCGCAATATCGGTGCGGTTGCTCTTTGGCCGGCTGGTATGGCGCGGGATAGTCAAGTATTGCCCTTGGCGATTATGCTCCTTAGTTCCGTAGAAAAATTAGCTGGCGCGGACTTTGGCTCTAAGTTATATAACGCCAGTCCGGTTCTCAGGTGGTGGGCGGACAACGCCCGTTTGATATCCGACCATCGGGATGGCCCCGTTTCGCTTAACATCAAAGATCTATCACGTGATTTTTTGAAAAACAATACTTATTCTAGCCGGTCATCCAAACACGGGGCGGGGGCTTTATTGAACGAGCTTCTGGGTCGATACCAAAATCAGTCTGAACAGCTTGCCGATACCATTAGAGGTATAGGCTATAATCTAGATAGTCTAAGAAACGATAGTCTTGAAGCTCCGCTGGCAACACGGCTAGCAGCCGAGTATAGTCTTCAGAATAATTAATGAGAATGGCCCAATAATGTATCAAATTTGCGTATCTGGTGCAGCCCGCGGCGAAAGCGTGGAGGAGGGACATAAGCTGGCCGAAGAGATTGGACGGGCGATTGCCTCCGCCGGCCACTCTCTACTAACCGGTGCTACTACTGGTCTGCCGGAAGCTGCCGCCAGGGGCTATAAAAAGGCCGGTGGCAAGATGTGTTTGGGCTTAAGCCCGGCTTCTACCAAAATTGAGCACGTTTTAAAATATCGGCTGCCCACCGAACCTTATGACGCAATATTATTTACCGGCTTGCATTACGGTGGTCGCGACTCGCTACTTATCAATTCAGCTGACGCTGTCGTGACAATTGGTGGGCGGCTAGGCACGCTGCACGAATTCACCATCGCTATGGAAAGTCACACGCCAATTGGCATCCTAGAGAGTGCCGGCGGTATCAGCGCTCAAATTTCGCAGCTGATGGAACTGCTGCCTAATGCTGATCCGGATACAATAATTTTTGAGGAAGATCCAGATAAGTTAATTGCTAAACTTACCCATTTGCTTGACAAACTTCACGAACCTTACCGCAAAATCTACGAATGAAACGCTTGTATTTTTACAACACTCAAGATATATTCAGCTTATGAATAAAAATCAAAAAGGCTTCGCGGTTTTAGAGACCTTGCTGATTTTAGTTATTATTGCCATGATAGCCGGCACCGGCTGGTACACATGGCATACTAAAAACCAGACAGATAAAATCCTTAATGAGGCTTCAAATTCCGCCCAGACTGTTCAAACCAATAAAACTACCAACAGCTCTTCGGCCAAGGCTCAACAGTATTTCACCATCAAAGAATGGGGCGTGCGGGCACCGTACACTGGGACGTTAGACTTACAATACAGTTTGTCGGACAGTAATACTTTGGCTTCCGTAACCTCAAAACAGCTGCTAGCAGCTGATCCAGCTTGCACTCGGGGCGGAGCGATATTAAGAGCTCTACCAAATGATCCAGTCGGTCCAGCGGGTGACCCTGCTTCTACGGTGGCTCAAAGCGGCGCTACATACGCCTACGTGGGCGGTTACTATTACATCTTTACGCACGATCAAGCCGCCTGTTCTGATAGCGATACCGCAACGACGCTACAATCACAAAATAATGACGCAGTGCAAGCACTAGTACCTAATCTGCAAGCCATTCCGCAATAGAATCTTCTTGCTACAATTTATAGGTGAGTAAGTTCAAACTGAGGAGCGACTATAAGCCGACGGGCGACCAACCGGCGGCAATTGCTAAATTGACCGAGGGACTAAAAGCCGGTGCCAAGAATCAGGTGCTGCTGGGTGTGACCGGCAGCGGCAAGACTTTTACTATGGCTAACCTGATCCAAAATACCCAGAAACCGACGCTGGTACTGAGCCACAACAAAACTCTGGCCGCGCAGCTTTATAATGAATTCCGGCTGTTTTTCCCGGATAATGCTGTGCACTACTTTGTTAGCTACTTTGATTATTACCAGCCGGAAGCTTATATGCCCCGTTCTGACACTTATATCGAGAAAGACAGTGATATCAATGAAGAAATTGACCGTTTGCGTCACGCCGCAACTAGTGCACTGCTGTCGCGCAACGACGTGATTATTGTGGCTTCTGTATCTTGTATCTACGGCATTGGCTCGGTGGAAGATTACGGCAATATGGCTGTTAGGCTTAAAGTCGGCGAGCGGCGACTGCGCGACAAACTACTTAGGCAGCTAACAGATATCCAGTACCGCCGGAATGATATGGCCTTTGAGCGTGGCAATTTCCGGGTCAGGGGAGACGTCGTGGACGTTTTCCCAGCAGGTGAAGAAAATGCCTATCGGATTGAATTTTTTGGCGATGAAGTGGAACGCATGAACCAAATTAATCCGTTGACCGGCGAGATAGAAAAAACACTTAACGAGTTAAGTATTTTCCCAGGGAGCCACTACGTTACACCGCAAGAAAAACTCCAAAAAGCGCTGGTTAAAATCCGCCAGGAAGCCGATAAGCGAGGAGCTTGGTTTAAAAAACAAGGTAAACTGCTGGAAGCCCAGCGCTTGGAGCAGCGTGTCAAATTTGACCTGGAGATGCTGGAGCAGACCGGCTTTGTGAAAGGTATCGAAAACTACAGCCGTTATTTGACCAATCGCGAAGCTGGCGAGCAACCCGCTACTCTGTTAGATTACTTCCCGGATGACTACCTGATGTTCGTGGACGAATCGCACATGACCATTCCGCAAGTCCGAGGTATGTACCACGGCGACCGTTCGCGCAAAGAGGTGCTGGTGGAATATGGCTTCCGCTTGCCTTCGGCACTGGACAACCGGCCGCTGACTTTTTCTGAATTTGAGCGCCATATGAACCAAGTTGTGTACGTCAGCGCCACACCTGCCGAGTACGAACTATCGCGCAGCCCGGAACCGGTCCAGCAAATCATCCGGCCAACCGGCCTACTGGATCCTAAAATTGAAGTCCGGCCGATTGATGGGCAGATTGACGACCTGATTGCCGAGATCCGCGCGACAGTGGGCAAAGCTCAACGTGTTTTAGTGACAACATTAACCAAGCGCATGTCGGAAGACTTAGCCGAATACCTGAAGGAACTGGACGTAAAAGTTGCATACCTACACAGCGAGATCGATACCCTAGACCGTACCGATATTTTACGCGACCTTAGGCTGGGAGTTTATGACGTACTGGTCGGTATCAACTTACTTAGGGAAGGGCTGGACCTGCCAGAAGTCAGCCTAGTAGCAATCTTAGATGCTGACAAGGAAGGATTTTTACGCAGCGAGCAAGCACTGGTCCAGACCGTCGGCCGGGCAGCCCGCCACGAAGAGGGACGGGTGATAATGTACGCCGATACGGTGACTGGCAGCATGCAACGCACCATTGATGTGACTAACCGCCGCCGGGCGGTCCAAGGGAAATATAATAAAGGCCATGGTATTACACCCCGCAGTATCGTGCGTGCCGTGGATGAACTGCTGCCAAGAGCCGAAAAGGCAGCGAAGCCAAAGTTGGATCTGCGTAAAATACCCAAAGATGAATATAACTTCCTGATCCGCGACCTGACCTCCCAGATGGATCTGGCGGCCGCCAACCTGGAATTCGAAAAAGCCGCCGAGTTACGTGACCTAATCGGTGAAGTCAGAGCCAAATTGTAAAACCTTCTGCCGAAAAGTCTTTATTAAAAACTGCTTGGTTGAAGGGCAGAGTAGTAATTGCCCGTGCGGTTGCGGCTATTGACCAAAGCTGCTTTATACAGCCTTAATCTCGCTAAAACGCTGGAGAAACCGGCCTGCATGTGCCAGCCGGTTTCTCCGTTTCCATGAGCGAATCAGAGGATGCTTGCCAGTGCTTGTTCGGCGGTATCGAGAGGTGCCGGTCTTCCCCTGAGACAGGATTCAGTGAAGCACAGATCCACGAACCGGCACGAGATGCCAACCATCGGGATACCCCGGATGTTGTGGACAGCATCCAGTACAGCTTTGCCGACGTCGGTAAGTGAGATCTTGTCGGTGCGCAGCCCGCCCGTATGTAGGACTGGTTGCGGATCTCCACTCGCGTCGAAGTGGATCACGAGATAGCTGTCGCTGAGCTCGACGTCCGGTGGTGCCCAGGTGCGCCAGAGCGAAGAGCTCAAACGTTCTGTTTGAAGGGTGTCGGACATCTCATGCGACCGCCGCGATCTGGGGGATCATTGCAACCTCGAGGCCGTCGATGAGCGTCTTCGCCCTTTCGATCATCCTCTCGTCCTCGTTGGGCAGGCACAACTTGAAGCTGTTGCGTGCGATCAGCACGCTTGTTCTGGGAGCGAGTGGCCCCAGCGTGGTGACGATTCTTTCTCCCCGATCGCCAAGCTCGGCCGCGAAGATCGACTCCTCGTTGCAACATCGTTCGCCCCGGAGATCGCCGTCTCGGAAGGTGACCGTTCCTTGGATGCGGCTGATCTCGCAGCGACCGGTGTTGACTCTGATGTGTCGACCATCAATTTCGACGTCCCATACCTGCGTCATTTGGTCAGATCTCCTCATTTTCGTAGTCGTTTACACGTACACTGAACTACTCTGCTAAAAGAACGCCAATAAAACAACCTCCTAGTCGGGACGTTACTTCATGGTTGCTAGCATCTTATAATAACAAAAGCGCTTTGTCAATCGCTTTCTATCTGTTAAGGGTCTGCTATACTTGATTGTCAGAAGTATGAGTAAACTCTCCAGGGACGACGTCTTAAAACTGGCTCGTTTGAACCGGTTGAAGTTATCAAACGAGGAAGTCGAGCGTTTCCGCGAAGAGCTATCTAACATCTTAGGTTATGTAGAGGTACTCGACAAAGCCGATACCAAAGGACTTCAGCCAACCTACCAGGTGACTGGGCTGAAAAACGTTACGCGCCAGGATCAGATACGGGATTACGGCTACAAAAGCTTGGATTTACTAAAAAACGCCCCCGCCGTGCAAGACGGGCAATTTAAAGTAAAAAAGGTCCTATAGCAATGGATGACTGGCCAGCTATCGCTGATATTGCGATGCGCGTGCAAAAGGCTGAGCTAAAAGCCGTTAATCTGGTCAAGCAATCTTTGGCTGCGATTGAGGCAAAAAAAGAATACGACGCTATTATCTCCACGCTTGAAAATCGGGCGCTATCCCGAGCCGAGGATATTGATAAAAAAATCGCAAGCGGCGAGTCTGTCGGTAGATTGGCCGGCGTACCATTCATCGCCAAAGACAATTTTTTGACTTTTGGCGGCAGAACTACTGCTGCCAGCAACATTCTGCGCCCGTTTGAAGCGCCGTACCAAGCTACCGCCATTGAACGGCTAGAGGCCGAGGGCGCGATTTGCGTGGCTAAAGCCAACATGGATGCCTTCGCCCACGGCGCCAGCACCGAAAATAGCGACTGGTTTACTACCAAAAACCCTTACGATAAAACCCGGGTGCCGGGTGGCAGCTCCGGCGGCTCGGCCGCTGCTGTCGCTCTCAAAATGGCACCGTTTGCACTGGGAACAGACACCGGCGGCTCCATCCGCCAACCGGCCAGCTTTTGCGGTGTGGTTGGTTATAAGCCGACCTATGGTCTGGTGAGCCGTAGCGGGGTTGTAGCCATGGCCTCCAGCACCGATGTAATCGGCCCATTAGCTAGAACAGTAGACGATGCCGCTTTGGTGTTTGATGTGATGGCCGGTAAAGATGGGCTTGATGGCACCATGATCGACCGCGATAAAACTGTCTACACCAAGTTGCCCGCAGACCTAAAGAGCAAGAAAATTGGTTTGATTAAGGAATATATGAACGACCAATTGGATCCCGGCGTCAGACAAGTTATCGGTGAAGCTGTAGAAAAATTAAAGAGCGCGGGCGCTGAAGTTCAACAAATCAGCCTCCCATCTATACCGCTTTCCCTCGCAGTTTACTATATTATCTGTCCGGCCGAGGTCAGCAGCAACCTGGCTCGCTACGACGGCCAGCGTTATGGATACAGCGCCCCAGACACCAAGAGCCTCACCGATAGTTATGAGCTTAGCCGCGAGCAAGGCTTTGGCGCCGAGGCCAAACGCCGGATTATGATCGGCACGCACGTTCTGTCCAGCGGCTATTACGATGCTTATTATAAAAAGGCCCAAACGGTCAGGACAAAGATCATCAACGAGCTTAAACAAGCCTTTGGGCAAGTAGATTTTTTGATTGGGCCGGTAGCACCTACCCCGGCCTTTAAAATTGGCGAAAAAACCCACGATCCGTTGCAAATGTACTTGGCCGATATCATGACCGTGGCAGCTAACATATCCGGCAATCCGGCCGTTAGCGTGCCGGCAGGGTCGGTCGGTAAGTTGCCTGTCGGACTGCAGATCATAGCTCCGCAAGGTGCTGACCGACAGCTACTGGGAGCCGCTAAAGCCTTTGAGGAGATTGCACAATGATCAGCGTATTACTGATCCTGGCGATAATTTTTGGCATTGTCGTACTTTTTTTGATTGGCCGTTTTGCCCCTAAGCCCAGGCGCCGGCTTAATCACGAGCACTTCCAGAAGCAGTGGCTCGAAATACTCGCCCGAGTCAAGACATCTGATGACGGCATGACACTGGCTGTGATTGACGCCGATAAACTGGTTGATGAAGCATTAAGAAAGCTGCATTTTGGCGGTAAAACCATGGGGGAGCGATTGGTTTCGGCCCAACGGACACTTTCTAACAACGACAATGTTTGGTATGCGCACAAACTACGCAACCGGTTGGTACACGAACCCAACGTACAACTCAAAAAGCGTGAAGCTCAGGATGCATTAACTGGTTTTCGCCAAGCTCTAAGAGATTTGGGAGCACTATGAGAACAGTTTACAGTTTACAGTTTACAGTTTACAGTTGTAATCTTTTTGCTTTTTCTACTACAAACTACAAACTACAAACTACAAACTGGAGGGATGTATGAAATACATTCCGACTATCGGTATCGAATGTCATGTGCAGCTAAAAACCAGAACCAAGCTATTCGCAGCTGTTAACAACGATGCCCGTGAAGCCCCGCCGAATACCTTAATCAGCCACATTTGCGTTGGCCTGCCAGGAGCATTACCGTTTTTGAATAAAAAAGCCCTGGAGCTGGCCGCGCGCGCGGCCTTTGCCCTGAATACCAAACCGCAAACTTTCAGCAAATTTGACCGCAAACACTACTTCTATCCTGATTTGCCCAAAGGCTACCAAATTACCCAGTACGAACAGCCGATCATCATCGGCGGTTACGTTGATGTGCCGGTAAACAGTCGGCAGATACGTGTCGGTATTGAGCGCGTTAACTTGGAAGAAGATGCCGGTAAGAATATCCACCCAGCTGGTGCGGATTATTCGTTGGTAGACCTCAACCGGGCTGGTACGCCGCTTCTGGAAATTGTTAGCAAACCTGAGATCCACAACGCGACTGAGGCTAAAGCCTTTGCCCGAGAAATGTGGCTGTTGATGAAATACGCCGATGTTACCGAGGGCGATATGTACCACGGGCATGTCCGATTTGATGTGAATATCAGCGTCAGCCAGAATCCGAACAAGCTAGGCACACGCAGTGAGATAAAAAACCTGAATAGCTTCCGCAGTGTCGAGGGCGCGGTTGCTTACGAGATTGAACGGCAAATTGAGCTGCTGGAAAAAGGCGGGACAGTAGTCCAAGAAACACGCGGCTGGGACGAGGCCAAGCAAAAAACCACCGGCCAGCGTGAAAAAGAAGAGGCTCACGATTATCGCTACATGCCCGAACCGGACATTCCGCCGATTGGACTGACGAATGCAGATATTGCCAAATTCAAAAAAGATTTACCTAAACTACCGACTGCAATTCGCTCAGAACTTGCCAGACTAGATATGGGTAAAGCTCAGCTCGAGAGCTTGATTGAGGACGTCGACGGCACAAAGCTTATTCTAGAAAAAATAGCTGAAGGAAATCTAAAGGATGCCAGCGACACGGCAAAGTGGTGGACTGGCCCGATCCAAAATGCCACAGTCAGCGGAGTCTTAACGCGCGAACAAGCCTTGAGCGATTTAGCTAAAAGCTACTTTACTACAGTATCAGGAATGCTATCGGATAATTTGCTTAGTTCAACCAACGCTACAATAGCTATAGTGTCCTCGATAAAAGATTCGCGAGACCCAAGAGAATTTAAAAATCTGCTGCAAGTTTCGGACGAAAGCGAAATAGAAAAAATTGTGGCAGAAGCCATCAAAGAAAACTCTAAAGTTGCAGCAGACGTTAAAGCCGGGCAAACTAAAGCTATCGGCTTTTTGGTCGGCCAAGTCATGGCCAAAAGCCAAGGCAAAGCCAACCCGGGCCTGGCCCAGCAAATCATCAAAAAACAGCTAGGCATATAAACTGCTGGTGGTTGCAACTCTTCAACCTCTGAGCGTATACTGAAAACATGAATACAGCATCAGAAGTACTATTAATAATTGTTAGTGCGATTTTAGCGGTCTTTTTGTTGGTGCTTATCTTTGCGCTGGTCTACGTGGTAAAAATCATGAAACAAATCCGGCAGATTACCCGACATGCCGAAAATGTAGCCGATTCCATGGAGTCTGCAGCTTCGGCATTTGAAAAAACTGCTACACCCCTGGCCGTTTTGAGGTTAGTAGGTAACATCGTGGAGCATGCCAACCGTATGCGCCGCAAGAAAGGATAAACATATGAGTAAAGAACACACCGGGCGGAAACTGGCGCTGGGCACTGTTGTAGCCGGAGCAGTAGGCTATGTCACAGGAATTCTGACAGCGCCAAAAAGCGGCAAGGCAACCCGACAGGAACTAGCCGGTACGGCCGAAGACGTCAAGAAAAACGCCGAACAGCAGCTGCAAGACTTAAATAAAGATTTGAACGGGCTAATTAATGAGACCAAGAAAAAAACTGTAGCGCTGGGCGCCCAGGCCAGGAAAGAGTTCGACGAGACCGTCGTTAAGGCTAAAGATGCCCAAAACAAAGCCTCATCAGTGCTCAAGGCAGTTAAAGCTGGTGAAGCCGAAGACCCGCAGCTTAATAGAGCCATTAAACAGGCCAAGCTGGCTAAAAAAAGCCTTGGGAAATATCTGAAAAAGTAGTTTATCGTTTCCGTTGTAAAAATAGGACCGGCAAAATAAGCCGGTTCTATTTATAATAGACAGTAATGGCAAAGCTGGGGGCACAACTTAAACCGTCTGACTTTGTGCATCTGCACAACCATACTCAGTATTCGCTCTTGGATGGCTTGACTAAGGTACCGGCGCTAATTGAACGTATCAAGGAAATGCACATGGATAGCGTGGCCATAACTGATCATGGCACTATGAGCGGAGCCATCGAGTTTTATGAAGAAGCCAAAGATGCGGGCATAAAACCAATTATCGGCATGGAGGCTTATATTGCCCCCAGAAAGTATACGGATAGAGATCCGACCCACGACCGCCAGTATTACCACTTGACGATGCTGGCCATGAACGCTAAGGGCTATCAAAACCTGATGCGGCTCAACACGATCGCCAACTTAGAGGGATTTTATTACCGGCCTAGAATTGACCATCAATTAATAGAAAAATATAACGAAGGAATTATCATCTTGAGCGGTTGTATCGGTGGCGAAGTCAGTGACGCACTAAGGCAGGACCAATACGAGCAAGCCAAAAAAATTGCTGAGTGGTACAAGAAAATCTTCGCTGACCGTTATTATATAGAGCTCCAGGATCATGGACATCCAGCACACCCGACTGCTTGGGATGAACAAAATAAAGTGAATAACCAGCTACTGAAACTTGCCAAAGAACTTAATATACCGGCGGTGGTTACATGCGATGCCCACTATTTAAAGCACGAGGATCAAGAAGCCCATGAGATTTTGTTATGCGTACAAACAGGCGCCTTCTTATCTGACGAGAATCGCTTCAGCCTCAAAGACTTCGAACTCTACGTAGCGGACCCCAAAGATATAGTTAAACGCTGGGGGCCGGACCATCCGGAGTTGATTACCAATACCAAGACTATAGCCAAGCGTTGCAAAGTTGAAATTGAGTTAGGTAAGATCTTAATCCCTAAATTTCCCACACCCAAAAACGAGACCGAGAAGAGCCTGTTAGAAAAAAAAGTCTGGCAAGGTTTAGCCTGGCGCTACGGTGGTAGGAGTCGCGCCCAAGCAGATCAGCTAACCATTAACCAAGCCAAGAAAACTCTCCGTGGTGATGTGATTACCCGCGCCAACTATGAGCTGGGTATTGTGGACAAGATGGAATTTAATGGCTATTTTCTGATCGTAGCCGATTTTATCAATTGGGGTAAAGACAGGGGAATCGTGTTTGGCCCCGGCCGGGGTAGCGCGGCCAGTTCCATTATGGCCTACAGCTTGCGTATTACTGAGATCGATCCGCTAAGCTACGACTTGTTGTTTGAGCGATTCCTTAACCCTGACCGCATCAGTATGCCGGACATGGACATAGATATCCAGGACTCCAGACGTGACGAAGTCATAAATTATTGCGTTGAAAAATATGGTCGCGACAGGGTTGCCAACATTGTGACCTTTGGGCGCATGGCGGCGCGTAACTCGGTGCGCGATGTGGCGCGCGTATTACAAGTGCCTTATGCAGAAGCTGATCGCTTGGCCAAAATGATCCCGCCGCCAGTGCAGGGCCGCCATACGCCGCTAAAGGTGCACTTAAAACAGGTTCCGGAACTCAAAGTCGAGAACGAAACTAACCAGCAATCGGCCCGTGTATTTGACTTGGCCACAAAGTTGGAAGGAACAATCCGCAGCCATGGTGTGCATGCTGCTGGTGTAGTTATTGCACCAGACGATATTGTCAAATTTGTACCGCTTGAAATGGCCCAGAAAGGTGTTATCGCAACCCAGTATTCCATGGGGCCGATAGAAGAATTGGGGTTGCTTAAAATGGACTTTTTAGGGCTATCCAACCTTACAACTATTAAAAATGCCCTGCGGATTATTAAAAAGGTCTATAAAAAGGATATCGACATCGCTGAGATCGCACTGGACGATAGAAAGACCTTTGAACTGTTGCAAAAAGGTGAAACCACCGGTGTTTTCCAGCTGGAATCGGCTGGCATGCGCCGCTACCTCAAGCAACTCAAACCGACGGTTTTCGAAGACATCGTAGCCATGGTCGCGCTATACCGCCCAGGGCCAATACAATGGATCGACGATTTTATAGCTCGCAAGCACGGCCTTAGAAAAATCGAGTATCTGCATCCTGTCATGAAAAACGCCTTGGAGAATACTTATGGTGTAATTGTTTACCAAGAGCAGGTTATGCAAATCAGCAAAGACCTCTGTGGTTTCTCCGGCGGCCAGGCCGATACCTTGCGCAAAGGTATAGCCAAGAAAATCCCTGAGGTTCTAGCCAAGATGAAAAAAGAATTTATAGATGGAGCTATTAAACATTCCGGAGCTGACCGCATAGCCATGGAGAAGTTCTGGACGCAATTGGAAGAATTCGCCGCCTACTGTTTTAACAAGGTGCACTCAGCCTGCTATGGCTTGATTGCTTATCAGACAGCTTATCTCAAGGCCAATTATCCGGCAGCTTACATGGCGGCGCTAATGACTAGCGATTACGATAATACTGATCGCTTGGCTATTGAAATTACCGAATGCAAGAATATGGGCATTGAAGTCTTGTCGCCGGATGTTAATCAATCTTTCCATGAATTTGGTATTGTTCCAGGGAAAAATCAGATCCGTTTTGGTCTAGATGCTGTAAAAAATGTCGGGCATGGAGCTGTAGAAGAAATTTTACGTGCCCGTGAAGTACTTGGGGGGAAGTTTGAAAAACTAGAAGACTTCTTACGCACAGTCAGCGCCCATATCGTTAACCGTAAAGCCCTCGAAAGCTTGATTAAAGCCGGTGCGCTTGACGGCTTTGGCGAACGCGGGCAGATGTTCGATAACATAGAAAATATGCAAGCTTTTGCGTCGCGTTTGCAAAAAGACGCCAGCTCCGGCCAGGTAGATTTATTTAGCGAAGATAGCGATAACCAGAATCTGGCTGTCAAACTGGTGCTTGATAAGAGCGCAGCTGAATACCCGCAGGCAGAACAGCTGAATTGGGAGAGAGAGCTACTTGGGCTATATCTCAGCCATCACCCGCTTGAAGCTTACGAGGCCCTTTTGGCGGAAAGAACTGCGCCTATATCGTTTATTACACCGGAGATGGACGGCCGTAGCCTGGCACTTGGCGGATCAATTGTCAGCTTGCGCGACATTGTTACCAGAAACGGCGCTAAAATGGCATTTATCAGTATTGCCGACAAATCTGGCGAAATCGAAGTGGTGGTTTTTCCTAGGGCTTATCAAACTTTGACTGAGCCGCTCCAGCGCGACCAAGTAGTCATAGTCAAAGGCAAGCTGGGCGGTGGGCGCGGGTCGCGCGACGATAGTGAGCTAAAATTACTCGCCGATGAAATCCAACTAGTATCCATCAAAGAAGCCTCGGAGTTTCAGCCGAGCAGCAAGAATATACCCCCGCCAGAAGAAACCCAAGCAAGCCAATACGAGCCGCCTATATCCAAACAGCGACTTTACATAAGGTTAGAAAACAGCGCTAACCAATCATTGTTACTAACGCTAAAAGAAAAACTCGACGATCATAGAGGGGAGACTGAGGTTGTTCTGGTGACTGGAGCACCGTCCGCTAAGCAAGTCATAAAATTGCCGCAGACTATCAGTATTAACGAGTCTAGCCTTAGAGCTTTGGCGGACATCTTCGGTTCTACTAATGTAGTAGTGAGGTAAAAATACTTAGCAAGTTAAGTATTTATGATGTTCAATGGACGAATGGACTAATGGACGAATGAATAGTCGATACAGCAATAACTTAATGCATTAATAGCATTTCAAGCATTCATTGAACATTGTTCATTTGTCGCATTTGTTCATTTTACTGGATAAAGCCGGCGGTCTGGCTCAGTAAATAAGACAAGGCTGCAATTATCAGCAACCCAACATCCATCAACGGGTGGTTAAAAATGTAAGCTTCACTGTGGGTGAGGGCTCGCCGCAGCTTAAGCAGGTGGCGACTCAGCCAGAATCCAACGGCTGCGATTACACCAAACGTTGCTAGACCGGTAGCAAAACTGGCAAATGGCAATTTGGCAAAAGCCAGGTTGGCTCTGGAGGTTCGATAAGCTAACGCCATGCCTGATGCCGGTGTTTGAACTGTCGCGGATGCTGCTGCCTTAGACGACGTTGTACTTGGACTGCTCGTAGAAGAATTTGAAGGAGTTGAAGCGGCCACTGCGGTTGCTACTGAGGTTGGCTCGCCATAAAAAGTTACTACGATGGTCATCGGACCGCCACCCGCGGAGGTGTAGTTAGGATTATTGGCGAAACCAAAACCTACATCGCTATATATCGGGTTGAGCATGTTTTCGCGGTGCAGCGAGCTGGCAAGCCAGCCATTTATAGTAGATTGTTCATCATTAAAGCCAGCAGCTAAGTTTTGGCCAAGCGCCAGGTAGACATAGCCTTGGTCAGTCACCCATGTCCATGGCGGGCCACCCTCCGGCGTATTGTGACTCCAATAATTACGCGCCACCATGTCATTGGCTTGGGCCTGCGCGGCCGCATCTAATTTGCCATTGAGGTTTAAACTACCTACGCCATTATCTGCCCGTGCTATATTGGTGTCGGCCAACAGGCCGTTTATACTCATGCTGGTGGCGTAGGCCAGAACTCGGCCATTATGGCGGGCAAACGCCGCTTGTAAGGCACCGCTCTGACCGCTGAAAGATAACAATAATCCGATGATCAACACTACCGGTATATATGGCCAGTAGACTTTTTCGAAAGCACGTCTACTAACACCTTTTGGGCGATGTCGGTGGCTGCTATGAACTGAACGCGCACGAATTTTTATTTTAGCGGTCATTTACAAGCAAAATTTTAAACTAACATTAGCACTTTGTCCAGATGCTTTATGCGTGGTAGCGTAGGTGATACAGGGCTATGCCAGCAGCCACCACCACGTTAAGCGATTCCTTGTTGCCCAACATGGGTATTTCCAAGTACACATCGGCGTGCTTAAGAACATCGGCTTCCAAGCCGGTCACTTCATTGCCTAAGATTAATGCAACATCCCGCTCGGTCCGATAGCTCTGCAAAGTCTGGCTTTTGGGCGATTGCTCCAGGGCGGCGACCAAATAATTTTTTCTACCGAGTCGTTGGAGCAGACTGGAAATATCAGTTACATACTGCCACGCGAGCATTTTCTCTGCACCCAAAGCGGTTTTATGTATTTGGCTAGTGGCACGGGCCCGGACGTGCGGTAAGCGCCTGTCGCGAGGAGCTTCCGGATAAGGGCTGAAACCAGAAAAGTAAACCTTACTAATCCCTAAGGCGTCGGCTGTCCTAAGCAAGCTGCCAACATTATAGGCTGAACGTACATTATGAATGATTAGGATGATGCGCGGCATGTCTTAATTGTAGATACTAAATCCAAATATCTAAATTCGAAACCTAATTTCTCGAGGGTTTTGTGCTTAGAATCTCGAGTTTTTATAAGCGTAAGCTTATAATGATTTATATGCCCGAAGTAGCCCGTGTCAATGAAGAGCTGGTAACCCAGCGCCGCGCCGGCGTTCTGGGGCTTGACTATGTTGATACTAGCCAGATCCAAAAACAACTGTTCAGGACCATACTGTCGGTACCGGAGTTATACAGCCTTAAAGTGGTGCCCTTAGTAGCAGATGAGCATAATATCCAATTTGGTATAACTACCACCACCGCCCAACAAACAATCAACCAACTGCGCAACCGTTTTACGGATCAGCGCTTAAAGTTTTCTATCATCTCGGAGACCGGCTATGGCGAGTACATGAAACTTTATGATCCGCCCAAGCAGGTGGAATACCAGGACATATCATTCAGTGCCGGTTCTGACGCCGAAAAAATGGTTGCCGCTGTTAGCGCCACGCTGGATCAAGTACGCCCGGACGACGTGCTGGCCTATCTGGTGCAGCAAGCCTACGGCTTGAAGGCTAGTGATATCCATTTGGAAAATCAGCGTGACAAGGTGCGCGTTCGTTTCAGGGTGGATGGCGTACTGCATCCGGTAGCGACTATGAGCCAGGAAAAGTACCGCCATCTCGTGGCCGCCTTGGCCAGCGCCGCTAACGTTTCGACCAACGCTACCGATGCCCAGACTGGCCACATTAGCCGCAGCTATAAAATGACTACCGGCGAGAACGTGACTATTAATTTGCGCGTGGAGACTGTCCCGACAGTTTACGGTATGGATGCCGTGATGCGTCTTTTCAATATGCGCATGGAGATGTTTAGGTTGGAGAATCTGGGCCTAAGCCAGCAAGAACTGACTGTTGTCCAAGATGTCATTAAGCATCCGACTGGTATGGTAATGATTGTCGGGCCTACCGGTTCGGGTAAAACGACGACTCTTTATTCGATTATCAGTACCCTCAATACGCCGGAGCGTAAAATAATTACCCTAGAGGATCCCGTAGAATACGATTTACCAGGCGTGGTACAGATTCCCGTAGTCGGCCAGCTTGAGAGCCACGATTTTGCCGAAAAATTACGGGCCGTACTGAGGCTTGACCCAGATGTAGTCATGGTTGGCGAAATCCGCGATCAAGATACTGCTAAAACTGCCTTGCAGGGAGCGCTAACTGGGCACTTGGTGCTGAGCACCTTTCACGCCAGTAGTGCCTCGGCGGCATTGACACGCATGCTGGACATGGTAGGTATTAATCCGTTGTTCGCGAATGCCATGCATTTGGTGATGGCTCAACGCCTGGTACGTCGCTTGGATGACGCCAGTAAACAAGCTTATCAGCCGGACGAAGCCCTAAAAAAACAACTACAAAGTATTATCGATACTTTTCCGCCGTCTATCCAAAGGCCGGATATCAACCAGATTACGCTATATAAAGCTGGCAGTTCCGAGCAAAACCCTTTTGGCTACAGTGGCCAGTTGGCAGTGCGCGAACAGTTACGGATGACGCTAGGTGTCCAGCAAATCTTGAAATTACCGCCCAACCAAATCACTACCGAAATGTTGGAAGCCAAGGCTGTGGAAGAAGGTATGCGTACTATGCTCCACGACGGTATCCTAAAAGCCATTGCCGGTATTACAACCCTTGAAGAAGTTTACAGAGTAGTAGGTTAAAAATCCTAAGCACGAATATTTAAATACGAAACAAATTACAAATTCTAAATCACAATAATCCAAACGAGTTTAAGGTTTGGGACCTTGGGATTTCGATATTGTTTAGAATTTCGGGTTTAGGATTTAGTGCTTGAAACAGAGGTCATTTTAGTGTAGGATGTATAGAACTTATGGAGAGTGTTATTCAGAAAATTGAGGCTCAGCAGAAGAAAAGTGCCGTAGTTGATGTGCGGCCCGGCGACAATGCCCGCGTGCACCAAAAAGTCCGCGAAGGTAACAAAGAGCGCGTGCAGATTTTTGAGGGCTTGGTAATCCGTGTCAGCCGCAAGAACAGCCTAACTAGTAGCATTACGGTCAGGCGCATTGCCAGCGGCGTGGGCGTAGAAAAAACGTTTTTAGTCCACTCGCCCAGTATTCTTAAAGTAGAGGTGACCAAGCGCAGCAAGGTCCGCCGCAACTACCTGACTTATATGCGCGGACTAACCGGCAAAAGTACCCGTCTGAGCGGCACCGATTTTGACAGGGAGGCGGTTAATGCCATCCGTGACGAAACTGCTGAGGCCGAGGAAGCCAAGATCCGCGAAGAGCAGGTAGAATCTTATGACCCGGAGGCCGCCAAGGCCGAAAAAGCCGCCGAGGAGGCCGAAGCCAAGGCCGCCACTACTGAAGCGCCAAAATCCGAAGCCGAAAAACTAGAAAAACAGCCCGTCGAACGCGCCGAGGCCAAAAGCCCAGCCGCTGAGCAAAACAAAGAATAATCAGAAGTTAAGCTTCTTTTGACTGAACACAGATTGCCAGTCTATGCTCCAAAGGGTTGAGATAATAATCCTCCACCATATGATAGTTGTATGGGCTATCATATTCCGGGCTCGTACCTTTGAGCGCGGGTTGACCATCACTACCTATAGTGAGCTCGAAATATCTAATTGGGACAGCCCCAACTTCTAATGATTCTTCCGGGCGTACAACCCTCTCGCTAAACGCGGTACCTCTAACAACTTTTCTGATAGGTGCGGATGGTACAACAACCATAACGCCCTGGCTTAAACTATGGCTAAGCTTGAAAAGGCGTCTATCGCTAGAGTCTTTTAAGGATTCACTCAGCAGTATAGCGGCATCCACAAACTGCTGGCCGCGCGCAAAATCTTGTTCGGTTAAAGCACCGTCCAATTGCTCTGGCTGCCATCGCTGATCGTATAGCGATTCGCCGGGTCTTATAACAAACACCACAATGTTGGATATAATAAGCCCAGCAGTGATAAATGAGCAAGCATTAGACTTATGATAGGGGTAGATGAAGTGGGGCGGGGTTGTTGGGCTGGCCCACTGCTGGTAGTAGCAGTGCGGGCCAAAGCTGACTTGCCGCTTGGGCTCAAAGATTCCAAACTTATGACCAAGTTGCAAAGACAGCAAATACTTAACACGTTAAGTAGTTGTTGTGAATTTGGCGAGGGCTGGGTAAACGTCGCGGAAATAGATAGCCGGGGCTTAGCAATCGCGCTACGATTAGGCATAGCCAGAGCGCTAAGGATGCTCAAAGCCCAAATTGACGAAGAAATTATTATGGATGGCAAGGTAAATTACGTACCGGCGCACTTTAGTAATGTTAAGTGTCTGGTTGACGCCGACGTGCTAATCCCGCTTGTGTCGGCCGCCGGAATTTTTGCTAAAGTTCGCCGGGATAGCTATATGGGCAAGCTCAAAAAGCGCTATCCGGCATATGGTTTCGAGAATCATGTTGGCTATGGTACGGCCGCCCACAAGCTGGCGATTGAGCAGCACGGTATTTTAGAGGGCGTCCACCGCATGAGTTTTAAGCCACTACAAATTTTAGCCGAGGCTCAGAATTGAAAACAACCATTCGCGGCAAGCAGGCCGAGACCGCTGTCGCCGAACGACTGGCGTGTGAAGGCTACGAAATTATCACCCAAAACTGGAAAACTAAGGTTTGCGAGATTGATGTTGTTGCTAGGAAGAACGGGATTATTTACTTTGTGGAAGTAAAATACCGCAGTGGCGACAGCCAAGGTGTAGGCCTGGACTACATCACGGCGCAAAAACTTCGCCAACTCCACTTCGCGGCTAGTATCTGGAACCAGCAAAATGGCTGGGGCGGCGACTACCGGCTGCTGGCTGCCAGCGTCACCACCAACGGCCTGGACTACATCATTGAAGAAATTATTGAGCTGGAGTAAACTACGCTTGCACTTGGACCATTTTTTGATATAATTACGGAGTAATCGTCCGGCCGCAAAAGGTCGGATTTTTTAGTAAATAGACACTTACCTATTGAGCATTGATCATTGAACATTGTTTTCGACTGAAAGGAGAAAACTCGTGGAAATGGATTTTAAACAACTAGCAGTCGCAATAAGGCTAATCGCCGAAGAAAAAAACCTGCCTGAAGAACAGGTGCAGGATATCGTACAGCAAGCCCTAGCTGCCGCATGGCGCCGTGATTATGGCGACCGGGAGCAAGAAGTGCGCGTAACCATGAACCTAAATACTGGTGAAGTTACCGCCTATGTGACCAAAGAAATCGTGGATGAGGCACAAGACCCCAACTTGCAAATCAGCTTGGCTGAGGCCAAAGTCATGCGCAAAAATGCCAAAGCCGGTGAGACCGTGGAGATGGTGCAAAAGATCGAGGATTTCGGCCGCGTAGCCGCCCAGACTGCCAAGCAGGTTATCCTGCAGCGTTTGCGCGAGGCCGAGCGCGAAATTGTGTTGGCTGAATTCGAAGATAAAATCGGCACCGTCGTTAATGGTATTGTCACCCGCGTAGAAGGCCGCTTAGTGCGGGTTGAGCTAGGACGGGCGCAAGGTATTATGCCTTTGGGCGAGCAAATCCAGGGCGAGCGTTATTATCCTGGACAGCGCTTAAAGCTGTTTCTAAAAGACGTCGAAAAAAGTTTCCGCGGCCCGCAATTGATTGTCAGCCGCGGCTGCAAAGAATTCATCGAGCAGCTCTTCCGTAGTGAGGTACCGGAGATGGACAACGATGCCGTCGAGATCAAAGAAATTGCCCGTGAAGCCGGCGTGCGTTCTAAGATTGCTGTCACCAGCAATGTGCAAGGCGTTGACCCGGTGGGGACTTTTGTCGGCGGCCACGGCACGCGCATTAATGCTGTCCGCGACGAGATTGGCAATCAGGAAATGATCGATATCGTGGTCTGGGACGGGGACCCGGCTACTTTTATTGCCAACGCCATGAAGCCAGCCAACGTCGAGCGCGTAAAGATAGATAAAGGCGGCCAAAAAGCTAGCGTCATTGTGGCCGAAGACCAATTGAGCATTGCTATTGGCAAGTCCGGCCAAAACGTCCGCCTAGCCGGCAAATTAACCGGCTACGAGTTGGATGTAGAAGGCGAGCAAGGTAAGAGGGCCGCTAAAGCGGCCGAGCCGGAGGCTGGAACTAAAGAGGCCGCGCCAGAAGCTAAAGCGGCAGCAACCCCAGTGGAATCTAAGGTCAATCCTACGGGGCAATCTGCCGAGCAGATTGAATCCAAACCGGTAGTGCAAAAACTTAAGAAGAAGTCCGAACTGGAGGATTCACTCCTCAAAGCCATCGAAGAACTCGGTACCGAAGAAGGCCAGAAGCCAGAAGCGTCTAAAAAGTAGTTTTTACTATGAGCCTATCAGAGCAATCAGGCGAGATTCCTCAAGGCGGACAGATACTAGACTGGCTAGTAGACGCTTTCCCGGATACTGACTGGAGGGAAAATTTTTTGCACCATCGTAGGGTCTGGCGAGCAGCCAAAGGCGCAATTTTAGATATCACCACTAACGGTAACTATTCTGAACTGGAAAGAAATATTTATCTACAGTCTGCTCGCGATACGCTTTTTTCTGCCCGTTTTCAATCCAGCTGGGCAGCATCCATGTACCTTTTGACCCGAAATGGGAGTAAGTAATACAAATTAGCACTCTTGACACGAGAGTGCTAATCCATGCTATCATTAAATAGTTGATAGTGCTTAATTTGTAGTGAATAACAAGCCCAAAAACCACTAACTAAAAACTATCAACTACACACTAAAAAAATTGGAGAACAATTTTTTTCAATGATGCCAAATAGCCCAGATTTCCAAGAGTTCTTAAATCATCTGACCAACAACGCGCTACAGAGTCTGAAGCACGCCGACGCCATTTCGCGTGCCAGCGGCAGTACCTATATTGGTACCGAGCACTTACTGCTTGGCGTGTTGGCGCAAGAAGGTTCCATGGGCGCTAAAATTTTAGAGGGTGCTGGAATTACGCTGGATCGGGCCCGCTTGGCGCTTAATCTCACGCCTAAAACGCTAGTTATTAATATGGGCGGTAAAGGCCTGTCAGAAACGGCTAAACTTACCCTCAAAATGGCTTGGGAGATAGCCCAAGAGTTTGGCCAGGATTATTGCGGTACAGAACACATTTTATATAGCATCTTAAGCCAAAAAAACGCCCGCGCCACAACGCTGCTGCGCGATATGAGCGTCAATACTGATGTACTTAGTAGCGAAGTGGAACAATTCCTGAACCGCCAGCAATACGAAGAGAGCAGCACAACCCCTAACCGCACTCGTGGTAAGACTAGCAAACAAACCGCGCTGGAATTTTTTGGTACTGATATGACCGAACTGGCCAAAGCCGGCAAGCTGGATCCGGTGGTCGGCCGCGAAGCACAAATCCGCCGCGTAATCACCATCCTTAACCGCCGCACTAAAAACAACCCGGTACTTATTGGCGAGCCGGGCGTCGGCAAAACCGCCATCGTGGAGGGCATTGCCCAGAGGATTGTTAATGAAGAAGTGCCCGACAGCCTCCTCGATAAGCGAATTATAATGCTGGATTTGGCCGGTATGATTGCTGGTACCAAATACCGCGGCGAGTTTGAAGACCGCCTCAAAAAGGTCATTGCTGAGTTGGAGCGAGACAAAAATGTCATCGTCTTTATCGATGAGTTACACCTAATAGTTGGCGCCGGCGCGGCCGAGGGCAGCATGGATGCCGGCAATATCTTAAAACCCTCCTTGGCGCGCGGTAAGATCCATATGATTGGCGCTACAACTACCGATGAATATACCCGTTACGTAGAAAAAGACGCCGCCTTGGAGCGCCGTTTCCAGCCGGTGCAAGTGCCCGAAGCCACCATGCCGGAGACACTGGCCATCCTAAAAGGCCTAAGGTCGCATTATGAAGATTTCCATGGCGTGAAAGTCAGCGACGATGTGCTAGCCGATACCGTGCAGTTTGCCCACCGCTACATCAACGACCGCTATATGCCTGACAAAGCAATTGACTTGATGGACGAAACATCAGCTTACCTACGGGTCAACAAAGGTAAAACACCACCCGAACTGCGCCAACTGCAAAAAGAACTAAAGCTCGTAAACACCCGTATAGAAGATGCCGTAGATTCGGAAGACTACGAAAAGGCCGCCCAGCAAAAACAGCAAGCCAGCCAGATAACCGAAAAGATCAAAGAGCTGGAAGCTGCCTACAAGACTGGCAAGCCCATAACTATTACCTCTGACGATGTGGCCGACACTGTAGCCCGCATGACCGGCGTACCGGTGACTAAAGTTGTCCGCTCCGAGGCTAAGTATTTGGTTAATCTGGAAAAAAACCTTGGCAAGTACATTATCGGCCAGGACGAGGCCGTGTCTACCGTCGCTAGCGCTGTCCGGCGCAGCCGCTCCGGTATTTCTAGCGAAAAACGGCCGATAGGCTCGTTCGTTTTCTTGGGTCCCACCGGCGTCGGTAAAACCGAGCTGGCCCGAGTGCTGGCCCGCGAATTTTTTGGCTCCGATGAGGCTTTGGTCAAGATTGATATGTCTGAGTTTGCCGAGCACCACACGGTGGCCCGCCTGGTGGGCGCGCCAGCCGGCTATGTCGGCTATGATGATGGCGGCCAGTTGACTGATAAAATCCGCCGCCACCCCTACAGCGTGGTGTTGTTTGATGAGATAGAAAAAGCCCACCCTGAGGTCTTTAATACCCTACTGCAAGTCTTGGAAGACGGCGTACTATCCGATGCCAAGGGGCGCAAAATCGACTTTACTAACACCATCGTTATCATGACCAGCAATATCGGCGCTGAGAAACTGCAAAAAGAAGCCAGCTTTGGCTTTGCTGCCAAGAAACCGTCCGATTTAGACAACCTGGATGAGCTGCACGAGTCCAACAAGAGTAAGGTGCAAGAAGAGCTCAAAAAAATGATGCGCCCGGAGCTTATTAACCGGATTGATAAAACTATCGTGTTCCGTGCCCTGACCAAAAAAGACGCCCTTAAGATTTTGGATCTACAGCTGGACGATTTGCGCGCCCGGCTGGTCAAAAAAGGTATCGGCCTGCAGGTCAGCACCGACGCCAAGCACCATCTGTTAGAAAAAGGTTACGATGCGCTTAATGGCGCCCGCCCGATGCGCCGCTTGTTGCAGGAAACCTTAGAAGACGCTATTGCCGCCGGCCTGCTGGACGAAAGTTACCACAAGGGGGACGTGGTCAAGGTTAAAACCAAAAAAGCTACCAAGGCTAAAGAGCCCGAACTAACCTACGCCGCCACCCCTGAATAACCACGAATCCACACCGCGCCGACCTGCCTGCTAGCGGAGCCAGCAGCTCTGTCGGCGCTCTTGGCGCATTATGGCGTCAGAGCCTGTGCTACTCCTTCGGAGTACTATCAATACACCTCAGTCCGTTGCTCAGCTCTTCCTTGTACTGCGCTCAAGCGTGAATCCGTGGAGTTGTTATAATATGGGAGCTCATGAAGTCGTTTAAAGTATTTTTTGGCACACTAATTCCACTGGCCGTCGTGGCTGCGCCGTTTGTGGTTTGGTGGCAGTGGCACGCGATTTATGACTGGGCCCGCCTGCGCGACTATACGCCGCCGCAAGCTATCAGCGCGTTGGTCAGCCAGGACACCATGACGGCTTATGGCCAACATCTCTTTTACGTTAACCACCCGCAACTCGTCAGCGGCGTGGCGGCTTTCCGGCAGGATTGCCCGGAAAGCGAACAAACCATCGTGCTGGGCTGCTACCACCCTAATATGGATGGCATATACGTCTATAACGTCACTGATAGCCAGCTATATGGTATCCAGCAGGTAACCGCGGCGCACGAAATGCTGCACGGTGCCTATGCGCGCTTAAGTGCTAAAGAGCGCGCCTACGTAGACGGCTTGCTTAATAATTTTTATACCAACGATGAGCACGACCAGCGCATCATCACCGAAATTAACCTTTATAAAAAGACTGAGCCCAATTCTGTGATGGACGAGATGCACTCCACGCTCGGTACCGAGGTGACCAGCCTGCCGCCGGCGCTAGAGGCTTACTACCAGCAGTATTTTACTAACCGTTTGGCGGTAGCCAATTTTGCCAACAGCTACCAGGCTGCATTCACTAACCGCAGCAACCAGGTAAGCGCCGATGACGCCCAGCTGGCGTCAATGAAACAGAATATTAGTACGCAGGAGCAATTACTGCAAACCCAGCTTAACCAAATTAACTCTGACCGCGCGCGGCTTAACCAGCTAAGCAGCTCCGGGCAAACTGACGCTTATAACGCCGGGGTGGATAGTTTTAATGGCGAAGTGGACGCTTACAATTCCGGGGTTGACCAACTGAGGAGCGATATCACTGCTTACAATAATTTGGTGAGTGCCCGCAACGGCATTGCCAGTGCGCTGGCCAGTTTGGACCAGGCGATTGATACGAGATTGACGCCTCAGGCGACACAATAGCTAACTTCTTTTCCAAAGAAGCAAATTATCCATACTTTTGCGCCGCCAAAAGTATGCAAAAGCTCTCGGGCAGACTGTCTCGGCTTGATGTGCCTGATGTCAAAAACGGGCTTGCTAAAGAACTCCTCGCAAAACAGCCCCCGGCTGTTTTACTTCGTCGAACATGCTTTAGCAACCGAGTACGCCCCTTTTTCACATCATTCACTCAGGCCTCATCAGATGCCCGAATTGAACCATCCAATCTCGGGCCAGCTCCTTATGCCCAGACCTGTTAGCTCAGGCCTCATCAGATGCCCGAACCCTTTAGCTTCAGGAGAAAGCCGATGCCCGGACACTTCTTCGAGCCAGAACATACGGGCAGACCAAAAACAAAATTGCTTATGCTTGCACGGTTAATAGTTTGAGTGGACAATAACGATATAAAAAGGAGCGCATATATGAGGCCTGAGTCACTTAAACTTAAGGTTCAAGAGTTATCAACCGCTGACTTAAAGCAGGAACATGATGAAGCCAGAAGAATAGTGCTCACAGAACGGATCGAGGCTGTCCAGGGCGACTTAGCAGATTTTTTCAAAAAAATAATTCCGCCGGGCGAAAGATATCTCACTAGCCTCAATATTGTTTGCGATAATGTTGACGATAACCAACTTGGTAAAGGCCGCGTAGTTGCTCAGGTAATAAATCTCACCAAGGATCATCTTGGTAGAGCGACTGACGAACTTCGAGGAGTCCATTCTATAATAACCCCTGACTTCGGATACTTAATTCGCTATAGGCTAGAAACCGAAAACGGTCAAGCAAGCTGGAACTGGGGGGAATTGGCTAGAGAGTTTTTTGGAAAAGCCAAAGATGCCGCTCGGGCAGAAGGCGAACCTCATAAATACGATGTAGTAAACTTTGAATCTGTTGAAGATATGGAGCATTCAGTTACAACGATGGAAGCAACCGCACCGGAAACAATTCAAATGCTACTTTGTGCTGCTAGCAACCTAAGCCTGAATCCTGAATATGCGGCACTCCTGAGTAGCGCTGTGCAAGTCGCATAGACATACGAACATCCATCTTCGCCGAATCCCAAAAATAACAGTTTTTAGAGCCGCAGGGTAGAATCGTCATTGCGCGGCGTTTGGAGTTAAAGCAATTGGTTGCGCAGACCGAATAAAAGCGTCGCCCTGAGAATTTTCGTGGATTTTGATTGCATTTGTCCCTTCGAGCGTTTGCATAATAATGAGGTGAACCGTCCTGAGCGCGTCTTGGATATTCTGAGGTTCATCTTCAAGAAGACTTATGCGCAGACCAAGTTCTTTTAATTTTGCATAGTCTATTCGTCTAGCATGCGACAGGGTATTTTTCTCGTTAGCTAAGAATTTACTAATTCTACCTGCCCTTCTTTTTGGTTGAGGTTCTCCACTAAACATATATTCAGCCAGCCAATTCTTTACTAAGTCTCTAGCGAGCTTAATAAAGTTTTCGCATTCAACCAAAAGAGATGGGCCATATTGTTTAAGCATAGGCAGCCAGGCGTTAAAATGAGTCGGGTTAGTCCTTATATCTTTAACCGCCTTATCAAACTGGTCTATTATCGAACCTGCAGGCGAAAATCTATTATCTATTCTTACCTGCGGGTCAATCGGACCTAGTTCACCAGCTGCACTTATTAGTATCGAGTTGCCTGACATCGCCAGCATGGTTGCTGCGCTTTTAGCAGTCCCCGTAATTATGAATCTAACATCCTTAGGAAACTTTTTTCGAATTATTTTTACGATTGATTCAGCAGCCTCCGCTGACCCACCAGGACTATGGATTAGGATATCCAGTTTATCACCTTTTAATTTATCTATAACCTCTTCAAAACCATCCTTATCACTCAGGTCAATGCTCATTAGGTTGCCAAACAGTACTGCTTTAGGTTGAAAATGAAATGCAGTTGCATAAACGACTAAGGGTCTCTTGGTGAGCGCCACTAATTCCTTATAGTATTTCTTTCTGACTACATCGTACTGACTTCCACCTTCTGGTATATCCTCTGGCTTAACGGACTGGACTTCTTTTGTTAGCTCAATCCAGGATGTCATCATGACATCCAGTATGTTTTATCTACGGTGGTGTAGCCACCAGTAGTTATATATGATCCCCCATCTTGATATCCTACGATTCTCTCGTATTGTTGTATTCGTTTTTGACTTAATCTTAACAAGCTATCCTTACTCTCACGGTACTTAATCTCTTTATGGAAATTACGAGCTTGTTTACTTCTCTTGGATTCTGAAATTTTCCTTACGGCCATAATCTCATTTTACCCCAAAAGTTTATTGGCGTCTAAGGTCTCAGCGCCTGTAATGAGTGATTGAGGGCATATGTTGCTAGGGGGAGCACAGTTTCTTTAAGTCGTTCGCGCTAGGGTTTGTAATATATAAGTCATCCCAGAGTAAATACCTCCACCTTCTTATTTCTTCAAAGTTGAAGGGTGGACTTTTTTCAAGGTGCTCCACCATTCGGGTTCAAGAACCAGACGGGGTTGGGTCGAGGTAGTAGAACAGAGTTCACTACACGGCAAGCAGATTTTGCGGCGGTTGTTGTAATGATATGAAACTTATGGCATAATAACTACAGGAATTATATATTTATGGAAAAGTTTGATATGGACCGCTTGGTGGCTAGGGCTAAGGCCGAAAACGCCCAGTCTAAGGCTGAGCGAGATCGAGCGAAAGAAGAAAAACACCAGCGAGAAATAGAACTACTTCTCGAAGAAGAAAGACAGCGAGTCGAAGGGCTTAGGAGAATGATATCCAGTTGGTGGGAGGCTATGGCTGCAGCTGACTACCCCTGTGTTCAGCCAATCACCATCGCTACCGAGGAGGTCAAAAAAGGCCTTTTTGGCTCGCGGGTAGAACATCACTCCGAGGAAGTTGCCGGGTGGCGTGTTGGTAGGTCTGGGTACGCTGGCAATGAAGATAGCCCCGGGCATTTCTGGAGTATATATTTGCTAGCGGATTGCCGCTTGGTGCGAGATACTCACCCGACGGTCGCTCACGAATTAGGCTCCGGTTTTCGAATTAGTGAAAGTTATGATGGGCCCAAGGTTGATCAACGCGCCGTGTGGTATGAACCCGAGCTGACAATACCCGAGAACCTAAGAAAGATCGCTGAGCAGGCCAAGGTCGTCTGGAACCCTGACGAATAAACACCAGATGGATTTGGACCGCAGTCGTAGAACAGAGTTCACTACACGGTAAGCAGATGAGTTTGGGCATCTGAGAAAACGGATAAAATTTAACCGGGATTTAGCCCTCCCGGTGGGGGCCCTGCGCGTCAGCGCAGGCTGGCCATCTGGTACTCGAGGGAACTGGGCGCTCCACGTTCGAGGAGCATGTAGAAGACCGCGAGGACGGCATCGGTGATGACGACGTTCTCGACCATCGCCCAGGTGTGGTAGAGGGCGACTAGGCCGATGGTCATCACCGCTCCGCCGAGCAAGACGACGACCGCCAGCCGGCTGGCTGGATGCTCGGGGACGTACTCGTCGATCTCGAGTCCGTCGCCCAACGTGACCAAGAAGAGCAGAGTGGCCACGAAAGCAACAACCAGCCACAGCCACTCCAGCTGCATTCCCGGGAACCGGTTTGACCCAGGGCCAAACAGTGCCAGGAACCACACGCCGGCCGCGGTGAGCAAGAGCGACCAGGACTCGAGCTGGGTGGCCATGAAGACGAGTGCCGTGATGACGCCCGCGAGGCCGATGAGCGGGAGCCAGCCGAAGACGTGCCAGGCGACCAGAGTATGGCCGCTCTGGTAGAACCCGCCGATGAGGATGAAGAGACCACTGGGGATCAGCAGCCAAGGCGCCCTCTCCTCGTTGTCGATGCGCTCGGCCAGGTGGTTGAGCCTACGGCTCATTTCTCAAGCCTCCTTCGAGGTTTTTTGGGCGCGTTCAACGCCCCTTCCATAGGGTTAGGACTCCCCCATGAACCATTAGATATTATAATATCTTTTGTTCGAATACGCAACGATAGTCATACTTGGGCTTAGACAGATTTTGCTATGATGTGGCCATGCCTAGATTAAAAATAATGACTTGGAACGTTCTTTACAAAGAGAAAGCCGATAATGTACTTGCGCTCGTTAAAGAACTCAACCCGGATATTTTATGCTGCCAAGAAATAACGACCGACTCATACATCAATCCCGGTCGAGACGTACCGGCGGAGATCAGCCAGGCCATGAATGGGGAATATAAGTATTTCGAAGTTTTAGCCTTGCTTGATAACCACCCCGCCAGTATGGGCAACGCTATAATTAGCAAATTCCCTATAGTCCAAGGCCGTTCAGTATTGCTGCAAAAGGGCGGAGCGGATATAAACTATAGCGCCCAAAACCGCGGCTATCTAGAAGCGGGTATTAAAGTTGGGAATGATATTCTTACCATCGGTACAACTCATCTTTCATATGTAGACTGGTTTGTTGAAACGGAGGCAAGAACTAAAGAAGCCGATAAGCTACTAGACTTTATCAAAGGCAACGATAGAAAATATGTAATAATGGGCGATTTTAATTCAGCACCGAACTCATCGACTATTAAAAAAATGGAAACCAGGTTAAAGGCAGTAGGCCCTGATAATAAGCAACCGACTTTTAGTACCAAGCCTTTTGTCCATAACGATTTTTCGGTGAATAAGCTTGAGTGGAGGCTTGACTATATTTTTGCAACACCAGACATAAAAGTGCTTTCAAGCGAGATCATCAAGACCGATTTTTCTGATCATCTGCCGATTTTGGCCGAAATAGAGATATAGCAAGGAACCAACCTCAAGTTTTCGGGCGCCTGGCGTGCCGCTGCTTTTTGGGTCCGGGCATGGCAGCCAAACCTGAAAGGCTGCGTCAACAAAACAACTAGACAGGCGAGGACTTAGTCGAGCGACTCATCTAAGATACAGTAAAGAGCGAGACCGATCCCCGAAGGGGTCGTTCCGCAGCCTGTTGTTTTGCTTTTGACAGGCAGGCTTATCAAGTTTGTCTGCCGCCCGGTGGTGGGTGCTACCTTGCCACTCAAGGTAGCAAAATTATTTGCTTCTTTGGAAAAGAAGGCTATAGAGTAAAATATAAAATATGGCCAAATCTTTGGGAGTCAAATATGTCTGCTCTAACTGCGGACAAGGTTTTGGCAGTTGGACCGGGCGCTGCAGCAACTGTGGCGAGTGGAACACGCTGCAACAACAGGTAGAAGTCAGCACCGCGACAGCCGGCGCCAGCGGCAAAAAATTATCTATTGAATCGCTAACCAAGGCGGTTAATGACCGCACCCCCAGGCTGTATACCGGCATGCCCGAAGTGGACGAAGTTTTGGGCGGCGGCATTGTGGCCGGCAGCGTCAGCTTGCTAGCCGGCGAACCGGGTATTGGCAAAAGCACGCTGCTGCTGCAAGTCGCCGATAATTTATCCAAAAAGCACAAGGTTCTATATGTTAGCGGCGAGGAATCCGCCCGCCAAGTGGGCCTGCGCGCCGAGCGCCTGGGCGCTAACGCCAAGAGTTTGCAGTTGGCGGTGTCCAATGTGGCCAACGACATCGCGGCGACTATCGCCGGCGGTGATTTTGAAGTAGTGGTAGTGGACTCTATCCAAGCGGTGGCGGTTAACGAGATAGCCTCGGCAGCTGGTAGCGTCAGCCAGATTACCAACAGTACCCAACTGCTGAGCGCCGCGGCCAAAACCACCAACACCGCGCTGCTGCTGGTTGGACACGTGACCAAAGAGGGCTCAATTGCCGGGCCAAAAGTACTGGAGCACATCGTGGACGTAGTACTGCAGCTGGAAGGCGACAGATACGGCGGTTTCAAGATTCTTAGGGCGGTAAAAAACCGCTATGGCTCTACCAACGAGGCCGGAATCTTTGAGATGGAAGACAATGGCTTAAAAGCTGTAGACAACCCCTCAGCGGCGCTGCTGGCCGAGCGCCAGATTAGCGACGGCTCAATTGTGCACGCCACCATGGAAGGCAGCCGGCCGCTGCTGGTGGAAGTGCAGGCTTTGGTAAATCCCACGAGCTACGGCTACCCCAAACGCACCGCCAGCGGCATTGATTTGAACCGGGTTAATTTACTTATTGCCATGCTGGAGCGCCGCACCAAACTAAAACTGGCCGACCGTGATATTTATGTAAATATAGTCGGCGGCATCCGCTTAACCGAGCCAGCGGCCGATTTGGCGATTTGTATGGCTATCGCCAGTGCCGCCAAGGGTATGCAGCTAAAGAAGAACGCCGTGGTTTTTGGTGAAGTCGGCCTAAGCGGCGAAGTGCGCCACGTGCCTTTCCTGGAAAAACGCCTGGCCGAGGCTAAAAAACTGGGTTTTGAAGCGGCCATCGGCCCCAAAGTACGTAGTGGCAAAAGGCCGCCGCTCCTATTGTCAATCCCGGATGTTCGATCTGCCCTTAATACATTTCTAGAAAAAGATTAATTTACTGTGGCGATTGCGGTATAGCCGTTGTTGTCTTGGACCGTGACATTGGTTCCGGAAGGAGCCTGTGCCGACAAGACTGAACAGGTAGGACCGCTAGTAGTACATAACGGAGTACCACCCTTGGAAACTGTATAAGGAGCTGTGCCGCCTGACCATGTAAAGACGGTGCTGGTGCCACTTACATTGGCAGTAAAATTCGTTGGCCCTGCCGCTTGCGCGACGATTGTTACCGTAGCGTTGCCGGACTGGCCGCTATAAAGCACGCTGTCTATAACTTGGATAGCCAGAGTGGCAGTACCGGCAGATGTATACTGGAACGAAACCGTGCTTGGTGAATCAGATACCTGGGCCGATTGGGCGACCTGGCCGTTGACCAGTAGGTTAACTGTGCCCGGATACTGCGGGTAGTTGGTATCGTTGAATGGATGCGTGCCAGCCGAGACGGTTGTAGTTATAGTACAGCTGCCGGTGCAGCTAGCCGTACCGCCGTTGGTCACATCCTCTGGATTACCACCGCTGTTATCTTGCACAAAGAACGAATCCACAGTGGGCGGGCTGTCGCTGCAACTATGGACGTCATCATAACCACCGCTACCGGAACTGCTGCTACTGCCCCCCACGTTAGGCATTCCGCCGTGGAATATATCCACATTCCAGCTGGCCACGTTGGCATTGTTCTGGGTCTGTTTGGCAAGCGCCGGCGTGCAGTTGGTCGCCAGCTTGCCGGAAACTTTATCTATTGTCGCTGAGGTAGTACTGCCAGAGGTATTACCTATATACCAGGATGGGAATAAGTCGGTGCTAGGGCTTGGCTCTATGTCGCCATAATGGATGTGGTTGCGCACCACGAAAGCCGGCAGAGTTTTAATATCGGACGGCTGTGTCCAGTTGACCGGTTTAAGGTTTTGGTGGGCATATTCCATCCAACCGCGGGTAAGCGGTTCCGTTAAATACTCCATATCTATACCGAGCGCGATGTTGCGGGTGTGGTTGCCGACCCAGGAAACCACGGCATATTTGGTTGACCAGCTGGTCATCAGGCCGTCGAGGCCATTATTGGTGGTACCGGTTTTAACAGCGAAATCCCAGCCGTTGTAGCGCTGGAACTTATAGCCGCTGCGGCTTAGAGGAGTGCAAGTGGTAGCACTACAGCTGCCCGGTAAGTAGCTGGCGTTGGGGTCGGAGAGCATATTATCCAGTATGTAGGCGGTGTCGGGCTTGATCGGTTGAGTTGGCTTAGGCTGCTTCCATTGGTAGATAGTCTTGTTACCTGAATCAGTAATTTTGAGAATGAAAGTCCGGGGTATGGCCTGGCCCAGGCGGGCAAGTGTAGAAAGGCCGTTAACGTGGTCGTCGAGGGTCAGGTAAGCGCCATCGCCGATAGCCGAGGCCCCATAGCACTGAGTTGGTTGAGTGAGAGCTATGTCGGAATAACAGTTGTAGCTGTTCAGGTTATGCTCATTGTCATAGGTGTTGTCCATCATAGCGGTAGCTGTCTTGATGACGTTGTTGATTGAGGGGATACGGTTAGTGCTGGTATCACCTGGTTGGGACTCCAGCATGGTTTTAACGGCGGGGATATTACGTGAGCCGCCCAAGGCGTAGCGCAGGGTTTCAGGCCCGGGTTGCAAAAAGTCGTAATCCTGTAGGCAGTTACCACCGTGGGACTGCGAAGAATTGTTAGTACACGGGTAGCCCGGTAGCGGCCCCTGGGTATCGTATAATACCGAACCTGCGCCAACATTATTGTTGTCGTTGATCAGTGTTGAGTAATCATAAGGCTTAAAGCTCGAGCCGGGAGGAATAAGAATACCGGCTGCGTAATTGTTCTGACCATACTGCGGATTGGTAAAGTCTACGCCGCCCACCAACGACACTATCTGGCCGGTTTGGACATCTTCACCTACTTGGGCCTCTTCGTCGGCATTGTAACGCTCAACGTAGGATAAATTAGAAGCTACTAGTTTTTCCGATTCGGCCTGCAAATTAGTGTCCAGGGTGGTTATAACTTTCCAGCCGCCAACTTTTTTGCTGGAGGCGCTGCTACCGCTGGGTGCGAACTCAGTGGTTAGCTGGTCTTTAGCGGCCAGTACAAAATACGGTGCCTGTATGCCCGCATATAGGCTCTGCTGCGTCTGTACCTCAGCCAAGATGTCGTATTTCTTGGCGGCGGTAGCTTGGGCTTTGGTGATTTTGCCGGTCGCTCGCATGGAGTCCAGCACGTAATCGTAGCGCACTGCAAACGCGGCCTTATCAAATGTCGAAGCATCGTACGGCGAGTAGTAAGCCGGTGACTGTGGGATGGCAGCCAGCATAGCCGCTTCTGGCAGAGTCAGGTCTTTGGCGCTCTTGTGGAAGTAATCCGCGGCGGCGGATTGCACGCCGTAGTCCACGCTACCGTAGGGAGCGGCATTAAGATAACCAGTTAAAATTTGGTCTTTGGTGTAGGTGCGCTCAAGTTCTACCGCCAGAATTAACTCCTTAGCTTTCAGGCTGAGATTGCGTTTCTGGCCAAAATCCTGGGTCAACTTGACCAGCTGCTCGGTGATGGTGGAGCCGCCCTGGGTGCTACCACGGTGGAAAACATCAACATAAGCCGCGCGTAAGATTCCCTTTAGGTCAAACCCTCGTTCACTATAAAAATTGCGGTCTTCGGTGGCCACGGTGGCCTCTTTCATATAATTGGAAATAGCATTGCCAGATACGGGTACCCGCTTGACACCGTTATAATCCTGCCATAACAAAGTTTTACCGGTACGGTCATAATAACTGATACTGCCGCCCAAATTACCGCCGGAAATATCGGTAACGTCCGGCAAATCCTTGCGGAAGTAAGCAAAAACTGACACTGACACCACAAACAGTACCAAGACCCCGACACCGATGATCTTAAGCGCCATAATGCCGCCGTCGTGGCTAAACCAATATTCCGCTTGGCGCCTAGGGTTCAGGCGCCAAATTATGCGCTTTAGTCTGGACTTTGGCAGGCCGCGCATTCGCTCTACTTTACGTCTGGCTTTGGCTTCTTTTCTGGCTGTCCAACGTTCACCCAAATTGCGGTTGACCTTCAATATCTTCCCGCTGCGCGTAGTAACATAACGGCTGCTCGGCCGGCGCGGACGATTGCTGCTGGAACTCTTGTTCGCCATTAACTAAAAATTTTCCTCTTCATGGACATTATAGCAAATCTGCGGCTGGCATAAGCTCTATAATGGATGTCTTGAAATTTGTAGCCTTGTAAGTGTTAATCCTGCGCTATACTTATATATAAGTAATGACAATTTTGCTGAAAGATAGCTTATGAGCCTAAGCGAAGATCTAGCCTGGAGAGGGCTAATCAAAGATAAAACTTTTGCTGAGTTGGCTTGGCTGGACAGCCCCAAGACTTTCTATTTAGGGATTGACGCCTCGTCCAACAGTTTAACCGTTGGCAACCTAGCCATTTTGCTACTGGCCAGGCGCTTGATTGACGGCGGCTGGAAGGCCGTTTTGCTGGCCGGCGGCGGCACCAGTTTAGTCGGCGATCCCGGCGGTAAAGTCGAAGAGCGCGAGCTAAAACCGCGCGAAGAGATTAAAGCCAACATTGAAATTATAAAGAAGCAGGTGGCCAACTTGTTTGCGGGTGAGCACTTTACTGCTGCAGATAATTATGATTGGCTTTCCGGGCTCAAATATATCGATTTTTTGCGCGATGTCGGTAAACATTTCTCGATGACCGAACTGATGCAGCGCGATTTTGTAACCGAGCGTATGGGCGCCGAAGGCTCCGGAATTAGCTACGCCGAGTTTAGCTACTCCCTGATACAGGGTTACGACTTTTGGCACCTTTTCAAAAACCACGGTGTAGTTATGCAGATTGGCGGCTCAGACCAGTGGGGCAATATGCTCTCGGGCGTCAGCCTAATCCGCAAAAAAGAGAACCAGGAGGCTCACGCATTCTCCATGCCGCTAGTTATTAATAAAACTACCGGCCGCAAATTTGGCAAGAGTGAGGAAGAAACTGTCTGGCTTGATCCGGTCAAAACTACACCCACGCAATTGTATCAATTTTGGATCAATACTGATGATGCTGATGTCGAAGACTATCTAAAAGTCTTCACTCTGCTGCCTAGAGAAAAAATAGACCGTGCGATGGTACAGCACAGAGCTGATACTGCCAAAAGAGTTGCGCAAAAGCTGTTGGCCGAAAAAGTGACCGAGTTGGCACACGGAGAGGAACCAAGCAAAGCAGCGACGGGTGCCTCGGAATACTTAACAGGTCAAGTATCTATTAGAGAAGCGACTGATTCAGACCTCGAAGAGCTAAGAAATGAAATCCCCGCCGTGTCAACCCAAGCCGGAGGCTCTATCATCCAAGCACTGGCATTAACAAAGTTAGCCGATTCAAATTCTGATGCCCGGCGGCTTCTGCAAAACGGCGCGGTTTATGTCAATGGGCAATCTGTTAACCGAGAGAATTTTGAAGCTAACGATTTTCAAAATGGCCGGCTGCTGCTGCGCCGTGGTAAAGCTTTCAAGGACTCCGCTTTGATAGAATTAGAATAGATGAAGTCGAAGAAACCGGCCGCGAAAAGAGTGGTCAAAAGGGCGGACCAGTACGACGATCCGAAGTACAACTACCAGAATTATTGGGTCGGTCGCGAATACGAGCACGCCGCCGAGCAGATGGCTATCAAGCGCTTGCTCAAGGGACGGCATTTTGACAACGCCGTGGACGTCGGCGGGGGTTATGGCCGCTTAAGCAAGTTCCTGGCCAACTTTGCTGATAAAGTTACGCTGGCTGAACCCAGCCAGCAGCAGCTGGACATCGCCAAAATCTATCTAAAAGACTCGCCGGAAGTAGAACGTAGGCATCTGCAGGCTGCCGACCTTAAAATGCCGGCCAGATCCGTTGATTTAGTGTTGGTAGTGCGGGTTTTGCACCATTTGCCGGACCCGATGGCCGAGTTTAAGGAAATTGCCCGTGTCCTAAAACCTGGCGGTACTTTTATTTTGGAGTTTGCTAACGATGCGCACTTTTTGAACCGTTTGCGCTACGGCGTACACGGTAAAAGAGTACCTAAAACTCCTGTAGATATCAGCTCTGAAGCCAGCAAAAAAGCCGGCGAAGTAGCTTTTGTTAACCATCACCCCAAAACAATTATCAAATTACTTCACGAAGCTGGTTTTGAAGTAGAGACTGTTTTAAGCGGTTCCAACCTTCGCTCACCCCGGCTCAAAAAAGTTCTTGGCAAGAACGTGCTTTTAGGCTTGGAAAAGGGCCTGCAGCCGCTGCTGGCGCCAATTTATTTCGGTCCCAGCATCTGGCTCCGCCTCAAAAAGCGCTAGAACCCGGGATTGTCCTATTATAACTACGGATGGCTCGAGCTTCTTGGCTAATAATTTTTCTTATTTGACGCCTATAAGCGCCTTCGGTTCGGCAGTACGCTCTATCAATCCTGGTAGATAAAACAATTTGGTCCGTATCGATCTGCACCATAGCCACTTCTGTGCCAAGAAGTAGTGGCGCTTCCGCTCCCTCGCTGCCTTCCGGGGGTTGCATGTAGACTTCTCTAACGTCGCCATAGTAATGAGACTCCGCAGCGAGAGCTTCTTCCCTGGTCGGTAGTTCTGCTGGCTCACGTCCAAATCGCATATTCTATAATTTAATCAAACTTTATCTTATTTGCAATCTATACTGGTGGTAATGGAATTATCATCACCGATTACTGAATTAAAAGGGGTGGGGGATGAGCTAGCAAAAAAGCTGGCCAGCCTTGGCATAAAAAACGTCGGCGATTTAATAGATAACTACCCGCGCCGCTACGAGGATTATTCCAATATCGTACCCGTAGGCCAGCTAAAGCCGGGCGCTGTAACCATCCAGGCCAAAATCGGCCAGGTAAGGGGGCGCTATGTGCGCCGCGGTATGCATATCACCGAGGCGATTGCATCGGATAAGACTGGCAGTGTGCGCCTAGTCTGGTTTAACCAACCCTACCGCGCCGGTGCTATTAAACACGGTAGGGATTATTTTATAGCGGGTGAATACCAACTCGGCCGCGGGCGCTTTGCTATCATGAACCCCTCGGCGGAGCTGGTTAGCGACTTTCCAGTCAATACCGCCCGCATAATCCCGATATACCGGGAAACGGCCGGCCTCAAATCACCGTCCATCCGCAAGCTGGTGCGCGAAGCTATCCAGCAAGTCAGCGAGCTGCCCGAGCATCTGCCGCCATGGCTGATAAAAGAGCAGGGGCTAAACGTTTATGCCCGGGCAGTAAGCGAAATGCATTTCCCTAGCGGCGCCAAAGCCCTCAGCCTAGCCAAAAAACGCTTGGGGTTTGAGGAAGTTTTTCAGCTGACATTGGCAGCGCTGCTCAACAAACAAGAACTGACTAAGGATAAGAGTCTATCTATACCGTTCCGAGAGAAGTTGGCTCGCGATTTTGTCGCAAAACTGCCTTTTAAGCTTACCGATGCCCAGCGCAAGGTCGTTTGGCGGATTTACCAGGATACGGCCAAGACCCAACCAATGAATAGGCTGGTTGAGGGCGATGTCGGCTCTGGTAAAACCGTGGTGGCTGCCATGGCGGCGCTGATGGCCATGGAACAAGGTTTCCAAGCCGCATTTATGGCGCCTACGGAAATCTTGGCCAGGCAACACGCCGATACATTACTTAACTTGTTAAGTAATGTTGGCTACGGAGGCCAAGTCAGCCTGCTAATTGGCGGACTGAAGCCGGCGGCAAAGCAATTAGCGCATGAAAAAATTACCGCCGGCGAGATTAGATTAATTGTCGGTACGCATGCCTTGATAAGCGAAAAAGTTGATATGCACAAGCTCGGGCTGATAATTATTGACGAGCAGCATCGCTTTGGCGTGGAACAGCGCAAAAAACTCCAAGCCAAGGCCGGCCACATGCCGCACGTGCTGCACATGACAGCTACGCCAATCCCGCGCAGCCTGGCGCTGACGCTTTATGGCGAGCTGGACATCTCGGTGCTGGATGAAATGCCGCCTGGCAGGCGGGTCGTGAAAACTAAAATTTGCTCTCCCAATTCACGCAAACAACTCTATGTGCAGGTTGATAAAGAGCTGGCAAGCGGCCGCCAGATGTTTGTGGTCTGTCCGCTGATAACAGATACAGAACTTAGCCGCGGCCTGTCAGTAGAAGAAGTCTACGAAAGACTAGCCAAACACGATTTTAAACATCGCCGAGTAGCCCTGCTGCACGGCAGAATGAAATCAGCCGAAAGAGACAAAGTGATGCGTGATTTTCTGGCCAAAAAATACGACATTTTGGTCAGCACGACAGTTATAGAAGTGGGCGTGGACATACCGAATGCCACAATTATGCTGGTAGAGGGCGCAGAGCGCTTTGGATTGGCGCAAATCCACCAGTTGCGCGGCCGCGTTGGCCGCGGCGCCCATCAAAGCTACTGTTTTTTGATGTTAAGTGATAGTAAAGCGCCCAGCCAGCGCCTCAGGGCATTAGAGACTACCACCGACGGCTTTAGATTGGCCGAATTAGATCTGCGCCTACGCGGCCCGGGAGCCATTTATGGCACCATGCAGCACGGGGCACTGGATTTGCGGGTAGCAGAATTGTCCGACACTAAATTGATCGTCGCTGCCCGTGGAGCTGCCCAAGATTTCATTGAGCGCAAAGAAAACCTTAAAAAATACCCGCATCTCAATGCCAAAGTTGCAGCTCTTCGCGCTATCACCAATCTGAACTAGTTATTAGTTGTTGGTTTGTAGTTTTTAGCGATTAATAAAGATTAATATAGAGCGCTGACCGGTTCTTTCTATAAACTATCAACTATAAACTGTAAACTATTTGTATGAGAATCATTGCCGGGGCGCTAAAAGGCAGGCTATTCCGCGACCCGCCGGGACATCACTCGCACCCGATGAGCGAAAAGGCCCGCGGCGCGCTATTTAATGTGCTGGGCGACATCAGCGGCTTGAGTGTTTTAGATGCCTTTGCCGGTAGCGGCGCGCTAGCTTTTGAGGCCATTAGCCGAGGAGCTAAAAGTGCACTGGCTATTGAGCAAAAGCGTGCTCCCCATCAAACGATCAGCGACAGCATTAAGGAACTCGGTTTAAGCAGTCAAGTCAAGGCTATTAATACAGATGCAGCCAGCTGGAGCTCGCATAATCAAACTGAAAAATTCGACATTGTATTTCTGGATCCACCATACCAACATTTACAGCTAAAATTGCTAGCTAAGTTTACCGAACACGCCAAGAAAGGTGGCATCGTGGTAGTTTCCTGGCCCGGACATGAACTACCGCCGGCTTTTGACAGCTGCCAGATAATTACCGATAAAAATTACGGCGACGCCCAACTGGTGTTTTACCGCAAATCATAGTTTAATTATTTTTCCTAAAGTGGTAAGTTACTACTATGGCATACGAAACAACAAAAGTTTCTTCCGCCGAAGCACCAGATGACGGCATAATTGCCCGCCTGCGTAAATTAGCTGCTGGCTTATTTGGCTTTGATCCTGAGCAGAAAAAGATCGATCGATTTAACAGAAAACAGAGAGAGCTCATAGAACAAGAGGTTGCTAGAAATATGGTTTCCTCGGCTTTCGATGGCAAAAGCAGGATTTAGCAGTACTTATCCCAGGTTGGTTTTTATAGAAAAATAAGCTAAAATACATCTGTTACTGTAGTTTACCAATTTTGCAAAATCGTGCTTTGCAGAGCTTTGCGAAATTGAGAGGAAAGGCGTAGCTTAAGATTGAGCTTTTGGCATTTCGCCAAAACGAGATGTGGAAGCGTTAGCCTTGACGAGGGCGAGTGGTGGAATTGGTAGACACGCCAGGTTTAGGACCTGGTGTCGCAAGACGTGAAGGTTCAAGTCCTTTCTCGCCCACCAAGTGATTTTTGTTGCTAACTTCTCTGGGGTCGTTCTGTTCCGATCGCTTGTACCAATCGGTGCTGTAAAAACGACACTATATATGGGCTTTGACGATGAATAAGTTGTTGTTACCATCCGCCGCACAAAGAAGCGCGTATTTTGATTTTGAGAAATGGACTGATCGAGTAAGACGAGATGTTGAAGATTGGGTTATAGAAGTTGCGAAGTATCGTTCACCTGATCAACTGCCATCCGACATGGATGCTGAGCAAAGATACACTCATCGCTTACTAATTAGCGGCTGCCACTGGTATGACTCGCTGAGAAGCCCGGGGTTCAACAAACAACTTCGCGGGCTCATTAAAAGTCAGATTCGTAAAGATGTCGAAGAAGCGGTAAGAAATTTACGGAATCTCAAGGAGCACTGGAGAGAAAATAAGAAGTACTTTGACTTCCCAGATACTCCAATCCCAGCTAATAGAGACAACACCTCTGCTATCTGGTTACGAAAGCAACACCCGAAGAGTTCACTTTTTAAGCCTCCGAGCCCAAACGCCCTCCTACTGCCAGGCTATTACACTGGCCACCCGATTCCTGATGCGCTAATCGCTGGTTGTTTCAACCCAAAGGACTTGCTAGCCGAAGTAGACAAATTTAAGTCCATTGTAGATAGAGATACTACTGAGCACCAATTTGCGAATGGCAGAATGACATATAGATACTGACATACTGCCTGGTGTGGGGCATCGTTTACTGCCTAGCGCTTGTGCCGCTTCCGCCACCCTTCCAGTAATTGTCTAACCCACGGATAGATGTTATAATATCCGCATTCCGTTAAGCTTTGTAGCTCCGGATTGTTCTTTTCAAGCGTGCGTAGTGCTCCTTGCCGGCTATTAGCGCTTTATCCGAGCCTTAATAGCTGGTAAGGACAACGACTGCGAAAGGAATCCTATGGGCCTACTTAGGATGTTCAAGGCCGCAGGCTATCGACGAATCATCGCGGTGGCCACTGACGTCCTGAACTGCCTGGGCGAGTCATCGAAAGGGATGACCGTCACCGATCTGGTTCGAGCCACTGGCCGCAACGGCAGCCTTATCACCGTTGCCCTCCAGAAGCTCGAGCAGCAAGGCCTGGTGCGTAGCACCAGAGGCAAGGGCTTCAGCCATCGATCAGCTGGTGCTGACGTCGATCACTTCATGATCACCCAACACGGCCGGCAAGCGGTCAAGCACGGCTTCGAGTTTTCCGTCAACTACCTCGATAGGAGGTGATCATGCTCACAGTTGTAATTGCCAGCGGAGCAACAGCTGTCTCGCTGGTCTTCCGCCTGGTCGCCTTGGCTGACCTGGTGGCCATGAACTATCCCTGGATCCGGAAGGTGAAACGATCTGGATCCCGGAGTCCACGCTTGCCAAAGCAGGCGCTGTCCATGCGCTGGCCGAAGTCGGTTGGCGAAGCTCTGAAGTGGATCTACATGGCGGTCGTGTTCCTGTTCGTCGTGTTCTTCGGAGCCTTCGTGGTGGGCTGGACGCTGCTCGCCTACACCGTGCTGAACGGAGTTCTTCTCTTCACGGTGTTTGCGCCGCCTGGCATTTGGCAGATTCTGGGAGGGGCACTCTCGGTCATGATCTGCGCAGCCGTGATTTTCAAGCGACCCGTTGCCGGGATAGGGCCCGGGCCGTGAAGCTGCCAGAGGACTGGTCAACCTATGACCCGTGAGCCGTAAGGTTTGTACTACCCAGGTACGTTAATCCTGGGGCTTCACCCAAGGCTGTGATGACTCGTGGCCTTAGGCGAAGCTAGTGATCGTGCCACCTTCGCCACTACTCCATGATGTCCGCAAGCGACCTCATTGGCGACTTTCCTAACTTCGAAGTAAGATTAATAAGGTCTTCAGAAGGGTTTGAAAGATGCCCTCTTAGGACCACCATCGCAAAGCACGGCTTCGTAGACAAAACCCAACCCGGAGCACTGATGGCTTGAGTTTTTGTCTTTTCAGCCGGCTTTGCTCCTTCCGTTTTGTACAGCTCCGCACAAAACGGGACAGAATTTCCGTGGGTTATAATGGTTAGTTGCAGGAGAAATTAAAAGAGAGAAACTATGCTAGAGACGGCGGTCGCGCTTATAAAAGACACCGGTAAAAAACTCAATTTATCAGACGAGCAGATAGCTGATTTGATAGCACCTGACACCGAACACAACTTTGAGATAGAGCTAAAAAGCGGCAAAAAATTCCAGGCATACCGCGTGCAGCACAGCAACAAACTCGGGCCTTACAAAGGGGGCATACGCTTCCATCCCAACGTTGATTTGAATGAAGTGCGGGCGCTGGCGACGCTTATGAGTTTTAAGACGGCTGTGGCCGGACTGCCGATGGGCGGCGGCAAGGGCGGGGTGGTGGTTAATCCCAAAGAGCTGACAAAGGCCGAGCTAGAAGAGTTGTCGCGAAAATACGTCCGCGGCTTGCACCAGCACATAGGGCCAGATAAGGACGTACCAGCACCAGATGTTAACACCAACGCCCAAATCATCGACTGGATGGTAGATGAGTTTGAGCAGTTAACTGGCGACAAATCCAAGGCTAGCTTTACTGGCAAGAGTATAGACAATGGCGGCAGCTTGGGGCGGGACGCAGCGACCGGGCGTGGCGGAGTAATCGTACTGCGTGAATTACTTAACAAGTTAAGTATTAATAAACCGATAACCTATGCCGTGCAGGGTTGGGGAAACGTCGGGTCATTTTTTGCGCTGGTAGCTAAAGCAGAACATGACGACTGGAAACTTGTGGCCGCAACCGATTCCAGCGGCGGCGTATACAACAAAACCGGCTTCTCGGCCAAAAGCCTAGATGAATATAAAAAATCTGGCGGTAAGCTAGCAGGCTTTAAAATCGGGCAAAAAATCAGTAACGAAGATCTAATCGGCCTGGACGTGGATGTGCTGGTACTGGCGGCTTTGGAAGACGCGGTGACCAAGGATAACGCCGGCCAAGTAAGGGCTAAAATTATACTTGAGCTAGCCAATGGCCCAGTGAGCTACGATGCTTACAAAACTTTAAGTGCCGTGGGTAAAACCGTGGTGCCGGATATCTTGGCCAATGCCGGCGGCGTGATAGTCAGCTATCTAGAATGGCTACAAAATAAAAATGAAGAACACTGGCCGGAGGATAAAGTCAACCGAGCGCTGGAGAACTATCTAGTTAAGGCAACAGACCAAGTCTACGAAGCATCAAAAAAACAAAATATGACCTTGACCGAAGCCGCTTTTGCTGTAGCTACTGCGCGGCTAGTCGTTTGAGTTGCTGGTAGCGTAGGGCTGGGGCGACCACGTATAGCATGCCTAAGATCAATGACGCCAACCAGCCGATAAGCGGCACAATACCTACCAAGCTGATAAGAATCATCACCCCGATAATCCCCCAGATGCTGCCGGAATAAGGCTTGCTCATAGCGGCGCTGCGCTCCATTGCTTCTTTGATGCCGCAGTTCCTGTCAATCATTGCGTATGGGGCTAAGTAGTAACGGCGGATCATGATTAATCCGGGGATGATCAGTAGAATCAGACCAATTACGACATAGAGTGCAACCAAGAGGTACAGACCGACTAGCCTCCAGCCGATCTTTTTAACTGTTTGCCACAAATCCCGAAAATCCAGAGCTCTATTCTCGGTGCTATCAAGTGCGGCAATGGTAACCATAAACTGGGCGATGGTACCAGCAACTACGGCGATCAGAAACCACAAGACTGAAAAACCAATGCGGGCGTAATCCCATGAAGCGATAGGGCTGCTGCCCCAGCTGCCGTTTAGGCCATAAAATCCGCTCCACCAGCCACCTGTGGATGAAGAAGCGGGAGTCCAGATCCAGCTATGTATCCAAAATAGTATTGGAATGGCGTACAGTGGGCCAAAAATCCAGATATTTTTGAGCACAATCTCCTTACTGGGTGTGAAAAGCTGGAAAGCACCGGGTAAGTTGAGCGGCGAACTTTGACGCGGACGGTTACGACTTTTTGCCATACTTAGGTCTTATCTTATCATTTTTTATGTGCAGCCTGGGTTATAATTAGGTCAAGAATGAGCTTATCTACTCAACCATATAAGGGGGCGCGGGATTTCTATCCGGATGACAAACGTCTGCAGAAGTATATGTTCGGCGTGATGCGCCGGGTGGTTGAGAGCTTTGGCTACCAGGAGTATGACGCACCGATCATTGAACCGCTAGAGCTTTATCTCAGTAAATCTAGCGAAGAGATTGTCGCCGAACAGACCTATAGTTTTATGGATCGCGGTGGTCGCCAGGTTACCATCAGGCCGGAAATGACACCTACAGTCAGTCGCATGGTAGCCGCCCGCCGCCAGGAACTGAGCTACCCGCTTAGGCTTTACAGCATCCCTAATGTTTGGCGCTACGAAAGGCCACAAAAGGGCCGCCTGCGTGAGCACTGGCAGCTTAACGTGGACTTGTTCGGAGTAGCCGATTTGTTAGCGGAACACGAAGAAATTCTGGTGGCGGATTCAATCCTAAAAGCTTTTGGTGCTAAGCACGACGATTACTCTATTCGGATCAACAGTCGCAAGCTGGTGGACGCCATTTTGCGTGACCACGCAGGTATGGACGATGAACGCCTGCAAAAAATCGTGCGTTTTGTGGACCACAGATCCAAGATGCCTCATGATGAGTTTCGCGAAGGCCTGGCCCAGATCGTCAGCGAGGCTAAAGCCCGCGAGTTGATTAAAATCTTCTCAGCTAAATCCTTCGACCAGCTGCCGGAAAAGTACCAAAAACATCCGTCTGCCCAAAATTTGCTGGCCCTGCAAAAGTTACTGGCCGCCAGCGGCATTAGCAACACACTAGAAGATATCAGCCTGATGCGTGGCTTTGACTATTACACCGACATCATCTTTGAAGTTTTTGACGAGCACCCGGATAATAACCGCTCAATGTTTGGTGGTGGCCGCTACGATGGTCTGGTGGCGGCGTTTGGCGTAGAATCCGTACCAACCATCGGATTTGCTATGGGGGATGTTACGCTGCAGAACTTTCTGGAGGGCCACGATCTCTTGCCCAAGCTGCCAACCGAGATAGACGCAGTCGTTGTTATGGTTGGTGATGTTTACGGTGCGGCCCAAAAAGTCTTAGCCGCCTGGCGCACGAACGGCTTGAATCTGGCCGTAGATAACTCCGGCCGTAAGTTAGACGCGTGTATTAAAAGTGCCGTTAAGTCTGGTGTCCTTCACGTCTTATTTATTGGCGAGCAGGAACTGGCAAGCGGCAAGTATAAGCTCAAAAACCTGGAATCGGCCAAGGAGCTGGAACTAGACCAAGAAGAAGTCGTTAAAATCTTAAAAACTGAATAGATTGACAACTCCGTGCAAATAACCAGAACAGATATTAGCCCGACCAGGGCGGCGCTTAAAATCAATGGCAACGCCACGGATCTAGAGCCGATTAAACGGCACGTACTGGGCCATTTTGCCAGAGAGGCTAAAATACCAGGATTCCGCGCCGGCAAAGCCCCTGCGGCTGTAATAGAAAAACACATTGACCAGCGGGCGCTGCTGGATGAATTTATGGAGCATGCCCTAAACGAGCTATACCGCCGGGCGGTTGGGTCTGAAAAACTCCACCCCGTTGGCCAGCCAAACGTGCAGGTTAAGAAATTTGTGCCCTATACTGAGCTGGAATTCGATGTTGAAATGGACATAATCAGACCGATTAAATTGGCTGATTACACAAAGATAAAACTGGCCAAAAAGCCAGTAAGCATTATTGCTAAAGATGTTAATGAGGTGCTGGCATCGCTGCAAAAACGTGCGGCGGTAAGAACAGCTGTTGACCGGCCGGCTAAAGTGGGCGACGAGGTAACTATTGATTTTGCCGGCAAAGATTCGGCTGGTAAACCAGTAGCCGGCGCAGACGGCAAAAACTTCCCGCTGCTACTGGGCAGTAATAATTTCATCCCAGGTTTTGAGAACCACCTAGTTGGTATAAAAGCTGGCGGATCCAAAGAATTTAGCATTAAGTTTCCCAAAGACTACGCTGTGGCCGCCCTGCAGAATAAAAGCGTGACCTTTAAAGTCGATGCCCAAAAAGTCACAAAGCTAGAGGAACCTAAACTGGATGATGCCTTTGCCACTAAAGCTGGGCCGTTTAAGAGCATCGCCGAGCTGAAGGGCGATATTAAAAAGCAACTGGCCGCTGAGCAGCAAGCCAACGCCAACCGCGATTACGAAAATCAGCTAGTCCAGGCAATAGTTGCAAAATCTAGCTTGGAAATTCCCGAAAGCCTGGTCATCGACCAGATTATGCGTATGGAAGAGGAAGAAAAACGTAATCTGATTTACCGCGGCCAGACGTGGCAAGAACACCTCGATCAAGAAGGAATAACCGAACAACAGCACCGCGACCGCAACCGGACTGCGGCCACCGAGCGTGTTAAGGGTGGCTTAGTACTAAACGAGATAGCTGAACGCGAAGATGTCCAAGTTACCCCTGAAGAGTTGGAGGTACGGATCCAATTGCTAAAGGGCCAGTACCAAGACCCTCAGATGCAGGCCGAATTAGATAAACCGGAAAACCGCCAGGATATTGCCGCCCGCTTACTGACCGAGAAAGTCCTCCAAAAGCTGGTTGGCTACTCCTCGAAGTAACCGATTAAATTGGCACTCTTGACCAAGCCAAGAGTACTAACACATATCACCGCTAGGCCTGCCTGGAACAGGCTTATCTTGCTGCTTTTTCCTCCAGTCCAGCTCAATGTATCAACGGATACATCTCGCTCAGGGCTTCGGAAAAATCAAACAAGCTAAACCTACCCAGACCAACCCTATCTGCAACATGTGTTGGCACTCTTGACTTACGAGTGCTAATTTTTATAAACTATATGCATGTCCACAAAATCACAGATCTTAGTGCCAACCGTTATTGAGCAAGAGGGGCGCTTTGAGCGGGCTTACGATATCTATAGCCGTCTGCTTAAAGACCGCATTATCTTCTTAGGTGACGAAGTTAATGAGCACACAGCCAACTTGGTAGTTGCCCAGATGCTTTTTCTAGAGAACCAAGATCCGACTAAAGACATCATCTTTTACATAAATAGCCCCGGTGGTAGCGTTTACCATGCGCTTGGTATTTATGACACCATGAAATTTGTCAAATCTGACATTCAAACTGTCGGTATCGGTGTTAATGCCAGCGCGGCGGCTATCCTGCTGAGTTCGGGTACCAAGAGCAAGCGACTGCTGTTACCGCATGCTACGGTGATGATTCACCAACCAAGTAGTGCCGCCCAGCGGGCTAAAATCAGCGACCTGGAGATTGACCTAAAAGAAGGCCTGCGGTTGAAGAGGCTACTCAACGAGATTTTAGCAAAAAACACCGGCCAGCCGGTCAGTAAAATCGAAAAAGATGTTGACCGAGACTATTGGATGACTGCCGAAGAAGCCAAGAAATATGGCCTGGTCGATAAGGTGATTACCAGCAGATAAAATTTTGGCAAATCGCATTGTTGCCACCTGCGATGCTCGCTCAACGTATATCACAATACGTTTCGCTTGCTTCTCGGCGCCGCCTGGCGCTTTACTCAAACTTTTACCTGCGGGAAGCGACGACTATCTTACTTCGGAGATTCACCATACCCCAAGTGGAGCCGGTGCGGTGCGCCGCGGAGACGCTATAATGTTTAAGCGGCTCAGGCGAGGCACCCTCCGCGCGTGAACGGTCTCCGAATAAGATAGTCTAGCGTATATTCTACAACACTTTTTCCCAGAATAACTTGACGGTTTATCCCCAGATCAATACAATATAGGCTAAGAAGTAGTGTACTTTGGTGCTTGCTGTATTAAATACAATTTGCATCGCCGAACGTAGTGGGCTTCGCTAAGGCGTTTATTAAATAAAAGCAGGGAGTATTGCTTTCGCATGGCCAAAAAATTGGGCTTAAGTGTAGAGCGCACGTACTTTACCAAGTCAGATGATGTATTAAGTCCGCCTAACCTGGTGGAACACCAAAACAACTCGTTTGCTTGGTTCGTAGAAGAAGGTTTGGGCGAACTGCTGGCAGAGATCAGCCCGATTGATGATTACACGGGAACGAAACTAAGTATTGTCTTCAAGGACTATCACTTTGAAGACCCTAAAATGGCCGAAGCTGAAGCTCGCGAAAATAACGTGAGTTATGAGGCGCCCCTAAAAGCGACAGTCGAGCTGACTAATAAAGTTACTGGCGAAATCAAAGAACAAGAAATTTATCTGGGGGATTATCCGTGGATGACTAGCCGCGGCACTTTTGTAATTAACGGCGCCGAGCGAGTGGTTGTTAGCCAGCTTATCCGTAGTTCCGGCGTGTTTTTTACCGCCGATGGCCACGGTACCACCAATTTATATGGTGCAAAAATTATTCCGGTGCGTGGAGCCTGGCTGGAATTTGAGACAGCCGCTAATGGCGCGCTGTATGTGAAAATTGACCGCAAGCGCAAGATTGCCGTTACTACCTTATTGCGCGCATTGGGTATGACTGAAGAGGCTATTAAAAACGCCTTTAAACACGTTGATCAAGGCCAGATTAACTACATCGATGCAACACTGGAAAAAGATCCGACAAGAAGTACCAACGAAGCATTAATTGAGGTTTACCGGCGCTTACGCCCAGGTGATCTGGCGACCGTAGACAATGCTCGTTCACTACTGGAAAACATGTTCTATAACTTTAAGCGCTTTGATTTTGGCCGTGTCGGCCGTTACAAAATTAATAAGCGCCTGAATCTGGACGTCCCCAATACTATCGACAACCGCGTTCTGCGAATTGATGACATCGTAGCTATTGTGGCCGAAATTATCCGTATGAATGTGACTCAGGAACCAGCGGACGAGATAGATAGTCTGGCTAACCGGCGTGTTAAGTTGGTAGGCGAGCTGGTGCAGCGCCAGTTCCGCATCGGTCTGCTTAGAATGGAGCGCAATGCTAAAGACCGTATGAGTATGTCTGATCTTGAGACAGTTACACCAGCACAGCTCACAAATGCCCGCCCTGTAGTTGCCGCCGTGCGCGAGTTTTTTGCTAGTTCGCAGCTAAGCCAGTTCATGGATCAAATCAACCCGTTGAGCGAGCTAGCCCACAAACGCCGCTTAAGTTCCATGGGCCCAGGCGGGCTATCAAGGGAACGCGCCGGCTTTGAAGTACGCGACGCCCACGCCACACACTATGGCCGTATCTGTCCAGTAGAAACACCAGAGGGCGCTAATATTGGCCTGGTACTTAATTTAGCCAGCTATGCCCATATTAATGAGTACGGCTTTATTGAGACCCCCTACAGAAAAGTTATTAATGCGGTTACCGCTAAAGAAGCCGCCGGCCATATTGCCGCTGTGGACTTAGCCAACGAACGCGGCACAGTCATAATTAAGGCCGGGGCTAAAATCACTGAGGCTGCCGCTAAGAAATTGGCCGCTAATAAAAGCCAGACCACGTGGCCGGTAAAGGCTAAAGTTACTAACAAGATTGTTTATCTTGATGCTGCTGAAGAAGAGCAAGCCGTAATAGCTGGCGCCGGTAACCCAATAGATGCAAATAATTATTTTATTGATAGTCGTGTTAGTGCCCGTAACCGATTGGCTCCAGGCGAAGTTGACGCTAGTGAGGTCACCCATATGGATGCTTCGCGCTCCCAGACCATCGGTAGCAGCGCCGGTCTGATACCGTTCGTAGAAAAAAATTACGTGTTGCGCTCACTGATGGGCTCTAACCAGCAGCGTCAGGCAGTGCCCCTTATCAAGCCTGAAAGCCCGATCGTTGGCACTGGCTTTGAAGTTATTGCCGCCCAAAACAGCGGCCAAATAGTACAGGCTGAGGCTGACGGCGTGGTTCAAAAGGCCACCGCTGACGAGGTGATAGTCAAGTACAAAAATGGTAAAAATGTCGCCTATGAACCCCAGCACTTCGTGCGCAGTAACGAGGGCAGCTCTATCAATCAGACTGTATTAGTAAGTAGCGGCGATAAAGTAAAGGCCGGCGATATACTCATTGAAGGCATGAGCATCGCAGGTGGCGAGCTGGCTCTGGGCAAAGATCTGTTAACGGCTTTTATGCCGTGGGCTGGCTATAACTTCGAAGATGCCATTATCATTTCCCGCCGTTTGGTAGAAGACGATACCCTTACTTCTATCCATATCGTGGACTATATGACTGAAGTGCGCGAGACCAAACTAGGCCCGGAAATTGTTACCCGCGACATCCCTAATGTATCTGAAGAGTCGCTCAGGCATCTAGACGAGGACGGCATTGTGCGTATTGGCGCCGAAGTCCATCCTGGCGACATCTTGGTCGGTAAAATTACTCCTAAGGGCGAACAAGAGTTATCCAGCGAAGAACGACTACTCCGGGCTATTTTTGGCGAGAAAGCCAAAGAGGTTCGCGATACTTCCCAACGGATGAGTACCGGACGCCACGGCAAGGTGGTCGGTGTTAAAGTCTTTTCGCGTGCCTCCGGACACGAACTTAAAGCCGGCGTCATTATGCAAATCCAAGTCTTCGTGGCACAAATGCGCAAGATTTCTGTGGGTGATAAATTAGGCGGACGCCACGGCAATAAAGGTGTTATAGCCCGAATCCTGCCGGTTGAAGATATGCCCTTTAACGGAAACGGTACACCAATAGACGTTATCTTAAACCCGCTGGGCGTACCTAGCCGTATGAATATCGGCCAACTGTTTGAGACCCATCTCGGTATGGCCGCTCGCGCCTTGGGCATCCACGTAGCCAGTCCAGCTTTTAACGGTGTACCGATTAAGAAAATTCAGGAACTGCTTAAACAGGCTGGGTTGCCAGAAGATGGCAAGCAGCAACTTTACGATGGTCGTACCGGTGAAGCGTTTGCCGAGCGTACGACTGTTGGAAGTATGTACATCATCAAACTCAATCACATGGTTAGTGATAAAATTCACGCCCGCTCTACCGGCCCCTACACTATGGTTACCCAACAGCCGCTGGGCGGTAAGGCTCAAAACGGTGGCCAGCGCTTCGGCGAAATGGAAGTTTGGGCACTGGAAGCTTATGGTGCCGCTAATACTCTTCAGGAAATGTTGACCATTAAGTCAGATGATGTTTACGGTCGAGCCAAAGCCTATGAAAGTATTATCAAAGGCACTGAAATTCAAGGCCCCAAAGTGCCGGAAAGCTTTAACGTGCTGGTAAAAGAGCTGCAAGGACTAGGACTAAAAGTTGACCTATTGGCTGACAACAAAGTAGTTGATGCTGAGCAGGTGCTAGCCGAACATATCAAGGATGAAAGCAAGCATGCACCTACAGTGGATTTACCTGATAGCAGCGCACTACCGACTACAGATGTATCGGTTGATGATGTAGTTACTGAGTTTGGCGTCAGCGAGGAAGAAGCGCCTTCCAGTGTAAATGATGTTGAACTGAATGAAGAAGCGATTGAAATTAGCAATGAAATGACGGAGGGCACTTAAGATGAGACAATACAGCCCTGGAACCAATATCTCGGACTTTGATGCCGTACGCTTGGCTATTGCCAGCCCGGAAGATATTTTGGAATGGAGCTATGGTGAGGTCACTAAACCCGAGACCATTAACTATCGCACCCAGAAGCCGGAACGTGACGGACTTTTTTGTGAACGCATTTTTGGTCCAGTTAAAGATATAAACCCGCACGACGCCAAGTATAAAGGCGTTCGTAGCCGCGAGGCCGCTGTCGACAAAAATGGCGAGCTAGTAACTCGCAGCATTGTACGTCGCGAGCGTATGGGCCATATCAACCTGGCTGCCCCAGCTGCCCACATTTGGTTTTTGCGCGGCACGCCAAGTGCCATCGGTTTATTACTGGGTATGACTGTCAAGAACCTGGAGAGAGTCGCCTACTTTGCCAGCTATATTATCAAAAACGTTGACACTGGAGCTCTGGATAAAATCCGTTCTGACCGCGAAGCTGAACACAAGGCCGCTGAACAAGCTATCAAGCATCGCTTCGAGCAAGAAGCCGCCAAAAAAGACGCCGATATTAAGATGCTGTCTGAGGCCCGCAACAAAGAGTTGGAGGAACTGGTTCAGGAATTTGAGCAGTTCAACGCCCAGGCTGACAGCCTGATAAAATTCAATTTGCTTTCTGAGACCGATTACCGCAACTTACCAGAGGAATTGCAGGCTTTGATACATGTCGGTATGGGTGGTGCCGCCCTTAAAGAACTGTTGGATGAAGTCGACCTGAAAAAACTCATTAAATTATTGAATAGGGAGGCCGAAGAAGCCAAAGGCCAGCGTAAGAAAAAAATCATGAAGCGCTTGCGCTTGTTAGAGAGCATGGAACGTGCCAGCATTAAACCATCTAGCCTGTGCATATCTGTCCTGCCAGTTATCCCGCCCGACCTGCGACCGATGGTGCAGCTTACGGGAGGCCGTTTCGCTACATCTGACCTCAATGACCTGTATCGTCGCGTGATTAACCGTAATAACCGACTAAAAAAACTTATAGAACTAAATGCGCCTGAGGTTATACGACGTAACGAACAGCGCATGCTGCAAGAGGCCGTAGATGCCCTGATAGATAATAATAACGCTCGTTCTGGCCGTGCTGTGGCAGCTACCGGCCAGCGCCGCCGCCTCAAATCACTCTCCGATATGCTAAAAGGCAAACAGGGTCGCTTTCGTCAGAACTTGCTTGGCAAGCGCGTGGATTATTCTGGCCGTAGCGTGATTGTCGCCGGCCCGGAGCTTAAAATGTATCAGTGCGGCTTGCCCAAAACCATGGCCTTAGAGCTCTTTAAACCCTTTGTGATCGGCCGTTTGATCGACCAGGAGCTAGCTCATAATATCCGCAGCGCCACCCGAATGATAGAGATGGGCGAATCGGCTGTCTGGGATGCCCTAGATGAGGTCATCAAGGGTAAGTACGTACTGCTTAACCGCGCGCCGAGCCTACACCGCCTAAGTATTCAAGCTTTCCAACCGGTACTGATTGAAGGTAAGGCTATCCAATTGCATCCGCTGGTCTGCAAAGGCTTTAACGCCGATTTTGACGGTGACCAAATGGCCGTACATTTACCGCTTTCTGAAATGTCCCAAGCCGAAGCCCGTGAAATAATGGCTTCTACCAAAAACCTGCTCAAGCCGGCCGATGGAACACCAATTTTGCATGTAGAACAAGACATAGTACTTGGTTGTTATTACCTGACTTACGAACGCCCGGGCGTTAAAGAGACCGAACCGCGCAGTTTTTCCAGCTTGGATGAAGCCATCTTAGCTTTAGCTGCACACCGGCTTGCACTGCAGAGCCGGGTTAAAATACCTTTCCGCGGCGAGATGCGCGAAACCACTCTAGGCCGTTTGCTATTTAATGAGATTTTTCCAGAAGACTTTCCATTCCAAAATGAAGCCATGACTAACAAGCGACTGGACAAAGTCATGTCCGCCACCTATGAAAAATACGGTCAGGAAGCCACCGCCCATATAGCTGATGACCTCAAGGACCTTGGTTTCCACTATGCTACATTTTCTGGCCTATCCATTGGCATGGAAGACTTTTCCGACCTTAAGGCGCTGCGCGGAATTGTAACCGAGGGCGAAAAGAAAGCCGCTGAAATTTCTAAACAATACGCCGCTGGTTTCATTACTGATGAAGAGCGCTACCGGTTGACTGTGGAGGCCTGGACGGAAGTCGATGGAAAAGTCGAAAAGGCCCTAGCCGAACAGTTTGCTACTGAAGACAACACCATGTCAATTGCTGTAGCTTCTGGAGCCCGTGGTAACTTAAGCCAGATGAAAGATTCGGTGGGTATGATCGGTATCCGCGCTGACGCCACTGGTCGGGCCATGGAGCTACCCGTACGCTCTAACTACAAATATGGTCTTGACCCGCTAGAATACTTTACCGCCACTCGCGGCACCCGTAAATCACTGGTGGATATTGCCTTGAGAACTGCTGATTCCGGTTATCTAACCCGCCGCCTAGTGGATGTGGCGCAAGATGTCTTTACCGTGGAACGAGACGCCGAAGACCCCGGTTTTCCTGTCTATAGAAGCGATTCCGAATACGTAGGTGTCAGCTTTGGTGACCGTTTAGTGGGCCGTTTTGCTGCCGAGAATGTTAAAAAGCACGTTAAGGCTAATGAACTAATAACCGCTGAAATCGCCAAAGCTATCGACGAAGATGAATCCATTGGTAGTGTACGCATCAAGAGTGTGCTTAGCTGTACTTCCGTGCGTGGAGTATCCCGTAAGTCTTATGGCATCGATTTAGCTACCCGAAAATTGGTCGCGCCAGATTCTCCCATCGGTGTCATTGCAGCTCAGTCCATCGGTGAACCAGGTACGCAGTTATCGCTTGACTCCAAACACCGTGCCGGCGCTGTGACTGCCGGCGACGACGTCACTCAGGGCCTGACCCGCGTAGAAGAAGTTTTGGAAGTGCGTATACCGAAGGGCCAAGCCTACCTGACTGATATCTCTGGCAAGGTTAACGCTTGGGAGGAGGGCGACCAATATATTGTCCAAGTCACCGGCAAAGAACAAAAAGCCCTTAAACTGCCTCTGGCTGGCCGACAAGCCAGTATTAATGATGGCGATGAAGTTGACATAGGTACTGTGGTGGCGACCCAAGAAGATGGCAGCGAACCGCTAACCGCTCCGATGGCTGGCAAGACCCATGTAACCGAAACGACCATTACTATCACACCGACCGCCAAAAGCGTTGTCCGCTATGAAATTCCCGGTTTTAAGCAACTGCTAGTAGCCGATGGCGACCAGGTAGAAGCTGGCCAGCGCTTGACCAATGGCTCCATTAACCTGCACGAACTGATGCGACTACGGGGAATTGAAGTCACGCAGCGTTACATCATGAATGAAGTGCTGTACATTTTCTCCAGCCAGGGGCAGACAATTGCCGATAAACATTTGGAAGTTATTGTGCGCCAGATGTTTAGCCGGGTTCAGATCGAGGATGCTGGCGATAGTCAGTTCATCACCGGCGATATTGTCAGTAAACTGGCGGTTGTAGAAGCTAACGAAGAGCTGGCCGCCAAGGGTAAACAGTTGGTCAAGTACAACCAACTACTGCTGGGCATCACCAAGGCTTCACTGTCCACAGACTCGTTCTTGTCTGCCGCTTCATTCCAGGATACGACCCGCGTGCTAATCGCTGCTGCCACCAGCGGAAAAGTAGACCACCTGTACGGTCTTAAGGAAAATGTCATCCTTGGCCGCCGCATTCCTGTGGGTACCGGCGCACACCCCATTGAGCTAAAAGAGGGAGCCGAAACAGTTGCCTCTAAGGAGTAAATCTGTTAAAATTACACACCTATGCCAACTATTAGCCAATTAATACGCAAGCCACGCAAGAAGGTAACTAAAAAGCCGGGTTCACCGGCTCTTGATCGTGTTACTAACAATCTTAAAACTATAAATTACGAAAAGCACTCGCCATTTAAGCGTGGCGTTTGTGTACGCGTAACTACAAAAACACCTAAGAAACCAAACTCAGCGTTACGTAAAGTTGCCCGTGTGCGCTTGACCAATGGCCATGAAGTCTGGGCTTACATCGGTGGTGAAGGCCATAACCTACAAGAACACGCCGTAGTTCTGGTAAGAGGCGGTCGGGTAAAAGATTTACCAGGGGTGCGTTATCATGTCGTCCGTGGCAATCTCGACCTTCAGGGAGTAGAAAATCGCAAGCAGGGCCGCAGTAAGTACGGCGCCAAGAAGGCCAAATAGATGGGTATTTCGTATCAAGTATCAGGTATTAAGTATGGAGTCGTGGACGATAAATACCTTATACCTTATACCCCATACCCCATACCGCAATCGGAGATTGCTAATGCCGCGTAAGACCACTAAAGCCTTGATTCGGCCAGCCGCACCGGATCGTATGTACAACAGCACCCAGGTTGCTAAGCTTATCAATCGGGTAATGCTGAATGGCAAGAAGCAAGTTGCTGAAGGGTTAGTTTATGGCGGTATGCAAAAAGCCGCCGATAAACTCAAGGTCCAAAACCCGCTGGAAGTTTTCGAGCAAGCCATAAAAAACATCCAGCCTTATATGGAAACCCGCTCCCGCCGGGTTGGCGGCGCTAATTATCAGATCCCCTTTGAGGTTAAGAGCCAACGCCAGCAACACCTGACCACCATGTGGTTCGTAGCGGCCGCCCGTGCCCGCAGCGGCATTAGCATGCAAGATCGTATCGCCGCTGAACTGGTTGACGCTTACAACAATACCGGCGAAGCAGTTAAGAAAAAAGAAGATACACACCGCATGGCCGAGGCCAACCGTGCTTTCGCCCATTTTGCCCGGGGATAATATGGCTCGGACTAGTGAAATCAATTCGGATCACGCCAGAGATATCACCTGGTTAGACAGATTTGGCAGAGGATATCTAACCCCCGTTAAATGTGTCGGCTGTATGGTCCTAAGGGCGTCTAGCGTAGCGGAAGCGGTCGGACTTGACATAGAGGGCTCCCCTGGCAGGGAATTATGCTCGCCACAGAGAGACCAACACAGAGCCGAAAACGAACTAGAGAAGCGCGCAAAGGCAGCCGTTGATGGTACTTGCCAATTTGTCATCGAGCAAGATTGCTGGAGACTAGAGATGGTAGAGGCATAAATATGGTGGATAAAAAATATAATTTGGAGAAGGTAAGGAACATCGGTATCATCGCCCATATTGACGCGGGTAAAACCACCGTAACAGAGGGTATTCTTTACCGCACGGGTTTAAAGCATAAAATTGGCCTCGTGCACGAGGGTGAAACCACTACCGACTGGATGGCCCAGGAAAAAGAGCGCGGCATTACCATTACAGCCGCCGCCGTGACCTGTTTCTGGAAAGATCACAAAATTAACATTATTGATACGCCTGGCCACATTGACTTTACCGTAGAGGTGGAGCGCTCTTTACGCGTGCTTGATGGTGCGGTTGTGGTATTCGATGGCAAGATGGGCGTGGAGTCCCAATCTGAAACTGTTTGGCACCAAGCCGACAAATATAATGTGCCGCGAGTCTGTTTTATCAATAAAATCAATCAAACTGGTGGTGATTTCTATAAATCCCTGGACTCGATCCATCACCGGCTTTCCAAACGGGCCTTCCCGATTCACTTGCCGATTGGCTTTGAGCAATCGGTTAACGGCGTCGTGGATCTTATATCTATGAAAGCCTATACCTATAAAGATTTTGCTGACCACGAGCTTACCGAGGCCGAGATACCAGCAGGCATGGCCGGGCAGATCAAAAAATACCGCAGCTTACTGATAGAGAATGCTGTAGCCGAAGATGAAAAGATGTTGGAAAAATATTTTGAAGTTGGCGAGGCTGGCATGACCGAAGAAGATGTCAGAAGCGCTGTCCGTACAGCCGTTTTATCTGGCAAATTCTTTGCGGTCACTGGTGGTGATGGCCGTGGCGTGATCGTCGAAAAGCTACTTGATACTATCAATGATTTTTTGCCCAGTCCGCTAGACCGTGGCTCCACTTGGGGCACGAATCCCAAAAATGGCGAGGAAATTGAGCGTAAACCCGACGCAAGTGAGCCATTTGCAGCTTTGGCCTTCAAGATTGCTACTGATTCGTTTGTCGGCAAATTAGCATTTTTCCGTGTTTATTCTGGCAAGGTCGTTGCCGGCAGCTATATCTTAAATAGCTCAACTGGCGAGAAGGAACGCGTTGGTCGGATTGTACGTATGCATGCCGACAAACGTGAAGACGTAACGGAGATAGAAGCCGGCGATATTGCCGCTATCGTAGGCTTAAAGGGCACTACCACCGGCAATACATTATGCGACTCAGCGAACCCGATTGTCCTAGAAAGTATTACTTTTCCGGAGCCGCCGGTAAGTATTGCCATTGAACCGAAAACCAAAGCCGACCAAGAGAAAATGGGCGTTGCGCTGCAGCGTTTAGCAGAAGAAGATCCAACCTTCCGTATTAAAGCAGACCACGAGACAGGGCAAACCATCATCTCCGGTATGGGTGAGCTCCATCTGGAGATTATTGTTGATCGTATGAAGCGTGAATTTGCCGTTGAGGCCAATGTTGGCCAACCCCAGGTAGCTTACCGTGAAACTATCCGTAAAGACGGCGTGGAATCTGAAGGTAAATATATCCGCCAGTCCGGCGGCCGTGGTCAGTATGGCCACGTGTGGTTGCGCCTCGCCCAGAACGAAGCAGGCAAAGGCTTTGAATTTATTAACAGCATTAAGGGCGGAGCAGTACCTAGTGAATTTATCCCAGCCGTCAAAGCCGGCGTAGTAGAAGCTATGAGCAATGGTGTAGTCGCCGGTTATCCAGTGGTAGACATCAAGGCCGAAATCTATGATGGCAGCTTCCACGAGGTGGACAGTTCGGAAATGGCCTTTAAAATTGCCGCCAGTATGGCACTTCAAGATGGTGTTAAAAAGGCAGCCCCGGTACTGCTGGAGCCGATAATGAAAGTCGTGGTCGTAACACCCGAAAATTTTATGGGCGACGTTATCGGCGACCTTAACTCCAAACGCGGCCGGGTAGAGAGTATGGAAGATCTCAGCCCCGGCATCAAGGAAATCACTGCCTACGTCCCACTGGGGGAGATGTTCGGCTACACCACTAACTTGCGCAGCGCGACCCAGGGACGCGCCAGCTCAAGTATGGAGCTTGACCACTATGCCGACGTCCCGCCAAGTGTGGCCCAGGACATCATTGCCAAATCCGGCAAGTAGTACGGTGAGCACATGCCTGCAATACCGGAACAACTTAAACCGAACAACCCCTCTACTGTGGCGTTGGAAATTGTCGCTCTGGGATTTTTGACATGGCAGCTGCGTAATCGTTATTATCGAAATCTAGATCAGCCGAACAAACCAAAACCTGGCGATTATCCACTGGTAGATATGGTAGGTGATTCTGACGTGTATGTTCGTCCAGACAGTGAGAGGGTTTTGGTAGTTGGCGAAGTTGACCCCATTGTTGGACTTGTGGAGATTCGCGCTGTCCGCGAAACAGATGAAACTGGCGAAGAAAAGTTCTATTTAGAATCAGCATCCACTGAGGACCCGACCATACTAGGTATGCTAAAGTCACACCTTGTTAGCCTACGCGATATTTGGAACAGTCGAATCAATGGATCAACAGATTCTTAACCCCTTTACAAAGCGCGTAAGTTTATCTATAATGGGCGCATATTCGCGTGAGTGGGCTACTGCTCGCTTGCGCAAAAATATTATCGAATAATAAGACCAGGAGAATCTAAATGGCAGAGCAATTCGACCGCAGCAAACCGCACATTAACGTTGGCACTATGGGGCACGTTGACCATGGTAAAACCACACTAACCGCCGCTATTACGGCCGTGTTAGCCAAAAGACTTCCGAGCTCGATCAATAAACCGGTAGCTTACGACCAAATTGATAATGCACCCGAAGAAAAGGCCCGTGGTATTACTATTGCTACCTCACACCAGGAGTACGAATCCGAAAAACGACACTACGCACACGTGGATATGCCCGGGCACGCCGACTACATTAAAAACATGATTACTGGTGCCGCCCAGATCGACGGCGCCATTTTGGTGGTCTCGGCTGCCGATGGCCCAATGCCCCAGACCCGCGAGCACGTACTGCTAGCCAAGCAAGTCGGCGTACCATCTATCGTGGTGTTCCTCAATAAGATGGATTTGGCTGACCCCGAGCTAGTTGAGCTGGTAGAAGCTGACGTTCGCGGACTGCTTAAGAAATATGAATTTGACGAGAACGCCCCGATCGTTAAGGGCTCTGCTACTAAGGCGCTGGAAGGCGACGCCGCCAATGAGGACACCATTATGGAGTTGGTCAAAGCTATGGATGATTACATCCCCGAGCCTAAGCGCGAGCTGGACAAGCCGTTCATGATGGCCATCGAGGACGTGTTTAGTATCAAAGGCCGCGGTACTGTTGCCACCGGCCGTATTGAAACCGGTGTAGTTAAGGTTAACGAAGAAGTTGAAATTGTCGGTATCCGCCCGACTAAGAAAACGGTCGTTACCGGCGTGGAAATGTTCAAGAAAAACTTGGACCAAGGGCAGGCCGGCGACAATGTTGGTGTACTTTTGCGCGGTATCGAACGCGATGACATCGAGCGCGGCCAGGTGCTTGCCAAACCAGGTACTATCACGCCACACACCGAATTTGACTCAGAAGTTTACATCCTCACCAAAGAAGAAGGCGGCCGCCATACGCCGTTCTTTAAGGGCTACAAACCACAGTTTTACTTCCGTACCACAGACGTGACCGGCGAGGTTGAGCTACCGGCCGATAAAGAAATGGTCATGCCGGGCGACACGGTCACCTTTAAAGTTAAGCTATTACAACCAATTGCTATGGAGCAAGGCCTACGCTTTGCTATTCGTGAAGGTGGCCGGACCGTTGGCGCTGGTGTCGTAACCAAGATTGAAAAATAATGTCTAGTCCTGAGTTTGATCAGCAGCTTGTGGACCTTGTCCTTGAAGAGGCAGGCATAACAGTCGATGACCCAACGCTTAAAAGCGGGATAGTTAGCTCCATGGCCGAAACTTTGGCAAATACCCCCGGAACCCTGTCATATAGGATGCGTCAGGCCGAAGAATTCGAAGCAGCCTGGGGCGCTATGGATGACGAGGAAGAGTAATGGCAGAGACTAAAGAACCCGAAGTGAAGCAGCGGATTAGAATCCGTCTTAAGGCCTATGACCACAAGGTCATTGACCAGTCTGCTAAACAGATTGTAGAGACCGCTCTGCGCACCGGCGCTAAAATTGCCGGGCCGATCCCTCTGCCAACCCGCAAAAGCACCTTTACGGTCATCAAAAGCCCGCATATTTATAAAAAGGGCAGGGAGCAGTTTGAGATGCGCGTACATAAACGCCTGATAGACATTTCCGACCCTACACCGAAGACTATAGACAGTCTTATGAACCTGTCTTTACCGGCAGGCTGTGACGCCGAAATCAAGATGTGATAATTACTTGATTAGTCAAGTAATTTTACTTCTTTCGCAAAGCCGATAATTCATCTATAATTATCAGTAATGAGCTATACGCCCCCAGAAGAGATTCTTGATAAGTATGCCAAGGTTTTGGTAAATTTTGCGCTGGGTGGTGGCAGCGGTATCAAGCCCGGGGAGGTGGTTTTTTTGCAATCGCCACTGTCGGCTCTGCCTTTTTATCGGGCTTTGCGAAAAAATATCATAGATAGCGGCGGGATTCTTATTAATGGTCTGGCGGACGATATGTCCGGCGCTGCAAAATACTTTTACGAACACGCTAATCACCAGCAGCTGGTTGCATTTCTCGACAAGTACTTCAAGGGACTAGTTGAGCAAGTTGACCACCGTATTGCCGTAATCGCTGAACATGATGTACATGAACTGGACAAAATAGATCCAAAAAAGATAATGCTCACCCAAAAGAGCGCCAAACCTCTCGCCGATTGGCTTAACGACAAAGAAAACATTGGCAAATACACATGGACTCTGGCTCTTTACGGCACGCCAAGTATGGCCAAAGAGGCTGGGCTTAGCGAGAAAGGCCATTGGCGTCAAATAATAAAAGCCTGTTACTTAGACAAATCTGATCCGATCGCCGAGTGGCGCAAGACCAGCAAAGAAGTCCAGCGCGTAGCAACAAGGCTTACCAGACTGCGAATAGATAAACTGCATGTGGTTGGCAAAGACGTCGATTTGCATATAACAATGGGAAAGAAGCGCAAATGGTTGGGTGGTGGCGGACGCAATATACCAAGCTTTGAGGTCTTTACCTCACCGGATTGGCATGGTACGGAAGGCCGGATCCGCTTTAACCAACCACTGTATTACTATGGCCCGCGCGTCCAGGACATAGAGCTTACTTTTAAGGTGGGTCGGGTAGTTAGAGCCACAGCCAGCAAAAATCAGAAACTCTTGCGGGAAATGCTAGCTACGGATGACGGTGCGTCACAAATCGGCGAATTCTCATTGACTGATAGGCGCCTGAGCCATATCACCAAATTTATGGCTGAAACGCTGTTTGACGAAAATATGGGCGGCCGGTTTGGCAATACCCACCTAGCGGTTGGTAAAAGCTATCACGATACATTCGATGGCGATACAAAGAAAATGACTCCGTCGCTATCGAAAAAGTTAGGCTATAACGAGTCAGCTATTCACGTTGATATGATTTCTACTACCGATCGGATTGTTACCGCTACATTGTCTGATGGCAGTCAAGAAGTGATCTATAAGAACGGTCAGTTTACTGTTTAGTGCTATATTAATTCTTATGGCAAACAACAAAACGGCCAAGCAAGAACCAGACAGCTTATATATTCTGAAACTGGTGCTGTATCTAATAGTTGGCTCGCAGTGGTTCAAGATAGAAACCAAGACCGGTGCCCAAATTCCAATACCTTACGGCGCATTGCTGGGCTTGCTATTTGCGGCCCACGACCATTTTAGGATTGACCGTAAAATTGAATACGCACTGCTGCTGGTGGCAATGTTTGTTGGCTTCTGGGTGCCGATCGGCCTGGTGCTGACCCTCCACTAAACGAGATGTAATTTTTGCTACGAATTGACAGAGGTTTGTTTAGTATGGTAATCTGTTAGCAAGAGTTGGGCATCTTGCCCATATTCTAATTTCACTATGCTTTTAGTAAATCAACTATTAAGGACTAGGCGTGAAGGCATTAATTACCCGAAAACTTGGCATGACCAGCGTCATTGGCGAAAATGGCGCGCTGTTGCCTGTGACTTTGCTTTCGGCCGGCCCCAACGTTGTTTCGCGGATCAAATCAGAAGATAAAGACGGCTATTGGGCGGTTCAGCTGGGCTTTGAGCAGACCAAAAAGCCTGGTAAAACTCAGCAGGGACAATTTAAGGGTTTCAATATGCTGCCGAAGATTATTCGTGAATTCCGCATTAATGAGCAGCCAGAAGACTTGAAGATCGGCGACACTTTAAGCGCCGATCTTTTTAATGTTGGCGATAGTGTAGATGTAACCGGCATTAGCAAGGGTAAGGGCTTTGCCGGTACGATAAAACGTCATAATTTCCACCGTGGGCGCAAGACTCATGGAGGCCGCAGTTACCGCCGTCCAGGCTCCATCGGTTCTATGTATCCTCAGCGTATCTTTCCGGGCAAAAAAATGGCCGGCCAAATGGGCAATGACCGCGTAACTGTTAAAAGGCTAAAGGTGGCTTTGGTAGACAACGACATGAAGGTAATAGGCGTGACAGGTGCCGTTCCGGGTCCGCGTAAAGGCATAGTCTTGGTGAGGGAGGCAAAATAATGCCAGTTGCAACCTTTACTAAATCTGGAGCTAAAGCCACCACGCCGGCTAAGCTGGACAAGAAGATTTTTGGAGTTGATGCAAAGAACCACCAGCTCCTTAAAGATGCCTACTTGGCGTACTTGGCCAATGGCCGATCGGCAATGGCCAAAACCAAACGCCGCGGCGAAGTCCAAGGCGGCGGCCAAAAACCTTGGCGTCAAAAAGGTACCGGCCGGGCGCGCTTTGGCTCATCCCGCAACCCAATCTGGCGCGGGGGTGGCGTGGCCCTGGGCCCTACGGGTGAGCAGAACTATGTCCGGGTTCTGAACGTTAAGGCCAAGCGCCAAGCTCTGCGCCAAGCTCTCAGCCTAGCCGCCAAGGAAGACAGAATTAAGGTGATAGAAACCTTTGCCTGCCCGGAAGGCAAAGTCAAACCAACTATCAATTTGCTGGATAAGATGGGTGTAAAAAAACCGGTACTGATTGTTGTGCCCCAAAAAGACGACTTAGTTGAACGAGCCACCAATAACCTGCCCTTAGTTAAGGCAATGCAAGTTAATTATCTTAATGTTTTTGATGCTATGAACGCTGAAACTATCGTGCTGAGCCGGGAAGCGCTTGAGGTTCTAAGTAAGCAACTGGGGGACAAGGATGAATAAATCGGTCGTGCTTAAACCGCGTCTGAGCGAAAAAGCCTATTCCCTAAGCGAGGAGCTCAATACCTATCTATTCGAAGTCCCGAGCGGAGTAAACAGCCTTAGCGTAGCAGATGCCGTAGCCAAACAATACAGTGTCTCGGTTATAAAAGTACGCATCACTGGTGCGCCCGCTAAGACTAAAAGAACATACCGCCGTGGAGGCCGGGTGTCGCATAGAGCGCGGCGTTCTGACTTCCGCAAAGCTTACGTCGTCCTGAAAGAAGGCGATAAGCTGCCGATTTTTGCCGCTGTCGAAGAGCCCGAGACTAAACCAGAAACTAAGGGGAAGAAATAATGATGCAGCTGAATAGCTATAGGGAAAAGAGCAGCCCGACAAAATGTATTTTATTTTGCCGGCGCGATGAGAAAAACCGCCAGGTTTGTCTTATAAGCCGGAGGCGCAAATAATGGCCGTTAAAGCTTACAAACCTACAACTCCAAGTCGCCGCGGCATGAGCAGCCAGGATTTTGCTGGCATTTCTACCGATAAACCGCTGCGCAGCCTAATTCGCATTAAAAAAGGTTCTGTGGGCCGCAATAACCAGGGGCGAATTACCACCCGTCATCGCGGCGCCGGCGCCAGACGGTATTACCGCATGGTTAATTTTAAGCCGTCCGTGGGTACAAGCGCGACCATTGAACATATAGAATACGACCCCAACCGTAGCGCTAGAATTGCCAGAGTCATTGACCAAGATGGCAACCACCACTACGTCTTAGCCGCCAAAGGGATGCGAGTTGGCCGAAAGGTCAATGTGAGCGAAGAAGCCTCCATCGAACGGGGCAACCGCTTGCCAATTAAAAACATCCCAACTGGTACAACTATACATGCTATTGAGCTTCAGCCAGGCCGGGGCGCCCAACTGGCCCGCACCGCCGGGGCCGGCGCACAACTTATAGCAAAAGAAGAAAAATATGCCCAAGTGCGATTACCTAGTGGAGAAATTAGAATGATACACGTTGACTGTATGGCCTCTGTTGGCACCGTGGGCAATGAGCAGCATCAAAATATCCAAATCGGCAAGGCCGGCCGCAAGCGTCACATGGGTATCAGGCCAACGGTCCGCGGTGTAGTCATGGCCGCCGCTGACCATCCGCATGGTGGTGGCGAGGGTAAGCACGGTACTGAAAAAGACCCCCGGACACCTTGGGGCCAGAAAACCCTTGGGTATAAAACCCGCCGCCGCAATATTAGCAGTAAGTTTATCGTAAGAACCCGCCACCAGGGGAAGAGGAGATAACCGGTGAGCAGATCACTCAAAAAAGGTCCGTTTGTGGACCCTAAACTAGCCAAGAAAATCGCTGCCTTGAGCTCAGAAGACCGCAGCGTTGTAAAAACCTGGGCCCGCGCCAGTACTATTGCTCCAGAGTTCGTTGGGCGCACCATCGCCGTGCATAACGGCAAAGTACACGTACCGGTGTTTATTACCGAAAATATGGTTGGCCACAAACTAGGTGAATTTTCACCGACGCGCAAATTCCGTGTCCACGGTGGAAGATTAGCTAAGAGCGAAGCTGAAGGAATTAAGGAGTAAATTAATGCCGGCTTATGCTTCAGCCAAGAAAGTCCGCATCAGTCCGCGCAAAGTTGGCGCAGTGGCGGCATTGGTGCGCGGCCGCTTAGTGGCCGATGCTATAACAATCCTGGAACATACACCGCGGCGAGCAGCTTCTGAAGTCAAAGAAGTTATTAAAAGCGCCAGAGCTAATGCCGAGCACAATCATAGCTACAAACCTGATTCTTTGCGTGTTATTTCTATAAGTGTAACTCCGGGGCCGCAGTACAAACGTTGGCGTCCGGCTGCCCGTGGCCGCGCACTACCATTTGCCCGCCGGACAAGCCACATTTTTGTAGAGGTAGAAGGCGAGAAGCGCCAACCAAGAAAACCGGTCGCTAAAGCTGAGCTTAAGGAGACCGAGTAATGGGCCAAAAAGTTAATCCTATAAGTATGCGCTTGCAGGTTAACAAAGACTGGCGCAGTAAATGGTTCGCCGGCAAAAAAGAATACGCCGAGTATCTTAAACAAGATCTGGCAGCTCGTCGGTTGATAGAGAAAAAACTCGGCTCCCGCGCAGCCGTCAGCAAGGTTGATATCGAGCGCTCGCCGAACCTGGTAACGGTGACTGTTCAGACCGCCAAGGCTGGTGTGGTAATTGGTCGTGGTGGCACTGGCGCCGCTGAGCTTAAAGATGCCATCGAGAAACTTTATGGCGTGCCAGTTCGAGTTAACATTGAAGAAATCAAACGTCCCGAGCTTCAGGCCAAATTGGTAGCTGAAAATATCGCCCATCAGCTGGAGCGCCGTATCGCTTGGCGGCGAGCTGTAAAATCAGCCGCTGGAGCTACTATGCGCGCCGGCGCCAAAGGCGTACGCATTGAAATTGCCGGGCGCTTAGGTGGTATGGAAATGAGCCGCCGCGAGAAGGAGGTGCAAGGCAGTGTGCCGTTGCATACTCTGCGGGCCGATATAGATTATGCTAGTGCCCGTGCGCTTTATCCAGGCGCCGGTATTATCGGTGTTAAAGTTTGGATTTACAGGGGTGAGGTAATCTAGTCATGACTCCGTCATTCCAATTTACATTTAACAATTTACATTTAACATTTATTGCTGATTTTTTATCTAACCAATGGCAAATGCTACCTGGTAAATCACTGGAAAATGGCAAATGGTCAATGGTAAATAGCCCCGAAGGAACTCTGTTATGCTGATGCCGTCTCGCACTAAGTTTCGTAAGGTTCGCAAAGGTCGTATTCACGGTGGTGTAGCCACGTCCTTGGACGAACTGGCCTACGGCCGCTTCGGCCTGGTAAGCCAGCAAAGCGAGCGCATTACCAGCCGCCAAATTGAAGCTGCCCGCCAAGCTATGACCCGCTACATTAAGCGTGGCGGCCAAATTTGGATTAGGGTCTTCCCGCATATACCAGTTACCCAAAAAGCCTTGGGTACCAAAATGGGCGTCGGCAAGGGCAGCCCGGAATTCTTCGTCGCTAAGGTTAAACCCGGGACTATCATGTTCGAAATGGGCGGCGTAACCGAGGAAACTGCCCGCGAGGCCATGCGCCTGGCCGGACACAAATTACCAGTTAAAACGATGTTTGTGATCAAGGAAGAGCAATAATATGAAAATTGCCGATATCCGCAAACTAAGCACTGAACAGCTGGCCAAAGACAGTTCTAGCTTGCGCGAGGAAATCCTGGAACTACGCCGTCGGCTGTATAGCGGCGAAGTGAGCAATGTCCGCATCCTGCGCAGTAAACGCAAGGACTTAGCCCGCATGCTAACTGTTCTCTCCGAACAATTATCCAAGGAGGAGGCATAAAATGGCCCGTACATTGACTGGCGTTGTTACCAGCGATAAGCCCAACAAGACGGTTATTATTTCCGTTACTGCACGCAAAACCCACCCGCTATACAAAAAACAGTACACCGCAAGCACTAAATTTATGGTGCATGACGAGAAAAATGAAGCCAAGGTTGGCGATCTGATTGTCGTTACTGAAACCCGCCCCTTAAGCGCCCGCAAACATTTTAGCTTGATCAAGATTCTGCAACGAGCTGGAGCCCATTTCGAAGAGACTGATGCTATAGCCGATGTGCTCGTGGAGGAAGCGCCGGAGCCATCTACTGGCTCCAAAGCCAAGGCTGCCAAAGAAAAGTCCACAAAAACCGAAAAGGCCAGGGAGGAAACTTAAATGATACAGCAAGAATCACGACTGATAGCTACTGATAACAGCGGCGCCCGCCAGCTGCTGACTATCCGTGTGCTGGGTGGTAGCCGCCGCCGTTATGCACGCGTCGGCGATATCATCGTGGCCAGTGTCAAAACAGCTAACCCCGCGGGCGCTATTAAGCGCAAGAGCATTGTTAAGGCCGTGATCGTGCGTACCCGCAGCCCCATCCGACGCCCCGATGGCACGGTACTGCGCTTTGATGATAATGCTGCAGTTGTGCTGGCAGAAGACGACAAAACACCCAGGGGTACTCGTATTTTTGGCCCGGTGCCGCGCGAGCTGCGCGACATGGGCTATAGCCGCATAATTTCGCTAGCACCGGAGGTACTATGAATAAGCCAACAGCTAAGAGCTCTAAGCTAAGAGCTGGCCGAATCTATAAGATTCGGCTAAAGACCGGTGATATGGTAATGGTACGCTCTGGTAAGCACAAGGGCCGTAGCGGTAAAGTGCTGGCTGTTTATCCTAAACTCAACAAAGTTACAGTCGAGGGCATCAACGTCGTCAAAAAACATCGTAAACCCACGCCCCAGCATCCGCAGGGCGGCATCATTGAAATTACCAAGCCTATTTGGGTAAGCAAACTCGGTCTACTGGATAGTGTCGCCAAGAAACCGTCGCGTATCGGCTACAAATTAATCAAAGATGGCGCCAAAGTGCGTGTACTCAAAACGAGTGGCAAGGAGCTAAAGTAGATGATTCGTTCCACTCATCATCAGGTTACAGGTTACAGGTTACAGGTTACAAAAACTGTAACTAAACTGTCACCTACAACCTACAACCTGTCACCTAAAGCGACTAAAGGGAGCGTCTAATGGCTACCGTAACCAAACCTGCTTATAAGCCGCGTTTGAGCACCAGCTATAAAGATGTTTGGGCTGGCGAGCTTAAAAACGAGCTCGGGCTCAGAAATATCCATGAAGCTCCGCGCTTGGAGAAAATTGTAGTCAGTGCAGGTGTGGGCAAGGCCAAGGACGAAAAGCGCTTGCTAGAGGTGGCAGCCAACACTTTGGCTAAAATTACTGGCCAAAAACCCGTGGAAACCACCGCGAAAAAGTCTATCGCCAGCTTTAAGTTACGCGAAGGAAATAAAATAGGGCTGAAAGTTACGCTCAGAGGTGATAGAATGTATGAGTTTGCTGACCGGCTGATCAATATTGTCCTGCCCCGCTTGCGTGACTTTCACGGCGTGAGCACCAGTTCATTTGATAAACAAGGCAGCTACAGTCTTGGGCTGGTAGACCAGTCGGTTTTCCCAGAGCTTAGCTTTGAAGAGACCGCCACAGCGCATGGATTGCAAGTGACGTTTATTATCCAGGCGCAAAATCCCGAACAGGCCAAAGCCTTACTAACTAAGTTTGGCCTGCCTTTCGAGAAACCTCACCCTTCGAGTAGCCCTCAGAGTGCCCTGAGCACGTCGAATGGGCAGCACAAGTCACTTGAAAGTAAGAGTAAATAATGAAATCATTTACAGTAGTAGTTAACCTAAGGGAAAAGAGTATAACCGGTTCGCGAGGCGAATTTGGATTTATTCCAAAAGGTTCGATGAGGAAAACCGTAGGTTGTCTTCATAAGCCCGGAGGGCGCAAATAATGGCCAAGAAATCTGTATTAGCGCGCGATGCCAAGCGCCTAAGGATGATCGACCAGTATGCCGTTAAGCGGGCTGAGCTTAAGGCCGCCGGCAATTATGAAGGTCTTCATCTGTTACCGCGCAATTCCAGCCCTACCCGCCGCAAGAACCGCTGTGCCGAGACCGGCCGCTCGCGCGGTTATATGCGTCAGTTCGGCTTAAGCCGTATCGCCTTCCGTGAGCACGCTTCCAAGGGTGAGATACCGGGCGTAACTAAGAGCAGTTGGTAGGAGATAAAATGACTATGTCATCCCATTTACCATATCCCATTTACCATTTCACATTAATTTCTCATTTGTCATTTACCAATGGCCAATTACTAAATGCTAAATTATTGAAAATTGATAATGTGACCGATAAGGAAGCATTATATGCCAAAACCAAGCTGGCCAGCCTTAAAAATAAAAGCCAGCCTGGCTTGAAGCTATATAATTGTAAATTGAAAATTGAGCACCGGAGGTGCGTATGACAGACCCCATCGCTGATATGCTTAGTCGTATTCGTAATGCTATTGCCGCAGGCAAGACCGCAGTTAACTTGCCGCACTCAAAAATCAAACAAGCGGTTGCTGAACTTCTGGCAGAAAATGGTTTTTTGCAATCCGTTAAAGTAGTTGAGGCCGGGGGCCACAAACAGCTAGAGGTAGCAATCCGGACAGAAGATAGCAATGCGGCTATCAGTGAGGTCTCACGTCTTAGTACTCCGGGTCGCCGCCTATATGTAAGAGCCGATGCCATTCCTAAGGTCAAAGGTGGCCGTGGTTTAGTAATACTATCCACTTCCCGTGGGATTATGACTGGTGACCAGGCCCGCGCCAAAAAAATTGGTGGCGAACTAATCTGCGAGGTCTACTAAAAATGCTTTGCATTTTTAGCAACAGGCAACAAGTAAAAGGCAACAAGCAGCCACCATATGCCGCTGTTAGCTTTTTACTTTTTACTTTTTACTTTTTACTAAAGCAACCGGAGGTTGCGTAATGAGTCGAATAGGAAAAATGCCGATTACATTACCTGGTGGTGTCAACGTGACTGCTGACCAGCATTTTGTGACCGTAACCGGCCCCAAGGGAGAACTCGAACAATTTAATCTTCCCGGTATTTCTGTGGTCAGCAAAAATGGCCTAGTGCAAGTAGAGCGAGCCGACAACCAGGCTGCTACCCGCGCTAACCACGGTCTAATGCGTGCTCTGCTCAATAATATGGTCGCTGGCGTTAGCCAGGGTTTTGAAAAGAAGCTGGAGCTTAACGGCGTTGGTTACCGCGTGCAGCAAGCTGGTATCAATTTAAAGTTTAATCTTGGATTTTCGCACGAAGTAGTATATAAAGTACCAACTGGCATCCAAATTGGCATAGAACAGAACGTTATCACAGTTTCAGGCATAAATAAGCAGCAAGTAGGACAGGTAGCCGCCGAAATCCGAGCTCTCAAGAAGCCCGAGCCCTATAAAGGCAAAGGTATCAAGTATATCGACGAGCGCATCCTGCGCAAGAGCGGTAAGAGCGGTAAGGAGGCATAAAAATCATGGACACACTAACTAAAAAACAACTTACCGCACAGCGCCGGGCTCACCGGGTCAGATCCCGCATTATTGGTACTGCTGAGAGGCCACGGCTTTCTGTGCATTTTAGCAATCTGCACATCAGTGCTCAACTTATAGATGATAGTAAGGCCATTACGTTGGCTTATGTTACTACCGTTGGTCGTCAATTAACCGGCAGTATGACCGCAAAGGCAGCCCTCGTTGGCCAAGAGATCGCCGATAAAGCCAAGAAAGCTAAGGTCAAAAAGGTTGTCTTGGATCGCGGCAGCCACAAGTACCATGGCCGCATTAAAAGTCTGGCCGACGCCGCCCGGGCAGAGGGATTGGAATTTTAATCATGGCTAATAATAGTTATGATAATCGACCTCGCAGGGATAGTACTTTGCCAGGCGCTGAGGAAAAACAATTTGATGAGCGTGTAGTTCATGTTAATCGAGTAGCGCGCGTGGTTAAGGGCGGCCGACGTTTTCGCTTCCAGGCGCTAGTAACCCTCGGTGACCATAAAGGTCGCGTAGGCATCGGCATAGGCAAGGGCGCCGACGTTACAGCTGCTGTTAACAAGGCTACCGATGCAGCCAAAAAAAATCTTGTAGATCTGCCCATGCACAACGGCACGCTAACTCACGAAGTTCTAGGTAAGGTTGGTGGAGCCCGCATTCTGATTATGCCGGCTGCGCCGGGTACTGGCTTGATAGCAGGGGGCGTTGTGCGTACTGTGCTGGAAGTCGCCGGTTTCGAGAACGCTCTAAGTAAATCTGTGGGTTCGGGTAATCGATTGAACACTGCCTATGCAACACTGGCTGCCCTAAAATCCATGGAGCCGGCTGAGAAATGGATCACCCGCCGCTTTAATGCGTCTAAGACAGCTGAAGCCAGGACCAGCTCAAAGGCTTAGAGACATGAAATATAACGAACTAATCTTAAAACGCCAAAAGCATACCACCCGTGCTGGCCGTGGTATTGCCGCCGGCAAGGGTAAAACTGCTGGCCGCGGTACAAAAGGCCAAGGCGCGCGCAAGAGCGGTGGAGTGCGGCCGGGCTTTGAGGGCGGCCAGATGCCACTTTATATGCGCATACCCAAATTGCGCGGCTTTAAAAGTCATCGCGCGCTCACTAAAGACGTCTATACCGGGCAGCTGGATGCCATCAAAAAAACCATTATTGATACTACTGTTTTAGCCGAGGCTGGCCTTATAAGCAATCCGTATGTCAGGGTCAAACTTATTACCAAGGGCGATCTTAAGACTCATAAAGATGTTAAGCTCCAAGCTGCCAGCATGTCGGCCCGCAAGGCTGTGGAGCAAGCTGGGGGTACACTTACAATCACTCAACAGCTTGCAAGAGCCAAAAAAACCCGGCAGTGAGACTTCGAGAGCATTATGTATTACGTGTACGTACTAGAGAATGGTGCGAACCGTTACATTGGTCGGACGAATAATCTGCGAAAGAGAGTCAGGGAACATAATGCTGGCCAAAACTTCTCTACTAAATCTCCAAATAACTGGAAGTTAATCTACTATGAAGCACATCTTAACTTTGATGATGCCAAACGACGAGAGGGCTATTTTAAAACTAGCGTCGGACGAAGATCACTCAATCGAATGTTAAGCTCTTACAATTCCATGTCTGGTTCGTTTGGCACTCGAAGCTCTACTGCCGGGAAGGCTGGTGGCAGTTTTACCGAAGTTGGACGCTTGGCTCGCGTCAAGCAAAAAACCGCCAAAACTTAAGTCAAAAATCTACCCCCTGCTGTATACTATTAGCCAGTGAACTGGGGCATAATTCTCAAATCGTTGGGCCATAAAGAGATGCGCAACCGCATTTTGGCGGTTTTGGGTATGCTGCTGGTTTTCCGCATCATGGCGCACGTTCCCGTGCCGCTTAGTGATCCCCACACCCTAAAGCAAGTTCTGCAGAATTTGTTTAACCAGACCAATTCTAACCAATTGCTGGGCTTTTTGAATGTACTGTCCGGCGGCGCGCTAGCCAACTTTTCTATTATGCTGGTTGGTTTGGCGCCGTACATTAACGCCAGCATTATCATGCAGTTGCTCACCAAAGCTATTCCTAAGCTGGAAAACATGAATAAGGAGGGCGAATACGGTCGCAAAAAAATCAACCAGTACACCCGAATGCTGACTTTCCCGCTTGCAGTAATTCAGTCAGTCGGCATGATTTACCTTATCCGTCAGGAGGCTCAGAGTTTGGGCGGCTTAGGCGACATAACGTCTAGCACCTCTATGATTCAGTGGGTTTTGATGATCGCCGCTCTAACCGGTGGCGCTATGGTATTGATGTGGCTGGGCGAGCTGATTACCGAGCGGTCTATTGGCAACGGTATATCGTTGCTGATTACCGTAGGCATCGTCAGCCGGCTGCCAACCTTGATTCACGAAATCTGGGGCGTCACGGCCTATAGTAGCAGCGTTGTCGCCGATAAAGTTACGATTTTTCACCGCCATTTCAGCCGGCATGGTTTGCTTGTATTCGCTATCGTTACATTTGCTACGCTATTTGTGACATGGGCGGTAGTCAAACTTAACGAGGCCTCCAGACGCTTAACTGTCAACTATGCCAAACGCGTGCAAGGGAACCGCACTTATGGCGGCGTCACTACCACCCTACCAGTTAAACTTATTACTGCCGGTGTTATTCCTATTATCTTTGCCGTGGCTTTTTTGAGTGTACCTAATTTTCTTGGGCAAATTTTAACGCACGGGAAGGGGATAGAATTTGTGGCCACGACCCACTGGCAACATATAGGCGTAAGCTTAAGCCAGCTATTCCAGACGCCGTCCAGGCTTACTTTTGCAACCGAGGGCTGGAAAGCTTGGATATATCCGGGCACCTACTTCTTTTTAGTGTTTGTATTTACCTATTTTTATACCAGTGTTACTTTCAACTCTAAGGAGATTGCCGAAAATCTGCAAAAACAAGGCGGATTTATTGCTGATGTCCGCTCTGGCAAACAAACAGAAAAGTATCTTAGCCATATAGTTAACCGGCTTACGCTATTTGGGGCTACTGCACTAGGGTTGTTAGCAGTACTACCCATCATCGCGCAGGTGTACATCAACCAAAATATTGCTATTGGCGGTACTAGTATTTTGATCCTGGTATCCGTATCGCTGGAAACTATGCGCCAGGTAGAATCTCGCGCGTTGATGATTACCTACGATCAGTATGAACAGCCGGATTATTTTTACGAACCGGGGCCTGGTGGCACGGCCGCGCTAGGCGCCAAGAGACTGCGGTTTATCCCTCATATTGGTCTCCCCCGCCGCAAGAAATAAACAGGCCCAATTCGTGTTAATGGTCGTTTCTAAAACTCTTTACATACACTTCTCGTATCTGCTATAATTACAACAAGTTATATTTTATGCCCAAGGAAAAGCAAGTTATCGAGCTGACCGGAACAGTGGTCGAAGCCTTACCCGGCACACAGTTTCGAGTCGAGCTGGAGAATGGACATAAAATCATAGCTCATGTCGCCGGCAGGATGCGAAAGCACTATATCCGTCTCGTGCCAGGAGACCGCGTTAAGGTAGAATTGACACCTTACGATCTGACGAAGGGTCGGATAACTTACCGCGAAAACTAGTTCTATATATAAAGCAGTGTGTCATCTAAGTTAAGGAGGATGATCCGCATGAAAGTGCGTGCCAGCGTAAAGAAAATTAGTCCCGATGATAAAATCGTCCGCCGCAAAGGCCGGGTTTATATCATCAACAAGCTAAAGCCGCGTCATAAGCAGAGGCAAGGCTAAAGTCGCAATGAAATTGCTCCAATTCACATTTACCAATTCACATTTACCATTTATTTCTCATTTCTCATTTAGCAATTCCGAACAATGTCAAATGCTACCTGTTAAATCAATGCTCAATGATAAATGCTCAATGATAAATATATCCACGAGAGGCTTTTAGTGGCGCGGATATCTGGTGTAACGATTCCTGATGGCAAACAAGTGTGGGTAGCTTTAACCTATATTTACGGCATTGGCCCCAAGCTGAGCACTAATATCCTAGACAGCGCCAATATTGAACCAACTGTACGTGTTAAAGACCTTACTGACAGCGAAATCTCCCGTTTACAGGAGGTTATTACCAATAACTATACGGTAGAAGGCGAGCTGCAACGTATCGTTACTGGCAATATTAAACGGCTTAAAGACATTGGGACTTATCGCGGCTTACGCCACAGCGCCAACTTGCCAAGCCGTGGCCAACGAACTCGGACTAATGCTAGAACTCGCCGCGGCAAGAAGGTGACCGTTAGTGGTACTGCGAGAAAAGCGCCAAGCAAGACATAAATTATGGCTAAAGAAGAAGTAAAGACTAAAGAAATGAAAGAACCCGCAGTCGCAGAAACTATTGAGACTGATAATGCTAAAGCTATAGAAGTGCCAACTCCCGTCGCTAAGCCTAAAAAATCGCGGGCTAAGCGTTCTGTGCCGCAGGGTCAAGCCCACATCTTAGCAAGCTTCAATAACACCATTGTTACCATCACTGATCCCAAAGGTAATGTCTTGTCAAGTGCCAGCGCTGGCAGTTCCGGCTTCCGTGGTTCCAAAAAAGGCACTGCTTACGCCGCGCAAATCGCTGCTGAAAAGGCTATAGATACCGCCAAACAAAACTATGGCATCAGTAAGTTGGAAGTACTCATCAAGGGCATTGGCCTGGGCCGTGAAGCGGCTGTTAGAACCCTGATAAACCAGAAGATTGAGGTTGAAGGGATTAAAGACGTAACTAGTATCGCCCACGGTGGCGTGCGTCCACGAAAGGCTCGGAGAACCTAATGATGCTGCGCATCCATTTACCATATCCCATTTACCATTTACCATTAATTTCACATTTTTCATTTGATCAATGGCAGATGACAGATGCTAAATTATTGAGAATTGATAATTGTAAATTGATAATTACCTCCGAAGGAGGTCTGTAATGGCTAGAGATTTGCAATCCATAGTTAAGCGTTCGCGTCGAGAAGGTTACGCGCTGCACCCCAAGGCTCACAAAGCTTTAGTTAAACGAACTACATTGCCGGGCCAGGCAGCCAACTACCGCCCCAGGGGTAAGGCTAGCCAGTATTCCTTGCAGCTGCGTGAAAAACAAAAAATTAAAAGGCTTTACGGTCTGCTAGAACGCCAGTTTGCTAAATTAATGAGCGAAGCCACTAAAACTACTGGCCAATCTGGCGCCACCTTGCTGCAATACCTAGAACGTCGCTTGGATAACGTAATTTATCGTGCCGGTCTTGCCCCGTCACGTCGGTCTGCCCGCCAGCTGGTTACACACGGCCACTTTATGTTTAACGGCCGTCGGGTAGATATTCCATCTATTAGAGTAACTGTCGGCGATCAGATTAGCCTGAGGGACAAAAGCAAAAGCAACGATTATTTTAAGCGATTGGATGAAACCAGCCCTGCGCCACCGGCTATTCCAGCTTGGATGAAAGTTAACCGCAAAAACCTGGAAATTACCGTTTCTGGTATGCCAACCAGGGATGATGCCGAACCGGATATTAAAGAGCAACTAGTCGTAGAGTATTATTCACGCTAAAGGAGGCGAGGAGTATAAAATGAGCAAATCAATTCACACCCCAACACTAAGTAACATCAACGATCACAGTCCCACTAGCGCCACTTTCACGATCGAGCCGCTGTACAGTGGTTACGGTATGACTTTGGGCAACAGCTTACGGCGCGTGCTGCTATCCAGTATCGCCGGCGCAGCAGTTACGGGTTTCCGTGTAGACGGTGTTAGCCATGAATTTACTACCATTAAAGGAGTTAAGGAAGATGTAGTTACCATTATGCTGAATCTTAAGGGGATCCGCTTTAAAGTATTTTCTGATGAACCGCAGACCCTACGCCTTAGTAAGAAAGGCAAGGGGGTTGTAAAAGCTAAGGACCTGCAACTTAATGCCGATGTAGAGTTAGTAAATCCCGATCATGTGATCTGCATCATAGACGACGATAAGTCTTCCCTGAACATGGAAATCATGGTAGAGACGGGCCGCGGTTATCGCATGCTAGATGAACAAGGCGCCAGCAAAAAGTTGAGTGACATGATCATGCTAGACGCACTATTTACCCCCGTTCTGCGTGTCCGTTATAAAGTCGAAAATACCCGTGTTGGCCAAATCACTGACCTGGATAAGCTGCTGCTGACAGTAGATACTGATGGTTCGTTAACTCCTCGCGAAGCTTTCGAGGAAGCCGCTGCCATCTTAGTTAACCAATACACTGCTTTAGCCGGCCAGACCCGCGTAGAAGCTGCCTCGCTCCTGACCGCTGCCGATGCTGAACTTGGCGGCGCTAACAGTGAAGAACCTGCAGAGCTGATGACATCCATAGAAGACTTGAACCTTAGCGCCCGCACCACGAATGCTCTGGTAAACAACGAGATCCACACTATTAAAGACTTGCTGGACTTATCTGAAGCGGAACTGCGCGACCTTAAGGGTTTTGGTAGTAAAGCCTTGGATGAAGTCAAGGATAAAATAGCCGAGCTGGAACTATAAAAATGCAAAGCATTTTTAGGAAACAGGAAACAGGAAACAGGAAACAGGAAAAACTAGTTCCTAGTTCCTTGTTCCTAGTTCCTATAGCCTCCGGAGGAAGCGCGTAATGCACCGCCACGGATACAAAGGTAAAAAATTCGGCCGCGAGCGCGACCAGCGCGAAGCTCTAATAAAGGGGTTGGCTGATTCTTTGGTGCTGCGCGAATCGATTGAAACTACCCTGCCGAAGGCCAAAGAGGTATCTAGCTACACCGAGAAGCTAATCACAAAAGCTAAAGCGGGCGGCTTGCATAACCGCCGCCAGGTTATCCGAGGGTTGCTTACCCTTGAGGCCGCCCATAAGCTGGTTGATGATATGGTCCCAAAATTAAGCGGTCGTGACAGCGGCCATCTGCGAGTAAAGCGTACTGTTCTGCGCCGTGGTGATGGTGCCCAAATGGCCTCAGTCAGTTTCGTGGATGATCTATCGAAGCTTAAAGCTTCGAAGTCCTCAGTCCCTAGTCCAAAGTCCCCAGCTAGGAACAATTCAAGAAAGGACACTAAAACTAAAGCTAAGGACTCTAAGCTCTCAGCTAAGGACTCAAAAAGATGAAGTCATACAGCCTAAAACCAAAGGAAATCACACGTAAATGGTATGTTCTGGACGCTTCACAGGCTTCTCTGGGCCGCGTTTCTACCCAAGCTGCCAGATTATTGCTTGGTAAGGATAAGCCATCTATTACAGCCCATATGGACGGCGGAGACTTCGTGATAATTATCAACGCTAGCAGATTAGTAGTAACGGGTAATAAAATTGATGGCAAACACTACTACCGCCACAGCGGTTTTCCGGGCGGGCTTTACAGGCGCACCTTGGACGAACAAATGAAATTAGACCCCACAAAAGTAATCAGAGATTCAATTAGAGGTATGCTGCCTAACAACAAACTGCTCGACGGACGGCTTAAGCGGCTCAAGGTTTACGCCGGCAGCGAACACAACCACAGCGCCCAAACGCCCGAAACATTATCTTTGAATAGGAAAGGCGAAATGAAGTAATGGCCACTAACAGTTATTTTTATGCCTTAGGGCGACGCAAAAGTGCGGCTGCGCGGGTGCGACTGTCGCGTGGCAAGAGCTCATTTGTGGTCAATGGTAAAACCGCCGACGAATATTTCGCCGGTAGCAAAAGACTACAAAATGAACTGCTTAAAGCCTTTACCGTCTTGGAGCTAAATCCCGAAGAGTATATTATCAGCGCCAAAGTTACTGGTAGCGGACACGCTAGCCAGGTGGACGCTATCAGGCTCGGAATCGCCAAAGCTTTGGTAGAGATAAACGAAGATTACCGCGGAACACTAAAAAAAGCCGACCTACTAGGTCGCGATCCGCGCGAAAAAGAACGCAAGAAGTTTGGGTTACGCGGCGCCCGCAAGCAACGCCAGTTCACCAAAAGATAGCTTGCGCCGCCCGACCTGCCTGCTAGCGGAGCCAGCAGCTCCGTCGGGCTTTTGGCGCATCGCGGCGTTGCCAGCTACGGTACTCCTTCGCAGTATTACAATACAGCTCAGTCCATTCCTCGCTGGCGCCTTGCACTGCACCCAAACGCAAAGCTATCTTCCTCGCGATGAGTTAAGTTATAATGAATCGTAATGAGCAAAGAGGTCATTTTAACCGGGCTGCGATCTAATGCCGAGTTTCACCTAGGCAACTATTTGGGTGCTATTCTACCGATGGTGGAGCTGCAAAAAAAGCACGCTGGGCAGTATCAGCTGAACATGTTTGTACCAGACCTGCACAGCTTTACTACGCCTATTGATCACGGAAATTTATATGACCAGTCCCTCAAGAATTTGAAGGTTTTTGTAGCAGCCGGACTGGATATCGAAGAGCCCAATACCTTTATTTACCGCCAAAGCTATATCCCGGCCCATTCCGAGATGACATGGGTCCTTGATTGCTTTGCCCACTTTGGTGAGTTATCGCGCATGACAGAATTCAAAGATAAGTCGCTAAACTTAATAGAGTCAACTGGTGCTGTCGACGTGGATTTCGATAAAGAAGATACGATAGATGTAAAAATTCGGAAGGCTGGCGTAACAGCAGGCCTATTTAATTATCCGGTGCTGATGGCTGCGGATATCCTACTTTACGGCGCTAAGTGGGTCCCGGTAGGCGAAGACCAACGACAACACGTGGAATTTACCCGCGATCTGGCCATTCGGATAAATAATAAATTCGGCGATGATTTATTTGTACTGCCCGAGGATAACGCCAAACAGATGGAATTCGCCGGCCATAGTGAGCCGGTTCGTATCCGCAGCCTGCGCAACCCTGAAAAGAAGATGAGCAAGAGCGTAGAAGACCCGGCAGGTACGATTATGCTTAGTGATAGTCCAGACGAAGCCGCCAAAAAAGTTTTGGGCGCCACTACCGATTCACTAGAATCAATTAGCTATGACTGGGAAAAGCAGCCCGGCGTCACTAACTTGCTGCAAATCTTAGCCCTGTTATTAGATAAGCCTCAGACAGCGGTAAATGGGCAATGGCAGGGCAAATCTGGCTATAGCGAGCTCAAAAAAGCCGTATCGGACGCTGTAAAAGTTTTCTTGGCTGATTTCCAGGCTAAATTAGCCCAGGTCAACCAAGATAAGCTAATGCAAAAACTAGCTGACGATGAAAAAGCCATGAATGAAGTTGCCAATGCAGCTCTGCTGAAAGTACAAAAGGCGGTGGGCTTACGGCCGAAAGATTAGGCACCTAACCATGAGGCAGTTAAAGGTTAGGGTGTCAGATGCCGGCAAACGGGCAGATATTTTTGTATCTGAAAAATATCCCGAGTTTAGCCGGTCGTCGCTAAATAAGCTGTTTGATAGTAATACGGTTAGACTTGGCAAGGCTACCGTTAAGGCCTCCCATAGGCTTAAAAACGGCGAAATACTAAGCGTAGATGATCGCCTGCTACGCGCTAGGCCGCGAGCAATCAATCTACCGGTCATATACGAAGATAAAGACGTAGTTGTCGTGGATAAGCCAGCCGGTATTTTGACGCACAGCAAGGGCGCCATGAACGACGAAGCTACGGTTGCCAGTTTTTTGCAACCCAAAATAACCGACAACGCTCTAAGCGGCAACAGAGCGGGCATTGTCCACCGCTTAGACAGGCATACGAGCGGTGTTATCATCGGTGCCAAAACAAATGCGGCCTTAAAACATCTGCAAAAACAATTTACCGGCCGCAAGACGGCCAAGACCTATTTGGCGGTTGTTGAAGGCTGGCCGGAGCCGGAAGCGGCCATAATTGACGCACCGATCGGCCGCAACCCCAGAAAGCCGCAGACATTCAAGGTCAGCTCGAGTGGTAGACCGGCCCAAACAGCGTACAGGACACTTAAAGTGTTTACTAAAAACGGCCAGAAATATGCTTTCTTAGAACTTAAACCGGCCACTGGCCGCACACACCAAATCCGCGTACATCTAAGTTATATTGGCCACCCGATTGTAGGTGACTCGCTTTATGGTCATGCTGGCCCTAAACTACTACTCCATGCCCATAAACTGGAAATTACTTTACCCAACAGAGAACATGAAGTATTTGAAGCCAGCGTACCGGATGACTTATCGGAGTTTATCAAAAATGCCTAGTTTCAAACATGATCTTCTGGTGCATCAGCGCACACAGGCCCAAATAGAAAATTTTTTAGCGCAACCGGCACACGCCTTATTGCTAACCGGGGCAACTGGCAGCGGGAAATACACTTTAGCCAAAGCTATTGCCGCGAATTTGTTGAAACTCGATGATCCACACCGGTTTGAGGCCTATCCATATTATTGGGAGCTAAAAGCACCGGATGGCAAACAGGAAATATCTATAGACGCAGTGAGGGAGATGATTGAAAAACTACGCCTCAAGGCACCCGGAAGGGCCGCCCTGAGGCGGATAGTAGTTATAGAGGGTGCCCAGAACCTCAGCCAAGAAGCTCAAAACGCGTTGCTAAAGACTCTGGAAGAACCCAACCCGGATAGCGCGTTTATATTAACTTCTCCTTCGGCCCGGGCTATAGCGCCGACTATCGTTTCTAGGGCTCAAGGCATTATCGTTTACCCAATCACACTTTCGTCAGCGTTAACATATTACAAACAGATGCACAACAAAGATAATGTCGCTTCTAATTGGTTGTTAAGCGCCGGCGCAGCCGGGTTGCTGGATTCATTGCTAAAAGACGATGTCAACCATCCCCTCAAAGACGGTGTTAATAACTTTAAGAAGTTTCTTGGTTCTGACACCTACGAGAGGCTGCTGTACTGCGATTCATTGTCACGCGATAAGTCAAGCCTTATCTATTTTTTGGATGGCGGCAAGCGAGTCCTTAGGGCCTTACAGCAAAACTCCATCAGAAAACAGCAATCAGGGCGGACGAAAACCATTAATGGCAGCCGAAAATTAATTAACTCCCTACAAGCTAAGCTAGAGGCTAACGCTAGTCCACGTTTGGTCGCCCTGTCGTTGGCACTTAACCTAAAGCTCTAAGAATGCTATAATATGCTCTAATAATGTACTCACTCGTACTGTTAGTTATTTTTGGATTGATAGTTTTCCGCCATGGACGACTGGCCGAAAAAGACGTGCTTATTATTCCGCGTCGTATTGGCAATCGCCTCACCCAGTTGTGGGAAATAGCCTATCACGGTATGCGCGAAAACAGGTTCCTAAGGGCTGAGAAAGCCTTGTTAACTATCTTGAAGATCGACGAAAAAAATGCCGCAGCTTACAACCGCCTGGGAATTTTATACGCCAAGCAGCGCGAGTACAAAGACGCTATCGACTGTTTCGAAATAGCCAGCAGTATCGAGCCAAGCGCATCCAGTTTACATAACCTGGGGTTGATTTATTACGAAACCGAGAACTATCACAAGGCCGCTACCGCCTTTGAACAAGCACTTAAGCTAGAAGATGGTTTAGCCGCCCGGCATATTGCCTACGCCAAAGTCGAGGAGAAGCTGGGCAACGACAAACTGGTCATCCAGGAATTGGAAAAGGCCGCCGAGCTAGAGCCCAACCCCGAGACCTATAACCTGCTGGCCAAGGCTTACGAGTCACGGGGTATGACAGAAGAGGCTGCCAAAATTCAGAAAAAGCTTGGGCGCTTAAGTTTGCCAGCCGGACGATCCAAGCGCATTCTGCGTCCTCGCCGGGTTATTATTTAACCGAGCGCTAGACAATTGCTATTTTACCCCTGTTATGGTAACCTTCTTATGGTCTTTTTGCCACCTTAGCTCAGCTGGTCAGAGCAGCTGTTTTGTAAACAGCGGGTCGTCGGTTCGAGTCCGACAGGTGGCTCCACGCAGGGATAGTGAAGCGGTCAAACACGACAGTCTGTAAAACTGTTGGCATTCGCCTTCGTAGGTTCGAATCCTACTCCCTGCACCATCTTTATGATTGATAAATTCAAACAATATATCGACACAGCAGAGCGGATTTTAATAACCTCGCACATCTCGCCGGACCCGGACGCTACAGCTTCGGTTCTGCTGCTTGGTACGACACTTCAGCTAAATTTTCCAGATAAGAAAATTCGGATGGTTCTGGAAGAAAAGCCCGAAGGCCTTGATTTTCTGAACGGCTACGATCAGCTGATTTTCAGTAATATCACCCAAAACATCGAACAATTTAAACCTGATTTGATAATACTGGTTGACGCCAATAGCTTTGAACGCTGCAGCCGCCATGACGGCCAGCAGGCGAGGGAATACGCGCTCAAGAATAGAGTAAAAACCGCCATTATTGATCATCATGAACCAGACGGAAAAGATAAGGTTGACTGCTATTTAAATTCCGGTAATCCCGCGACAGTACAAGAAGTATATGAATTATGCTTTAATGAGATGAATCTTAAAAAACCCCAAGGATACGCTGTCACGACGATGCTCGGTCTTTACGCCGACACGGGCGGTTTTACTTACGATAATCCGCGCTACGCACAGACATTTAAACTGGCCGCAGAACTTATCGCGGCCGGTGCCGTCATAGAGGAAATTAAAAATCACCTTAACCAGTATTCCGGAGATCAAATGAAGGTCATTAGCGAGCTGGCTAACAACGTCACGGGCGAGGCTGGCTACTCGTATTCATTCATAAACGACGAGTTCGTCGAAAATTGGCAAAGAAGCGGCAAACCCCTAGCCAGCTTGCATATGGCTACCAAGCCGTTCCTCGATGAATATATCCGCAATATTGATGGCCGAAAGTGGGGTTTTTTGGTTTATCTGGATCTGTTAGATGGCGAACATACTTACTCTGTGTCCCTGCGTTCACTTGGCGGAGTTAAAGACGTGTCAAAAATTGCTACCAAGTTTAGTGGCGGTGGCCATAGACCTGCAGCCGGAGGTAAAGTCCAGGCTAACAATGTGGAAGAAGCTATCGAAAAGGTCAAGGCCGCTATAAAGTCAGAAAGTTAAATGGAGCCGAAGACGGGAATCGAACCCGTGACCTCGTCATTACCAATGACGTGCTCTAGCCAACTGAGCTACCTCGGCAACTTACCCTACTATTTTATCCCTTAGTTTTGCATTGCCAAAGCGTATTGTAACAACATCATATTTTTTTCGGTGGGCTCCTATATAGCCAGACTGTGCGACCAGTCGTACTGCACAATATAAGCTGGTTCTGAGTTGTGGGTGTTGTTTTTCCCTCTGTTATCTGTTAGTATCCATTGGTTATGGCTAAAAAAAGCGAGAAGCGAAAAATTGTTGGGCTTGTATGTGAAGCTTGCGGGCAACGCCATTACTATACAACTAAAAACACTATGAATACGCCTGATAAAGTGGAGCTTAAGAAATATTGCCCGATAAAACATACTATTGCTGAACAATCAGAAACAAAGAAAAATTTGGGTCGCAACGAAGTAAAGCCCCGCAGGTAAAACTTGAAGGACAACCATGCGGTTTTCCTGGTTGCTCCGCGACCTCCCTCGCTGCTCAGCAAAATTACATAAACACAATTTTGCCTCCGCGGCTGCATTCGCCAACGCACCTTTTGGAGTAGATCCGAATCCCGCCTTTGGCGGGACCGGTGCTACTACCTTTCCCTTGGCTGCAACGGGCACAAGAGAATTTTAAGGTATAATTCTAACATGTCGATTCCGACGAAGGGGCATAGTACAACGGCTAGTATAAGGGTCTCCAAAACCCTAGATCGTGGTTCGATTCCACGTGCCCCTGCCATATTCAGAGAAGCGTTAACACTTTATATTAAGATACGGCGATGATACTATCAATCTGATGGCAAAGATAACACTCAGTAAACCAGTTCTAATTTGCCTTTATGGGTTTCCCGGTTCAGGGAAAAGCTATGTGGCGCGTAACCTGACCAGTGAAATCCAGATAATCAATGTCAGCGCCGACCGCGTCAGGCGTGAGCTTTTTGAACGACCGCGCTATGACAATCAAGAAAATGCCGTTATCGCTCACCTAATGAACTATATGACTGAGGAATTCCTCGATGCCGGTGTGAGCGTAGTTTACGACGCCAATGCCGTGCGTGTAGCCCAACGCCATAAATTGCGCGAACTAGCTCGCAAGCACAATGCTGAATACTTATTAATCTGGTTGCAAATAGATTTAGATAGTGCTTATGTCCGAACTCAGGAGCGCGATCGGCGAACCAGTGACGATAAATACGCTGAGCCACAGACACGTACAACTTTTGACAGCAATATTGCCGGTATGCAAAATCCGAAAACTGAAGATTATTTAGTGATCAGCGGTAAACACTCGTTTGCGACCCAGAAAGCCAGTATCATCAATCGGCTTTATCAGATGGGACTGACGAATAGCAGTTCTTTGCAGGGCTCCTTGACCAAGCCCGGTCTTATTAATTTGATTCCCAATCCGCACGCTGGAAGGGTTGACCTTAGCAGACGCAACATAACGATTAGCTAATGTCCAACCGGACAGTTTTAATCCCTGGGGTCGGTAAGGTGCTATTATCCAAACGGCGTGGCGCCAAACACCTGCGCCTCAGTATTAGCACCCGGGGCCAAATCAAGGTGAGCCTCCCGGCTTGGACGCCTTATTCCATGGGCGTGGTCTTTGCAGGTAACCAGCGAGACTGGATACTTAAACAGCTGGCGGATCATCAGTTACAGCTGATTATGCCGGGCGCCCGGATCGGTAAGTTACATAAAGTAGTTTTTAGCCAAAACAGCACATCGGACAACATTAAAATTCGCGTAAAAGACAAAGCTATAGAAGTGAATACCAAGCTAACAGCTGATAGCTCGGAAGTCCAGGAAAAATTACAGCTGGCTTGTAACAAAGCTCTGCGGTCAGAAGCTTTGTTCTTTTTACCTAAGCGCGTAGAGTCACTGGCCCAAGAGTACGGTTTTAAATACCAAGAAGTGCGTGTCCGTAAACTGGTCTCAAGGTGGGGCAGTTGCTCAAAAAACCGCACAATTACTCTAAGTTATTACCTAGTACAACTTCCGTGGGAGCTCGTTGACTATGTGCTTCTGCACGAACTAGTGCATACCGAACATCTACACCACGGCCCAGATTTTTGGCAAGCCTTTAAGAGGGTGTTACCAGATGCTAAGTCACTACAAAAACAAATTCGAGCCTACAAACCTACTATACAAGCGCTTTAGCATAAGCTTTATGGCATAATTGTAGATAAATTATGCAATTTCGAAAATCGCTACCGCCAACTAAAACGGATCGGACGTTAGACCACAAGCGCTTAAGCGTCCTACTCAATAACATGACTGATGCGGTGCTGGCTGTCGACAAGAGCGGCATTATTACACTTAGTAACAGTGTAGCGTTAGATCTGCTAGATGCTAACAACCTGTTAGGTAAACGCCTGAGTGATACCTTCCATCTAATAGATAAAGCCGGCAGGCCAGTGGACATCACGATAGCGATTCTTAATAAGGCCTCGTCGTTCAACAACAGTAATTGGCGGTTGCGATATACAGACGGTAGTTCCATCAATCTTTATTTTAGCTGCTCGCCAGTGCAAAGAAGGTTTGGCTCTGGTAATACGGAAAGTTACGTACTTATCTTCCGCGATGTTACTAAGGAAAAATCTTTGGAAGAGGAACGCGAAGAGTTTGTAAGCGTTGCTAGCCATGAGCTGCGGACACCCGTAGCTATTGCGGAGGGCAATGTCAGTAATGCCCAGCTGCTGGCCGAACGAACAGGTACTAGCAACACCATCAAACAAACACTATCTGCCGCCCACGATCAAATTGTTTTTTTGGGCAACTTGATTAACGACTTATCGATGCTGTCGCGTGCTGAGCGCGGCAAATTAGCTCTAACAGTCGAAGAAATTAGCGTAGCGGAATTGGTTAATTCGCTGGTCCACGATTACGAGCCGGAGGCCGACAGGAAGCGCCTGACGCTGCAGGCTAATCTCGCACCAGATAGCAGTATTCTGCGCAGTAGCCGGCTATACGTGCGCGAAATACTACAAAACTTCGTAACCAACGCTCTAAAATACACCGAAGATGGCGGCATAGTAGTTTCTGCTTCTAGGCTTAACGACGGAGTGGAATTTGCCGTGGTTGATACCGGGATTGGTATCAGTAAAAGTGATCAAGGAAAATTGTTTGATAAATTCTTCAGGAGCGATGACCGGCGAGTTAAAACAGTCAGTGGCACCGGGCTGGGGCTATACATCACCTCAAAGCTGGTCAAGTTGCTTGGTGCCACTGTCCAAATGGAGAGCGAGCTGAACGAAGGCAGTACCTTCAGAATTTTTATACCGGACGCACCGTCTTAGCCCGGGAATTAAGTTACCCCTTGCGCCGGTGAGCTATATACGGTACTATTGACAGCAGTGGCCTACTTATAAAGTAGGCTTATTTAAGTCAAGAGGAGAGTTTGTTTTGGCTGAAGAATCACCGGCTGAAGAATCACCAAAAGCCAGGCCGCGGATTAGGAAAACTGCACCGACCATCCGCGAGCGGGTAGAGATCGCGCAAGCTGAGGCTGAAAAAAAATCCAGGCCAGGGCGCGTAAAACCGCTATTAACGAAGGCTAAAGCTCCTCTAAAAAAAATAAAACCCCCGTCGGTTAAGCTACCCGGCCCCATAGCACTAGTGGTAGCTAAAATCGGCAGGGTGCTTCGCTGGCTAGCGCCGCGCTATTTTGTGAATGCCTGGCGTGAAGTACGGCAAGTTACCTGGCCCAGCAGGCGCGAAACCTGGCGGCTGACAGGCGCGGTATTTATTTTTGCCATCGTGTTTGGTGCTTTAGTTTACGGTGTAGATACGGGGCTGGATGCACTATTCAAGAAAGTGATTTTAAAAGAGTAATAACATGGCCAAACGATACGATTCAACCAAGCAGTGGTACGCTATCCATACCTACAGTGGCTATGAGGAAAAAGTAGCCGAGAGTATCCGCCAACGTGCGGAAAGCTTAGATATGGGGGATAAAATTTTTCAGGTGCTGGTCCCCAAGGAAAAGATGATAGAAATCAAAAATGGCAAGCGCAAAATTGTCGAAAAACGTATCTTCCAGGGCTATGTGTTGGTAGAGATGAAGTTATCTGAGGACGCTTGGTATATTGTCCGCAATACACCTAATGTCACTGGTTTTGTTGGTACCGGTACCGAACCGACGCCCGTAGAGCCCGAAGAAATTGCTAAAATCATGAAGCGCATGGGCCGCGAAGAACCCAAGCACAAGTTTGATTACCAGATCGGCGAAGTGGTCAACATCATAGACGGGCCATTTAAGGGCTTTGACGGCACTATAAACGAGATTGACGCCCAAAAAGGTAAATTAAAAGTACTGGTTAATATGTTTGGCCGCGAAACTCCAGTAGAGCTGGATGGCCTTCAGGTGAAAAGAGTCTAAACGAGCAACATGAAACAAGTAACAAGCAACAAGCGAATCGCGCTGAAACTAGTTCCTAGTTCCTTGTTTCTAGTTCCTAAAGCGACCGAAAGGAGCTTTTGATGGCTAAAGAAGTTAAAGCAAATCTAAAATTGAAAATCCGCGGCGGACAGGCTAGTGCCGGGCCACCAGTGGGATCCAGCTTGGGCCAATACGGCGTGAACATAATGGACTTCGTAAATCCTTTTAACGAGCAGACCAAAGACCGCATGGGGCAAATGTTGACAGTGCATATAACCATTTATGATGATAGGAGTATGAACTGGCGAGTTGTCGGTACGCCGACAGACGAACTGATCTTAGCCGCCCTAAAAGAGGAGAAAGGTTCTGGTGAGCCCAACAAAGCCAAGCTGGAGAAAAAGCTCAGCCAATCGCAGCTAACCGAAATCGCCCAAGCTAAAGCCGAGGATATGAACACAGAAGACATTGAAACCATTAAAAAAATGGTTGCTGGTACTGCCCGCAGCATGGGCATTGAGATAGAAAGTTAACAAGTCAAGTAATTTGTGAGAGTCCGTCTCGGACGGACGTTTGCACCACGGAAGGATAGATTATGGTAGAGAAAGCTAGCAAAGTGAAATCCAGCACCGACGCAGTGCAAGTTGAGTCTGATGCTATGGTCAAGAAAACCAAATCAACTAAAGAGCTAAAGGCAGCGAAGGAAGTCCTCGGAGCCACAAAAACCGATGCTGTGGCCAAAGAGATTATAAAACCTTTTGCTAAAGCCGGAAAACGTAGCGCTAAGGCGACAGCTGAAGCTGAAGAAAAACAAACCAAAGAAGCCCGCAAAGTATCCAAAACGGCCGCCGAAATCGAGGTTGCTAAAAAGCTGACTAAAAAAACCCCACCTCGCAGCCGTACGGAACGTGCCGGCAAGAAATACCGTGAGGTTGCTAAGCTGGTGGACCGAACCAAAAACTACGGTCTCAAGGAGGCCCTAGAATTAATAACAAATACCAGTCCTACAAAATTTGACGCCACAGTCGAAATGCACGCCAATCTTGGGGTTGACCCTACCCAATCCGAGCAAAACGTGCGCGGAACAGTAATTTTGCCTGCTGGTACCGGTAAAAAACTACGCATAGCCGTTCTAGCAGAGCCTACAGATGCCTCTAAGGCAAAAACAGCCGGCGCTTCTTTAGCTGGCAATGAAGACATACTGGCTCAACTGGACAAAGAGCAACTGGATTTTGACATCTTGATTACTACTCCCGCCCTGATGCCCCGACTGGGTAAATATGCCCGCTTGCTCGGGCCGCGAGGCTTAATGCCCAATTCTAAAAGCGGCACCATAACTACGGATATAGCTAAGGCTGTGCTAGAAGCCAGGGCTGGCCGTGTAGAATACCGTATCGACCAAGCTGGCATCGTTCATGCAGGAATCGGTAAAGTAAGTTTCGGGGCCGACAAATTGACCAATAATGTAGAGGCAATACTTGCAAGTCTTCGAGCCGCCAAGCCTGCGGGCATTAAGGGAAGCTATATAAAATCCGTTTATCTAGCCACAACCATGGGCCCATCCATCAAAATCAATCTGAATAACTCTTAAACTACAACATATTTTGGTTGCCCGCTATTGCCAATTTCTATAAACTATTATTAAAGAGGTTTGATTAGACACATGGGGGTATACAGCAACACACAGATCAGAGAGGCTGTTAAGACAGGTCATATAATCTGTGAGCCTTTCAATCCAAAGCATGTAGCCCATGCCAGCCTGGATATAACGCTGGGCTATTATTACTACCGCACCGAGCGCACGGGTGATCACACCCTGTACAACCCCTTTGATGAGCTTGACGTAGAACGCTACTTCAGCGGGCCGTACGTGGCCATAGACCACAAGGATTGGTGCGACGGAAATGGCATAAAGCTCCTGAAAGGCATCCCACCTAACCAGCCGGTAATACCACTTAAACCCGGCGAACGCATCTTAGCCCATACGCACGAGTTTTTTGGCATCCATCCCCCCGGTGCATACGAGCTAAAATCGCGCTCCAGCTGGGGCCGCAACGGTATCGCCGTATGTTTTGACGCTGGCTGGGTTGATCCTGGCTATATCAACCGCCTAACACTTGAAATATATAACCTTAATCATAAAGATATAGTGCTTTTACCAGTGGGCGAACGTATCGGTCAAGCTGTCTTTCATCACACGGGGCCGGTTAAGGGGACATATGGCGAAGGGCGGAGCCACGGATTTAGCGGTAAATACCAGCAGGGTAGTGACTTAAAAACTATTATTAAACGCTGGCGGCCGGAGCAAATGCTGCCCAAAGCCTATATGGACAAGCGTAGTATGCCTAAAGCAATCAAAGGGCTAAGAACTTACTAGAGTGGGATATGAGCATAGCGTCATGCAAGAATACCCTGGTAAATTCATCGTTTTAGAAGGCTCTGACGGCTCCGGTAAGAACACCCAGTTTAACTTGCTTGCTGAGCGGCTAAGAGCTGTCGGCTATGAAGTCGAGGTGTTTGATTTTCCGCGGTACGACCAACCATCCAGCCACTTCGTACAGCGCTATCTAGGCGGCCATTATGGACCAGCGAGCCAAATTAACCCCTATGCAGCTTCAATGTTTTACGCCCTAGACCGCTATGAGGCAGCACCAGAGATACGCCAGGCGCTTAGGCGCGGTAAAATCGTTCTCTCCAATAGATACGCCGGCTCTAACATGGCCCACCAAGGATCTAAATTTGAAGATGAGACTGAACAGAGAGGATTTTTTGTATGGGCTGACAGCTTGGAATTCAGCCTGCTGGGTATCCCGCGGCCGGATATCAATTTATTCTTACGAGTACCGACTGAAACGGCTGAGCGCTTAATTAAAACTCGAGCGCATAAAACAGGAATCAAACCAGACGAGCACGAGAAAGACACCCATCACTTGCGCGCAACGCTTAAGGCCTATGACTTGCTTTGCCAACTATTTCCGAAGGATTTTGTAGCCATCGAGTGTACCGAGCGAAATCGTTTGCTAGATATCCCAACTATAAATAACCGAATCTGGGACGTCATTCAGCCACTCTTGCCAGCCAGCCCTCCTCATAAGGGTAGAAAAACAGTGGTTAAATTAGAGGAAGACCACGAAAGACCTCACACCCATCCGGCCGCTGCGCCCGAGGCAGAAAGCGACCATTTAACGGTTGAAATTACCCAACTAAGCTTACTAGCCGCCAGCGTAATTGAGGCTGCCCCAGGCATATTACTACGTTTCAAACACCCATGGGACTGGGGCGCAAAGGACGGCAAATATCAATATTACTTACCGCCGACCCTAAGCCCGTTACTTGCTAAGAACTTTAACAGTGCTATGAAGAAACTCATTGTGCTACAGCGGCAGATGCAAACTGGCATACTTAGACTTTTTGAGCAGCAAAAGAAGAGTGCCAGCCAGAACACTCCCAAACTAGAAGATCTAATCCATCATTGCTTACAACCAACTATACCGCTGGCTGCCCTAACATCTGGTACGGTAGTCGGCAGCTCTGCGTCAATCAATTTACTCGCGCTACAACTAGAAGCTAATCAGCTGCCGGAATTTAAGGCTTTAGCTAAGATACTGAGGGTTGCGTTTAAGGCCGAGGCAGTCCCTCATGCACATCCGTCAACTAGCAAGCTGACTGCACTCCTCAAATCAACTGATCTACCCACTAATTTAGCATTGGCCGGCGAACCCCTTAAGTTGTTGGAATTTTGGCCCAGAAGTGAATTTTCACTGCTAGTCGATGGTATTTATCCGTATACCGATTTGGGGAGAAATGAGCTATCTGATGGAGTTGAGCGCTGGACCTACGAACGAAAAGAGACAGCCCTACGTACTCTGGTGGCAGATTCATCAAATAGCGTACTGGAGCAAGTACGATACCGTTGGGATGCTTTGAGCGACCGGTCGACAATATCCGAGGCTATAGCTAGCGGGTTGGTGGATGACCCAAGGTTGCAATCAGCTACTCCCCGTTATGGCTATGAATTACCTGAACCGGTAGAGCGAGTCGGGTTGGAAAATGAATTCATCGAATGTTTCGATGGGAGCCTGAAACTATTTAGCGAATTGCAATCCGCCAACAGGGGTAGAGAGGCCGCTTATGCAGCCTTGCTAGGGCATAAATCGCGCTGGCAGTTCAGTACTAACGCCCAAAGGCTGTTCTTTCCCAGCACGCCAATTCAGCGAGCCTCCGGTTTAGATAAGTTAATCGCGGCTTTGAGGGAAAAAGTCCGGGAAGTACACCCTCTCCTGGCGGCAGCCCTAGAAAAACAATCGGCCAAGGCGTTATTAAGCTTAACCCAGGCTAAAACTGATAAAAAAACAAAGCCCCGGCAACGCTCTAAAAAGACGAATTGATAGGACTTGTAAGAAGTTGCAGGTTGTGCTAATCTACTATTAGATTGCCAAAGACAGTAGCTGCCCGCGACAAGCGGGCTTAATCTGCTACCGAGGTTAACGCGCAATGTATTGTTGTGCAGACATCTTCTGTAGTCCTTGGTAAATCGCCAAGGTCTTTTTATAGAAAATAATGCTCAAGAGATAATATGGCGCTCAGTAAAGACAAGAAAAATCAGGTCATCAACGATGTCGCTAAACTATTGGCGGACTCTAAGCTGACAGTCGTCGCCCAATATCAGGGTACGTCGGTTAAAGCTATGCAACAACTGCGCCGTGATGCTGGGGCTAATAATACATCTGTGCGAGTGGTAAAAAATCGCCTATTTAAGAAAGTCCTAGAAGGTAATGAGCAGTATAAAGATCTTGACACTGGCTTTCTGCATGGGCAGTTAATATATGCTTTCAACGAACAGGATGAGGTGGCGCCAGCCCAAGATCTAGCGGCCTTCGCCAAAACCCAGACACAGATAGAATTTGTTGGCGCCCTGACAAATGACGGCAATTTTCTAGATGCTGAGGATGTTAAAGTCCTAGCCGCGCTGCCGAATAAGCAGCAGCTTAGGGGCATGGCTGTGGCGGCAATTGCCGCTCCGGTTAGTGGACTGGTCAATACTATAGCCGGTAATGTACGCGGAATATTAAATGTGTTAAATGCCAGAGCCGATAGTCTCGGCCAATAAATTAAGCAAAGGAGAATAAGATGGCAGACAACGACGAAGTAAAAAACGAGGTAACCGAAGTAAAAACCGAGGAACCTAAAGCGGAGACTCCAAAGACAGAGTCCAAGAAAGTCGAAACCAAAGTTGAGGTTCCTAAAGAGTTTGCCGGATTAGTCAAAGAGCTAGATAACCTTAGCGCTCTTGAGATCAGTAAGTTTGTGAAATTTCTTGAGGAGCACTGGGGTGTTTCGGCCGCTGCTCCGGCGGTAGCCGTCACGGCCGCTCCGGCCGCCAGCGGTGAAAGTGCAGCAGCAGAAGAGAAAAACGAGTACGATGTGATTCTTAAAGATGCCGGCGCTCAAAAAGTAGCCGTCATTAAAGCCGTTAAGGATATCACCGGGTTAGGATTGGGTGAGGCCAAAGCCTTGGTGGACGGTGCCCCCAAAACCATTAAAGAGAAGGCGTCAAAAGAAGAAGCTGAAGTGGCCAAAAAGACGCTCGAAGAAGCTGGCGCGACCGTAGAACTAGCTTAGAGACACATCAGAATATTAAACAATATAGAGAGTCACTTATCCACAAACGCATTAGGGCAAGCTTTGACTTAAGCGCGTGACTATGTTAGGTTTGGGGATGAACGAGCCCGGAAGAGTCAAACAAAGATTTTAAGGGCTGGTGGGTTTTGGAGAAACAAAATGGCAGACATACCAGAAAAACAAATTAAACGCTTGAAATCACTTATAAGTGAAGCAGAAACTAGCTTGGCGGCGGCCAAAGAGCTGATCGTAAGCTTAGTAGGCGACGAACCGGAGTTGATAGGTAAAGCTAAGGATAAATCCCTAGGCAAGATTGTCGAGGGGGTGTTTGATGGCCAGAATATGGTCGGTTCCGATGGTAAAACCTATCCGGTGCCGGCTAATTACGCCAGCAAGTCAAAATTGGTGCAAGGCGATATCCTGAAGCTGACCATAGCTGAAGACGGCGCCTTTATGTATAAACAGATCGGCCCGATTCCGCGCAAACAGCTGGTTGGTGTTCTCAATCAGAAAGACGGACACTATTTTGTAGACGTTGGTGATAAACAATACCGTGTGCTGCTGGCCAGTGTGACATATTTTAAAGCCAAACCAGGCGACCAAGTAAGCGTGAACATTCCCGAAGATGACTCCGTGGATGCCGAATGGGCCGCTTTAGAGGCCGCACTCTAAGCGCGACCTGAATTTTCAATTTACAATTTTCAATTTACATTAATTTAGCATTGAACATTTAACAATGGTAAATAAATGTCAAATGCCAAGTGAAAAATGTAAAATGGTTGTATGGGGCAAGTGTTATATCGTAAGTACCGTTCCAGGTCTTTTGCTGAAATTGTCGGGCAGGAACATATTACCAAGACTCTACAAAACGCCCTAAAAAGCCGGCGGATTGCCCATGCTTATCTTTTTACCGGGCCGAGAGGTGTCGGCAAAACCAGCGTAGCACGGATCTTAGCTCACGAAGTTAATAACTTAGCCTATAGCGATGAGAGCATCCATCTGGACATAATCGAGATTGATGCCGCCAGCAACCGCCGTATAGACGAGATTCGCGAACTACGCGAACGCGTTCATATTGCACCAACATCAGCCAAGTATAAAGTCTATATCATCGATGAGGTACATATGTTAACCAAAGAGGCCTTCAATGCACTCTTAAAGACATTGGAAGAGCCACCGGCACATTGTATCTTTATTCTAGCCACTACCGAAGAGCACAAACTGCCGGATACTATCGTTAGCCGCACGCAGCGTTTCGGTTTTAAAACACTCAGCCGTTCTCAAGTTATAGAGCATTTAGGCACGATTGCTAAAAAGGAAAAGATTGATATTTCGACCAAAGCTTTGGAGCTCTTAGCCGAACACGGCGAAGGTACCCTGCGTGACAGTATTAGCATGCTCGACCAGCTGAGCGCCAGCAAAAAACCCATTAAGGAACAACAAGTCCTAGAAATGCTGGGGCTGCCCCCCGCTGAAGCTATTGACAAACTATCCGAAGCGGTTGAGAACGGAAGCGTTGCGTCTGTCCTGGCAACTCTAGAGAGTATGCGGGAACAGGGAGTTAACCCGGCTGTCGTTGCCCGACAACTAGCAAAAGGGCTACGATCGAAGGCTCTGGCCGGTCTTGATGCTAGTTGGCTGCCGGCTCTACTTAAAGAGTTGATTGCCGTCCCAGCCAGCGCTGAGCCAGCGGATTATCTCGAGATATGCCTGCTAGAGGCTGCAAGTCAGAATAATGCCCGCGGGGCGCTAAACTCAGCGACCGTTAGTAAATCGCACAGTGAGCTCAGCGCCCAAGATGCCACGGCTACTAAGCCCATTTCGGCGGTCAATCGCCCAAGAAAAGCTGGCTCAAATTTTGACCTAAAAGATTGGGATCGCATAGTAAATAGGACAAAGTCCGAAGCCGCGACACTTTATAGTGCGCTCCGCTTAGCTAAACCCGAGCTATCAGGCTCGACCCTAAAACTTTTCTTTGAATTCCCGCTACACCAGAAAAAGCTTACCCAAGCTGCTAATGCCGACCTGCTAGGGAAACTCATAGAAGAGACTACCGGCGTCAAATTAAAAATCGAAACCTTGGTCGATAAGTCTAAGTTGCAGCCCAAAGTACCAACTCAAGTCGACCCGAAAGCAGCCGAGCAGCCCACAGGTGACCCTCTTAATGACATAAGCAATATCTTCGGTGGCGCCGAGGTGCTAGAATCCTGAGAGACGGAAAAAGTATTATGGATCCGACAACCGCTGCTAACGACTTACCGCAGAACCTGGACGTAGAAGCCAGCTTACTAGGCAGCGTACTGATAGATACCGACGCTCTGGTTAAAATTGGCGATATAGTCAGTAGCGATGATTTTTTCGACCAGCGCCACAGAGCAATTTTTCACGCCATGCAGGCCTTGCACGATAAGCGTAGTCCGGTAGATATCTTAACGCTAAGCGAGCAGCTCAAGAACAATAAGCAACTAGACAGTATCGGCGGAGCTAGTTACTTAACCGAGTTAACCAATTTTGTGCCCACAGCTGCCCACCTGGAACAGTACGCCCAAATTGTAGCCGATAAAGCCATCCGGCGGCGTTTGATAGCCGTGTCCAAAGATATCGCTAGCATTGGCAACGACGAGAAGAAAAGTCTGCAGGAACTGATAGAAGAATCCGAAAGCAAGTTATTCGAAGTCAGCCAGAAGCATGTTCGACAAGACGTGATTAGTTTGGAGTCGATCTTAAGTGACAGTTTTGACCGGCTTGATGATCTTCATCGCCATAAGGGTGGCATACGCGGTATTCCAACCGGACTGCGCGATTTAGACGCTAAAATAGCCGGGTTACAACGGTCTGATCTGATAGTTATAGCCGGTCGTCCTTCTATGGGTAAAACCGCCCTGATGCTAAATATAGCTCTGGATGTAGCTACAAAAGCTAAGCAGGGTGCCGTCCTGATCTTCAGCCTAGAACAAAGTAAGGAACAGCTAGTGGATAGGTTGCTGGCCGCTGAGGCGGGAGTTGATGCTTGGAAACTAAGAACTGGTGAAGGCCTTGAGGATAAAGATTTTGAAAGGCTTAGCACCGCTATGGGCGAACTTGCCGAGGCGTCGATTTTTGTTGATGATACTTCCGGTATCACGGTCAGTGATTTACGCACCAAATCACGCCGTATGCACCATCAGCACCCGCTGGCGGTCATCATGGTAGACTATCTCCAACTTATGAGCGGTGGCTCACGTTTCGCGACAGTGGCTAATCGCGTACAGGAAATTTCCGAAATCAGCCGGAATTTAAAGATTCTGGCCCGCGAGCTTAACGTACCGATTGTGGCACTAAGCCAGCTGAACAGATCAGTAGAAAGTCGTTCACCGCAAATACCGCAGTTGGCAGACTTGCGTGAATCCGGCTCTATTGAACAGGATGCGGATGTAGTAATTTTTCTGTACCGCGAGGAATACTACAACCCGAATACTGACAGGGCCAATATCACCGATCTATATATTAAGAAGCACCGCAACGGTCCCACAGGCAGCCTAGAAATTTACTTTGACATGTTGCGCCAGCGTTTCCGCGACCTTGATAAAAAACACCAACAGCCGTTCGAGAATTAAACTGTTATACTTTTAGCATATGCTCAAAAAAATCAAAGGTTGGGCGGGCACATTAAACCTAAAGAACCTGAGTGTTGCCGTGTTGCTACTAGCAGCTAGTTTTATTATTTATTTCTGGCGGCTGGCTTCTTTAACCCCTGGTTTTAGTCCAGCCGAAGCCGCCGCTAGATCAAGTACGCAATCTATACACAATCTGTTGTCTAATCCGATTAATGCGCCGCAACGCTTGCTACAATATCTTGCCCAAAAGGCCGGTTACCATGGTTTTTTCAGCATGCGGCTGGCCTCGGTAGTCATAGCGATCTTATTTGTAGCCTGTACTTTCTGGCTGATGAAAACCTGGTTTGGCCTGACTATTGGTGTTTTTAGTTCTTTAATATTCGCCACCACACCGCTAATGGTTCTGTTGGCTAGAACCGCTACACCCGATGTAATGCTGCTGATGCCGGTTATGGTTATAGCAGCTTATGTCTGGCTGACCAGGCGGAGACACCAACCTAACGCGGCTTGGCTGGGACTAGTTGCAATAAGCGCCCTGAGTTTTTATGTCCCTGGTATGGCCTGGCTAATGCTGATCGGGGCTTTACTATTGCGCAAACGGCTTTTGAATCTGATCCGATTGATTAGCCGTAAGATCCAGATCTTGAGCTTGCTGATTCTCATCTTGCTGATCATGCCATTGGTATGGGCGTTAGTGGGGGACATCTCTATTTACCGCGGCTTGCTGCTCATACCCGCGCATTGGATGGGCATAGGAGATACAATGAAATCAATTGGCTGGTCGGCTTTGGCGCTAGTTTGGCGAGTACGTACACACAACCCGCTAATAATAGGGCGCTTACCGCTTCTTGATATCATTCAGATTGCTTTGATAGTGTTTGGCACCTATGCCATGTGGACTAAGGCGCGGCGTGAAATGGCCTCTTTACTGACGCTGATTGTAGTTGCGATAATTTTTGCCGGTTTTAATAGCAATTTTCTACTGCTTACTTTGTGTCTGCCGGCCTTGACAACTTTAATCGGTGCAGGCTTACGCTATTTGTATATTGAATGGCGCAGCGTCTTCCCACGAAATCCCTTACCTCTGAGTTTCGCCCTCATACTTATGGCCTGCCTTGTCGGGTTGCAAGTACTATATGGGCTCAAGTACTCTCTGGTAGTCTGGCCACACACGCCATCGACCAAGCAACTTTACGTGTTAAAATAAGCACTGAAAGGAACACTAGTGATGAGTAAGTTTGACCAGGCCAAGCTTTTGATGCGCGCCAGAAAATTGCAAAAAGAGCTGCAAAAAGAAATTATAACCGTAGAAGCCGGTGATGGCGCAGTGAAAGTAGAAATTAGCGGCGAGCAAAAAATTAAAAAAATCAATATAGACCCGGAAACCGTGGATCTTGATGACATACACCAGCTAGAAATGTGGTTAGAAGAGGCCGTCAAGGAAGCTATCAACCGTAGCCAACAATTAGCCGCCGAAAAAATGCAGCCAATGATGGGGGCACTTAGCAACCTCGGGCTATAAAGGTCGGATTTTATGACGGTGATACCCCAGCCCCTACAGGATGTAATTGACGCTTTTAGTTTACTGCCGGGAGTCGGCCCGCGCACTGCCGAGCGTTACGCTTATCATTTGCTGCGCAGCACTCCTGATAAAACCCTAGGGCTAATTGACAGCTTAAAGCGCTTACACCAAAACGTATCGTACTGCCCGGTAACATTTGCGCTAATTGAAAAAGGGCAAAAGCTAAGCCCTTTATATAGCGACCCCAGACGCAGTAAAAAAATTGTAGCTGTAGTAGCCGACCCATTTGATATTGTCGCATTGGAAAAAACTAATAGCTTTTCTGGGACTTACCACGTGCTCGGAGGTCTGGTATCGCCAATCGATGGAATCGGGCCAGAGCAGCTACACATTGCTGAGCTAATAGCACGTATCGACAAAGATGAAGTTAAAGAGTTGATTTTAGCCACCAATGCTAGCGTAGAAGGTGAAAGCACCGCGTTGCTAATTAGTCAGCAAATAGGTAAAAAACCAATTAAAATTACCAGGCTGGCTCGTGGTCTGCCAGTGGGAGTAGATTTAGAATATGCTGATCAAATCACATTGACACGCGCGTTGGAAGGCAGACAAACAATGTAACCGCCGGCCTTCATAAGGTGTTAAAATAAAACTGATGAATAACTACCCAGAGGCTAAGAAAATTGCCAAATTGCTCGAGGGGGCAAGTAGTGTGGTAGTAGTCCAGGCGGATAACCCTGATGCCGACAGCCTGGCCAGCGCCCTAGCACTCGAACATATCCTGGAAGAGCAAGGCAAGAAAGTGCATCTCTACTGCGGCGTGGATCTGCCTAGCTACTTAAAATACCTGCCTGGATCGGATAGGGTGACAACCGAACTGCCGCAACAATTTGACCTTAGTATTATCGTCGATACTAGTAGCGATACATTACTCGAGCAATTAGATAAGCAAGCCGCCAAGGGCTGGTTAGCCAGCAGACCGTCCATTGTCATCGACCACCATGGCACCGAGCCCACCATAACTTTTGCTACTGTTGTCTGCAACCATGAGGCAGTAGCAACCGGAGAAGTAATTTACGAACTAGCTCGGCAGCTAAAATGGCCGGTGAATCTTGATGCTAAGCGGCTACTGGCTATTGCAATTTTAGGTGACAGCTTGGGTCTAATGAGTGAAGCCACTACCGCCAGAACTATTAAAATTATCGCCGAACTTGTCGAAGGCGGCGTTAAGTTGGCAGAGATTGATAATATGCGCCGCGAGACGATGAAGCGCGAGCCGGAGCTTATCCACTATAAAGGCCAGCTTTTGGAACGCGTGGAATTCCATGATAATGATCGTATAGCTACTGTAACCATTCCATGGGAAGAAATTGAAAAGTATAGCCCGCTTTATAACCCACCGATGCTGGTGTTAGATGATATGCGGCTCGCTAAAGGCACGCGTGTAGCTATTGCGTTCAAGTTATACCACGATGGCAAAATTACAGCTAAAATTCGCTGCAACTATAAGTTTGCCATCGCTGCCAAGTTAGGTGAACATTTTGGTGGCGGCGGCCATCCATATGCCGCTGGCTTCAAGATAACTGACGGCCGTAGCTATAATGAAATCAAGAATGAGACATTGAATGTAGCCAAACAGCTGTTGAATGAGCTTGAAAACACCTCATGAAACTATATAACACACTGTCCAGACAAGTAGAAGATTTCGCGCCGTTGAATCCGCCAGTTGTAACCGTTTATACTTGCGGCCCGACGGTTTACGATTATCCCCATGTCGGCAACTGGTTTACCTTTATCCGCTATGATTTGCTTATCCGAACGCTTAGGCTGGCCGGCTACCGACCCAAGTGGGTATTAAATATTACCGATGTAGGGCATCTAGTCAGTGATGCCGACGAGGGTGAAGATAAGCTGGAAAAAAGTGCCCGACGCGAAGGTAAAAGTGCCTGGGAGGTCGCCAAATTTTATACCGACTATTTCCTAAAAGGTTTGGAACGCCTCAGCATCGCCTGGCCAGATCATCTGCCACGGGCTACCGAGCACATAAATGAGCAGATTGAGTTGATAAAACAACTGCAAGAGAAGGGCTATACCTACCAAATTGACGACGGCTTATATTATGACACTAGTAAGTTCCCCAAATACGCCGATTTTGCCCGCTTGGATTTAGACGAACAACAGTCAAGTGAGCGGATAGAATCTAATCCGCAAAAACAGCATCACTCCGATTTCGCCCTGTGGAAATTCTCGCCCCGTGGCAGTAAGCGCGATATGGAGTGGGATAGCCCCTGGGGCAAGGGTTTCCCCGGCTGGCACATAGAGTGTTCGGCAATGATAATGAAATACTTGGGCGAAACTATCGATATCCACTCCGGCGGCATAGATCACGTGCCGATCCATCACAGCAATGAAATCGCCCAGTCAGAAGCCGTGACCGGCAAGCCGTTGGCTCGGTATTGGATGCATACCAACCATATACTCGTAGACCGGCAAAAAATGGCTAAGAGCGCGGGTAATTTCATCACTCTCGAAGACATCGAGCAAAAAGGCTACAGTCTTGATGCCTTGCGCTTACTGGTTCTCCAATCGCACTATCGCACCCAGTCCAAATTCAACTGGGATGAACTGGCGGCCGCACAAAATCGTCTGTTGTCCTACCGGTCAATGGCCGACCAGCAGTGGCAGACCACCGATAGCCAAACGGCGATTACTGCCGGAGCGCTCGACAGCCATAAGCAGGCCATTCAGGAAGCTCTGGAAAATGACCTCAATACTCCGTTGGCGTTGGTAGCCTTAAGTTCTCTAGCTACGGCTATTGAAACGAGCGGCGTCAGTCATACCAGCCGTAAGGCATTTATTGCTTTGATTCAATGGCTGAACGATATTCTAGGGCTAAGGCTTCGCTCAGAAGACCTGGCGTCTCAACAGAAGGGAATGATCGCACAAAGGGAACAAGCCCGCGACTCAGGCAATTGGGCATTGGCTGATGAGCTACGCGATAAGCTCAAAGAGCAGGGTATAGAGATCAATGACACGTCCAGAGGCCCCATATGGTCGCGGACGTAGCCTTTTTATTAAGTCGCTTCTTCCTTAACTTGGCGCCGGTCGAGGCCATAACGGTCTTCAAGCAAAATTTTAATGCATCCAGCGACCGGAATGGCCGCCAGGGCGCCGATAATTCCAGCCGCCGAGATACCTATGATCGCCGCTATGAACACAAGGAGAGGTGTTAGCTCATTCTGCCTTGATTGAATGTAGGGCTGCAAAGTAAGATTTTCTATCTGGTAGTAGATGGCAAAATAGATAAGCATCACTATAGCCAGCGCTGCCGAATTTAGCAGGCATATTAATACGACGGTTATTGACGATACTGGGTTGCCAATCATCGGTATGAGCCCAAACAAGGCTACGATACCGGCCAGAGCGACGGGGTTTACAGAGACATTAAGAATATTGCTGGCTATAAGCAGGGCAACGGCGCAAAACGTCGCGGCAACCGCCGCTAAAATGACTTGTCCAAGGACAAAGCCACTGACAGTGCGGCTCATTTTGCGAGTCAACTCACGATACCTAGCCTGATCCTTTTTAGGAAGATTATTAATTAGCAGTTTTAACCAGTTCGGACCCTCAACCAGCATCATAAACGTCATGACGACTACCACCAGCACCGATACCAGCGCACCGATGACGCGCTTGGTGGTATTTAAAATCGTACTCCCAAAGTTGCTATAGTGCGATGCAAAGTCGTGAGCTGCATCAGTTAGCCGCCTGTCAACATTATGTTTACGCGCGAACCTGGCCAAAGATGTATTTTGTGTTTGAAAATTTTCTACAACCGTTGGCACGTTTTGAATAAAATCGCGCGATTGGTTGACTAGCGGAGGAATAATTAAAACAAAAAAGCCGGCCAGAACGACCACGATGAATAGATACGAAACAGCCGTGGCGCGGGCACGGCCATCAATTTTAAGATGTCGGGTCATCCAGCTGACTACCGGATTAAGTGCCAACGCCAAGAAAAACGATATAAAAATTAGCGTTAAGACGTGCGAAGCCCGCCCAAAAAACCTATAAGCGACAAAAGCCGCCGCCATCCACAAAATAGCCCTTAGAAGTGTACGATTGGTGATATTAACGGTGACATGACGCTCAGACTGCATGGGACTAATTATGCCTGCTGTTGCGGCGCTTGGCAATCGCTTGACTATAAATTTTAATTAATGGCACGCCGACTGCTTGTACGTCATATCTTTTGACCTCCGCTTGCTGCCACTGGTGAAGCAACCCGACTAATTTTTTATTAGACAAGAGTTCTTGTAAACGAGCAGCTAGAGCCGCCGTGTTGCTCGGGTCAAATAATAACTCAGGCTTATCTCCCAGCACGCTGGCGTAGCCCGGGTTGTTGCCGCCGATAACGACCCCTGCACCAGCGGCCATGGCTTCGATTAACACAATACCAAAACTCTCGCCGTAGAGTGACGGGAAGCAGGCGATGTCAGCACTAGATAATATTCCCGGTTTGTTCTTCTCGTTGATATAACCCAGAAAAGTAACATTATCGCCAAGACGATACTTATCTACATAATTTTCGAGTTGCTTGCGCTGCGGCCCGTCGCCGGCGATGATCAGCTGTGCGCTCGGTAGCTGTTTATACAGCAGCCTAAAAGCATACAATAACTGCTTGCAGCCTTTACGCTCTACTAAACGCCCAAGAAACACAATCTTTGGTGTGTCCCCTAAATCCCGGAGCTTGGTTGTAGCAAACCTTTTAATGTTTACAACGTTTGGCAATACTGTGCTGTCTATGCCGTAAGCTTTTTTGGCGAATGCAGCAGCCGGTGCGCTGACACTTACAATGTTGTCAAACCTTGCCAAGCTACGGCCATAGAGTACTCTCAGGACACGCGAGCCAGCTTGAGCTAACTTATTAGCTGGCAGGATATGAAATGTGCCCACTACCGCGGTTTTGGGGCTAGCGGCGTTGATCACCAGCTGGGCCATAAAAGGTGAATAGGGAACTTGTACATGTAAAACGTCGAAGTTGTTATCTGCTAGCACTTGCTTTATCTTTTTCCTGGAGGCAAGCAAGGGGATTGACAGGCGATTGCCGTTAAAAACTACCTTTTGGTTCTTAGACATACTATAAACTCGGCCACCAGCCCACTGCCTGAGTTTAGTTTCACCAACTAAATAGGCTACAGCGTAGCCCTGACTGCTTAACCACGCACCCAGCGTTTTGACGTATTGTGCTACGCCGTCATTACTATCAAGCGTGTCGTCGAATAAAAAGCCGACCGATAACCCGGCGCCGTTTTTGACCATTACTCTTTTCCTCAACTGGCCTTGATTTATTCTTCAGAACTATAGCCTCTTTATAAGCGGCTTCGTACTGGCCGACAATTTTTGGGTAATCGTATTTTTTAACTTCATTCAAGGCCCAGGCTGTTATCAGCTTTCTTTGCTCGTTGTCCGATAGAAGAATTGCTAGTCGGTTAGCAAAGTCTTTGGTTGACTGTGGATCAACCAAGCCGATACGCCCGTGGCCGGTCATGACACTGGCATAACCCAAATTATTACCAGCTACTAAGGGTGTTCCCGTAGCCATGGCTTCTAGCAGCACAATGCCGAATCCCTCGCCATATGGTGAAGGGAAGCAAGCCAAGTCGGCATTGGTCAACAAGTGACGTTTTTCCTCATCAGAGACATAGCCTGGAAAAGATACATTATTAATTTCTTCAGCCTCGACGAATCGTCGCAACCTGTTAGCTAGTAGGCCTGACCCAGCAATTATTAAATGAGTTTTCGGCATCTCCTTGACCAACTCGTTAAATGCCAAAAGTAACCAGTCGGCTCCCTTGCGCTTTTCCAGCCGGCCGATATAGACAATGGTTTTAGTATTCGGACCGCTTAGAGGCTGTCTCTTTTTCAGTGGTTTATAGACGCTCAACTCTACACCACATGGGATGTATTTAAGATTCTCAATCAGACCCCTTTCTCGCGAGGAATGCATATTCGCCCGACTAATCAACATTCCTGCTGATGCCGGCGAAGTCACAGTAAAAACATCCATTTGCTTAAGAAGCGGCCTACCATAAGGTGTAAAAATAGTACTCGTCCAAGATTTGCCAGCGGCGGTATCTACAAGGTTAGCGTGGAAAGTGCCTACGTGGGCGGCATTCGAGTGCTTTAGCATCTGCCAAGCTAACATCGGCAGCCACGGCTCATGGAAATTAATAACATCAAACTTTTCTTCGTTGAGTATCTTGGCAATCTCTTCGCCGTTAGTGGGCATCCCCCAACTACCTTCTGTGCCGAAACCACTTACTTTAAAAGTTCTTGTAATCCCCAGCAATATGTAATCTTCCGGCACAGTTCCCTTAAAGCCAGAAGGTCGCTGAGTTATAACTTTTACTGTATGGCCCTTTTTCTTTAAACCCTCGTGTAGATGTATGACCACTTGGGGGACACCGCCCGGTCTATTTAACATATTGTAGGGACAGACTAAAGCAATTTTCATACGATTATACTCAGTTTAGCTTATCTTGTTCATAACGCGAATAAACTCTTTCGGGACGAAAGGTGCCGCATCTTTAGCAGTACCAATAGTTGAATAGGCGTGGGTCGGCGTTTTGATCTTGGCATATATAAAATCTGAGTAAATCATGCGCATATGTTGTTCGACCCGCAGGTTATTAAAATAATGGTCATTGACCACTCCGCCGTGGTAGATCGGCAAATCAATATGCCCCTTGCCCGGAAGCGACAACGTGAACATCATATTACCTGTAGCCATGTAGGTCCTCGGGTCGTTATTGCGCCACAAACCAACCTCCATTTCGATCGCCCGTTTCAACTCATCAGTCTTTACGTCGCTAAATTTTTGTTTGGCATTAAACATATGTCGATAGATGTATCTAATATAGATCGGGCGCAAAATCAAGTGCTTATAAAAGGCGGCGGGCAGTCTGCGCGAGAAAACAGCTGTGCCTAGGCGGTAAATCCAATAACGTTTTTGAGAAAATGCGAAGTCCTTGCTACTGGTAAAACCGGCGATGCTAACGATCATATTAATTCTTTCAGTGAGCTCAGGATATTTTTGTAGCATCCTAGTAATTATGGGGGTGCCCAGACTATAACCAGCGATCACGAATCTTTTGCCGCGGAAGCGTAGTTTCACAAACGCCGCCAGATAGTCAGCGAAGTTGTCAATGTTAGGCTTTTCGCCAATTTTATAAAACGGTTCCATTCCGCCAAAACCTGGCAAGTCTGGCACGGTAACGCCGCCGTATTTATTCATCAGCTCGGCCACGCCGAAGTAGCGCTCTAAACTGGCATGGTGGCCGTATATAAATAAAATTTCTAATTTTTTGCCTTTAGGAGGAAGCATGCGTAACATGCGGCCAGAAAGTCCATTCATATAAAGCGGCAGAATGTAGTCTGCCGGATTTTTGGCAGTTTTGGGCATCTCAATCACAAATTATATGATAAAACCTGTCTCTTGTAAAACCCCTGTAGCCTAGAAAAGCATAGGTATTTTTGCTATGATACGTGTGCTTTTAAAGGTGCTAATCAATTTTGCCGGTCTAGGGAACTGAATGTGACTGAACGGCAAACTTAAGGAGAAAAATTGAGTAAAAAAATTCTGGAACTCAACCATCCGATTGGGTTTCAGAATCAGCGCTCACATTTTTCGATGGGACGTGGCCAAGCGGTAAGGCACCAGGTTTTGGTCCTGGCATTCGTAGGTTCGAATCCTACCGTCCCAGCCAAGTTCTGAAATGTGGCCAAAGGTCATATGTCAGAACTTGATTGAGAGAGGATGCGAACCAAAAGCGAGTATTAGCGAGCGGAGGTTCGGACGCCAAGGAGCCGCACGCATGAGCTTGCTCAGAGCACGACGACTGCGTGTTGCGATAGCAACCATCCTACCGTCCCAGCCAAGCGTTGAAATTAATAGAAGTATCAGGGCTGTTTTCTATTTATAGACTATAATGTCACCAAAGACGGGGTAATATTATTAGTTCTAAGAAGGTTCTCAGAATTCGTCTGTAAACTTGAGCAATAAGGGACAATTATGCATGAGTAAGACTAAGCACCTGAGCGATTATTTGGCACGAAACGCTGCGCAAATTGGCACTAAGCCGGCCATAATCTGCACCGGACGGACTCTAAGCTGGAGCGAGCTGGCCCGTGAAGTTGGGCGGGCCGCTGATGCCCTTAGCAAGCACCTCGGCTCGGATAAACAGCAAGTCGTTGGGTTATTGTTCCCAAACACCTGGGAATACGTGGTAGCTTATCTGGCCATACTGCAGACCGGCCACATCGTCTTGCCGCTGGACCCGACTTATAAAGAGCTGGAGCTAGACGCTATTACCAGGCAGGTCAGGCCGGAACTGGTTATTACAAATAGTATTTACGGCAGCAAGATTAGCTACAAAAATATCTACTTACTCGACGAACTACTGGCAAAAACTTCTGGCAAAATTAAAACCCTACGTTTGGATCCAGCGCAGCAGATAGCCAGTTTGACCTTTACCTCCGGCACTACCGGTAAACCCAAACTGGCACCTTATACCCACGCTAATCATATCTGGAATATAGAGGTTTGTTCCGACGCGTGGAGCTGGGGAGCTGATGACACGCTGCTGCTGTCGTTACCGCAAAGCCATTGGTACGCGCTGACGATGGGGATATCGGGTGCTTTATACCATGGAAATACCGTGTACATAGATGAATGGTTCGACCCAGAAAAAACGTTAGAACAGCTGGCAAGCGGCAACATCTCTTTCTTTCAACACTTTCCATTAGCTTACGAGCAGATGCTTGGGGTTGCCGATACAAAGTCCTACGACCTGACTAAAGTCAGAGTGATGATATCCGGTGGCGCGCCATTGGCGCCGGCTTTAAATGAGCAGTTTAAAAAGCGTTTCGGCGCAGAAATCCTTGAAACCTACGGCACATCTGAAAGCGGCCGGATAGCCGCCAATACGGCCGGTGATCATCTGCCGGGCTCGGCCGGCCTGCTGCTAGATGATGTCAAGCTTAAATTGAGTTCGACCGGAGAAGTTCTGGTAAAATCTTCTGGCGTTTTTCCCGGCTATTATCACAACCCGGAAGCCACAGCAGCCAACCTCGATACTGACGGCTGGTGGCACACCGGCGATATTGGCGAACTTAAAGGCCGGCGCTTATTCCTGAAAGGCCGGATACAGGAAAAAATCCGCCGCTTTGGCTACAGTTTATCGCCGCGTGATATTGAATGGGCGCTGCTGAAATTTCCTAAAATCAAAGCCGTACATGTTATGGGCCGCCAGCGGGCCCAACAGCCCAACGACGAACTTGTTTACTTTATAGACGGCCGAGCCACTATTGAGCAAATACGCGACTACTGTAAGGCTAACCTGCCTTATGCCTGGCGCCCGGACAGAATTATCTTGCTAGATTCCATGCCCCGTACGCGCAGTGGCAAGACCCGCCTGTCAGCTCTAAATGCTATGCTAGAGGAACATTTTGTAACCGCAGGAGGTAGTCATTAAAAAAGCGCCGGTAGCAACTGGTAGCAATAGGGTTATAAGCCTCGATATTATCCGTGGTTTCTTCTTAGTGGTAATTTTAATCAATCACATAGAGCTTTATCCTAACTTGTTTGATTTTTTCACCGGCCGCGGGCGGCTATATGCCTCGGCGGCTGAAGGCTTCTTTTTCTTATCGGGCACCGTGGTCGGCATGGTTTACCGCCGGCGATTAGCTCTTGGTATGAAATTTATCTTCAAGCGACTGTGGCGCCGCGCACTGGAGCTTTACGTCATTGCGGTTGGATTAACGCTACTATTCACGTACGCCGCACTGATAACCGGCCATACGGCCATAAAATACGGTTTATCGGCAGATACCCACTGGCAGCATTTGCTCTATAACGCAACTATATTGCACTACACTTTCGGCTGGGCAGATTTTTTGTCGCGTTTTGCCATCCTGACCTTTTTGGCGCCAATTGGCATTTACTTGCTCAGCAAGGGTAAATGGTGGTTGCTGGTCTTAGCCAGCTTGGCGGTTTGGCACTTTCGGGGAAATAATTTTATCATGGCCTGGCAGCTTATTTTTAGCATGGCCATGGTGACTGGATATTACTGGAACCAGATCACGCAGCGCATTACCAACCTTAAGCCAGCTCTCCAGAGCCGCCTACGCCGAGCTGTGATGGTCGGCGCCGGCGTAACTTTTGGTTTTAGCTATCTAAGCCTGTATCTAATGTCTTATTTGCAAAACGTGGCTGGACACCTGCCGCAATGGCTCAACCACGCCACGTGGAGCTGGAACAATTTTGACCAGATTATTTGGCGCTATTGCGACAAATTTACACTCGGACCGGGCCGTATAGCTTTCTTCCTATTATGGTTCACGGCCCTATACCTTCTGGTGGAAAAACACCAAGCGGCTATCGGCAAATACAGCCGCGACTGGCTGCTGCTGCTGGGGCAGAACAGCCTTTTTGTCTACATTGCCCATTCTTTTATCGTCTTTGCCTTTAAACTGTTTATACCGGCCCAGACTTCTATCTGGCAAAATTTTCTGATAACCGCCTCGGCGCTAGTGGCGCTGTCAGCTGTTATGACAGCCCGGGCGGTGCGTAATGGCGAATTCAACCAAAAGCCATTTTCGGACTTCTATTTGCTGCCAGTGTTCAAACGTGATCAAACTGCAGTAGCCGACGGTGATTAAAAGGCTTTTTTGCAAGATCTACTTGAATTGCTAAAATAGACCACATGGTTAAATTCCGGCCCATAGATAAGACCTGGACACTGCAGAGGGTACTGCCCTGGCTTTTGATAATTGGCGGACTGGTAGCGATGGTCGCCTCGCTACTGCTGACCATTGAGGTATTCAACAGATTGGAAAATCCGCACTATGTCCCAATCTGCAATCTTAATCCGATACTAAGCTGTACCAGTGTAGCCGATAGCCAGCAGTCGCACCTGTTTGGTTTTCCTAACTACTTCATTGGCGTCGGTGGTTACGCTGTTGTAGCGGTTATGGGCGTTGCTATTTTAGCGGCCGATAAGCTCAAGCGTTGGTTTTGGCAGCTCCTGCAAACCGGATTGACCTTCGCCATAGCCTTTCTAACTTGGCTGCAGTTTGAGACTATTTATCGCATCGGCGCCCTATGTTTGTTCTGCATAGTAGTCTGGGCCGCCAGTATACCAATGTTCTGGTACACCACGCTTTACAATCTGCGTGCCGGTAACATTAAAACACCCACGCAGTTAAAAAAAGTAGTCGGCTTTGCCCAAAAATACCATCTGGAGATAGTCGCTTTATGGTTTTTGATCATTATTGCTTTGATAATCAAGCGTTTTTGGTACTATTGGCAAACCCTTTAAGATACTTTTGGCTCTTTTTACCCCAATGTTCGATATAGCGCAACACATGTGGTCCGGCGTAGTAACCGCCAAAACCGTAAATGATACCGGCCAGTACGTCAGCGGCATAGTGCTCGCCTTCATAAACTACGCCAACATAAATTAGTGCCGGATAAATTAGCGAGACTAGCCCCCAACGCTTGCCATAGAGCTTAAAGATAATCAGCGCCAGCAGAGTGGCGGCGGCGGCGTGTAGGCTAGGCAAGGCTGCCACCGGATTAGCTGCCAAGTGGTTATATAGTGAGGGGAAGTTATGTATGCCTAGGGCGCCCCAAACATAACTAGAAGTCCGCACAATTGGTTGGATGTAGTGGTTTTGGCTAGCTAGCCAGGGCGGGGCAGTTGGAAAGGCTAAAAAGGTTACAAAAGCCGCAAAAAAGACTGTTAGGTAGATGGTAACGACTTCCCAATAGTGCTGTTCGCGGGTTTTCCAGACTAGCAGCGCCAAGGCTATGGGAATAGCAAAAAACAGCAGGTATGGAGCGTAGAAAACGAAATCATACCACTGCACGTGCCCTTTCCATAGCCAATTTTGCAGTTCGACTGTTGGCAGCTTGCCGAATAAGAATTTATCTACGTGCGGCCCCAAGCTGTAGTTAACGTGGCTATTAAGACTATCGGCTACTGAGCGAAATGACTCGTAGACTAATATCAAGCCGATAAATGGCAGCAGTCGTTTTAACATCTGCAGCGCCTGCTCGAAAATCATAAATACAAAGATTAAAAAAACCAGTAGTTTATCAGGGGTAGGAAAACTGGGCTCGCGGATAAAGATAACCAGGCAGGCCAATGTGCCGGCGACGCCAATGATCTGCAAAATACGTTCTTTGATTTTTGGCACTAAATTACATTGTATACCATCCATACGAACGCACCCCTGTGGTCTCAGCCACTTCTCAGTGTTTTTAGTATAATGTAATCGATATGAGAATTTTGCTGATAGAGGACGAGCATAAAATTGCCAACGCCATCAAACAAGGGTTGACCCAAGAAAAATTTGCCGTGGACGTCGAATATGACGGCGACGGCGGGCTGGGTGCAGCTTTAGGTGAGCCTTACGACCTGATGATTATTGACCGTATGTTGCCTGGTTCTGTGGAAGGCTTGGACATCTGCCGCGAGGTACGCGCCAAGGGCATCCACACGCCTGTCATTTTTTTGACCGCCAAAGACCAGATCCGCGACCGTGTTGGCGGCCTAAACGCCGGGGCTGATGATTATCTCGTTAAACCATTTTCTTTCGAAGAACTATTGGCCCGTATCCGGGCGCTGCTGCGCCGGCCGCAAGAATCCACCGGCACAGTCCTCGGTGTCGGCGACCTTAGCCTCGACACCATCAGCTACGAAGTTAAGCGTGCCGGCAAATCAATCCGTCTTAGTACCAAAGAGTTCGCTTTGCTGGAATATTTAATGCGCAATACCGGCCGGGTACTCAATAAAGACAACATCATCGCCCATGTTTGGGATTTTGACGCCGACATCCTGCCCAATACTGTAGAAGTCTACATCGGCTACCTGCGCAATAAGATCGATAAACCCTTCAAGAAAAACCCCCAGCTCATCCATACCTTGCGCGGCTTCGGTTATAAACTAGAAGATAAATAAACCTCCCATGAAAGATATGTTCCATTCGGCGGCCCTTAAGCTGACCGGTTGGTATCTGATTATTATCATGTTGCTATCCATCGGCACCAGCTTGGCGCTGTATCACGTTTCCAGCACTGACCTGCAGCACGGCGTCAACCGGCAGGTGGGTTTTTTTAATAACTACCTGGCGCCAGGCGATTTTGACACCTTTGCCCAGCTCAGACATAACCAACTGCAGCAGGATTTAGATCACCTTAGGGGTAACTTAGTACTGTTTAATTTGGCAGTTCTAGTCTTTGGCGGTGGTGCCAGTTACGCTTTGGCGCGGCGCACGCTCAGGCCGATAGAGCAATCGCACGAATCACAAAAACGCTTCGCCGGCGATGCCAGCCACGAGTTGCGCACACCGTTAGCGGCCATGCAAACAGAGATAGAGGTCGCCCTGCGCAATCCATCACTCACTAAAGCCGGGGCTGTTGACCTATTGCAGAGCAACCTGGAGGAAGTTGCAAAGCTCAAAGCCCTGTCAGAGGGATTGCTCAATCTTTCCAGTACCGAAGGTATAGATGATCTCGACCAAGCGGTCTCATTAAAAGACGTGGCCGAGCAAGCCATCGAGCGCCTGGATAAAGTAGCGACTGCCAAACAAATTAAAGTTATCACCGAACTTAGGGATGTGGCTGTGCGCGGCAACCACCAGCACCTGGTAGACCTAACAGCAATTTTGCTGGATAACGCCATCAAGTACAGTCCGCGTGGCAGCCAGGTCACCGTCAAAACCGCCGTCAAAGATAAAATGGGCGTGATTATTGTTAGTGACCAAGGGCAAGGTATTGTTGCTGCCGATTTGCCGCACATTTTCGACAGGTTTTTCCGTACTGACGGTTCGCGCAGTAAATCCGGCGCCAATGGCTATGGCCTGGGTTTGGCCATCGCCAAAAAGATTGCTGATTTGCACAGTGGCTCCATAGAAGTCAAAAGCGCCGCCGGTAAAGGCTCAACCTTCAGCGTCCATCTGCCCCAAGCCTAGCCATATTCAGCGGCTGGCGGGTGGCAGCAGTGGCACAAAAACAAACCCGGGATGGATATTAACTTCCGGCTGGCCTTTTTGTGGCCTTTCGATTTCCAAGATGTCGTTATAGACCGGTATTACCATTTTGCCGCCGGGTTTCAACTGATCTAGTAACTCCCGCGGTAAAGAGCGGGCTGTGGCGCTGACCAAAATCCGGTCATACGGCGCGTAGCGCGGCAAGCCGTAGTGTTTGCCAGCTTGGAAGAAGCTGACGTTTTTTATACCAAGCCTCCGGTTGTTTAAACGGCCAAATTCTACCAGTTCGGGTATGATCTCTACGGCGTAAACTTTACCAGCCGGCCCAGCTAGGCGTGACAGTAGAGCGCTTGTCCAGCCAGAGCCAGAGCCAACATCTAAAACCTTATTACCGGGTTCTACTTCCAGCCATTCCAACATCAACCTAACGGTAGTTGGCTGGCTAATGGTCTGGCCAAAGCCAATAGGCAACGGAGCATCAATATCAACCCGCCCGGCATATTCTTCTAGTACAAAGTTAGCCCGCGGCGTCCGCTCAAAGGCTTTTTCAACCTCGTTCATAGTGCTTTAACCTTAATAAATTCCTAAATAGCAGAATGCCAAAAGCTGCCTGGAAAATCAGTTGCCCTTGTATTAATAAGCCGTGGGACGGAGCCAGATAGATTAACGAGATGATGCCGCCGGCAAACTGGGCGGCCAGTAATAACCAATTCAGCCAGTCGCGGAAACTTCTGGCCACCAGCCAAATTGCTATCAACAGCTGCAGCGAAAAAAGCGTGATGCCCAGAGCGTGGTGGATCCAATCAAACCAATTATCGATACTGTAAGGTGTTATAGCCACGCCCGCCATCAGTGGCGGCAGCAGTCTCAAGCCGCGGGTCACCGGCCACATTCCGGGTACTTTAGGCGCGAAACGCAACGCCTTAAGGATAAAATAGGCCGATAGTATTAGCCCGATGCCGTATATCAATACGGTCTTTTCGCGTACACCAAAATAGCTGAGCCCGGTGTTCGCTGCCAGACTGGCCGGCGCAATAGCAATGCAGAGGAGCACCGCTGCGAAAAATACCGCCTGACTATAGGCCAGATAACGAACAAATGGATTTTTGGGCAGCGTCATATCCTTATATGATAGGCCATTTTAGCGCTAAATAAACCTTTTGCTTGTTTTGTAGTGAGAGATCTTAATCCGACAGTACCGTCTCAGATACGCGGTTTTCCAGCTCGGCGTGCTGTGCTAGAGCTAGCGCCACGTCGGTTAAACCTTTTTTATAGGCGCGTAGCTCAGCCGGCGTATAACGTGCAATTTTAAGCCTGACCAAGTGGTTTATAAGCCTATCAAGAGCAGGGTAATCCGACAGGTTGATTTTATGCTCGTCCAAGGAAGCCAAAAAATCAAAAACCAGCTCATTCTCGGGCATATAAATTAAATCGTCTCTCAAACTCACGACACAAACAGTACAACAAGATTATTTACATGTCAAGCAATAGCATTATGGTTTTGTCAAGCCTTGAATGAGTTGTGGTATTTTTCATTTTGATTCGGCGATTCACCGTCGCTTTTTTGGACCCGCCGGCGTACAATCAAAAACATAAAGGAGGCAAAAAGTTTATGGCATCTGATACATTGGGCAAAGTCACCCACTACTTCGATAAACTCGGCGTAGCGGTGGTAAAGCTAAACCCGGGCGCAACGGTGCAAAAGGGTGACCACGTGCATTTTAAGGGCCATGCTACCGATTTTGATCAGGTGGTGGGCTCGCTGGAGGTGGAGCATCAAAGCGTCGAGCAAGTCAAAGCCGGTGACGATTTTGGTCTAAAGGTCGAGCAGAAGGTTCGTGAAGGCGACCAAGTCTATAGCGAAAAAGAATAATTTCTGCATGACCGTCAAAAATTTATACCTTCTTATGGCTCGCGAGGTTGTTACTGATGCTTCGGATAACATGACATCAGTAATAAAAATTATTGATAGATTTACTTTTAATCTTAACCGCGAGCAACTCGGGCGCGACAATGTGCAACTGGGCAAGCAGCAGATCAACCTGCCGGCAGCGTATTCCATCGCCACGTCTTGGCTGTTTGACGAAAAGCTAAAAAAAGACACCTTTATCACTTTCAAAGCGCATATCATCAGTCCTTCAGGCGCTAATCTAACCACCATGGACCAGGAAAATATGCTGCCCGCCGGCATCAACAAGGCAAACATGAACTTTAATGCCCAGGGTCTGCCGGTTGTTGATCAGGGCGACTACACGCTGCGGGTAGAGGTCTTATCAAAAGCCGGAAAAATGCTGGCCTACAACGAATACCCGTTTTCAGTCGAGTTCAATTAAACCGTCAAATCCTATACTCTTTTTGAAAACAGGTAGCTTCTCTATAGTTTTGCGTTCAAGACAAAGGTATAATTTAGTTATGCCTTTCGAAGCTATTCTAAAACCGCCGCATCCTACAGATCATGAGCCTAAAGTTACGATTGGTCCGGGCGAGCGGTGGAAATTCACTGATTTTAAAGGTGGCAAGCGAAATTTACTATCCTTTATTAATATCAATGACACGGAGTTATCTATTTATGATCTCGGGGATTTCACGGAATACGAAAACTCCAGTTCCGTAGACATACCCCGCTACGCCTACCGCAAACCGCTCAAAAAAACTACTATTGATCAGACCACTCCTCCTTATGAGCGAAGAGTTACCGATGGCGGTAGCCAAGATTACACGTTAACCATTCGCTACTTGGCCAAAAAAGCAATAAGATCAAAACCACCTGAAATTCAGACAGAAGGTACCGACGACATACGGGTTTTAAGTGGCGCTACTAATCCAGCACTGGAATTTTAAAAAGCCAATGCTCAGGCCTGGTGCATATGCTTTATTAGTGGCTGAATAGGCCTGTAAGGGTAGCTTTTGCCAAAGTGTGGCCGTTGATGGCAGCAAGAAGCTGGTCGCGGCTGGTTTGCGGTGGCAGATCCAGCACCCCATCAAGCGCATAAAGCTCAAAAATGTAGTGATGAGTCCCAGATGGCGGGCACGGACCCATGTAAGTGTTTCTACCGCCGGTGTTCGGCCCCTGCATAGCGCCGGTCGGCACGCTGTTGGCCGCAATCTCCGTAGTTGACGGGGCGATATTCCACATCACCCAATGTGCATAATCACCAGATGGGGCGTCCGGGTCGTGCACAATCAGCGCCAAACTTTTGGCCGACGCCGGCGGGCTGGAGAAACTCAGCGGCGGGGAGGTATTTTGCCCCTTGCAGCTATATTGCTCCGGTATAGGTTGGCTGTCTTTGAATGCCGGGCTAGAAATTATCATTCCACTGGCACCAACAGTGTTGTTTTGCATACTTTTTCCTCCGCTTTTATGATGAACTCCTATCAAGGCCAAAGCAAGAACCAAAACCACCGCTAAAACAGATTAATCTGTCTTCTTTCCAAAAACAGGTTTATAATCTTCAAAATGGCAACCCCAGAAATTAAAATAGTTGGTCCTGAATATGATGGAGCGGAGGCCGAACTAGGTACTCTCGCGGATAAAGTAACGAGAATTGCCAAGCATGTAGCTGGTGAACGATACGGTAAAGAACACGTAGTAAGTCCGACTGATATACAAATTGCCCCTATGACTATAGAAGACGAGGGAATTTTTGTAATCAGATCCTGGCATGAAACTGCAGCTCGGGAGGGTATGGTTGGCATTCTACAGCCTACAGAAGGTTCTTACGAAATCGTAGTCGATGATGAAAATGCCTATTTGCACCACAGGGTAGAGGACGGCTCCAACTATATGCTGACAACGGTAGAGGCTATGACAATAAGTGATCTGGGAAGATTAGCTGCTGTTTATGATGCCATCAGCTCTCCTATAGAGCGAGAAGCCACCTAGACTAGCAGGCGGGGAATACTTAACTTGTTAAGTATTTTCAAATAATCTAAGTGTACAATTCCCATCAACAAAGGTATAATCTTTTACACAAATTTTTTATAAATATGTCATCTTTTGAAGCCCATTCTCACGAGCCGTGGGAGAACCAGAATATTAATATTATTGTCGTGCCTTTGCCGCGTGAGGTGGACGACGACTGGTGCGCCCTGTTTGCAGAGGCTTATGGCGCTAAGGGTCTTAGAGCGGTTACAGTGGCTTGGGGCTATCGGCAGCAACGGCATGGGTTTAGATGTCAACCACAGCGTGATGGAAAGTCGTTCGACTGGAAAAATGTTCCTCCAAAGTTCACCGACACTGGGGCAGTCTTTGATGGTGAGGTAGTCGCTGCCCGTATGGTCCCGGAATGGTCTGAGCTGTATGTCATGTACTTGGTTATGCGCGATGTTTCGGAACTTTCTAGCGAATGGCGCCCTGCGCCACCCGGAGAGGAACTTTGGATACCAATTTACAAAACAGACGACGAACTTCTATTGCATCAAAAATCTTTTTCACAACAATCCCGACCCGATTAGAGATTTTGCCGGAACGGGGGTATAATTTTTTGGTTAACTTGTAAGATTTACTAAAACATGATTGAAGATCTAAAAACAACCGAGCAAGAAGAGTTGGGAATTATCATAGACGGTCTGGATATGCAGGCAGAAGATCTAGAAGATACCGCGGCGGATATTAAAGACAGCGCCCAGTCTTTTGGAGCAATGGCTCTGCTGTCAGGCGGGGCGACAATAGCTCTGAACTATGTGCCCGAACAGTGGGCGTATGAAAAAGAAGAAGCCACCGCTTTATTCACTGTGCTTGCCATCGGTACGGTCGTACAGTTTCTACGCCGACAAAAATACAAAATTAGGGCCGGCCGCAAACGCCAGCTAGTCAGCGAACTCCAAGATGAAGCTAACTTGATGGAACAGCTCCCCGTTTACTAAACCAGGCTCGCGGCGGCTTGGACCCGCTTAACTACAAACTGGCTAGCGCCAGCACCCCAAACAGGGGTATAATTAGCTGGAATTGGAGCTTTGATGTCTGATCTTGAGGATTTGCAAAAAAGGATTATTAACTATCGGGACAAGCGAAACTGGGAACAGTTTCATAATCCTAAAGACTTAGCCATTTCTTTGGCGCTTGAAGCCGCCGAATTTTTGGAGCACTTTCAATGGAAGTCAGCCAAAGAAATTAAAAAACATCTAAAAAAGAATCGTGAAGAAGTAAGCGATGAACTAGTGGATGTTTTGTACTGGGTACTTTTGATAGCGCATGATCTAGATATAAATTTACCGAAGGAATTTGAGCGCAAAATGAAGAAAAACGAGAAAAAATACCCAGTTACGAAAGCCAAAAACAGCCACAAGAAATATACCGAACTATGAGGCTTTTCGAAGGGACAATTAGGCAATTTGATGAACTGGTCACAACGAATACAATTGCGGACATCCTCGAGAATAATTTTAGCGAATACTATCGCCGCGCGCCGGGACCTTCTGAAACTCGTGCATGGCGCGAATCGCTTAACTACCTAAATAACGCTATCCGATACGCCGAAGTGCCTGAATCAAGCATCATTATTGAATACGAACTACCATTTACTTCGCGTCGCATTGACACACTGATATTTGGCAAAAACGACGGAGCGAGTGACTATGCTGTGTTAATTGAACTCAAGCAATGGTCTAACGATAAGGTTCATAAGTGCGAGAGCGAGGGGAACGTCGTCGTCGAGTACGGCAGATTCGTTAAAGAACAAGTCCATCCGTCTCTACAAGCCGAAGGTTATCACTACGGCATAATTGATTTTGTCGAGGTTTTTACAGATCAAAGCGAGCCGATGAAACTAGATTCGTGCGTCTACTGTCACAACTATTCAAAAGAGTCCGGTGAGCAAACATTACTTGACAGATCATTCGATGTAGCTCTACAAAAATTCCCCGTATTTGGCAAAGAGGATGTAAAAGCCCTCGGAGAATATCTGCAAAAACGTATATCGGCCGGCCAGGGTGTCGAGGTCCTTAACCGGTTCACTAATAGTCCTGTCCGGCCGTCGAAGAAGCTGCTGGATCACACTGGCGATATGATTCACAAACAACAAATTTTTACTCTGATTGATGATCAGATTACAGCATATAACTCTATTATCGGTCGGGCTAAGAAACTCAGCGTGCAATCAACCAAATCGGTCATTATCGTAAAGGGTGGACCGGGAACCGGTAAATCGGTGATTGCCCTGGAAGTTATGGGTGAATTGATGCGGCGGGGGCAGGTAGTTTTTCATGCCACCGGTTCATCTGCTTTTACCAATACTCTTCGAAAAATCGTGGGGGTACGAGCCAAAAACCTTTTTAAGTTCTTCAATAGCTTTACGAACGCTGAGTCCAATTCAATTGATGTTCTAGTCTGTGATGAAGCTCACCGAATACGTGAAACCAGCAACAATATGTATACCTCAAAAACTCAGCGCTCCAATATGCCACAAATCGATGAGTTATTAAGCGTGGCCAAACTTTCAATTTTCTTTATTGATGAATACCAGGTAGTGCGCCCTAACGAGATCGGTAGTGTTAAGTTGATTAAAAATGCTGCTGAAAGGATTGGTATTGGACCAGAAGATATTGGAGAATTTGAGCTTACGACTCAGTTCCGCTGCTCCGGATCTGACGCCTATCTACAGTGGCTTGATAATTTACTTGATATTAGACCATCAGATCTAGCACATTTCGATCCAAAAATGGAGTTCAGAATTTTCGATGATCCTCACGACATGCTACTAAAAATTCGCCAGAAGAATTCTGAGAAGAAAAATTCAGCCAGAATTGCTGCTGGCTTTTGTTGGCCGTGGAGCGAGCCAAATTCTGATGGATCGTTAGTCAAAGACGTCAAGATCGGCAGTTTTGAGATGCCGTGGGAAAAGAAAAATGAATTTTGGAAATGGGCAACAGATGATAGCGGTATGGAGCAGATCGGTACAGTCTACACTGCCCAAGGCTTTGAATTTGACTACATAGGCGTAATTTTTGGCAAGGATTTGGTTTATCAAAAAAATGCTGGCAGCTGGATAGCCCAGCCGGAATTTTCATATGACTCGGCCGCCAAACGCGGTAACGCTCAATTTGCTAACCACCTCAAGAATGTCTATAGAGTCCTCCTGAGCCGAGCGCATAAAGGTGTCTACGTTTACTTTATGGACAAAGAGACTGAAGGCTATTTTAGAGAAGGTCTTCGTTCATGACAGAAAACCACAGGCTTAAGTAATGATGGTCAAACCGGGCACAAACTTTCAAAATAGGCGAGAAGTTGCAGCAGCAGGTCTTCATGGACCGCTTATGGCTGGTATAGCCGGAAACCCGGCGACGGGAGCTTATTCAATAGTCTTGTCTGGTGGTTATGAAGATGATGAGGATTATGGCAACATAGTCATTTACACCGGTGAGGGAGGGCGCGATCCAAGAAGTGGTAAGCAAATATCAGACCAGCAACTGACAAAAGGTAATCTAGCCTTAGCTATAAGTAAGGAAAGAAATGCTCCCATACATGTAATAAGGGACTCTAATCATGAGTCAAAATTTTCTCCAAAAAGAGGATATACGTATGCTGGGGATTTTTATGTAACTGAATATTGGCGCGAGGTTGGTAAGAGCGGGCATATCGTTATTCGCTTTAGGCTTGAAGGCAGCTATCAACAAACCAGTCGGCCCAAAGGTGAAGTGCTCCCTTCAGAGCGCCGGGAATATCAATCGTTAAGAATTGTGCGTGACACAAAACAATCTAGAAAGCTGAAGGAGATATATGACTATAGATGCCAGGTTTGTGGTATGGCTATCGAACTTCCACTTGGACAGAGATATGCTGAAGCAGCGCACATAAAGCCATTAGGCAGGCCACACGACGGGCCAGATATAATTGAGAATATACTTTGTCTATGCCCCAATCACCATGTTATGTTCGATAATTATGCCTTCTCAATCGATCCTAGACTACAGCTTGTCGGGCCTTTGAAGGGTAGGATAGTGATATCTCCAAAGCATCATATTAATTTAGAATTTCTCAAATACCACAACGAAAAATTCTTCAATAACTAGAAATCTCTCTCGTCGAGCCCCAAAAACAGACCTATACCGTAAGTGTCCAATACTTATCGTTCGACATCTATTAATTCTTGCGATATAAGCATAAGCATTATGTAGTATTTACTTACTAGAAGGCATAGAGGATAATTAGCATAATTACGCAAAAGAGGGTCAGGTGAAGTTAACAGCTTTTAGAATCAAGGACTTTAAATCAATTATCGACACTGGACTGTGCCAAACATCTTCTGACAACATTACAGCTCTAATCGGTCAGAATGAAGCTGGAAAGACCGCAGTGCTAGAGGCATTGTACTGCTTTGATCAAGGGGAGCTCAAGGAAGATTACTTAAAGGATGCTGACCTATACCCTGAAGTGACCTGCACATATGCATTTAGTGAGGAAGAACTTGCAGAAATACTTATAGAATACGATGGGGCTAAACCCGTAACTGACTATTTCCATAAGAATGGGAACATTATTATACTTAAGCGAACCTGGACTGGCTTGGACAAAGAAACATCGACCCTAGATATTGAGAACGATGATCTGAGGGAGATTATTGAGTCTGTTTCTACTAGCCAGCCTGCGCCTGAACCCCCCGCGGAAGAACCTGGAGCGGAAGAAGCACCAGCAGAAAACGAAGCAGAACCTGCGGCTACGGAAACAAAAGCACTGCCAAAGGCTTTGGACTATACCGATTTAGTAGAACAGATCTATTCTCATACTCCCAGCATTGAATTTTTCGAAGATTTGGGTAGTCTACTGCCTGCGACTATTGACTTGAGCGAGATAGACAATACCTCGTCACAAGCTCCTGGCATAAAAGGTGCACGCAATTTTCTTAGAATTGTTGATCTAAATTCATCAGATCTAGCACAAACTCACGCACGGACTTTGGGTAAAAAAGTTAGAAGGGCTAACCTAGCTCTTACGCATCAATTTCAGGAGTTCTGGAGACAATATATAGGTAAGAGCAGCAAAATAGAAATAGAGGTAGAGCTTAAAAATCATGATGACAAAGATCCTGAGTTAGCGGGTAAGCCCTACCTTTCGTTTTGGGTTAAGGATTCTCAAGAGCTTTTGCGCCCTGATCAGCGCAGTAAGGGGGTGCAGTGGTTTTTGTCCTTTTTCTTACAGTTAAACGCAATGGCAAAAGTCGAAAATAATAACGATATACTGCTCATCGATGAACCTGGTGCTTCATTACATGCTAAGGCGCAGAAAGATGTATTAAAAGTATTCGAAGACATTAGGAAGAATCTTCAGATCTTTTATACAACTCACTCACCTTACTTAATTGAGCCTGAATCACTCTACCGCTTACTGGCAGTTCAGAGATCAGATGTGGATGATGAGAATAGTGAAACAAATGTCTTTGACATACATAAACTTGGTGCAGCCAACAGAGACACCCTATTTCCTGTATATACTCTCATTGGCGTAAGTCTTGACCACCAAAAGGCCATAAAGAATAAAAATAATATTATTCTTGAAGAGCCAAGTGCGTTCTATTATCTTAAAGCCTTTAAAAAACTAATCGGCGAAACGCATGAAACTAACTTTCTGCCTGCTACAGGAGTCACAAATATCCCGCTCTTAGTTAATTTATTCTTGGGATGGGATCTAGATTTTGTAGTGCTTACTGATGACGATCCAGCTGGTAAGAGTGTCAGGAGAGAAATCAAACGGGATGTGTTCGGTGGTGACCCAACACTCTCTAGTAACAAGTTAATTGGGGTAGGGGTTGATGGAATCGAAGATATTTTTACTAAGGGCGATTTTAAGAAGCATGTTATTGGGAATAGTAGCGTAAGATACACGACAACTAATTCTAAGTACCTGCTCGACAATAATCTGCCAAAGCTAATTTCTGCTATAAAGTTTTATAAAAAAGTAAAAGACAGTAAATTAAAGCTGACGGATTTGAGATCGACAACTCAGGCAAGTATTAAAAGTCTGATCACTAACCTAGTCAGTAAGCTCTAGCCCGAAAGTGTCTTTAAGCTGCGCCTCATCTATTCTATCTACTAACATGTATAAATCCCTTGTGTCACTTAATTGCATTATAGAACTTAGATACTCCCGATAAGGGATTTCTAGCATAGTTCTCCAACGGGCTATCTCATCCCTGATGAGGTGTAAAGATTTTCCTACTTGCTGCACCAAAATTTCTCTTGTTGAATCCCAAAGATAAAATGGGTCCGGGCCGCAGCACTTATCGCGATAAGTGCTGGACAGGTATCGGCTTCTTAAGTTCGGCATCTTTCGAGCCCTGATTTGACGTTGTAAAAATCAGGCGTCCTTGGGCGCTAAAGCATGTTTAACGAAGTTGAGTAGCCGGGGACTGCTCAGCGAGGAGTTCTTTAGCGAGCCTGTTTTAAACAACAGATACATCGAGCCGGCGACGCGCCCGGTGGCAGGCGCTACCCGGCCACTCCGGGTAGCAAAAATTATTCTTCTCACCTGTCCTGAGCTGGCCGAAGGATCGAATCCCAAAAATACTCTAAAGTTCGAGTCTCGTTTGGTCTACCAAGCTTAAGTAACAGATAGAGATTAGCAAACGGGCTAATCTTTTTTTATTCCTACCCCTGTTATTTAGGTTCCAGTCCTTCTTGGTTATTGATTTTAAAAACCGTTTCAGCTATAGCATCCTCATTCAACCTGTCGTCTGTATGAGGATACATCTCTAAATGCTGTTTAGCTGCTTCTGGAGTAACAGGTGTATATTTTGCAGCTAATTCGCTTGATGGAAAATGGATGGGTGTACTCTCATCTCCAAGGTAGCAGTCAATATCTGACACAAGGCCCTCGCTCTGCATTTTCTCGAGTATCGTCAAGATTTTTGGATTGAAAATCCTAGCTCTGCCTTGGCTAAAACCTCTTTTTATAGCCTCTTTTATGGAAGCTCTTATGAGTTTAGAAGCAATTCCTGGCTCACCTGTTTTGTTCTCTACTAATTCAATGCTAAAAAAATCAGGGTCAACTTCTTCTGTATCATCATCGTTTACTCCCAAATGATAGCCTTCAAAACATTTAGAATAGGCGTAGCCTTCATCAGCTTGATATAGCAGCCTAAAGCCGTGCAGATGAGTGGGGATACCGTCATCACCATCAAGTTCAGTCAGTTCAAATCTCGGACTATTTAGTAATTCGCTGCTTTTTGTTGTTTGTTCTGTCATATGACTAGGTTAGCACTTGCTAGCAAAGACTTCCATCTCGCTAACTCTGGTCTAAGGTCGTTCCAATTCGAATGAACAACGGCTACCAAGTTTGAATAACAGATCCGGATTGGCAAGTTAGTCAATCCTCATTTTTATACTACCTCTGTTATTTAGGTTCCAGTCTTACCCGGTGCTTTTGATATTCTAATTCGTTAAGCAACGAGTATCGAGTATTGACCGTTTATTATATTTGTGGTATTATAATCCAGTTTCTTTGAGGTGGTAACACATCGAAGGTACTTTAACAACATGCTCTAGTTAACCTGTTCAGGGTTTTTGCGCTTTGATAATAATGAGCGTGATAACCCTGAACAGGGAAATTGACACCCCGCTCCATATCCGAAAGGAGAGCAGTAGCAAGAAATGATTAACCCACTCTTAGTAGTTGGAGTACTCGTTCTAATCGCGATCCTCCTTCTAGGTGTGGTCGGGGTGTTGCTGCGACAGGGATACAAGCAGAAACACCCGTCGATCGAGACGCGACAGAAGGCGCTAGAAGAGGCCGTGATGATGGACAAGATAACCGCAAATGAGTACGCGGTTCGTAAGATCTCACTAGACCGAGAAGCCGAAACGAAACGGCTAAGGAGGAGACTTCATGAATGACGACACCCGCGAGGGAGTCATCGCTGGGCTGTCAGGAATGGCCCTCGCAGCGATTGCCGCAGCCCTGGTCGTCGTGATTCTCGTCGTCGGCTGGGCCGTCGGCGGCTGGTTCCAGGTCCAGAATGCCAAGCGGCAAGGAACGATCAACCAGATCCAGGCGCACAACTACGTGCACAACTACGGCTACCAGCAGGCCCAGCGCCAGGCGGTGACCGCCGACATGCAGGAGATCAGCCAGATCGGCGCTCAGATGGTCGGCCAGACGGAAGAGGAGAAGCAGGCCCTGGGGAACCAGCGGCTCAATACGCTCATGACCCTTTGCAGCGACGCCTCGACGGTAGACCCCTCACAGGGCCCGCTGCCGTCGGCGGCCTTCATCAAGGCCAACTGCAACGGCGACGTAGCGAATCCAGCGTCTCCTTACGAGACGTACCCGACGGAACCCAACCCCCACTGAGGAGACTGACGACATGAAGAAGTTCCCGAGATACCGCCGGACGGAACCGCTGACGATCAAGATCACCCGTGGACGCGTTGCGTTCGCCATCGTCTTCGCTCTGCTGGTCTCGACCGGCGCAGCGCTGGCGTCGGGCAGCAACCCGATCGACACCGAACAGCGGCAGCAGGACGTCATCTCGAACCACTACCTGCAGGTTCAGCCGCTGCCGGCCTTCTCCGGCAAGAGCCAGATCCGGCAGAACCTGATCGAGATCGAGAACGCCGAGGTCGTGGGTGCCCAGTCGACGTCGTTCTTCTGCCCGCCGATGGGCTGCACCAAGGCCAGCCCGCCGATGTACCAGTGCCCGTCGATCGGCGCGCCGATCCAGGTCGAAGACCAGCTCAGCAATCCGGATCAGCCGGAGCGCGACAACTCCCAACCGCTGAACAACGGCGGCGGCAACATCACGATCAAGAACATGGATCCGAACGGGATCTACCAGGGCGGCGGCACGGGAACGTACGTCCTCTGCATCGGCAAGGGCGGTGCGGTCACCCCCTTCTACTGGGAGGGCTACGTGGCTTCCACCTTCGCGGCGGCAACGTGGAACGACGCCACGGGCCAGATCCAGATCACCGGACCTCCGTCGTTCAAGTTCACGAGGTAGAAGGCGGCACCAGAGCAGACCTGCGCAGGATGGCGGGGACATTACTGTCCCCGCCAGCAGGTCGGGTAGATTTCGTTTCGAGCATTTTTGCTCCGAATCTACCCTTTCCTGAATCGCTATATGAATGTTTGTTCATACTGACGAGTCCAAAAGGACGAAAGCGAGATTAACCCCAATAATCGTTAATTGCAATTAGAGTTCTAGCCTCGTTGAGCAGCGAGGGCCAAGTTCCACTCCTACCCAGTAGAGCAAGCTAACAGATTACCATCTCTAGATAGGCTCTTCCACCGAGATAGCTCAGCCAAGATAGTATTCCAATTCGAATATACAACGGCTACCTAAAATCTAAGACTGGACCAAGCTATAATTAGATTATGCAGCTAGTCCATACGTGTTACCGGATTACCGATCCTAAGAAGTCCGAGGCGTTTTATACGGCGCTAGGGCTGGAAAAGCGCCGCGAACTGCCAATCCGCGACGAGGCGGTCAATTATTTTTACGGTGTGCCCGACAAACCCCAACCGGAACTGGAGCTGACCTACAACTTTGGCGTTGATAAATATGAAATCGGTAGCGGCTACGGCCACATTGCCCTAAGAGTTGATAATTTGACCGATACTCTGGCTAAGCTGGCCAAACAGGGCATTGAACCCGAAAAACCGCCATACAGCGTCCGTGCCGGCGGCGGCCTGATTTGCTTTGTGCGCGACCCCGACGGCTACCGCATCGAACTTATCGAATCCCAAAAATAACATACTGTAGCTAGGCGGCTTCTTGCAAGCCCGCATTACGCTCACGTAAGCTAAGCACGGCTTCAACTATGTGCTCGGTCTCAATCTTACGAGTTGGCGGTATGGAATTAGGGTCAGACGGGTCGTAATCCGTCGCCCTTATGAAGCCCAACAAATCGTAGAAAAACTCTCTGTCTACCTGTTCTTCTACTCTATAAAGCCTTGCAAGGGTCTTTACGCGGTCGCCTAAACCCGCCAACAGCGCCAGCTGAGCCTCGTGATAGGGGGAGAACCCGTCGCCAGCGTCAATGGCTTCTTGCCAAACCGAGCTTTCTTGAGCAATAATTTCGTCTATCCGGCGGCTATTATTTTCCACGTAGGCCCGTGATAAATCTTCGGGCGATATTGGCGGCCCTATTTCTCCCGTCATAGAGTAAACTATACCATCGAAATATTGGCTTGCAAACCCCGTCACAAATCTTTCCCATCGAACCCCAAAAATGAGGAGTAGGGAATACTTAACCCCAGAAGGAATCTTTCAGATCCTACGGGGCGCGCACGTTAAGTATTTTGCTTATGCTTGCGTCAAAATAGAAATAGCTGAATAATCTTTGTAATGGCCCTAGAGCAGTCGAAACTTGAAGAATTGACCATAGGTCTATATGACCGCGGAGCATTAATGTTTAGTGACTTTACATGGACACTAAAGTCAGGGCGAAGATCTCCTCTTTACTACAATCAGCGCGGGATTACTTCTTTCGCAAAAAATAGCAGACTTTCACTAGATAATCAGCGTCGAATCCGCGACCTAGCTGTGGAAGCTTATTCAATTGGGATCGATGACCTCGGTAAACCCTATGAACATTTATACGGTATACCCCAATCCATGACCCCGTTGGGAGGCATGGTCGCACAGTTAAGGGGTGATTCAATACTTTGGGGCAGAGTTGGGGACCAAGAATATGGAGTACATACACCTATAGAAGGCGACTTCGTTGAAGGAGATACCGTAGTTGATCTAGATGATGTCATTACAAACGCCGCTTCAAAACTTGAGGCTGTCGCTTCATTGGGTGAGGTGATGCTTAGCACCCAAGGTTTTGTAATTATGTTTGACAGAGAAGAAGGTGGCGCCGAAGTAGTTAGTGATGCGGGGTATGACATGGTAGCCATTAATGGCCTTGCCTCTGCTATGAATATGCTAGAAGAGGCGGGTCGTATTGGGGCTCAAGAGTTTGAGTGGGTTAGTCAGTATCACGAGCAACTTCGCGCTGATTGATGTATGTAACTGGATTTAGCAAGTTCGGCATCTTTCGAGCCCTGATTTGATGTTGTGGAAATCAGGCGTCCTTGGGCGCTAAAGCATGTTCGACGAAGTTGAGTAGTCGAGGACTGTTCAGCGAGGAGTTCTTTAGCGAGCCTTGATTTTTACCAACAATCAAGTCACGGTGAGGAAGCAGCCGAGAGTTTGGTGTCACCTTTTCGGTAAAAGGTGACAAAATTATTTGCTTCTTTGGAAAAGAAGATGACTGCTGCCATTCAGGCTAGCAAAATTATTTTTCATCATACCCCAAAATAAAGCTATTTAAAAAGCATATGATGATTGCGAAAACATAAAGAGAGGGCCCGGTGACTTCACAGTCACCGGGCCCAGGTTTTGCCCGTTTTGGCGAAGCTGCCGTGACCATGACTCAGACTGAGCCATGCGGCGGCATCGCGTATGCGAGCCGAGTGCCGGTTTTACCCGGCTTGACGCTTACGGGGTGATGTTCCCCGTGTCGCCGTGGTCCGTGTCGTCCCACGAGCCGTTGCTTGCGGTCCGGTAGTGGAACTGCCAGGCGTAGTTGTCCGGCAGCGTCTGGCCGGGGAAGAACGCGGCGATGAACGCGCTTACCGCGTCCGAGTTGTGCTGCCCGGCGGGCGAGCTGAAGCTGGCCGTCGGGTCGAAGTCCGACCCGGCCGGGATGGTGAACGCTTCGTCGCCGTAGAGAGTTCCGGTGATTCCCGCCGGGATCTGCACGTTGCAGTCCTCGGGCGAGTTACCGGCCAACGTCGTGAAGGTCCCCGACGCGTACTCGTAGAGCAGGAACGAGCCGTCGGCTTGAGGTACGACGGCGAACGTCCTGGTGTAGGTGTCGTTTGCCCAGTCGGGTCCGCAGACAGACGAGTCCGTCGACGACCCGGCGTACGGCCCGAACACGAACAGGCTGCCGCCCTGCGGCCCCTGCGGACCGGCTGCTCCGGTGTCACCCTTGTCACCCTTCGGACCGGGCACCGTTGAGTCGGCTCCCGCCGGACCCGTATTACCGGTGTCACCCTTGTCGCCCTTCGGACCGGGCACCGTTGAGTCGGCTCCCGCCGGACCCGTATTACCGGTGTCACCCTTGGGTCCCGTGATGGACGCCCCGGGTGCTCCGGCGGGGCCCTGCGGGCCGATGATTGATTGGCCTGCAGGACCCTGCGCTCCGCGTTGGCCATGCAGTCCTTGCGGGCCGCGGTCGCCCTGGAGCGACTGCCGGGCAGCCGGCGTGAGCTTCCAGGCCGGGATGATGTTGTTAGCGATCTGGTTGGGGCTGGAGATGATGTAGTTCTGCGCGCCAGTTGCAAAACCGACGCCGAGCACCACAGCCGCGAAGATCGCGCCTGCGAGAATCCATAACCTTCTGGTCATGAAAACCCTCTCTTTTTGTAGGAGTACGATTAAGGCTGAGTCTTCGGAACAGCCAACGCACCAAACGAAGTACTCCGAAGTAACATCATTAAAGCATAAAGATAAACTTTTATCAATATTAAAATTCCAAAATGTCAAGCTGGTTGCCAATCTGATCTTCTGGGCGTAGAGCTTAACGCAAGCTTAGTCTAGCTAAAGCCCGCCATATAGAGGTATTGATTTTTTAAGCATTAGTATTATAGTGAGCCTATTAGGGTAATAAGCCTATAAAACCTTTTGAAATACAAATATCAAATATGGCTATGAACTATAATTCAGCTACATCACCGACAACACACTGCTGTTTAAGGTTATCCCAACCCGTACCGAATCCTGACACTACGCCCCCGACTGGGACTAGCTTTGGGCCCTCAAAAACCAGAAGGATTTGGCGCAACCTTTGCTATCCAAAGGTTGCAGAAGATATCTGGACAAAATAAAAAAGTGTGATATTATTAATGTACAGACGTATTCTCTTTGACAGCAAAATCTGAGTCCGCTTGAAACGCTACATCTTTCTGCTTACGAGCGAGCGTTTACAGATCCCATATATAGGCACACTTTAGCCTGGGTCGTAAATCGTAAAAAGACTTACCGTTTGTTTCAAAGCACAGCTTTAACATAGCTGTGCTTTTTTGTATCGGTTCGGGTTTAAGAAAACTTAGACATAAAATGGGTCCGGGCCGCAGTAGTAGAACGCGGTTCGCTACACGGCGGGCATCAGCTCAAAACAGATGAAGCTAACAGGTCCGGGCATAAGGAGCTGGCCCGAGCAGATGTTGTTTCAAAGAGGCGTCCTTGGGCGCTAAAGCATGTTCGACGAAGTTGAGTAGTCGGGGACTGCTCAGCGAGGAGTTCTTTAGCGAGCCTGTTTTAAACAACAGATACATCGAGCCGGCGACGCGCCCGGTGGCAGGCGCTACCCGGCCACTCCGGGTAGCAAAATTATTTCTCTCATCGAATCCCCCGAAATAAAATTGTCTAGACCTTGAAATTTGATTTATGAGTTGATCCTTTCATTAATCTATTGCATCATAAAGAATATGAGTGAGTTGTCACCTGAGTCATCTGGAACAGATTGGGCGCCCGTAATTGCGGCTCGGTATTCACAAGAACTTCAGTTTAGGCAAGACCATGAGGGTGAAGGCGGTAGAGCGACTCTTGTAAACTATGTAGAATCAAGGATTTTTGAGGGTCCGCCCGAAGATGCTGCGAAGCTATACAGCGCAATGGCGGCAAGCTCAGACCCGGCGGTAAGAAAAGCGGTACTTGACCACCTGGACAAACTACGATCCTTGGATCCAGGGGGTGCACAGCAGCTGGGAATGACGCTTTTATTGGACACAGACCCCGAGATTAAGCGATTAGCCTACATAGCATGGAACCAGTACGGCTAACCCCTGAAAATTTAGGTTTCCATATAAGCTTGCGGGCAAGAAAAATGCTCGTGCTATAATAAAAATAGCCACGTGAGGTGGCCAGCAGCAAACTGTTTCGGCGGGGAAGCTACGGCAAAAGGGGCTTAAATAAGCTCCCTTTTGTTTTTATGACCCTGAAGTTTTTGCCGGCGGCGTGAATAAATTATTGACTATTAGTCTTATTAGTATATAGTAGACCAGTTATGGCAGATTATGAATTTTCCGAGACATCTTCGGACCTGACTGAGGACGAGCAGCAGATCCTCGCAAGAGTAGATGGCGGCGTAGTAGACACCCTAGGCGCACCAGCGGTACTGGGGATCGAGTATGCCTGCGACAATATAGCCGGACTGGACGAGCTGATTAGGCAGCCGAACCCTTTTGCATACGACATACGCCCCAGCGAGCTAGACCTATCATTCCTTAGTCGCGAACAGCTGTTAGTTTTGCAGCCCAAAGACCAGAACGGGCACGAGAAGCCAGCGAGAGAAAAATATAAGCTCTTCCGGCCACAGAGAAAAGCCATCCAACGAATTTTTCGCAGGTACCCAAAAAGCTTAAGTACGCGGCTTGATGCCGCTATAGATTTATACGACGAAGAGGGTGATATTTTTAAAGCCACACTAGCAGAGCTTCCAGAGGGCGGAACCCTATTAGAGTCAGGTGGTGTTCAACAAATTCTTGGCAGTATGGCTGAAGTTGCTAAATTAGCTCCTGCCAAAGCAACAATTGAATCTCTTATAGCCCTCGGCAATCTTGAAGTTGAATTAGTGGCATACGAAGCAAGCACCGCAAGGCACATTTATAGAGCAATCAATGTCGGCTTTATTCTGCCGCAGAAAAGTGCAAGGGTAGCCCTTAAGAAGAATTGGCTTGAAAAGGATATCGCTCCTGTAGGGGAATTGAGGGACAGGCTAGCGGTACGCGCCACTAGACGTATAGACCGCATCAAAGAAGAAATCATACCGGTCGAGCAAAAAATCTTCGCCAAACAAATCCTGCAGCTAGCAAGTGAAGCCAAGGTTCACTTAAGCGGTGTTTTTGAGTCAGACCCTGCTTTGGCGCCAGCAGCTAAATCGGAGGCTTATATCGCAGAAAAGGCCCGGCTGGCACGCGACATATTAAAACGAGTAGGAGCTAAAGAATTGGACAACCCGGAGTTTGCCAGAGTCGTCAATCAATTAGCGTCGACAAACCTTACCGCCGCTGAACGGGCCAAACTGGAAGCTGATAGGCAAGCCAGGTCCGCCGGTCTCAGCCGTCAGATTACCGTAGCTAAAGACGTATTACGCGGTGGTGCAAGGCTCACCGAAGGCAGAAGGGATAAGCAACAACTGTCCGAAAAAATAGATTTGCTCCACTCTCTTACGGATGAGGAGAACCAGCGCCTTTTAGAGCCTGATGAAAGAGGTATAATTGTAGCCACTTTGGTAGGCCAGCTTGAATCTTTTATCAAAACGATTCGGCGCGTTAAGGGGTCGTCGGACGAAGAAGTGCAAACCATAGCAAGAACTCGCCCAGATGTGATGAAAGAGCTCTACGAATTTGATCTAGATGCGGCATTTATAAAACTGGGGGGCTTACTAGAAAATCCAGAAATTGCCCGCCAGATAGGCCAAGCCTTAGACTACGACGAAATCCAAAAAATCCGCTTAGCTGTAGAGAATTACCCCGCCCCGCATAGCGAATCCAGCGCTTAGGATTTTAGCCAGCAGCGTCGGCCTCGGCTTTGGTTTTGTGGACCGTGCCGTCCGGGTGGTGCGGTGGCGAATAAGTGGTGATGATTTTCATGGCCGCATCGCTTTTGCTAATAAAGTTATGTTTAGTCCCAGCCGGCACTAGCACTAGGTCGCCGGCGTTAAAATCGGCTGGCTGGCCCTCTAAAACCACTTGGCCGGCCCCGTCTACCAGATAAAGCACTTGGTCGTTATCCGGGTGGACTTCCTCACCGATTTCGCCGCCCGGCGGGATGCTCATTATTACTACCTGGACGTTTTTACCGGTTTCCAGAACCTGGCGGAAATAGGTATTATCTTTTGCGCGCTGTAAGATGTTTTTGATTTGCCCCATAAAGCCCTCCTGCTTCATCCTACATTATAGACCTTTAAAGAAACCGGGGCGTAAGCTGATTTTTAAACAAGTCGGCGTGGTTTTTGTGTTAATGTTGAATTGTAGGGATGGCAAGGAATCACCATGGCCCACAAGGGAAAAATTAGAACCCGGTTGAGCATTGACGGCAAAGCCGTGTTTGCTATTCGCGAGCGCTTTGGCAAGTTCGCCAATCTTAAATCTGTCGGCAAAAGCGCCCATCGTGACCGGGTTGCCAGAGCCTGGCGAAAAGTCCGCTCTAGCCAGGACTGGCGCAGCGACCAAGACCAAAAGCCAAAATAAAGATATTTTTTCCTCATTTATCCTAAGCCTCGTCGCCCGGATCGACCCCTAAAAATTAGGGCGTAATCTTATGAGGGGTAGGGGGTATTGTATTTATAAATAATAGTACTATAGTTACGCTTATATTGGTGCGATAAGTCAAACCAAAATACACACACATTATGACAAATGCTACACCAGCAGAACTAGCCTCTAGGGATCCTAACCGGGTCCCGCGCGCAGAAGCAGAAGAAGATTTACCAATAATTCGATTAAGATTAGGAGGAATTGCCATGGTAGATAGTCTTACTTCAGACCAGCCTGCTGAAAAAGGTGAGGTAGAAGCCCTAACTCCCGCAGGCGAAATAGAACACACCTCTTTAGAATTAGGCAGAATAGCCACTAGAGTAGTCGTTGGAAAACCCGAAAAAATTGCAGGCACGGAGGGATTTTATAATCCGGCTGCCTGGAGGGTCGGTGACAAAACTTATTTATTGGGTCGTTTTATCGAGATGGCCGGCGAAGGCCCGGCTTCTGACAAGGAACAGCCCCGTACCAATAACGGAGAGCCCATTGTGCCAGTGGAGCCTGATGTCGGTCCTTTAGTGCGTAAGGTTCTAGGCCCAGATGGCAAAATCATACCCGGCCTTACTAGAGAAGTTTGGCGACCCGAAGTCGGGAAGCCTTCGTTCGAAGATTTCAGAGCGCTCATGTTGGACGACGGCAGGCTTATTTTTGGGCTTACCGCCGTCGAGGACGGCATACCATACCCCGCAATGTTAGTTACTACTACCGAAAAGTTAAATGACGGAACGCCAATAGAACCGCAAATTATTAAAGCCCTTGGAGGTGGCGATCAGACAACCCCTCTGGGCGAAATCGGCAGCAGTACGGCTGGGAAAAACGTCACAGTGATTGATGAACAGACTTTCATGTATAGGCCGCAGGGCCCGGAAAATCGCCATCTATTTCGGGTGTTTGACATTGTGGACGGTTCAGTCACGCATCGCTATGATATAAATCTCCCCAAGGATAAAAAGTGGGCTCAGTGGGCAATAGGCACCTGTATGTCCCCTGAATGGACTGATAAAACTAAGCGGGAAGCTTTTATGCTGATCCATGGAAGTTCCATAGTGGATGAGAAGTACGAATATTCTATCGCTTCCGCCAGGTTGTTCAAGGATGAAAACGGCGTGCTATCGATAGACAATATAGATGAGGACCCCTTACTGACTTTAGCCCTATTCGAAGATGTAGTTCAACGCCATCCGGGAAGAGACGCGCTCTATGTTGTCGGCGGGATACCGTACCGCGATGAAGACGGCAACCTTGTGCGAATAGATGCATATCCGAGTCCGGGCGATGGCCGCACCGATAAAGCTGTCTTGGATCCGCGTGAAATAATCAAAAACTGGAAAAGGCCTGAATTGGCCATGGCCGACGAATTTGCGGAAGCAGTATAGTACCTATAACCCTGGATTTCAAAAATTAAAGTAACTTTGGGATTATGGAAACAGGCGCTTAGTAGTGCCAGATGAGTTTGTAGACTTTGAGTTTATCCGGCAGCTGGTTAAGGCCGGGGATGAAAGGGAAAGCTATAAGAAGCAGCAAAAACAACCCTAAGATTATGGCACCGTCGCGATCGCCGTTATTATCGTGCGCCAAAATAGTGTGGTTCATAAGGCCTATCGGCGCCAGCCACCAGGCCCCTAGCGGCAGGTGGCCTTTTTCTTCGCGCAGCATGCCGTACTGGTCGGTGGTGATGCCCAGCACTTGGGCCTGGTTGTCCAGCACGCCGGTGTCGGACAAGAAACGGATGGCATAAGTTGTTTGGTCGCCGTTGGGATTATCGCTGTTAAGCGCCGGCTGGTAAAGCCCGGTGCGGGCTGCGCTGGTCAATGTGCTAACGACCGAGATCAAGGGGTTATTTGAGCTGTCTTTGGCGGGATAAGTGTTATTGAAATAACTTTCAGCGGCTTTGGCTTGGGCAGTCTGCTGCGCCGCGGGCTCGGCGTTAAATTTTTGCATCAGATTGGCCGTGTGCTGAAAGGCTGACAGTTGGGCATAGGGCTGTTCTATATAAATTGCCCGGGTGTCGTATTTATAGGGGTCGATGTTGTCTAAATAGCTAGCGGTATCGGACGTGTGATTATATTCGCTCATGAACGTTTGGCCGGCCAGTTTAGGGTCAGCCGCGGCCACGCTTTGGATAGTATCGGGCTTGATGAACGGCGAGGGAAATACTGCTGCCAGTAGCAGAATCAAGCCGACCAGTACGCCGCCGCGGATAAATAGCCGGGTGTGGTTAGCTTTGACCGTTGGCACTTCTACGCCTGTTTTGTAAGGTTTGGCGATGCCCTGGGTGCGCACCAGTAAATAGTGCAAAAACAGCAAGCCCAGGATAAGCAGCGGTACGACCACTATGTGGATGCCGTAAATTTGGCGATAGTTAAGATTATTGAGCCAGGCGCCAACACCGGTGCCATTGTACAAATCGGCACCCTGCAAGCTTCGCCACTGGCTGGAAAAATCACCGCGCAGCACGTAACCGAACTCGGCCTCGGCCATCACAAAAAAGAACATCAAGACCCCGAAAACCCAGGTAAGCCGCCGGGGCTTTTTGAAACCAGAGCTAAAGAAGACCACCAACAGGTGTAAGATGATGAATAACACGAAGGCCTGGGTAGCCCACAGGTGCAGGCTACGGAAATACTGGCCGGTCGAGTTGGTCAGCCACCAATCAGGACCATAAGCAGCCATCACCACGCCGGTGACAATCAGTACCATAAAACAGGTCATCGATAAAAAGCCCAGCGAATAGAATAAGCGGTTAGCGTAGGCCGGCACTTCCCGGATCATGATATTGGATAAGGCGCTGCGGAGTGGTTTTTTGTCCGTCATAGTTATTCGCTTATGTTAGAAATTTAAACCAAGTATACACTTTTTGTTATGGTTTTGCCGGGATCGTTTAGTCTGACTTTTTGCAGTGTTGCGGCTTCCATCCTTCAGACCGGCGTAAAATAAAGGTATGGTTAGAAAATGGTCTCAAGTGGTTACCGATCGCAGCAACGCGCTGGACTTGGAGAAGGGCGTTTTTGCCTGGAACGACCCGAGCAAAATCGCGGCTTCGTTGAAAAGATCCGCCGAAGCCAGTACTCGACGAAAGGGTACGTCGTACCAATCAGCCATGAGCATGCTAAACTTTTACATTAACCGCGCCGGCAAAAACTTACCCACAAATCAAAATAACACCCTGCAGCAAGCCAAAAGCGAGCTGCGCAAAGCCTTTGGGAAGGAAAGCTAAATGGAGCTAGCCATCAACACTCAGAAAAACCGCGAAGTCATAGATATCACCGATGAGGTACAAAAATATGTCGGTCCGGACAGCAAGCTGGTGACAGTTTTTATAGCCCACACTACTTGTGCTGTAACCACAGCTGATTTAGATCCCGGCACGGACCTGGATTTGCTCGACGCCGTTTGGGAGATGATACCCAAGCTAAAATACCGCCACCCGCACAACCCGGCGCATGTGCCGGCCCATCTGGCCAGCAGTATAATCGGCCCCGATGTTGCCGTACCCGTTAAAGATGGCCAGCTGGTGCTGGGAACTTGGCAAAGAATAATTTTAGTCGAGCTCGACGGCCCCCGTGAGCGAAAACTTATCATAACCATCCAGTAACCATTCACAATGCATGCCTGGGCCGCATATGATGTGATAGAATAGATCTCGTTAACAATTAAATATCAAGAGTGCAGACAGGGAACTAGCCCGTTAATCTGCCGACAACCCGCTTAGGGCGGGTGCCAAATCTAGCCCGTAAGGGAAAGATATATAAAATCATATCCTTTCTCTTGCCAGAAAGGATTTTTTTAATGTCAAGTTACCGAACAGCCGAGAGCGTATCACCTAAACATCCTGATAAACTGTGCGACCAGATATCTGACGCCGTATTGGATGCTTACTTGGCCATTGATCCCAAAGCCCGGGTGGCGGTTGAGGTCGTTGGCGGTCATGGCCACGTTTTTGTGGTTGGTGAAGTGACAGCCAAAGCCAAAATTGAGATTACGCCAATAGTTAAGCGGCTGGCGGGCGATGTAAAACTACGGATCAAGATTGTGCACCAAAGTTCAGAGATTGCTGCGGGGGTAGACCCGGGCGGCGCCGGCGACCAGGGCATTATGGTGGGCTATGCTACTGCTGAAACACCCGAAATGTTGCCGCTGGAGGTGATGTTAGCCAGGCAGTTGAATCAGGATCTGTTTAAGAAGTGGCCGCACGACGGTAAAACCCAGGTGACCCTACAGGACGGCAAAATCGTGGCTGTAGTTGCTAGTTTTCAACACTCTAAAGGTAGCGAGCTGCAGGCCACCATTCGTGATTGGCTAAAGAACAAGAGTCACGCCAAGAACACTATTATCTATACCAACCCCACCGGGGATTGGGACCAAGGAGGTTTTGATGCTGACACCGGCCTGACCGGCCGCAAATTGGTAATCGACAATTACGGCCCGCAGATTCCGGTGGGCGGCGGTGCTTTTTCTGGCAAAGACGCCACCAAAGTAGACCGCTCGGCCGCCTATATGGCCCGGCGTATTGCCGTGGATTATCTTAAAAAGCACAAAGCCCAAGAAGTTTATTGCTATCTAGCTTACTCCATCGGCGTTGCTGAACCGGTAGAGGCTATAACTAGGGTAGACGGCAAAGTTTACCCGGTGGAGGGCTACGACCTCACGCCTAAGGGCATTATTGAATACCTGGATTTACGCCGGCCCCAGTACGAACAAACCGCCCGCTACGGCCACTTTGGTAACGGTTTTACTTGGGATAGCTAGAGCGAAATATCTAGCCAGGCTTGTTTGAGTAAAAGATACTTAACAATGTTAAGTATTTTAGCGCGGGCGGCGTGGCAAGCGTACACGCATGGCGAACATCAATGAATTTAATGTCTTGGTAAAGCCGCGCAGGCCGCCACGGTAGACTATATAGCGGCTTTCCCAGTCTGGTTCGTATTTGGCTTTAAAGCGCTTTAGCCCCTGGAAGGAAAAAAACCGGTTACCGTTGGCATAGGCGAAGTTTAAAAAGCCGTTCAGCAGGTGGCTAGCGCTATCATCGGCTGTTTCCAAACCGGATAGTGCTGATAAGCCCATGTTGAGCCTGGGGATACCCTGGGCACGCAGGGAACTTATGAAGTTAAGCATCAAATAGTCATTGATATTGCCCGGACTGCCGTAGCTGTGGCGCAAAAAATCAAAATTCGCTTCACGGGGCGTAGGGCTGGGAACCTGGTTGATAAAGGCTTGGATTTCGCCCTTGCTGTCTTTTGCCACCATGATTTTGCATTGCTGCAGATAGCCAGTGCTGAAGTAACCCAGCATAAAACCCCGCTCGGCCCGTCCCGGGCTCCTTAGCCAGTCGTTAGATATAGCCTGCAGACGGCGTAGCGTCTGCTCGGCGTGCGGCGGTTCTAGCGCCTCGCAAATAAACCCTGATTTTTCAAACTTGTTTTTAATGTGCCGGAAGTCTTTGGTGATGGCCACCTTATCAACAAAATTATCAGTGCTGATAATGGCTTCTTCACCGATTTTTTGCGCCTCAAAACCCAAATCCTCGTAAAGCTTCAGGTTGGTTTCCTCGGTGTGAATAAACGCCGGCTGCCAGTCGTTAATGCGGCAAAAACCTATAAATTGGCTAAGTAGATCCCCAAGTTCGTCTTTGGGTCCAAGCGGATCACCCACCATCAGCGCCACGCCATGCGCCGCCTTGTAAGTGATGGCGGCGGAGCGCAAACCATTAAAATAGTAGGCTTTATCCGGCGGCCAAAGCTTAAAGAAATCCTCGGAGGTGGTGGCATACCGTGCCAGCAGGCGACGGATATCCTCGTAGTCCTGACGGTGATTGCTCAACCGGAAACGGATCGGTGAAAATAGCGCCAAGACACTATAAAAGACGGCGCCAACACTAATGACCGCCAGGGAATCCACGAATATACGCGCCCGCTTGGTGTAGGCGACGGTTTGCTTATTAGTCGTCAGGTCAAATTGGTCAACTGTATAGTGTGCGGCTGTAAGCGGAGCTATCTCCTGGTGAAAATCATGCTCATCCATCAGCGAGAAGCCCACCACGCCGTATACGAAGGCCACTAGCAGGATAATCAAAGACAGTCTGAGCGCCGTAGTAAAGCTGCGCATCTCGCTGCGTACAGTGAACAGCTGGCGGCTGTAAAGCAGTAGCAGCAGGGTAGCTATTGGGACTAGCAGGTTTAAGATTGCCGGCAGAAAATGCACGCCGTGGGGCATATCAAAAATAAAGTGCTGCACGTTGCGCAGCACCAGATAGATATAAATCGGCAAGGACACCAGCCAGGCAGTGTATTTGCCGCGGTTGAGCAAAGTAGCCAGATAGATCAGACTCAAACCTGCTAGAGCTGTCAGATGGGCGTCGGCACTAACGATATGCGTATGCCCAATGTGTAGTAATGCAAATAGCAAGCTGCTGATGGTAATGATACCGCTAAGTGCTACCAAGATAGCTACTGCGTTCAGTTTCCACGAATCTTCTACGGACCCGAGCGGATTGGGAAAGGGCTGTTTCATATATTTCTATATGGTATTATAACGGCCAATGGTTCGGTCAGCGAGTTTAGCGCTGTTGACCAACCCCGCGGTCTTTCAGCATTCGCACCTCAGGCTTGATTCAGGAGATACAAATGATAATCATCGGTATCTGGCTGGTGGTCTGGGTACTTGATGTTTGTAAACCCGATTATTTTACCAGGCTAAGACCGAATGGTGATATTCCTGAAAAATCGGCTTAAGTCGAGCCGGGGACACCGCTATTAAAGGATCCGCCGTTGCCAGAACCGAAGTTTGGGTTAATCAAAATCTGGCTGGCGGTAGTTGATGTCGAACTGCTGGTGCGGATAAGTACGTTGTCGCCAGTTTGGATATCGCTTAGCGAGGCGCTTTGACCGCCGTTGGTAACTTGGGTAGAGCTATCTATGCTAAAGGTCTTGCTGGCGTTGTCAAAGGTGTCTTGGATGGTAATGCTAGTGGATGAAATCGCTGTTACGCGGCCAATATTTGGCCGCTGGCCACCAAAACGACCACCAAAACCGCCAGCGAAACCGTTTTGAGTACTCGAGGTGCCTGCTGGGGCGGAGGTGGTTGCGCCTTGTTTACCCTTTTGATAGTGGATGCCGCCGTAAAAGCTTAGGCCGCATAGTACTATCAGAGCCACAAAGCCCAAAAAGAATTTATATATCAAATTACTGGCGCTTTTTGACTTGTCCATCGAAGTTATTTGGCAGCCGCTAATTTGCCGTCTTGCAGCTGAAACGTCTTGTCAGTTCTACCGGCAATCGACAGATCATGCGTAGCCACTACAATAGTAGTGCTCTCGCTTTTAACCAGGCTGTGCAGCAAGTCAAAGATCATCTTACCATTTTGGCTGTCTAGGTTACCGGTGGGTTCGTCAGCCAGGATGAGGTTGGGTTTATTGGCCAACGCCCTGGCAATGGCTACACGCTGTTGCTCGCCGCCGGATAGCCGGCCGGGCTTACGAAGTTGCTTGTCATCAGTTATGCCGACTTGGTCTAGTAATTTTTTGGCTCGCTGCCGGCGTTCATTTTTACTAATACCAGCAAACTCCATAGGCAGCATGACGTTCTCGGCTGCCGTGAGATTTGGAACCAGGTTATAGTTCTGGAAGACAAAGCCAATTTTTTTGCAACGGTAACCAGTCAGAGCGTGGTCGCGTAGCTTGGCTATATCTTGGCTGTCAACTTCGACAGTGCCAGTTGTAGGCTTATCCAGAGCGCCCAGCAAGGAAAGCAGAGTACTTTTGCCGCTGCCAGAGCGACCGACGACAGAAACAAATTGGCCGTCTGGCACCTCAAATGATATGTTATCGACCGCTTTAACAAGCGTATCGCCTGATTTGAACATCTTAGATAAGTTCCTAACTCTTAACATAGCAATTTCTCCCTTTTAACTCTTCTTGACGCCCCCGCACTTGGATGCTGTGCAAGGCGCCAACGAAGCGCGGACTGAGGCGTATTAAAATACATTGAAGGAGCACTGGAGTCGGCAACGCAGCAATGCGCCAAGAGCACTTTGGGCAAAGGCGGGCTTTGCCCGGCTTGGTCAAAGTGCGTTGCGGGGTGCGTCATTCGGCCCTCATTACTTCCGCCGGTCTGACTTTGGCAATAAACCACGAAGCCACCACGCTGCCCAGTATGGCGATAGCGATGGCTGCCGCCAGACCATAGAGAATGATACTCCAGCCGACGGCGGCATGGATATTAGATATGTTAGAGCGAAATACGCCTAAGCCACGGCCGCGGGTCACGAAGTTGGTGCTGCCACCGGCACCAGCAAAACGCTGGATGGCTTGTCCACCACCCGTTTGGAGGACGGCGCCAGCCGGAACCGATGTCGAACTGCTGGTACTATTATTTACTAACGTACGGGTAATCGGATCGGCCGCCACGACTCCCAAGACGATGCCGATGACGGTGCCCAGTACAGTAAGCGTCACAGCTTCGGTCATGAACTGCAGTACGACCTTGAGGTTGCTGGAGCCGATGGCCTTGATAACTCCAATCTCACGGCGGCGCTCGCGCACTATCATAATCATCGTCAGTAGGATTATCACCGCACCGGCAATTACCGCGCCTATCAAGCTGTAGAGCGAAACACTTTTTATACTCTGCAGCGGCTGGACCGTGGCGTTCGCCTGGTCCTGGGCGCTTTCGACATCGGCGCTCGAACCAAGCAAGTTTTTTACGGCCGTGGTCGTCGCTGATAAATTATCCAGGGAATCGACGGTCGCGACAGCGTTAGTGACGTCGCCGCTTTGGCCGCTCAGGCGCTGCTCAGTCGGCAGCGACACTACGATATCGTTATTGGCGCCCTCGGTGCTGGCTTTAAAAATTCCAGCCACAGTCAAATTAGTGCCATAAGCACTAAAGGTCGAGCCGACCTTGAGGCTATTCTTACTGGCCATGTTGGTGCTGACTAGGGCGTTGTTTGTATCGTTGCTGCCGCTGATTGTCTTACCGCTGCTGATGGTGATGGCGTTGCCTTCTACAGCAGTCGGATCGTTGGTGCCGAGTATGGTAATCGGCGGACTAAAATTGCTCGGCAGAGAACCGCCGCCGCTGACAAAAAGACGAGGACCGGCACCGCCAGCCGATCCGCTGCTACCGGAGTTAAGAGTCACCGGAGAGGTAAGGCTGGTTTGATTATTACTGTTACTGGAAGTGGAGTTGCTGCCGAAACTGAACGAAGGTTGCGCCGAACCGATAGTCGTCAGCCGGTCAGTCAAAGTCTCAGTAAGCTTGGTGACGTGCGCCAGCGAACCGACTTTGCTCAAACTGTTGGTAGTCAAAGCGTTATTGGCCTGAGAAAAGGCGCTGAAGCCGGCCGGCGCGATGGTGATGGTGTTACCAACAGAGCTTTTGACCGAAGTAATTTTTTGCTCTACCGCTTGGTGGGCCAGCAACATAGCTAAGGCCAAGCCTATGCTAAGCCCTAGTATGACAACGATGGAAAAGGTGCGGACCTGGTTTCTGAAAGCGTTGCGGACACCCCGGGTAAATGTGTTCATGTTGCCAGTTTAAACCCGTAATACTTAGAGAAACCTTAGACATTTTGAGAATAGTCGCCGAACAGTTCTAGGAACAGATGTCCACCAGCGCCAGAAAAGACAACAGCACGGCTATAGTAATCAAAAATGTAGAAGTAAAAACTTGGGCGCCAAACGCCTAGGCGAGAGTCAAGCCGCCAGCCAAAAGGTGTGGATGGTTGGCCCAGGTTACTGTCCGCACTTGCAAACAGTTGTAAAAAGCTCTACCATGCAAGCATAAGCCTTGTAGTAGACTTTCGAGTCTATCTGCAAAGCAGATTAAATATTCGCCAAGCGAATAATCTCGAAAGCTCACTACGGGGTAAGCAATTAAGGAGGGGAGAATAATGGCAATAACAAAACACACGGTAAATGCCAGTATGTATGCCTGGGCACTACTTAGAATGGTTCTAGGCTACATCTTTTTATGGGCATTTTTTGACAAACTTTTCGGGTTGGGCTTTTCCACTTGTAAAAATAGCGTTAGCGGCGCCATTCACGTCGGTTGCTCCCAGGCTTGGATACACGGCGGCTCGCCAACCGCCGGCTTTTTAGGTCATGCCACAACAGGACCGTTTGCTGGCTTTTACCATCACCTGGCTGGCCACGCGCTGGTTGACTGGCTGTTTATGTTAGGCCTGCTGGTCGTAGGCGTGGGCTTGTTGTTTGGAATATACGTTAGGTTTGCTGCCTTAGTCGGAATTGTGATGTTGCTTTTGATGTGGAGCGCGCTACTATGGCCGGCCGACGCCCCAGGGGTAGACGAGCACATAATTTACGCCTTGGCGCTTTTTGGCATAGCTTTGGTTGACGACAGCCAGGTCTGGGGTTGCCGCTCCCGTTGGAATAAAACTTCTCTAGCAAGATCCTTGCCCTTTTTGAAATAACTCTAAAACTTCTCACGAATATGGGACATGCTGAAGTCCCAGGTGGCATCGGTCTTTTTGTGCGGATTAAAAATATTGTTTGGATCAAAAATCCCTTTCGTCCGGATGAATAAATCAAACACCGATTTGCCGTACATAGCCTCCAGCCACGGACCGCGGATCATACCGTCGTTGTGCTCGCCGGAAAGTGAACCTTTGTAGCTAAGCACCAGGTCATTGACTTCTTTCATCGCCGGCTCCAGCTTGGCCCGCTCGGATGGCTCCTCAATCTTCATCAGCGGAATGACGTGGAAATTACCATCGCCCATATGACCGGCGATGGTGGCCATCAGGTTGTATTTTTTGATGATGGCCCTAAGTTGCGGTAAAAATTCTACCAAGTGAGCCGGCGGAACTACCAAGTCGTCTATAAACGGTGCGGTGTGCTTATCTTTGACTTTCTTTCTAAGCAGATTGAAGCTTTCGCGGCGCATGATACGGAATTTCCAGGCTTTGGCCTCGGTTGAGTCTTCTTCCATAGCTTCCAGTTTGAATGCTTCTAAGCCTTTGTGCATGGCATGAACTTTGGCTTTGACTTCTTCGGGGGTCTCACCGGTATATTCCACTAAAAGTACCATCTTGGGGATACCACGGAAGAGCAGGAAGGCGTCCGGTAGTAGCTGTAAGCCCAACTTGAACAGGCCGCCCCAGCCTAAAGTTTTGCGAAAGTAAGGAAAGAACTTGATGGACAGTTCTAGTGTGTAGTTATCAAAGGCCTCAAAGCTGGCCGGATGGGTGGCTGCCACCGCATTGATAATCTCGCCCAGTTGATCCAGACTTTTCATGAACACCACCAGTACGCCTGAATGCGGCTTGTCGTGGATAAGGCGGAAGCGGATGTCGCTGACCAGTCCCAACGTACCTTGTGAGCCTACAAATAGCTTAGTCAGGTCAAAAGTGCCGCTAGTGCGGTTCCAGACGTCCCACAAGTTGTAGCCGGTAGAGTTTTTACTAACCTGTGGCTTAGCCAGTTTAATTTCATCGTAGTTACTGTCCAGCAGGTTAAACATTTCGCGATAAATCTCGCCTTCAAAATTGGCCTGTTTACGCTTGACGTCCAATTCGGCCTTAGTTAGAGCTTTGAGAGCGTAGGCTTTGCCATCGACTAGTACCACGCTGAGCTCGGTGACAAAATTCTCGGTTTTGCCAAACTCCAGGCTTTTTTCACCACCGGCGTTATTGGCCACCATGCCACCGACAGAGGCCAACTCGCGGCTAGCTGGAAAACTGGGTAGCAAGGCATTATTGTGGGCTAGCGTCTGTTTTTCTAAATCGCGGTAAAGTACTCCCGGTTGGACATGCGCCGATTGGTCTGCCACTTCTGTAATATTGGTAAAGTAACGCCCAAAATCGACTAATACAGAATCGTTGATGGCGCCGCCGGACATATCAGTGGCAGCACCGCGGGCGGTGAGCGACAGACCGGGCAATTTCTCACGGCACTGGCTGACAGACTCTACCAAGCGCTGTAGATCTTGCTGGTTCTTAGGATAAACGACCAGCTGCGGTACAAGCTCGAACAAGGAAGCGTCATGACTATAGGCTTGGCGGGCTTCTTCGGTGCTGTCAATATCACCTTCAAAGGCTTTTTCTCTCAAGACACGTAAAAAATCATCCATCGCCCTTAAGCTTAACGGCTCAAGGGGCAGCAGTGCAAGCGTAAGCTTTTTAAGCAGACTGGGGTTTGGCGCCAGTGTACTGATCGCGAATCTGGAACAGGAAATAAAATACGATGGCGCTGACTATGATCTGCAGGATCAAGGAGCCGACTCCGCCGTAATTATTGAAGGCCGAGAATACACCGTACACAAGGTTAAGTAAAGTTCCGTAAAACAGCAGGTTCCAGCCGGATTTTTGGCGCTTCTTAAGACCGGAATAAGCCGCCAGTAGAATCACGCCATCGATCAATACGGCCACCAAGCTAGCCCAATAAAAGGCATTTAGGTGCACGCCAAGGTTGCTGCCTCCGTAATACTGGGTAATAGAATTTACTAGATTTGCCACCTGATTGACGCGGTGCCCCCAGTGCCATAACTCATAGGCAGCAATCAGCTGTAGGGCGCCCAGTACCAAAGCCACAACCGGCCATAAGTTAACAATCGATTTTTTGGATTCGCTGCGGAGCTTGGGCGTACCCTTATAAACACTGGCCAGCCAATTTTCAAGTTTGTTGAGCGTATCCATTCGTCTGAACCCTCCTTAATGACTTATGTTTCTCAGCATAGTCTATAAAAAGTCTAAGCGCAATATCACATAGGTTGCCCGCGGCTGGTATTATAGAACCATGAAGCAGTATCTGGAGTTGCTTGAGGATATAAAGAAAAACGGCGTCAAAAAGGCCAATCGTACAGGCATTGACCAGCTTACAGTGTTTGGCCGTCAGCTGCGCTTTGACCTTTCCAAAGGTTTTCCAGCCGTGACTACCAAAAAACTGTTTATGCGCGGCATCATCCATGAGTTGATTTGGTTTTTACAAGGATCAACCAATATCAAGTATCTGGTTGATAACGACGTCCATATTTGGGACGAGTGGCCCTACCGCCACTATCTGATGGAGCAGTGCAAAGTAGTTCCCGATTCTGGCAGCGAACAGTGGAAGGATGGCATTAAGGAATTTACAGAGAAAGTAAAAACCAACGCAACATTCGCTAAGAAATGGGGGGAGCTGGGACCGGTCTACGGCTACCAATGGCGTAATTGGCCAACACCGGGGGGTAAACATATCGACCAGATAAAGAATGTTATCGAGACTATAAAAACTAACCCTAACTCGCGCCGGATGATAGTCTCGGCCTGGAATGTCGCTGATATTGACGAAATGGCAAAGGCTGGCATTCCACCGTGCCATTTGCTGTTCCAGTTTTATGTCGCCAACGGAAAGCTCAGTTGCCAGATGTACCAGCGCAGTGCTGATACCTTCCTGGGCGTGCCATTCAACATTGCCAGCTACTCTCTGCTAACCATGATAATCGCCCAAGTCACAGGCCTGAAACCTGGCGATTTTGTGCATACTTTTGGAGACACGCATTTGTATCTGAATCATTTAGAGCAGGTTGACCTACAGCTGTCGCGTGCTCCACGGCCGTTGCCCAAAATGAAGATTAATCCTAAGGTCAAAAATATCTCTGATTTCAAAATAGATGACTTCGAGCTGATCGGCTATAATCCTCACCCAGCTATTTGGGCGCCGATAGCCGTTTAGGATCCAACCTATGGTGCTGTCGGCGATTGTAGCTGTAGACAACAAGGGGGTTATCGGCAAGGAGGGCGGTATACCCTGGTATTTACCGGCAGATCTGGCTCATTTTAAGCGGGTTACCCTAGGGCACCCAATAATCATGGGGCGCAAAACCCATGAATCTATTGGACGGGTGCTGCCGGGACGGCAGAATATTGTTATCACTCACGATAAAAATTACTTGGCTGAAGGATGCATGGTGGTTAATTCATTGCAAAAGGCCATCGACGCCGCCCAAGGGAAAGACAGTTATATTATCGGCGGTCAAAGCATATACGAGCAAGCTTTATCTGAAGTCCAGCGCATTTTTCTGACCAAGGTAGATGCTGACATAGCCGGTGATAAATATTTCAAATATAATCCGACGCAGTGGCGGAAAATCTCGTCTGAAAAACACCCATCAGATGACAAAAATCCGTACGCCTATGAATTTGTGGTTTTAGAACGTAAGCGCTAGCTAGCATAAGACTGACAAATGGTCGCATTTACTCGACAAATCCACCGAACGGACGTGCGATAATATAGGGGTGAGTAAAGAGTTCGAGAGATCATTCAAACTGCTCAATGCTGAGCAGCGCCAAGCCGTTGAACAAATTGATGGCCCGGTTTTGGTTATTGCCGGCCCCGGCACAGGTAAAACCCAGTTGCTGAGCACGCGCGTGGCACATATCTTAAACACCACCGACACACCGCCAAGTAACATCTTGTGCCTGGCTTTTACCAATAAAGCCGCAGTGAACATGAAAGAACGAATTATCTTGCTAGCTGGACAAGCTGGCAGCAGAGTTAATGCCAGCACTTTCCATAGCTTTGCGGCAGATGTTATGAATATCTACCCTGATTATTTTTGGAATGCCGCAAAACTATCTGTAGCCACAGAATCTACCCAGATGGACATAATTGAGTCAATTGTTAGCGAGTTACCGCTTAATAATCCACTGGCCTTAAAGTTTGCCGGCCAATATACATTATTGAACGATATCCAAAGGTCAATACAGTTGTCGAAAGAAGCTGGGTTGACAGCCGATAAACTCCGCGCGCTCATAGAAGTCAACATGGCGTACATTGACGAGATCGAGAGCCCTCTAGTGGAAATTTTGAGTCAGAAGTTGTCGCCAAAAAACCTAGACTCTTTGCTACGGAAAATTGAGGCTTTGCCCCGGCAAGATATTGATCAATATGTTTACCCTTTGACCTCTTTGTCTACCGTGATCAACGAAAGCCTGATCAACGCAATTAACGACGATAGTGCAAGCAATAGAACAACCAATACCAGTAGATGGAAGAGCCGGTGGGTGCAAACAATAGATGGTAGAAAAGGCATGTTCGCAGAGCGCAATAAAAACACCTGGTGGCTTAATTTAGCTGATGTTTATGAACAGTATCGCGAGAGACTTCACCAAAGAGGCTATTACGATTACGCTGACATGCTTGTAGAGGTCCTGGCGCAGCTAGAGCAAAATTCGGAAATACTAGCTGACGTCCAAGAGCGATTTAACTATGTAATGATTGACGAGTTCCAAGATACCAATCCGGCGCAAATGCGTCTGGCGCATCTTGTGGCCGACCATTATAGCGCCGAGGGGAATCCAAATTTGATGGCTGTCGGCGACGACGATCAATCAATTTTTAAATTCAACGGCGCCGAGATGAATAATATGCTCGGGTTTCGACGGGCGTATCCTAAGGCCAAAATTATCTTGTTGACCAAAAATTACCGTTCCTCGCAAGCCATTTTAGACACGGCCCAGAAAATAATCGAGCAAGCCGAGACGCGATTGGTCAACAGGGATAAGACCCTGACTAAGAGATTGCTGGCAGCAGCACCACCAGAGGACAAGGGTGAAATTCTAGCCACGGTGTATTCGTCGCGTGAACTCCAGCTAAGCGAGATAGCACAATCAATTAAACGCAACCACCGCCCGGATAAGAGCATAGCTATATTGGCTCGCGGGCACGAGAGTTTGATAAAAATGGCCGGTTTATTGCAACAGCTCAAAGTGCCGGTGCGTTACGAACAGCAGGCCAACATCCTAGACCATGAAATAGTAAACCAGGTCTACTTGATAGCTAAATTACTCCTAGCAATACAAGCCGGAGAGCGCGATGTGACCAACTCCATAATTCATCAGATTATCCGTTGGCAGGCGTGGGGCATTGATCCAAAGGAATTATGGAAGCTGGCAGCTGGCAACTACCCTAATAAGGATTGGCTAGACTCGCTCATCAGTAGCCACTCGAAAGGTCTCAAGGCTATAGGCGATTGGTTTATTTGGCTGGCCCGCCAGACGGACAACCAGCCACTGGCTGTTACCATTGAACAAATAATTGGTCTACGGACTAGCAATCAATATACTTCGCCCATCAGAGAGTACTTTATGAACGATGCCGCCGATAATACCAATGTTTACTTTCACGGCCTTTCGGCAATTCAGCTGTTGCGTGCACTAACGCATGAATTCTCGACAGCCAATGAGCCATCTTTGAAAGAGCTGGTCCGTTTTATAGAGATAAATAAAGATAATTCCAGAATTGTACCGGATGAATCTCCCTTCATAACCGGCCCGCATGCTGTGCAACTTTTAACGGTACATAAAGCCAAAGGCCTAGAGTTTGACCACGTTTACATAATCGATGCCACAGAAGATAACTGGCAGCCCCGAAAAGATCGGCGCCGACCACCGGCCAACTTGCCCCTGCAACCTGTGGGTGATGATTTCGACGATTATATCCGCCTGATGTACGTGGCTACCACGCGTGCCAGATCATCGTTAACGCTTACTGCTTACTCGCAGGATCACAGCGGCAAAGATATAGCCACTAGCTCAATTATTTTAAACGCGCTGCCGGTCAAGAAAATCAAAGAGACGAATAGACAGGAGCTTGTGACTATTCTGGAAGAGAATTTACGTTGGCCCCAGTTGCGTGGCGGCCAGGAAAAAGCCATGTTAAAAGCGCGACTGGAAACTTACAATTTAAACGTTACCCATCTCCTTAATTTCATGGATCTCACAAAGGGTGGCCCGCAATACTTCAAAGAAAGAAATTTATTGAACTTACCGGAAATTAAATCGGCCTCTTTGTCCTACGGCACAGCGATTCACGCCGCCATGGACGGGGCTCAAAAACTGGCCAACCGTCAAAACTTTAGTTTCAAACAGATAGTCGATATCTTTAAGACGACTTTGTTAACTGAACAGTTGCCTAATGTCCAATATCAAAGATACCTAACTCAAGGACAGCGAACCTTATCGCGATTATTTAAAGACTTTAAATACCGGCTGCCCAAGGGTAGTTACAGCGAGCAAAAATTTAAAGATATCATAGTCGGCCGGGCACGAATAAGCGGCAAGCTCGACAGAGTAGATAGTCTCGACGGCAAAACTAGAATTATAGATTATAAAACTGGCCGGCCTCTGGTGAGTTTTGACACTAGGGATAGATCCAGGGCGCTTAAAGCCTATAAACATAAGCTCCAACTTATATTTTATGCTCTGCTCCTAGGAGGGAAGTCTGATGCGGTGGAGGGCCAGATGGTATATGTCGAAGCTGAAAACGAAAAAAATTTGATCAGATCTTACATCCCTACCAACGAAGATATGAAACGATTACGCCTGTTAATAGAAGCTGTCTGGCCCATGATAATCAATCTGGAGCTGCCTGATGTTTCGGCCTATACACAAGATATAGCTGGCATTAAGGCTTTTGAGCAAGACCTGCTCAAATAAAAAACACCCGGCGTTGTGACCGGGCGTTTTTATACAATCCGAAAGTTTTTTGTCTCTTTTAAACCGCTTTTTTATTGCCCTCGAAAAGCAAGGTGTATAGGTTATAGCCGACCAAACCACCGACCAACGGACCCACAAGATAGACCACGCTAGAGCTGCGAGCCGCTAATGCAACAGCTGGATTGATATAGCCCAACGATGCCGTTGCGGCAATCATGATGGCCGCAAAAACAACCGTGCCTAGGGCGATGGCTGAGGCCATAGTCTGGACAGCTTTGCTGACCAAGCTGGCGAAGGCAAAAGCCCAGATGGCTGCACCAACAGCCTCAGCTATAAACAAACGTGCGTCAAAGCTGATCGTCTTTGCTGGCAAAGTATGGTTGGTGAAATACTGGTAAAGTTGCCAAGCTCCTAAACCTCCCAAAACCTGCGCCACGATGTAAGCTACAGCCTTAACGGTGCCGATGCGGCGGGCGGTCCACATACCGAAAGTAACCGCCGGGTTGACGTGTGCCCCAGAAAGCGGAGCAAAGACCATTACGATAGCGGCCAGAGTCACAGCCGCACTAGTGGCGATAAAGTACGACACAGCAGTAGTGTTTGCCATCACCAAGATCACCATGGCTAAAATACCCGTGCCAATAAACTCCGCGCCAAGCTTTGCTGTCATGGCCTTATTAAATTTGTAATCAAACATATCTACCTTAGACCTCCCTTTGGTTAATCCTAATGCCCACTATATTACTATTCTTGCCAAATGCCAAATTAAGGGTCGGTTTGCTATACTTACATCAGATGAGCGATAGTAACAAAGCTGCGGTTACAATTTATAGTGCCTCCTGGTGCGCTTTTTGCCACATGGCCAAACAATACCTAGATGGTAAAAAGGTACCGTACAAAGATATTGATGTTGAGAAAGACGCAGCTGCCGCCCAAGCTTTGATGCAAAAAACCGGCCAAGCCGGCATTCCGGTAATAGAGATCGGCGATGAGACTATTATCGGCTTTGACCGCCCAAAAATAGATTTAGCGCTACGACACTACAAACTGGTTTAAGTATTAGCCATTTAGCGTCATAAGCATTATGAATAACGCTATATATAGTGCATAATTAACGCATGGAAGGCGAATTAGTTCCTGAAGCAGCTGAAATAAATATAGGGTGGTCAATTACTGCTGGCCATTTTGATCCGGACACTACCAGATTGACTCCAGAGGAAATGGAAAATCTGGACGACGATTGGGCCCGTTTCTTAGCGGATGTCCCTAGGGCCAAAACCCTGGCATCTCAGGCAGTGCTTGATGCTCTAAGAGAGTGTAGCCCTGAACTTTTTCCTGATGATGCTTCAGAAAAGCGAATGCAAGAATCTATTGAAGGTGTGGCTGCGGTTTGCGAAGGTTATTCGTTCGCACAGAGAAATGGTGATTTGAAGCAGGAAGCTTGGGATTTAGATCTTGAAACCCTTCCGGTAGTACTGGCTGCCAGATACCTTCTTGATCAAAGTACAATTGATCAGCCACGAACAGAAGAAAAAGAAAGATTCAAGTTCAAGCCATTGTCAAAAAGAGATGTGTCAAGATTCATTGACGCAATAGTAAGATATCTATACATACAACAAGAGGGTCGTAGTAACTAGATGGCGTTTGAGGATTATAAAACTAAGGATTCGGTGGTCGTCATTTATACCGGTGAGGGCAAGGGTAAAACCAGCGCCAGTGTTGGCTTGATGGCTCGGGCATTAGGTAACGGTTGGCGCGTGGCCTACATCCAATTCATCAAGCACTGGAATGTCGGCGAGCACGATTTTATACAGAAAATTGAGCCAGTTTTTGGTAAGAAGTTGCTGTTTTACAAGGGTGGTAAAGGTTTTTATAACGCCGGCAATCTATCAGCCAAAAACGTTTCAGCAAAAGAGCACAAGCAGGCTGCCCGTGACACCTATAATGTAGCCCTCAAAGCCACTACTAGCGGCAAATTTGACATTGTAATCTGCGACGAGATTAATAATGCCGTACATCACAGATTGATTACAAAAACCGATCTAAAAAGACTCATCAAAACCAAAGCTCCTAAAACCAGCCTGTGCCTCACGGGCAGGGACTTTCCGGAGGAGTTTTTGCCGCTGGTAGATATCGCTACCAATATGACTAAAATCCGCCACCATTTTGACGACAAGTATTTGGCCAACAAAGGTATCGATTTTTAAGGTTCTTTTTCAAAGAAGCAAATGTCTCATACTTTTGATCCGCCAAAAGTATGCAAAAGCTCTCGGGCGGTTGTCTCGACTTGATGTGTCTGATGTCAAAAAGAGGGCTTGCTAAAGAACTCCTCGTGAATATGCTCCCAGCATATTCACTTCGTCGAACATGCTTTAGCAACCAAGTACGCTCCTTTTTCACATCATCCACTCAGGTCTCGCCAGATGCCCGAAATAATATCAGGTTGGCTCCTTATGCCCAGGTCCATCAGCTACAGTTCTTGCTATAGGGTCGTGCCCTATAGCAGCTGATTCCTAATACTTTTCCACAGATTTAAAGCATAAGCATTATTTAAATTTGCATGTTTGTCCAGCTGAGTATATATTGAGAATTGTATTTAAATTTGCGGCACGACTGCCACCCCGTGAAAGCCGCAAAAAGGAGGCTCATGAAATTATATGACTTTTAGATCCGCCTTGGGCGGATTTTTTTGTTCGAGCAAATTTAAGTAAGTTCAAGGAGAAAATCATGAGCCAAACAACTAAAATAGTCCGCACGCTGCCGTGGGGAGAGGAAATCTATCTAGAGATCCCGCTGCACAAAAAATCAGCCAATAAGTTCTATGCCCGCCACGGCAAAACCAGTGAGGGCAGGGAGTATATCGAATTTTCTAAATTCGGGCCCAAGCCCAACACCGAGGGCGAAAGTTACATGCAAAAGCTAAGGCTTTATGCCCCGCTGCAATGGGCGCAAATCAAACACTACGTGGATGGCGAACTCGCCAATTCAATCGGCTGGGATCTTAAGACAGCCCAAAAAGAGTTCGAAGACTCGCTGCTCAAAGAAGAGTCCAAGGCTAAAGACAGAGAAAAGGTAACTGCGTAAACAGAGATGCAGGCAGTGAAGCTGGCCATTTCTGCCACCTCGCTGCCAATGCTATATAATTACCGTTGATGAGGAGTTTCGGGCGGCGGAGATGGAAACTAATCCATCTGTTAATTTTTATGTTTATCCTGCTGGCGGTTGTAGCTACGCAGTCGGGTTGGCTCGGCAAAGGCGCTAAGACCGCCGAGATGAACCAGCCGGGACTATACTCAATTGATCACTTCATAGATGGCGACACGATTGCCGTGAACATGAACGGCAATGTGGAGAGTGTGCGCATGATAGGCGTGGACACGCCCGAAACCCACAGACCCAACACGCCGGTGCAGTGTTACGGCCCGGAAGCTGCCAGTTTCACGCAAGCACAGATACGCAAGTACGGTAGAGTCCGTCTGGAAGCCGACCCGCTGGATACTAACCGCGATGTCTATGGACGACTTTTAAGGTATGTATACACTCCCGGTGGGACGCTGTTGGACGAGAAATTAATCCAAAAAGGCTATGGCTTTGCATATCTTAGCTTTCCGTTTACTAAATCCGACCAGTTCGCCGCCGACCAGGCGGCAGCTCAGCAGGCTAAGTTAGGCCTTTGGGGAAACTGTCATCCGTTAGTTAATCAGTACGGCGGCTACACCTCCAACCCGGCCTAATCGTTTTGAGCAGGTTTAAAAACCCAGAAGCGGTACCATAAGTAGTCCCAGACTGTAGTGAATCCGGCCGAGACGAAGAACCCGGCGTACGGTGTTATGCCGTTATAGATAAATGCGGCTACGATGGCGTAATCAAAAATCAAATCGATGCCGTTAATCAAAACATAGCGGAATATTACACGCTTGTCTTGACCCTTAAGCCGTGAATCATAAAAAGCCCAGTAGCGCTGGATGGCGTAGTTAGCCGACCAGCCGAAAATATCAGCCAAGACTTTGGCTACAAACCAGAACCAGTGAAAAACATCAAAGCATAGCGCGAAGATGGCCAGTCCGCCCCAGAAATATACGCCGCCGCCAACCATATATTCGGCGAACTGAATCAACAGCTTATGCTGCCGCCAACCGGTTGTAGCTTGTTTAATTGCCACGTTTTTTATGCTTTCCAAATTCATACCTAAACGGCTGGCCTTCCAAGTCGTCTAGGTGAGTAAGGCGATAGACCTCATGGGCAATATTTTTCAGGGCAAAACGAATAATACCTTCTTGCTGGTTGCGCCGTAAATCAACATAGTAGTACGTGTTATCTACAAAACCGAAGCCATGCTTCGCGGCTCTTGACACATAGTCATTATCTTCACCGTAGTGAATCTTTTCATTGAAGCCATTGTTATCTTCAAATACATCTCTCTTGGTGAAGATACAGTAGCCTTGAGCGATTGGATGCCTGGTATGGGCCAGAAGTTTTTGGTAATGATAGAGATTTGCTGTTCCAAGACGCGCTACAAAATTGGCTTTGACTCTCATTCTGGCAGAGGAAGTACTCCAGCCGTGTTTTTTAGTCTCCGACAGGAGCGTCTCGATGAAATTCGGGTCGTCGATGTCATCATCGGCATCTAAAAACAGCAGCCACCCACCGCGGGCCAGCTTGGCTCCTACGTTCCGGCCATGGCCCGGGCCTTTGGGTGGCGCCTCGGTAAATTTTATGTCCAGTTTATCCTTGAATGAATCGACTACTTCTTCGGTGCCGTCATTGGACTGGGCATCAGAGACAATCATCTCAAAATCTTTGAAATTCTGCCTTGCCAGGGCTTCAAGCAAGCGATCGATATAGGTCGCCTCGTTATATGCCGGGATGACAACTGAAACGATAGGTGGCTTAGCCATGCTTTAAGAGTACTATTCGTACTCTAGAGGCACAACCTCTCTAGAAATTTCTGGTTGTTTTTTTGACGAACCCAAAATTTTATAAACCGGCGCCAGGATAAATCTATCCAGCAGAACCAGTAAATACATGAAGTACATTGTAATCCAGATGCAAAATAAAATGGTAGCTTTAAACATACCAGCTCGGATATAAAACGTTCGGACCGCCCGGAACTGATAGTCGGTCTGGGTCAGCAAGGATTGATGTACGGCACGAAAGGATGATTCCGCGTCTATGTTATTGACGAATTGAAGCTGTCCTAATGTCCCTAGCAAGAAAGAAATATCATAGTCTTCCCAGATGTCCGGCCGTTGCAGTACTTTGCCTCTTATATGCTGCCAAGTACTTCGACGAATGGCGCAATTAGCGCCCCATAACATCCGTGTGCCAGCCAATCGACTGGCGCAAACGTTATAGAACTTAAAGACCCGGCTGCTACCCCTTTTAACTGCCATGTCGTAGGGCAGGGTACCTCCGGTGATACCGACCAAGTCCGGTTGGACAGCAAAATAGTTTTTAACGTTTCTGACCCAATCAATAGGCAGGATACTATCAGCATCTATCCGACCAATAATGTCTGAGCCGGCGGCATTGAAGCCTGTAGCCTGTGCAAAGGACTGGTGCTGGCGCGACTCATGTAATACACGAACAAAGCTGTAAGACTTGGCTATTTTAACGGTGTTGTCGGTAGAATTATTATCCACTACGATTACCTCATCTGGAGCAACGATTTGAGAGGCAATAGAATCAAGGCACGCTTTCAAATAGCGTTGTTCGTTGTAAACTGGTATAACTATACTTAGCGTTAGCTTTTTATTATTTGTCATAAGCGATACATTCTTAGGATAGCAGAATAGTGCCAAAAAAACCGCAATCTGGGCAGGCTAGAGTCACAGCTAGGATACTTAAGAAGCCTGGATATTGGCTGAAGTCAGTTGGCAAATATATTTGGCGAGGGTCAATTTTCCGCAAGACCCTGGTTTGTCTGGCCATGGTAGTCCTGGTACTTTTGGGGTCGATGTATGGCGTTGCCGAGTGGTATATCCACAAACACGCCGATGAACCGTTGACGCTGGGCGCTAGTTTTATCCCGGACTATGCTGAAAGTTTTGGCTTGGATCCCAAGGCTACGCTGACAGCGATGTTAAGTGATCTAGGCCTTAAACAGATTCGGCTGGTCAGCTATTGGGAAGATATCGAGCCGCAGCCTGGGGTCTATGATTTTTCCATGCTAGACTGGGAATTTGCTTTAGCCCAAAAATATGATGCTAAGGTAAGTCTAGCTATAGGTTTACGTCAACCCAGATGGCCGGAGTGTCATGAGCCCAGCTGGGTCAACGGCGAGTCCACAAGTGTCTGGGAGCCACAGTTATACAGCTTCATGCAAGCGGTAATTAACAGGTACAAAGACAACCCGGCGCTGGGCGATTATGAGCTGGAGAATGAATTTTTCATGAAAGTTTTTGGTACTTGCACCAACTTCGACCGCAATCGTCTGATTAGCGAGTTCAACATGGTGAAAAAGCTCGACTCAAAGCATACGGTGATTGTCAGCCGCAGCGACAACTGGGTCGGTATTCCGATCGGCAAGCCGACACCCGACGAATTTGCCATCTCGGTTTACAAGCGTGTTTGGGACGCCAATCTTACGCACCGATATTTCGAATACCCGTTGCCGCCATGGTTTTACGCCGCACTGGCTGGCAGCGAGGAATTACTATCTGGGAAAAATATGATTATCCACGAGTTGCAGGCTGAACCCTGGCCGCCCAAAGGCCAGGAAATAACAGATACGCCATTGTCGGAGCAGTTTAAGTCGATGGATGCCAAGCGTCTGGCCGCACGCATCAAGTACGGTGAAAATACCGGCATGCGCACTATTGATCTGTGGGGTGCTGAGTGGTGGTACTGGCTGAAAGTCGATAAGCATGATTCAAGCGTGTGGAACGTGGTCAAACAGGCTGTGCAACAAGCCCAGCTCGCCAATGAAAAACTGGCTCGTAATTAGCGATTTTACATTTAGCAATTTTCAATAATTTAACAATGATCATTGATCAATGAAAAATAAATGCTAAGTGAATAATGTAAAATGATAAATGCGGCCGACAGAAGATTATAATATTGTCATGAAGAAGAAAAATACTTCTGTTGGCCGCATTACCAACCGCCGAGCGCGCTTTGATTACGAGCTGGGTGATTCTTTGGTGGTGGGCCTGCAACTAACCGGCGCCGAGACCAAAGCCCTGCGCATGGGCCACGGCCAGCTACAAGGCGCTTACGTGACAGTTAAAGATAGTGAGCTATGGTTGGTAAACTCACAGGTAAATAGCTTGCAGGGGGTGCCGATTGCCGAGGATGTCCAAATCCGTAGCCGCAAGCTGCTTGCCAAAAAAAACGAGATTGAAAAGCTGGTTGCCGAAAAACAGAGCGGCCGCACAATTGTTCCGCTGGAAATACTTACGAAAGGCCGTTACATCAAACTGCGTATTGCTGTAGGCAAAGGCAAGAAGCTCTATGATAAGCGTGAAAGTCTTAAACGCCGGCAGCAAGAGCGCGACATCGCTCGCCAAAGCCTGCCAAATAAACCGTTCACGCGCGGACGGTAGTCTGTCTGAGCTGCGGCTAGCGCAATTATCGCATCTCCACAGCCTACCGGCCCGGCTCCACTTAGGGTAAGGGTAAGTTTGTTTAGAGGCTTTGGACTCGCTTAAACTTGGTACAATGAATCTAATGAAGATTTATTCTTGGAACGTCAATGGCATAAGGGCAGCGGTGCGCAAAGGGGCGCTGCAGGAATTCATGGCCAAGTACCAACCCGACATCTTGTGCTTGCAGGAGACCAAGGCCCAGCGGGGCCAGGTCGAGATTGAGTTTGAGGGTTACAAAGAACACTGGAATTCGGCGCATAAGCTTGGTTATTCCGGCACAGCTATTTTTACCAAGACTGAGCCCAGACGAGTTATCAACGACCTGCCGGCAGAGCTAGTCAAAAAATACAATTTCGCGGACAATCGAAACCGCAACGCCGCCAACGAGGGCAGGGTAATCGCTGCCGAATTTGACGCATTCTGGCTGGTCGATGTTTACACCGTAAACGCCGTTGATGACCTAAGCCGGGTAGAGCTTAGGCATAAGCACTGGGACCCGGCGTTCTTGGCCTACGTCAAGGAGTTAGAGAAGAAAAAACCGGTGATATTTTGCGGTGATTTGAATGTCGCCCACACCGAAGATGATTTGGCCCGTCCCAAAGAGAACGTCGGCAAGCGCGGTTTTACCAACGAAGAGCGCGAGGGGTTCCAGAACTATATTGACGCCGGTTTTATAGATAGTTTCCGGCTATTTCACAAAGGTAACAGTTTTTACACCTGGTGGACGCATTGGGCCAATGCCCGCGCCCGAAATGTCGGGTGGCGGATTGATTACTTCTTAGTCTCAGCCAGCTTAAGAGCCAAGATTAAAGCTGCCGAAATCCACCCAGACGTCATGGGCTCTGACCACTGCCCGATCAGCCTTGAAATCGATTTATGAAAACCGTAGCTGTAATTGAAGGCTTCGCCGGCGGGCCTATGCATACCAGACAATTTAGAAAGGCTCTATCTAATACAGGCTTTAGGTTAGTCAAGAACCGCAAAAAGGCCGATATAATAGTGGCGCACTCGGCCGGGATCTATGGGATACCGGCAGTGGCTCAGGCCAAGCTTTTAATGTTAATTGGCCCGACTTATTGGCCGGGCAGGCCTTTAATCAAGCGGATAGCTGCGCACACCCGTTCAACCAAGCGCTATCACGTGGAGAACTTTGGTTGGTGGTATTACATCTGGAAAAAGCTGTTGGAGATTTACTATTTTTTCCGACGGCATATCTACATGTGGCTTGGCATCATAAATAACAATCGGCTTGGGCGTCTAAAAAAACTCGTGGGTCAAGCTGGTAGAAAAACGATAATAGTCCGCAACCGTGACGATCCTTTCACCAGTCCAGAATTAAAGTACAAACTCAAAGGTACTCACGTAAAGTTCATTGAGCTGCCGGGCGTACATGACGATTACTGTACGAATCCGCAGCCTTATATCGATTTGCTGCTCAAAGAACTATAATTGAGTAATGACTGCACAGAGAAGACGGGTTGCGTGCTTGGATGAGGCGCAAGGCGCTGGCGAGAAACGGACTGAGCCGTACAGGAGGGTACGGTGAAAGAGTATCGCAGCCAGCAACGCAGCGGTTCGCCAAGAGCCGGTGGCGGTGCTTCTGGCTCCGCCAGAAGGCAGGCCGCCGCGGCACGCAAGCCGTTCGCGGTTTTTGATATAGATGGGACACTGATTCGGTGGCAGCTGTACCACTCAGTAACTGATACGCTGGCCCGCCAGGGTAATATCGACCCAAAGCTATATCAGACGATGCGCGATGCCCGCATGGCTTGGAAAAGACGCTCTAGCTCATCATTTAAAGACTACGAGTCCAAGGTTGTAGTCATATATGAAGCGGCGCTAAAAAATATTACTTTCGAACAACTGGACAGGGCAATTAACAGCGTCTTTGATGAATATAAAGATCAGATTTACACCTATACTCGCGATTTAATCGCAAAATATAAGAAGCAGGGCTACTTGCTGTTCGCGATCTCCGGTTCACAAACAGAGATTGTCGCTAAAGTGGCAGACTATTATGGTTTTGATGATTTTATAGCGACAGAGTACAAACGCTCCAAGAACGGTTTTTCCGGCGCTAAAATGGTACCAGCGCATTATAAAGACAGGGCATTGAAAAAGTTGGTAAAGCAGCATAGCGTTGTCTTCACGGGTAGTGTTGGGGTAGGAGACAGCCGCAGTGACGCGACAATGCTTAACCTAGTAGAACAGCCTATAGCTTTCAACCCAGAGCGCGAACTTTTTGACTATGCAACCAGAAAAGGCTGGAAAATAGTCGTGGAACGCAAGAACTTGGTTTACGAACTGGAAAAGAGAGATGGAAAATACCAATTGGTTAAAACAAACGCCGGATAAGCCGCTATTTCCGGACCTGCTCTGGAGCCGGCCGGAAAATAAACGCCAAGCGGGCAAGTTGTTGATTGTTGGTGGTAGCTCGCATGGATTTGCCACGCCAGCAACGGCTTTTGTAGCTGCGGCTAAAGCCGGTATAGGTACAGCCCGTGTTTTGCTGCCTGACTCTACCAGAAAAATATTGGGAACAAGTTTTGCCGAGGCAATATTTGCCCCGAGTACGCCCAGTGGCAGTTTTAGCCGCCAGGCCTCTGCAGAACTGCTAGAGAATGCCGAGTGGGCTGAGGGTGTGCTGCTGGCAGGCGATTTTGGCCGTAATTCCGAGACAGCGATCTTGCTTGATTCATTCTTGGATAAATACAGCGGGCAGGTGACTGTGGCCCAAGATGGACTTGATTACTTCTTAGGCCCAAGCAGCAAACTCGTGAACCGGCCTAACACTGTATTAGTTATCAATTTGGGTAAATTGCAGAAACTGGCTAAAAATAACCGGCCGAGTACGCCGGTTTTGCATAGCATGAACTTGTATGAACTGGTAACAGTCTTAGCCGATTGGACCAACAGCTGCCCGGCAACCTTCATCACAAAACACGCCGATAATCTGGTTGTGGCCTCTGGCGGGAAGGTAAGCACCACCCCCGAGCGAGCCGAATCTAACTGGCAAACAGTTCTAGCCGCCTACGCTAGCGTCTGGCTCCTCCAACAGCCCCAAAAACCATTCGAAACTCTCTCTACCGCTACTTGTGCTTACGCTATGAAATAACAAAGGGCCAGGACTCCCGAAGGAGCCCCGACCCTTTCCCTGTATTGCAACTAGAGCTGGCCAAAGCTCTTGATGGCTCGGCGCATGAGCTTCCGTTGATGGAAGATGCCACCGCCCTCTCGATCCATCCACCAGAGCAACGTGATCTCAAAGACGATCACGGCCAGGATGATCGGGACGACGTACCACACACCATCCATCAAGCACCTGACGCTGGCGGCAATCGAAAGCCCGCCTAGCCCGCAGACGATCACCACCCAGATGAGCAGACTGCCCCATAGTTCGCTGTTGACCCAGTAGCGAACGTAGTTTCGTCCTCTGGTCGTCATGATTCCTTTCCTTTTTCTCAGCTCACGACTGTTGCAGGAAGCGAGACTGCTCGTACGGCGGCAGGATCTTGCGAAGCATCTTGGCTGACTGAAGGTCGAACCCCCAGCCGAGTGGAATGCTTTCCAGCGCGGTGTTCACCGCGCACCCACAGCCCGAGCAGTCGCCCTTTTCCGTGAAGATGCACTGCTCGATCTTCGACCCGTCTGCGTGAAACGAATCCACGAAGCGCGCCGTCGGGCAGTTGTCCGGCGTCTGTTTCCGCATATTCTCCGGAAGTAGACGATGGATCATTGCAGGAGTGTTGAGGAGGAAGCCCCCAAACTCCTGTTTGCACTGGAGAAGATCCTCGACGAGACTCTCGGACTGTTCGTCAAAAAGACGGAGCCAATCGTCGTCCGCACCGTGGATGGGGGTATGCGTACTGAAGGCCACGCCGTCGACCAGACCGTTGACACGCCAGACTTCTAGGACCTGGCGTACCTGACGGTAGTTCTGGCTGTTGAGCGTGACGTGCAAGCACGCCGGGAAAGGTCCCTTCGCCCGAGCGTCAGACAGGTGTCCGACGATGCGGTCGTAGAGACCGGGGAAGCCCCTCACCCGGTCGTGAGTCTCCGCATCAGCTCCGTCGATGGAGATGAAGTGAAGAACGTTCGGGATGTGCTTCAGCGGAGTGACGCCCGAAGTCGTAATCCAGACCGAGGGCATCGTCGCCGCAAGGCGTTCGAGCAAGTCGCTCTTCAGATGCACGTACGGCTCACCACCCACCATGTTGACGTGGATGTAGCCCTCGCGCGCCTTCTGTTCGAAGAAAGCGACCATTTCGTCCGGAGAAAGTTCAGAAACTCTCTCCATCGCCCGCCAATAGCACTTGCAATTGACCGGGCAGCGGTCAGCAACGTTGAAACTGAAGCCGATCGGCTTACCGCGCATCACGCGAGTGCCAACGCGTAGCAAATTGGGAATGTCCGCAAGGGCTTGGCGCATCAGTACTGCCTCCTAACTCTCTTGAGATGGAAGTTGCTGGAAACCTTCGCCTTGATAAAGGACTGGTGTGTATTTTAACATAAGTATGATAAAAAAGCAATGAGCACATCTTCCTTCTTTTTTGTCCACCGTTTTGCACAGAGCTGGCGGCTTACGCTAACGTCTGGTTGATGCAGCAGCCGGAAAAAACCTTCGAGGCCCTATCCTCGTCAATTATTGATTATTTATAATAGCGGCGGGTATTTCCTCACAAATCCATCTCAATATCCTCGTTTGACTGATTCTACGCTAACAATGGAAAGCTGATGGTCGCTAATGAGTTATAATCATCGCTATTGAATGAAACGAGACGATAAACTACAAAATAAGTTAAATCAAATAAAAAAGGTGTTTGATCTGGGCAGTCTGCTGGATCTAGAGCCAGACCAAAAGTACATTCAAAAATACTACAGAGCCAGCAGGATAGGATACTCTCTGTTCTATGTCTCGTCAGACAGAATGTACATGGGTATCAGCAGGGATGGAGTCTATAAAGAAGACGATTTGTTAGAAGCTGCAAGAACTGTTGAGAAATATATTAAGAGACCGGGTGTTCATAATATTTTGGAGCTGGCCACAGGGCGGGGGGCGACATCTACTTACTTAGCCGGGAATTATCCCGACATCAGATTCGACGGAATAGAATTGTCGCCAACACAACTCGGATTGGCAAAGAAGAAGGCGAAAGAACTGCCAAACTACATACCTGTTGCGGGTGATTATCATGATTTAAGCCGGTACGCTGATAATAGTATAGATATAGTTTTTGTGATCGAGGCTCTTTGTTACAGCACGGATAAATCGCGGGTTTTTGCTGAAGTGAGAAGAGTATTGAAGAAAGGTGGCGTACTTATCATCCTTGACGGCTACACGACAAAAGACCGTTCTAAGATGACCGAGAATGAGTTGCTGGCGTGCAAGCTCGCAGAAAAGGGTGTGGCTCTAAGCGTATTCGAGGACTACGAAAGCACAATGCACAAGGCTAAAAAGAATGGTTTCTCCGTTCTTTTTAGTGAGAATGCTTCTAAGTACACACTCCCCACTCTTGAAAGATTTGAAAGGTACGCGATTAGATATTTTAATCATCCCAGAGCCGCGAGAACAATTAACAAATTTGTGTCAAAGAAATTTACATATAATGCAATCACTGGCCTTCTAATGCCTGAGGTGGTTAGCGAAGGACTATTAGGCTATTACATTACCGCGTTGAGAGTAAAGTGATTGAAAATCAAGTAAAAAGTAGCTAGCAGTATTTTCCACGGGCTGCCCCTCTTTACGCGGAGCTGCGTAAAACGGAAAGGAAGAACAATAAAAGACCCCGCTATTTTTTGGTCACTTGATTGCCAGAAAATTTAGCGGAGTTGATATTAGTTCTGACGTGGTGGGCAGAGAGGGAGTCGAACCCTCATATCCTTGCGGATACTGGATTTTGAGTCCAGCGCGTCTACCAATTCCGCCATCCGCCCTCGTCGGAGCCTACGGCTTTAGCTCGTTTTGTCTACCTACGACAAAAGCTTCGCCCCAAGCCTATGCTCCTCCTCTCAATTTTGCAAACGGCCGCTAGCGCCCCGCTTCGCAAAATTGGGTTAAGACCACAGCTCAAGGAGGCTTTACGGTGTTTATTGTACAATGAAGTTAAGCTTTTTTAAATTATGAAACCTGACGAACATAAGCACTCTGATCATTTTGATGCCTCGCTGCCGCTACCTGGGGATTCTGGCGCTAATCAGGCAACAGATAATAAAGACCAGCAGCGCCATCAACGTGATGCTATAACTGACGCGATCAGGCGAAGGGTGCAAGCGGCTTATGGTGACGCCCCGAACGTTAGCGAGGAAGTCGAAGAGGTCCTTAATCCAGAAGCCCACGCCAAATTATCAAGGCACCAAAAATACGTACTGGAGCTGACCAAGTCCGGCCGGCCGATGCACGAAATCCAAACCGCCTGGCACGAATATTATGCTGGCCTGACAGATGCCGAAAAACACCAGGTTTGGCAGGAATTCTACGCCGCACAGGGCACCAGTTTGCCTGTGGCGACTCGGGTCGCAGAAAGTTCTAGCAAGCCAGCGACCAAAAGCCGTATGCGGCCAGCAGGCCAGCATAAGGGATCGGTGTCCAGGCGCACGGAAGCGATCAATCCGCCTCAGCACGTACGGTCGTTGATTTTTGGCCTAGGTGTCGGTTGTATAGTGTTGCTCGTATTTTTGTTTAGCTTCTTTAATCAGCAGTTTATCGCCCCCTTTATCCAGCCCAGCCGTAACGTCACCAACACGCCAATTATTGCTGACAGCGGCGCCATTAGTCTAGCTTCGGAAATCATCATCCCCAAAATTAACGTCGAGATACCGGTGATTTACAACGTGGATTCGATTAACGAACAAGCTGTACAGGACGCCCTACAACAGGGCGTGGTCCACTTTGCTGATACGGCCTTGCCTGGCCAAGATGGCAACGGCGTGATAGTCGGGCACTCATCTAATAACATCTTGAACCCGGGTCATTATAAGTTTGCATTTGTGCTGCTAAACCGGCTAGCGGTGGGGGATACGTTTTACCTACAAAAAGACGGTAAACGCTATACCTATCAGGTTTATGAGAGAGAAATTGTTAAGCCGACGGATGTGGGCGTGCTCGGGCTAACCGACAAGCTGGCAACTTTCAGCTTGATCACCTGTGACCCGCCGGGCACCAGTACTAATCGTTTGGTGGTTATTGGTCAACAAATCAGCCCGGACCCTAGTACCAATATTGCCGCTAATAGCCAAAACAACACCTTAGCGACCAAGGCGGCTATCATCCCGGGTAACTCGCCTAGTTTGTGGTCGAGGTTATTAAAATTCTTAGAGCATTAAAATCTGCAAGCTACTGTGTGCTTACCGGCAAGTCAGTGCCGGCGCGCATATCGACATTTTCCAAGACCGCTGAGATACCGTCGCTGGCTGGTGCCGTAGTCAACAGATGGTTATAGTCATTGCTGAAAAAACCACCTTGGACAAAATCTGTAGGTATCAGCGATTGCTTGTTGGTGCCATCGCCGTCCATCACGTACGCCTGGCCGTTACTGTCGCCAATCAGCCGGTTACCATCCATCCAGGACATTACGCCCGCCAAAGGAGCCTGCAGAGTATATTGATAGCGCGTTTGGGTCTCAAAATCATAAGCCCCAAATTGTTGTCCGGCTTCCGCTGCTATGAAACGGGCGTTGGTAGAAAAGCTGATTTTAGTGGCACCGGCAACCCTGAGGCTAATAAACGACAAGGCCTTGCTATTGGCGGTATTCTGTAGGCTGTTGAGAGGATTTTTATAAAGGTTGACGTGGTCACTGGCGCCGCTACCGGCAGCATAGTACCAATCGCCCTGATACTGGGCGGCATCTATAAGATAGTTTGTGCTTGCCGAGAAGGTATCTAGCGCGTAAGTCTGGCCATTATTCCATATGCGGGCCTGGGCCTGGCCGGCAGGCATTTTATTATCGGTGACATAAGTCAAAAGGGAAGTCCCATAGCCCTTGAAGGCTAGCACGTGGCTCAAGAACGGCGGGTCAACTACGCTTTTGCTGGTGTCAGCCACGCTTAAAGTTTGGGCACTAGCGTCATAAACATACAACTGGCTGATTGATTCATTGCGCAATTCTACCTCTGACGGGTTAATATCCAGTAGTTTATTAACGTTAAAGGAGTCGCCGGGCGAAGTCCGGTTAAAGACAATGTATTCACTGCCGCCTTGATAGTCGTGCTTGAGCAGCAAGTGCACGTTATCGGTAGACCAAGCCACTTCTGTAAGGATGCTGCCAGGCTGGTCGGCATTGGTCAATAAATTACTAGGCAGGGCGATGGTTTGAGGAGCTTGAGACAATTTAGTAGTATCAAACTGATCAAAGCTTACTGTAGCCGGATCAGTACTGGGCATTTGCACCAATAGCCAATGCCGATCTGGTGTTTGAGTTATTAGGCTTGGTTCAGCTGAATAGGTTTTCATATTGGCAACCCGTGGTTTTTGAGGGAACAGAAAGGGATAGACAAAACGGTCTATAGTTTGCGCGTTCAAGGTGATGGCGCGCTGCCAATCGCGGTAACCAGACCTTGTCAGTTTAAGCGTATAGTTACCGGCGGCCAGCACCAAGCGTGCTGAGGTAGTGGTATGGAGCGAGGAGCCATTGAGGTAAATTTCTGCCCCGCTGGGCTTGGAACCGACAAATAATAGGCCGTTTTGCACTACGTTGCCGGTTTTAGTATTAATGCTGTAGCCATATGCGCCGTAAACCAGAACTATTGTCGCCAAAGCAATAGCTATAGTTACTAAGACATAGCCAATTATTAATCGGATCTGATAGTTGCGCCGTTTACGGGGGTCAAGAAAATCCATTATTTATTTACTGGTAGCTCTTCCGCATTGTCGCACAAATAAGATAAGAGCTCAAGGGCTAGGGTGCTCCTTACAATACTTGCAATGGTTGGTGGTCGGGTGGTAATATGGGTGACGTATCAAAAGGGGCAAGCTGATCTGTAGTGAGTAAAAACTCCAGCACAAGCATAATCGAAATCAACGGTAAAAGATATGATGCCGTCACCGGCCAGCTAATCGGGGCGGTAAAAAGGGTAGCGCGCCAGGTTAAACCGGCCGTTGGAGTTATCGACGGCTTCGTGCGCAGGCCCTCTGGCCGAAAGACTACCAATCAGACCATAAGATCAGCCCCCCAGCAACGCCATGTCCAGAACATCCAGCGTCAACCGCAAAAATCACAAACTCTAATGCGCCGAGCAGTAGCTCGTTACACCCAAGTACTAGCCTCCAACGATAACCCGCGGCCTAAAGCGCGCAGTACCAAACTAAGACCTAGTCAAACTTTGCGCGCCAAGACGGTAGCCCAGAATGATAAAGTCAACCGTTTCGGCAATCCTTTGAACACAGCTAAAGCAATTATGAAAAATACTCCTTTGGTCGGGCAGGTCATAACACGCCCTACAGCCCTTACTGCGCCCCAATCAGGCGTTGTAGCAGCCAGCACGCAAGCCATGCCTAGCTTGGTAGCTAGTGTTTCGCCGCGCAATTTAGAACGGCTGTTAGACGAAGCGTTGACTCGCGCTGATTATCATAAAGATATGATCCGGCGACAGCTGGCCGGCAATAGCCTGTGGGGTCGTATCAAGCTCATGCCCAGATGGCTGAGCATTGGTGTCAGCTCATTAGTTGTTTTGCTGCTTGGCAGCTTTTTTGCTTGGCAGAATATCCCACAGGTTTCAATGCGCCTAGCAACTAATGAAGCTCATGTCAGTGCTTCGATTCCGAGCTACACGCCAGTCGGTTTTGCGATAGCCGTACCGGTCAGCCACACCAACAAAGCCGTGACTATCGAGTTTAAATCAAGTGAGGATAGCTCCCAGACGTTTTCTATCACTCAGCAGGCTTCAAATTGGGACAGCAGCACCCTGGCTGCCAGTGTAGGGGCTAAAAGCGACCAGGTCCAGACTTCAAACGGCACTACGGTATATATATACGGTGCGAATAATAATGCTTCGTGGGTAAATCGCGGAGTTTTGCACACCCTCAGCGATCAGGCCGGTTTATCATCGGATCAGATTCGTAGTATAGCCGACAGTATGCAATAAAATCCCTGGCCGCCACCCCTCAGTCACTAGTATACTGGTGATATGGCTAGAACTAGATTTGCTCCTAGTCCAACGGGGTATCTACATGTTGGTGGCGCACGAACGGCACTCTTCTCCTGGCTGGTCGCCAGGCAGGGCAAGGGCCAATTTATCCTAAGGTTGGAAGATTCCGACAAGAAGCGCGAAGTTGCCGGTGCCGATAAGCATGTTATGCAGAGTCTTAAAGCACTTGGCTTAGACTACGACGAAGGTCCCGATATTGGCGGACCATACGCGCCGTACCGCCAGAGCGAGCGGCTGGCAAGCTACAGGCAGTGGGCGAAAAAATTAATAGCTAGCGGCCGGGCTTACGCCGATCCGTACAGCACTGAGCAGCTGGAACAATTCCGCCAAGCAGCCAAGGAACAGAAAAAGGCTTTTTTGTTTCGCCAGCACCGGCCAGAAAACCCGCCAGCTTGGGACATTGGCCGGCCGTTGCGTTTTAGATCCGACCCCAAGCCATACCACTGGCACGATGAAGTAATGGGTGACTTATCGACTGGGCCAGAAGTTATCGACGATTTTGTACTGATCAAATCCGACGGCTATCCTACTTATAATTTTGGTCACGTCATCGACGATACTGAGATGAAAATTACGCATATTATCCGCGGGCAAGAATTTTTGGCCAGTGTGCCGAATTATCTTAATCTCTATGAAGCCCTAGGCGTGCGACCTCCGCTTATGGCGACAGTGCCGCACATCTTGGGTCCGGACGGCAAAAAGAAATTGTCTAAACGTGATGGAGCCAAGGACGTGCTGGACTACTTGAAAAATGGTTTCTTGCCCGAAGCATTGATAAACTTTATAGCCAGTCTTGGTTGGAATGATGGCAGCGAGCAAGAAATATTCAGCCGAGAAGAGCTGGTAGCTAAATTTAGCCTCAATCATATACAAAAAGGTGGGGCGCGTTTTGACGAGCAGCGGCTGCTTTGGATGAATGGGCACTATATCCGCGAAAAGCCGTTGGATGAGCTTTATGAGTTATCGAAAGATTTCTGGCCGCGCTTGGCTGTCGGAGTTTCTGACGAATACAAAAAAGCTGTTCTTGGCTTGATAAGCGAGCGGCTGAAGTTCCTGGCTGAGATTCCCAGTCTAACCAGTTTTTTCTTTGAAGACTTACCAGTGGATTTAAAGTTGATTGATAACAATGAACAGCTAGGCAAGTTCAGTCACGATGAGTTGAGGGCGCTACTAGAAAAAGTCAGTTTGGGATTACAGCACAGCGATTTCTCGGTTGAAGGCCTTAACAAAATCCTTAATGGACTGCTTGAGGAGACCAGCCAAAAGCCCAGTGTGCTATTCAGCTTGATCCGAGTTGCTACTACCTGGGCTCCTGCCAGCCCGGGCCTATCAGAAACGCTACATGTATTGGGGAAAAATAAAAGCTTGGAGCGCATAAAGGCTGCGGGGGCTGCCCTGTCTTAAGTAAACTTAAGGGGTTTTGTTACAATAAAGGGATGGACGACATAACACCGCCGCCCGGGTGGCCTAGACCACACGTATCCGCCCATAAACCAATGCACAGTTTACGCCTGCGCGGCCAATCGCATAGTGAAGCCCAGAAGCGGCTTGCCCGCGTTAAACCGGAAACAGCAGCTCAGCCAGTACCACTCGCGATACCCTCGTCTGATACCATAGGGATCAATGAAGCCGAGCTGGAAGCTAAAGCCCACAAGCAAAAAGCCAGTAGACGCTGGTGTTTCAGCTTCGCCTGGTGGCGCCGGCTCAACCGTAACCTGCGCTTCGGTATCATTGCATTGGCTTTACTAATACTTGGAGCAGGTTCATTTTTAATTTATACATATGAGCATTCAGGTGGTGGGGCGTCATATTCATTTACCAAGCATAAGCCTAAGGTACCCGCTACTGTAGCCTCTCCGCTTACCGGCGTACGGGTGGCTCCGGCCTTAGCCGCCCGGCCAGTCACGGGAATAATGATAGAAAACAGTGGTGATGCCCGGCCGCAATCCGGCTTACAGGATGCTGGCGTGGTATACGAGGCCATAGCTGAAGGTGGTGTCACACGCTTTTTGGCCCTATTCCAAGATAGCTCCCCCCAGTACATCGGGCCCGTGCGTTCACTACGGCCCTACTACATAGATTACGCGGCACCCTTCCAAGCCAGCATTGTACATGTAGGCGGCAGCCCGGATGCGCTGTCCGAGGTTGGAAACGGTAGCTTTCGTAACCTGGACCAATTTTTTAACGGCAATTATTTTACACGCGTAAACAGTAGGTACGCGCCTCATAACGTATACACTAGCTTTAGCCAGCTGGACGCCCTCAATAAATCCAAGGGCTATAATAGTAGCAGTTTCACCAGCTGGCCGCGTAAAGCCGATAAGAAATTGGCGGTGCCGACTGCCAAAACCATAGATTTTGCTATCTCCGGACCAGATTATTATGCGCATTATGACTACAACGCGGCCAATAATAGCTATCTACGCAGCGAGGGTGGGGCAGCGCATATGGATTTGGTTAGCGCCAGCGACACTACCGGCGTGCAGCTTGACCCCAAGGTGGTGATCACGATAGTAGTTCCTCTCTCCAACGGAGCGCTTGATGCTTCCGGCGCATACTACTCCGAGTACGCCGATACTGGTAGCGGCACGGTTTACGTATTCCAGGATGGTGGCGTAACAGTTGGCACTTGGAACAAGGCCGGCATTTTCGACCAGCTTGCATTTAAAGACTCGAGTGGTAATCCGATTAAGCTCGATGCTGGCCAGACTTGGATAAGCCTGGTAGCATCTGCCAGCGAAGTTTCATATAAGCCCTAGCGGGCTCAAGGCAATTGGTGATCCCAAGGGGAATCGAACCCCTGTTGCCAGGATGAGAACCTGGCGTCCTAACCGCTAGACGATGGGACCAAAGTATCGTGTCTTGAACTTTAAAGGGGCCGTCAATTATTTTTAACCCTCAAAGCATAGCACACCCTAACTGCTGTTAACAGGGGCGAAGGTCGCCGGCGGCATAGCAAGTTTTTCTTATGAAGCCCGCAGTTTCTATTGCTAGACACAAGCATAATGCCATATAATTGGGCTTAGCCATACGTGGGCTCCCTGAGCTTGTCGAAGGGTTCCTCCGCGTAGACTACTACACAACCCAGGGTGGTACACAGCTGTCACTGCCAACCCTAAAATACGCGCTAAGTTTCCGGTTATGAGACTTTTAAGAACGGTTGGAAGTTTTTATCCGGCAACTCCGTTTTCAAAAACCGTTCGCCAACATCAAATCAACAGATGGATGGCTCTCTTTTTATAACTTTAAATAATCCGGACTAGGAGTTAAAAATGGAAAACGTAAACCAAATCAATAAAGAGGTAAATATTGTCGCTTACTACTTTCATAACCGCGGACGGCGCTTGCGCTGCTTTCCCAAGAGTATGGAGTGGGGCAGTCGGCGTGTTACCTTTACCGAAACCGGCCTGCGCCACCCAACTAAAAAGGGCCAGCGCATGGTACACGTATTTGATATGTCTGATGGCAGCGCCGATTACCGCCTGGAGTTTGACGCTGCTGCCCTCAGCTGGATATTGGTTTCTATAGCGGAGCCTAACTATGCCGCATCACGGCTCGTATCTACAGTTGCCGCTTAACAGTGCGCCGGCCGAGGTCATGTATATCGATCTCAATAGTTGTTTAGCAGCGCTTACGCTTATGAGACACCTCCTCGGGGTTTCTCATCGCGCCGGGCGCGGAGTAAATCCGACGCTCGGGCTGCTTTTCCCGAGGAAAAAGTGATGCCTGGCCTGCGTCTACCCCTCAATGAGGCCGAACCCCAGATTATGCATGTAGATCTGAATAGTTGTTTTGCTACGGTAGAGCAACAAGCTAGGCCAAGCCTGCGCGGCCGGCCGCTAGGCGTGACCAACCGGTTGACTAAAAACGCCTGCGTCGTGGCCGCCAGTTATGAGGCCAAGAAACTGGGGGTTAAAGTCGGCATGACTTTTTCTGAGGCCAAACTGCTAGCCCCGGGCTTGGTAATGGTTGAGACTGATCCGCCTAAATACCACTACGTTTACCAGATACTGGTGGATATCATGCGTTCGTATTCGCCGGATGTGCAGATGAAGAGCATAGACGAAGGCATTATCGATTTTACCGGCACCCGTTTGGTAAACCAGCGGCCACTGCCGGATATCGGCTACGAGATAAAACGGCGCCTAAGAGAGGAGGTGGGACACTGGATGACCTGCAATATCGGCATTGCGCCCAACCGTTTTCTAGCCAAGACCGCTGCTAGTTTGCACAAACCCGACGGTCTAGATGTTATCGATCACAATAACTTGCGGCGGGTGTTGTCCTGTTTGGGGCTAACGGATCTAACAGGTATCGCCGAGCGTAACCAAGCGCGGCTTAACGCCGCCGGCATTTACAGCTGCCAGCAGTTTTTGGACGCCCCAGCCGAACTTTTGCATAGCAGGGTATTTAAGAGCATCTGCGGCGAAGATTGGTACCGCCGGCTGCGAGGTTATGAAGTGGATAATTTTGAATCGGCTATCAAAACTATCGGGCGGCAGTTCGTGCTGGACGAGATGCACCCCACAGAGGAACTAATCCGCTCGCGCCTGAGCTACCTATGCGAGACGACAGCCATGAAACTGCGTTATAAAAATATGTCGGCCCGCGGCATACACGTTTACGTGCGCTACGCCAGTGGTGATTATTGGTACGAACGGCGGATGTTTAAAAGTAGTTTCTTCAGCAATGCCGAAGTCTACCGTCGCGCCACGCTATTATTTAACCGCCGCCCGCGTGATGAGCCCGAGCGCGAAATTGGTGTTAGTTGTTACGGCTTGGAGCCATCCAGCCTCAACCAGCTAAGCCTACTGGAAGGAGTAAACCGCGAAGCCTGGTTAACAGAGGCCGTGGATCAGATAAATAATCAGTTCGGTGAATTCACCGTGACTTTCGCCAGCAGTTTATCGGCCAAAGACAGCGTTAAACAAAAAATCCCTTTTGGCTCTACCCGCTATTTTGAACTGCTATGCAACCGGGCCTAGGCCTTGCGTCGCGGTGGCCTGCTCCCCGACAAAGTCGGGAACTCTGCCACCACTTCTGGCGCATCACCGCGTTACCAGCTGTGGTACTTGCTCAACGTATTGCTTATACGTCTCCCGCCGCTCCTCGCTGGTGCCTTGTGCTGCATCCAGACGCAAGATCTAGGGCTTAGTTGAAAGATGTTCTAAAATAACAGATAATGTTAAGCGTTAGTAAGATCAATGCAAAAACAGATGATAATTATAAAAACGGTGGGCAAGAGTGTGGTTTTCAAAACGCAAAACTAAGGATGTAAAGGCCAGGAAAAGCCGCAGTGGTTTAGCGGTTAGTGAGCGCATACTCAAAGACGAACGGCTTAGTTCTGACTTTATTTTGGGTGCCATCGAAGATGGTGTAATAATGGTCGGCCGTGACAACCTTATCCAATTGATCAATCCGGGTGCCAGCGAAATCAGCGGCTGGCCGGCTGAAGAAGCAGTCGGATTGGACTTCCACAGTGTTCTCAAGCTAGTTAACCAAAAGGGTGAACCCTCTCCACCAGAAGCCCACCCTTTCAGCAAGGCCCTAGCTAGTAATGCTACGGTGCGCGATAGCCGGGTTTGGCTGGCCACCCGGAACGGTAAGACCCGACCAATCTCACTGGTCGTATCACCAGTGCCCGATGAGAACAACCGTTCTACCAGTAACGTAGTAGGTGTCTTCAGAGACATTACTAAAGAACAGGCCGAGGAGGCTCAGCGTTCAGATTTTATTAGTACTGCCAGCCACGAGATGCGTACACCACTGGCAGCCATAGACGGTTATTTGGCGCTGGCTTCCAACCCCAAGATTGCCACTATGGACAATAATGCCCGTAAATACGTCGATAAGGCTGCTATGGCTACGAAGCACCTAAGCGCGCTATTCCAAGATTTGTTAACTAGCTCCCGAGCTGAGGATGGTCGTTTAGCCAGCTACCCCGCAGTGGTAGAAATCGGCGAAACGATAGAGCAGGTAGTGGAAGCTGAGCAGTTTAAGGCCAAAGACAGGGGCCTAATTATGCATTACGTCGTCAGCGCTGACAAGGACGTCAGTGGCGGCAAGGTGGTACGCCCGCTGTATTACGCTTACGTAGACCCTAACCGTATCCGCGAGGTGCTACAAAATATTATCGACAATGCTATTAAATACACGCCTAGCGGCAATATCACGGCACGCCTGACTGGTGATAATTCGGTGATACAGTTGCAGGTAAGCGACACCGGGCCAGGGATCCCCCAAGAAGATATTCCTCACCTTTTTCAAAAGTTCTACAGGGTTGATAGTTCGCTAACCCGTACAGTGGGAGGTACTGGCCTGGGGCTGTTCATCAGTAAAAAAATCATCGAGATGTATAATGGCCGGCTATGGGTAGAGAGCCAGCTGGGTAAGGGTAGTACTTTTTTCATTAACTTACCACGCTTGACCACCGAGCAGGCCCTACAGATGCAAAAGAAACAGGCTGCGCTAATAAGTCCCTTGGATGCCTAGCAGGCCGTTGATGCGCCCAGAATCATGCTACAATGAAGATAATCATAAGCACTACGAGCATAATGAGAAGGGATCGATAATTTAAATGGCCAAGGTTTTACTGGTAGAGGATGACCAGGCACTGCGTGAAATTTTCGCGATGCGCCTGCAGGCCGAAGGCTATCAAATAGTAACTGCCGGCGATGGCGAGGAAGCTCTAACCGTAGCAGTCAAAGAAAAACCTGATTTAATTATTGCCGATGTAATGATGCCCAGGCTGTCCGGGTTTGAGATGTTGGAAACTTTGCGCGCAGCTCCCGACATGGCCAACACTAAAGTGGTCATGATGACCGCTTTAGGCCAAGCCGAAGATCAGGCTCGCGGAGAAAAGCTGGGCGTGGTAAAGTATTTAGTGAAATCTCAGGTCACCCTAGAAGATTTCGTTCGCGTGGTACATGACGTCTTGCAGCCCGGTCAATCCATCGACCAGCAGCCAGACGCTGTAGTAACTAATAAGCAAGAAAGTGAGCAATCCATGCCAGACGATCCAAGTACACCAACTAACCCCGCGCCAGACGCAGCGGCCCCCAGCCCAGCGCCAGACGCCAACCCTATTAGCGGCGTGCCAGTAACGCCTAGTGCGCCGGCAGATAACAGCGGCCAGATGAGCACCGCCCAGGAACAGAGTGCCGTTGATAGCCAGATCAATAGTTTTACGCCTAGTGCACCGACAACTCCGCCAGCCGACAGTTCGGCGCCGGCAATGCCGGGCAATGACAGCGCAGCCGCCAGCGACGGCGGCAGTGTACCTGTCACTCCTCCGCCAGCCGACGAACCCGCAACTCCGCCAGCCGACGAACCCGCAACTCCGCCAGCCGACAACAGTGCAGGTTCAACTCCCCCAGCGGGCAGTTCTAGCGGTGGCCTATAAAACTAAAATAAGTTAGCAAAAACCGCGCCAGGTATCTGACGCGGTTTTTTTAACGCATTTAAAGGTATAATAACTCCTATGAGCAGGAGAAAATCGCGGGCCACGAACTCAGATGCACTGCAAGGCGACGGCGAGCAGCAGACAGAAGCGTATCAAGAATACGCAGAAGGAGCAGCGCAGCCGACAACACTGCAGGGCGCTGAAAGCGCTGGCAGAGTTGTTGGCTCTGCCGACAAGCAGGCCAGAGCGGTTCGCGGTTCGCGAGTTCCGATTGTGGCACTGGTGGGTAGGGCAAACGTAGGCAAGTCGAGTTTGTTCAACGTTTTAATTGGTCACCGTGAGGCTATTATCGCTAAGGAGGCTGGTACCACCCGTGATAGCGTCACCGCCAAAGCCAACTGGGGCCATAAGGATTTCTGGCTGGTTGACACTGCGGGGTTAAAAAACGCCGAGGATGATTTTGAGCTGAGCATCCAACAACAGATAGCCGAAGCCACTAGTAGTGCCGATGTTATCTTGGTAGTCGTGGAGGCCCACGTGCCGCCAACTGCAGAAGACCGCGCGGTGGCCAAAATGGCCCTCAAGAGCCGCAAGCCGGTAATTCTAGTGGTGAATAAAATAGATAAGGACATCAGAAGTAACCTATCCCAGTGGCGGGCATTGGCCATCCAACCGATCATCGCCACCAGCGTGACGCAAAAACGAGGTCTGGAAGAACTATTAAAGGCTGCGGCAGAACATTTGCCAGCGGCAACCATAAGACAAGATAGCGACCGGATAAAACTGGCGCTGCTGGGCCGTCCAAATGTTGGCAAATCATCACTTTTTAACACCTTGGCCAAAAAACAGCAGGCACTTGTCAGCTCTAATGCCGGCACCACCCGTGATGTCAACCGAGCGGTGGTACGCTTTCACGAACACGAAATCGAACTAATGGATACTGCCGGTATTCGACGACCAGGCAAGATAGAGCCGGGTGTGGAGCAGTTTAGCGTCCTGCGAGCTTTAGCAGCTATAGAAGAAGCTGATATTTGCCTGGCGTTGATGGACGTCCAAGAACTTAATACCCAACTGGACCAAAAAATTGCCGGTTTAGTTAAAGAGGCGGGTAAGGGCTTAGTTCTGGTGGTCAGCAAGTGGGATAGCGTAGACAAGGACAGCTTTAGCCGCGATCATATAGCGCACACTACCGCCAAGGAATTCGCCTTCGTGCCTTGGGCGTTTCTGATATTTACCAGTGCTGTCAGCGGGCAAAATGTTGCCAAAATATTCGAGTTGGTTTTGGAGATAGCTGAAGCCCGGGCGTTAAAAATCCGCACCTCCGAGCTTAACCGGTGGCTGCACCGCGCTACAGAAGAACACCCACCGGCCGGACTAAGGGGCCGCCAACCTAAACTCAATTATATGGTCCAAGAAGAAGACATTGATATGCCAAGTTTTAAAATCTTTGGCGCCCACACTAAATTTTTACACTGGAGCTATCGGCGCTACCTGGAGAAGTCATTCCGCGAGCAGTGGCCGCTCGCTGGCACACCATTAAAATTCTGGTTCATAGAAAAGCATTAAACTAAGATAAGACTATGGCGCTTTTTCAGAAAAAACCACAAGTTAGCAGCAACCTGCCGCTGTATACGATTGGTGCCAGCAAGACAGTCCTTATTATTGGTCTCGGTAACCATGGTAAGCAATATGAGGGGACGCGGCATAATATCGGTTTTGAGGTCTTGGATTATTTTGCCGGCAAAAATGACTTTCCGGCCTGGATGGTTAAAAAGGATCTGAAGTGCCATCTGACCAACACCACCATGGGTGAGACACGGGTGATACTATGCAAGCCCGCGACTTTCATGAACAACAGCGGCGAAGCCGCCCAGGCGGTACAGCGATTTTATAGGGTTTATAACCCAAGCACCCTGGTTGTATATGACGAATTGGCGATCGCTTTCGGCCAACTGCGCACCCGCCTGGGTGGTTCAGATGCCGGACATAACGGTGTTAAATCACTTGTCGTGCATATCGGTAATGATTTTAGCCGCATACGCATCGGCACCGGCAGAGAACTATCCGAGAAAGCCGATGCTGCAGATTTCGTCCTGGGTAAATTCAGCAAAAAAGAGCAGGCGATCCTGCCACTTATTCTCCGCGAGGCCAATGCCCTAATCACCGAATATATCTTCAGCGGCCAGCTCCCCCACGACACCCGCACAATAGACTAAAAAGAGCCTTCAGAGGGGGTGGGCACCTCTGGAGGCTCTTTCAGGGGACGAACCCAAAAAGTTCATCCCGCTAATTACACCCTTCAACCCACCTTAAGTGGAGCGACGAAGACGGCAAAAAGCAACGTACATTCGTGCCGGCCCGGTTATTAAGCCGGTCGCATCCCGGGGGACCCACTGACCCACGCTGAACGGGGAGAGAGAGTTAAAGGGGTTAGTTTGTTTAAGAGCCCCGGCTTGACGTATACTAACTAGTAGCAGACGAAGGGCCGATTGGTTTCTTGGTGGAGGGTAACTACTTCGAAACCAAAAAGCTCTTAAACAATCTAACAAAATGTTAGAAATTGATATCTAAAACACAAGGTTTCAGATATCTATTGGGGGTATAAGGTACGTAAATACTACCTAAGTAGACTTACGGATTGCAATTTTAGCAAAAAAGTGTCTTTGTGTCAATGCTTAAAAATATATGCAGATAAAAGTCAACTCCCTTACGCTTAGATCCCCCGGATATCCCGAGGTTTTAAAACATATACCAGAGCGTCCGCAGAGGTTGTTCTGGGCTGGGGTAGATCCCGCTGAGTGGCTGGGTAAACCGCGTGTAGCGATAGTTGGCAGCCGCAAGGCTAGTTATTATGGCCGCGGGGTTACTCAAAAAATAGCAGGTGAGTTAGCCCGGGCAGGGGTAGTGATAATCAGCGGTTTGGCGCTGGGTATCGACAGCATCGCGCATCAGGCTGCTTTAGATGCCGGTGGCTGCACGGTGGCCGTTTTACCAACTCCGCTACAACAAATTTACCCGTCTTCACACGTTAATCTTGCTAGGCAAATAATAGAGCAGAGTGGCAGCTTGATATCCGAGTATGCTGATAGTTACCCTGGGTATAGAGTGAATTTCATTGCCCGCAACCGGATCGTTAGTGGCTTGGCGGACATACTGCTGATAACAGAAGCGGCAGTCAATAGCGGTACTTTACATACTGCCCGTTTCGCACTGGAGCAAGGCAAAACTGTTATGGTGGTACCGGGTAACATTACCAACCTGGGCAGCGAGGGCTGTAATAATCTTATAAAAAGCGGCGCCGTGCCAGTAACGACAGTTGAGGATATATTTTTCGCACTTAATATAAGATTCGGCGGGGCCGAAAAAGCTAAGAAGTTTCGCGGTAGCCCTGAAGCAGTACGTCTGCTGCGACTGATAGCCAACGGTATAAGTGACCAAGAAGACCTGGCGCTGGCCTGTCAGCTTAACGGGTCGGCCATAAGTAGCACATTAACTATGTTAGAAATAGCCGGCTATATAAAGCCTTCTGGCAATGGACATTGGCACGCTGCCTGAAACATCCAAACTTGACGAGTTTGACAGTCTTGATAGACCCCGCAGTGAAATCTTGATATTTCAAAATAGGAATATTTTTCCTCTTTTCCATTCAGGATTTACTACGGGGTAGGCTAAGCAAGTATTTGCATATATTAAACGAGCCTTTTACACTAGACAACCGTATATATGCCGAGAAACCTAGTTATCGTTGAGAGTCCGGCCAAAGCTAAAACCATAGCCCCTTTTCTGGGCAAAGACTATAGTGTCAAAAGCAGCTTTGGTCATATCCGTGATTTGCCCAAAAAAGAGTTGGGTGTAGACGTTGCCAAGCATTTTAAGCCAATTTACCAGATAAGCCCTGACAAGACCAAAATTGTATCGGAACTAAAAAGCGCCGCCAAAGGTCATACCGTCTGGCTGGCCAGTGATCCCGACCGCGAAGGCGAGGCCATAGCCTGGCACGTCTCGGTTGCGCTGGGGCTGGACCCTAAGACCACTAAACGCATCGTATTCCACGAGATTACTGAGACGGCTATAAACAAGGCCATAGAGCACCCTTCCCAGATAGACATGAAGCTGGTGGACGCCCAGCAAGCTCGACGAATTTTAGACAGGTTGGTAGGATACGAGCTAAGTCCGATATTATGGAAAAAAATACGGGTCGGACTTAGTGCCGGACGGGTGCAGAGTGTAGCCGTCCGCTTGATTGTCGAACGCGAGCGTGAAATCCGCGCCTTTAAGCCTGAAAGATCATTCAAGGTCAGTGCTGTTTTTGACGCTAAAGGACAAGACCTTCCGGCAGAACTGACAGAGAAATTAAAAGATAAAGTTGCCGCTAAAAGCTTCTTAGAGGCAATCCAGAAAGCTGAATTTAGCGTGGCTGCTGTTGAGCAGAAACCCGGTAGCCGTTCGCCAGCGGCGCCGTTTATTACCAGCACCCTCCAGCAGGAAGCCGCCCGACGTTTAGGTTTTAGCGTACGCCGTACCATGACCATAGCCCAGCGACTTTATGAAGCTGGCCACATCACCTATATGCGCACTGACAGTACCACTTTATCAGGGCTGGCCACCAGCGCCACCAAAGATTACATACTTAAGAATTACGGCCAACGGTACTATCAGCTGCGCCAATATAAAACTAGGGACAAATCTGCCCAGGAGGCTCACGAGGCTATCCGGCCTTCGCACCCCGATAAGCTTAGTGCCGGCACTGACTCCAGCCAAAAAAAGCTTTACGAGCTTATTTGGAAGAGAACTATGGCTAGTCAAATGGCCGCTGCCAGCATCCAAAAAACCGAAGTCATGATAAACATTAGCGATCACAAAGAGCAGTTTCTCGCCACTGGTGAAGTGCTGATCTTTGACGGCTTTTTGAAAGTCTACGGCGGAGGCAAGGATGATCGTATCTTGCCATCAGTCGAAAGAGGCCAGAAACTTAAGCTTAAAGCGTTAAGTGCTTTGGAAAGTTATAGCAAACCGCCTTCACGCTATTCTGAGGCCAGCTTGGTACGCAAGCTAGAAGAGTTGGGCATCGGCCGGCCAAGCACTTACGCACCGACTATTAGTACCATCCAGGACAGGGGTTATGTCGAGAAGAAAGATTTAGATGGGGAAACACAGGAACTGGTCGAGCTGCTGGTAAATGGCGGCAAGGTCGAAGAGCGTACACAAAGTATCGTTGTTGGAGCTGACCGCAATAAGCTATTGTCTACCCAGCTGGCTGATATAGTCACCGACTTCTTAATGAAGTATTTTGCGGAAATTATGGATTATGATTTTACGGCCGAAGCCGAGAAAGAATTAGACGACATAGCCGAGGGGAGACTTACCTGGGTAAAGATGCTTAATGATTTTTATGAACATTTCCATCCCTTGATTGGAAAATCACTTAAAGCTAGCCGGTCTGAAGCCGTACAAATGCGTAAACTGGGGCAAGACCCTAAGAGCGGGCAGCCAGTTTTTGCCCGTTACGGACGCTACGGGCCGGTACTGCAGCTGGGTGAAACTGACAGCAAAAAACCTGAAGAAGAAGTTAAGCCCCGTTTTGCGCCACTGCCTTCAGGGGCAACCCTAGAGGAGATAGAACTCAAAGAAGCCTTACCAATGTTTAACTTGCCTCGCAAAGTTGGTAAAGCCGCAGACGGGCAGGCGATCACAGCTGACATCGGCCGCTTTGGACCATATATAAAGATTGGAAGCCAGTTTATAAGTATCAAAGACCACGACCCGCTGACCATAACTGAACCAGAGGCCAGAGAAGTTATTAGCGACAAACAAACAACCGAGGCCCAGCGGGTAGTTGCCGATTTTGGTAAGCTCAAAATACTGCGTGGACCATATGGTCCATATGTTACCAACGGAAAAAAGAACGTCCGTGTTCCAAAAGGGCAAGCACCAGAGAAGCTGACCAAAGGTGCCGCCCAGGAATTATTAGACAAAGCTCCAGTCAATAATGGTCGCTTTAAGAATCGCCGAGCCAAAAAATAAAGCTATCATTTACAGCATTTATCCACAACTTTTACAGTTTGGCAAGAAATTTTTGTAGAAAAATATACATAAACGGATTGTGCTATCACGTCTAAATAGTGATAAAATAATATTGTTCAGTAAAGTTTGCCCTGTGGAATAGTTCTTCTACGGTGAAATTCCACAAGGTAACCCGTGGAACTTTAGCTTTGCTGAATTGTTCCACTTGGGTTGACTTTTAAAAATTAAAGTTATATAATTGTAGTAACCTAAAGCGGCAAAAGGCCGCATAACAGGGAAGAACTAACCATGGAAGACAGTCTATCCAAGACACAATTTAATGTAGAAAATGTGGTCCAAGACATTTTGGGCACTATTGAACGTGAGCGGGAGCGGGAGATAATTTCCCGCCGTTTTGGACTGTTTGACCGCCGTGAAACGCTGGAGCAAATTGGCGAACTTTTGGGTATTACCCGTGAGCGTGTCCGCCAATTAGAAAAATCCATTCTGACTAGGCTTAAAATCGCTGCTGAAAAAGATTTAGCCAATATTGAAGAGGTTGAGAAAGTATTGGGCGAACACTTAAAGGTAATGGGCAAGGTGGCCCGTGTCAGCGACGTATCCGCCCGCCTGACTCCCGGCAACTCCAAAGTTGACCAAGCCCGCGTTGCTTTTTTGGCGCAGCTCAGCCCCAGTATAGCTGTGATCAGCGATAACGATAGTTTCTTCCACGCTTTGGGTTTGGCGCCTGAACATAGCGAAAAAGCCATTGTTCAGCAGGTTGCTAAAATCATAGATGCCATTAACAAAATTGGCGAACCGACTGATATTGGCAGTGTGGCTAAGCAAGTTGGCTCCACCGACAGCAAGAATGTCGAGGCTTTGGCTAGCATATCCAAGCAACTGGCGCACTTGCATGGCCGTTGGGGACTTATTAAATGGCCGATGGTTAACCCCAAGAACATCCGCGATAAGATCTACGTGATTTTGCACGACGTCAAAAAGCCCATGCACTTCTCTGAGATCGCTACAGCAATTAAAAAGAGTGATTTCAAGCGCAAGGACGTGACTACCCAGGCGATTCATAATGAACTTATCAAGGACAAACGCTTTGTACTGATCGGGCGGGGGATATACGCACTTAAGGAGTGGGGCTACAAAAAGGGTACTGTTGCTGATGTGATCGCCGAAGTCTTGCACAAAGAGGGCGGCCCGCTACACCGTGACGAAATAGTTCGGCGCGTACTTAAAAGCCGTCAAGTCAAGGAAACGACCATACTACTTAATTTACAGGGTAAGTCTCAGTTCAAAAGAGTGGCTAAGGCTACTTACGGCCTGGCCGAATAAAGTCGCTCGTACCCGTAATAAAAGTGTGCGTTACACGCCGGGTGATCTAAACCATCGCTCGGGTTGCACTACGCTTGACCCATTTTTATTACGGGTACTTCGCTCAACAGATGTATAATAAAGACCAGAGTTATAACTCTTATGAAAATATTTAGTGGAGCAAAAAAAGCAGCGCCCGGGCATGAGCATTGTCTGCTGATGCTGGAGATTCCCCGCACAAACGACAAAAAAGAATTGGCAGCGGAGCAGATGCTGGCTGCCCTTCACGGTATTTTACGGCCTAAACGCGAGCTAAGGCTCTCAGGAACTCTTCAGGAACATTTCAGTTTGGAAATGGCAGCGATCGGCCAACGTCTACGCTTTTATATCTGGACTCCCAAGCACTTACAAGCCTTTGTTGAGGGCCAGATCTATGCACAGTATCCTACAGTACAGATTTACGAACAGGACGAAGATTATGCCGACAGGCCGCTGTCCCAAACAGTAATCCACAGCGCCGAATTGGTATTAACAGACAATGAGACACTGCCAATTAAAACTTTCCCTAGTTTCGAGGTAGACCCACTGGCCGCTATCACTGCAACTTTGGCCAAATTAGACGGCCAAGACGAAGAAATGTGGATACAAATTATAGTCCGTCCAATACCCGATGACTGGCATCGCAGGGGAGCGAGGGTTATCGAACGCATTCGCCGCGGCGGCGGATTATTCAGTAGCGGGGCAGGTGGGGCCACCCTAAGCTACGCCAGCCAGGTTTTTGGAGCCTTAGCTAAACCACCAGAAACTGGAGTCGGTGGCGGACGCAAAGAACCAGAGATATCTGAGCGGGACAAATCGCGCATCACTGCCATAGAACAGAAGGGGACTAAGCTAGGATACCAGGTGAAAATCCGGCTGCTGTACGCCGGACACGATCAATACACCGCTCGCCTGCGTATGCAGGCGCTGGTGGGGGCATTTAAGCAATTCAACACAACTAATCTCAATGGCTTTGAAGCTAGGAGGGCGAACTTTAACCGCGACCGGCAAATCGAATACCAAGCGCGTTTGTTTATTGATAAAGGCTACATCTTAAATATCGAGGAGCTGGCTAGTATCTTCCATTTGCCGCACACTACGGTGGAAACACCTAACATAGTCTGGGCAAACACTAAAACTGCCGAGCCGCCCTCAAATGTGCCCACTCTGGCGAGCTCTCCAGAGAGTGATATTAGCCTGTTTGGTGTAACCAATTTCCGCGGCGATAATACTGTTTTTGGACTGCTGCGCGAGGACCGCGGCCGGCATGTTTACATTTTGGGGCAGACCGGCACCGGTAAATCCGGCGCACTGGAGCTGTTTACTTTATCAGATATTTACTACAACCAGGGCTTCGCGGTAATCGATCCACACGGTGACTATGCCCAGCATGTGTTGAAATTCATTCCTGAACGGCGCATAGATGATGTGGTTTATTTCAACCCTGCCGACACTGAGCACCCAATAGGCTTCAACCCGCTGGAAATTACCGATCCGACCCTGAAGGGCCATATCAGCTCCGAGCTGGTTGGCGTACTTAAACGTTTGTTCGCCGAAAGCTGGGGTCCGCGTCTGGAATATATTCTACGCTACACGCTGCTAGCCCTGCTTGATTACCCGAATTCCACTATGTTGGATATCACGAGGATGCTGACAGACAAGAAATTCCGGTCGGGCGTCATCGGTTACATAGATGATCCGGTGGTCAAAAATTTTTGGGTCACGGAATTCGCCAGCTGGAATGACAGGTTCGCGTCCGAGGCAGTCGCACCAGTGCTCAACAAAGTTGGTGCATTTACAGCTAATCCGATGGTGAGGAATATCATCGGCCAGCCCAAGAGTACGTTTAACCTCCGCCAGATCATGGACCAAGGAAAAATCCTGATAGTCAATCTTAGTCGCGGCCTGATGGGTGAAGATAACGCCGGTATTTTGGGCGCCATGATGGTTACCAAAATCCAGCTGGCCGCCATGGGACGTGCTGATGTACCAGAAGCCGAGCGCCGACCGTTCTACCTTTATGTTGATGAGTTCCAGGTCTTTGCCACGGAATCTTTTGCTACCATTTTAAGTGAGGCCCGCAAATACGCGCTTAATTTAACTGTGGCCAACCAGTACATTTCACAGATGGAAGAGCCGGTGCGTAATGCGGTGTTCGGTAACGTTGGTACTATCGTCTGTTTCCGCGTCAGTCCCGATGATGCACCATTTTTGGTTAAATATTTCGAGCCGCAGTTTGAAGCCGGAGACCTGATCCAGCAGCACAACCGCTATTTTGTAGCCACTATGACCATCGGCGGCGAGAAAGCTCCGGCTTTCTCGGCCAAAACACTAAACCTGCCCGAACCGCCGGATGACTCCAGCAGCCGCATCATAGAACTATCACGCGAACGCTACACTAAGGACCGTGCATCCGTAGATGCTCTGATCCGCAAAAACACTGGTTTGGATCTTACAGACCTAGCAAATAACCCTCAGGCTGCCCCACAAGTGGCTCGGCCAAAAGCTCAAGCACAGTTGAACGAAATCGCTAAACAGCGAGCAGAAACTGCACGCAGCGGCGCCAAACCCTACGGCGGCAATTTAGGTAAAATCGCGGCAAGCCTGCTCAGCAATGTTAGTAGTGATAGCGGTGGTTCTACTGGAGCACCAAAGCGCAAACGTACCCGGCGCGGTGGGCGCAAAAACCAAGGACAGCAACGTCAAGACGGGGGCGCTACAACTCAACGACAAAAGCAAGCCGACAGCAGCGACAATAAACTGGCTGATTCTAGTGACGAGTATATCGTTCGCTTCCGTTAAACAAATATGATTGATTGATTTCAAGTGCTGCCGAACATTTTACGAACACTATCGTCAAGAGCCGGGTAGACAGGTACTACTAGAATCGATGCGGTGGGTGCAGGGCCGGCCAGCATCATAAAAATTAATTACAAAAATTAGCCGTGTGAAAAATAGCAGCCATACGGAACACAGGGTAATAACAAAGCTAGCTATAAACATAAGGTCGCACAATGTATATTTTGCGACTCTATATATTAGGCTTGGGTTGATATGCCAATACCCCTGCTAACAGGGGAGTTTTAAGCGTCTGGCATATAATTGCCATACTGGCCCACAACACCACACTGTCCTCGGCCATTTAATATTACTGTACTTATTACTCTCCGCGGTGTCGTAAAATTTCCGTGAAAAGTGCCTAAGTTATCCACAGGCATATTCAGCTATTTGACTTTCGCCACTTTCATATTTTTGTATAGTTTCCTCTACTTTTCTGGCGATTTAATTTTTATTTGACTTTTCACAAAATGTTAGCAGAGTATGCTTTTTCCCTATCCAATTAATTTTATTAAACTCTTGAACAAATTACGAACTAGAGGAGGAGAGGATGTCTTACTTATGTTATCAGCCTTATGGATCTAATTCATATGATGGCCGGGTATGCCGCCGGTCAGCTAGCCGTAAAATTGCCCATCTGTCAACCTCCACCTCTCTTCCCTTCGGAAATAGCTGTGCAGCAGTATCTAAGGCATCGCCACTCAATAGGACCCCAAGACGTATAGTTATATGCGGACTATAGGTATGGCTGGCTCTGCCCAATCTAAAGTCAGCGCTCCCCAAAGCCTTTATTAATTTTACGTGTTCTTGTTGTAGCTCAGTCGAAGAAGTCAGCTCAACAATACTTGTTGTAGTATAGTGGCCGCCGGGCGTGTTGGATATATCGTGCACATAGGCGTGCGGATGGATTTTGAGAATGCTTTTTAGTAACGAGCTTAGAATGGACAGGAGCTCATCGTCGCTAATATGCCTTGGGGCAACAATGCCTTGAAGAAGTGTTATGTGTGGCTTATCGTCCCTATACGGAGAGTTTGGTAGCAGATTCCGTATTTTCGCAATATCTCGGCTTGATTTGTTATCAAGATGCAGAACAATTGAGAATTCATCAGTATGGCTGACACGGGTCATTTGAGTATAAGTATATCTTACTTAATTTTTACAACAATTCCCTGCTCTTACTCATTAGGTGGTGGCATCGCGGCGGAGGAATAAGTACCAGGTGATAATCCAGCCAACGATAAGATACGCTAAGAACACTAACGCCCCTCTTGGCGCGGATAAGTAGCCCGTTGTCATATCACGCGTTCGATGAGAGGCCGCTATGCCATTGACGACAGGAGGCTGGATTACCTGCTGCAGTGCCGTAAAGGGCATGTAAATAGAATTATGCTTAAGCAGCAAGCTCAGTAGGCCCTCCACGGTGTTTGGGATTATGAACAGGGCGGCTATAGCACCAACTTGGTTACGAATTAACGAGATAAATAATAATCCGGCCATGGCATCAGCTTCGCATAAAAATATGGTCTTGGCTAAATAAGTCAGGTAACTGATATCTTGATGCGGTATGCTGTGCCCGCTGGCCGCCACCCCGGCCCATATTAAACCGAGTACGATCGCAGCAGCAGCCAAAGCGAAAATGAATACGTAGACAAGGATAGCGACAATCTTAGATGCCATAACCTTGCTACGGCTGTTACTGGTGGTGAGGGTATAAACAATGGTGTTGTAGCGGTATTCGTGCGCCAGTAGCAACAAAGCGATCAGGGCTCCAGCGACCGCAAGCGTGTCGGCAATTTGGGTAATAGTACCGGCTACGAAAAACCTGGCGGTACCATTGGTAAGGTTTAGATCAGCTGAGTTTTTGAACCCCTGAACGTAAAAAGCCAAAAAACCCGCCAGCAAAAGGAAGACAAGCGAAATAACATAAGTCGAGCGGACAGTGAGCAGCTTTCTGAATTCGGCTTTCATGGTTGGTATCATGACTTTTTATCCTCGTTCGCATGTGCTTGGAATTCTTCGGTGCCTTCAGTCAGCTCCAAAAATGCCTGCTCCAAAGAGGCAGTACGGGCAGTTAACTCCAAGACCGTCACTCTAGCCTGGTGGGCCAATTTACCGATTTCATCAGTGCTGGCCGAGCTGACAGCGAGCCCCCGGCCCTCTTTTTCAAATTTAAGTTTAGCAGCTAAGAGAGTCTTCTCAAGATCCGCAAGGTTGCTGGTCCTCACGAATACCGAGCTGCTAGCGCCAGCCGTAAGTTTGTCTACGGAGGTATTAACGATCAGTCTCCCCTTGCCTATCACCACCACGTCATCGGCCATTTGGGACATTTCGCTGAGCAAATGGCTGGAAACCAGTACGCCGTTGCCCTCGTTGGCATAATCGCGTAAAAACTGGCGAAGCCAGGCGATACCTTCGGGGTCCAGTCCATTAGCCGGTTCATCCAAAATTAAATATTTCGGCTTGCCAAGTACCGCTGCAGCGATGCCCAGTCGCTGACTCATACCCAGTGAGAACTTGCCGGGTTTGCTTTTAGCCACATCTGTTAGGCCAACAACATCCAAGACCTCATCGACTCTTTTATAATCGATACTACCTTCGGCAGCCAGAACCTTAAGATGGTTGCGCGCTGTACGTGTGGGATGAAAAGCTTTGGCTTCGAGTAGAATCCCAACAATTTTAGAGGGCTGGGTGTACTCGTGAAGCTGCTTACCATCATAAGTAGTAATACCCTTGCCATTATCCAGCCCAAGCATTAGACGTATGGTGGTACTTTTACCAGCACCATTAGGGCCCAAAAAGCCAGTAACTCTACCGGTGTCAACCTCAAAAGACAGGTCATCAACGGCTAGTTTCTGGCCATATTTTTTGCTCAGGTTTTTGGCTTTGATCATCTGGCACCAATTATAACTGCAGGCAGCTATTTATAATAGATTTTACCAAGTACTCGTACGTCTAGGTATTCTGAAGGTTGGGTGTTGGTAGTGGCAAAATTGTGACGGGCAGCCAAAAATTGTCCGGTTTCTTGTAATACATCGTCTCCCAGAAAGAATTTTATGTAATAGCCGTGGTCGGCAGTCCGCACATCCAGCTCTTGGGCCAGAGGCGGTAGTGTTAACGAGCTTACTGGTACTTGGGCGCGTTTGAGTTCAGCCAATAGCGCACCAATAAACGCCACGTTTGCGGAGCTCATGGCTGGTTGGCCAAGCTTGATGTTAAATCCGCTTTGGTCTGTTACTTGTGTCAGGTTCTTAATTTTCGGCAAAGAACTGGCTCTGGCAACAACGCAACCTTCTGAGTCAACGATATAATTAGTGTTATTACTAGTTAAGAAAAAGCTGGGTAGAGCAATGTTAAGGTGAACTATCGGTGTTTCGCTGAACAGAGGTAGTTCTACCGAAGCGCCGGCAATCTCCGGGAATTGCGCCTGCAGGTCTTTGACTATCTCTTGTTCATCAAGCGAGATTTTGTTGCGGTTTTTTAGTATTTGAAACTGTTTGATAGTTGCCTGTTCGTAAACTGCTGCTGGACGGTAAACGGTGGAGCTAGTTGAGATTTGCGGATCCGGCCGGACGATCAAACTGTAGACCAAAATAGCCAGTATAGCTACAATTACCGCGATATCGGCCACGCTAAACAACACTTTGCGTGCCGCAGGGTTTTGTTTTTTTAGTTTTTGGCTTTCAAAGGGACTGCTCTCGCCCGAGATACTGCCAGAACGGTAATATTTGGTCGCGGGGGTATTTCTAGCCTTTATAGGGGGGGTTCGTGACCGGTGACGAGTAAATGGGTTACGGATCAAGGTCTGTTCTTTCTTGCTTGTTCCAGAACTACTGCGGCTAAATCTTTAGCAGCATTGGGCTTGGCGATTAAACTGAGATTGGCTGCCATTTTAGTACGGGTTGAAGGGTTATTTAACAGCTCAGAAGTAAGTTTGAGTAGTTGCTCCGAACCTGCGTCCGCTGGCAACACTTTGACAGCATGCAGTTTTTTAAGCAGCTGGGCATTTTTGAGCTGATGGCCGCCCGCAAGAACTGAGCCTGGTATAACAATGCAGGCTTTGGCCTGCAGGGCAAACTCCGCCAAAGCGCTAGCCCCTGCCCTGGTGATAATCAAATCCGCAGCGCCGCTATACTTATGAAAATCGCTGGTAAAACTCATGGTAGTTATACGCTCGTAGTCTTCGGCCGGCAGCGAGCTAGTATAAGCCTGTTTAATCTCTTGTTCGCTCATCTGGCCGCTTATACCAACCCCTACAATATGAACGATGCGCAGCCTAGGATTGACGGCTAGAAGCCTAGGGACAATGGCCAGCATAAGCCTATTAATTTGCTGGGCTCCTTGGCCGCCTCCGGCAGCCAGTAGCATCGGAGCATCAGCCGGCAGACCCAGTTCCTTTTTATACGCCTCTTGAAGACTGGCAGTAACCGGCTTGACCCGTTCATCAATCGGGATACCGGTATATACAACGGCATCTTTAGGATAACTGTAATACTGCGGTGGCATGCCAGTAGCATGTACTACAGCCCAGCGGCCAATGATGCGGTTGGCTAGTCCGGGTACGGTGTCGGAGTCATGCGTTACAATTGGCACGCCGCGCAAGTGTCCAGCTAGTCCGACTGGCACGGCTACATAACCGCCCTTAGAGAAAATAATGTCTGGTTTGATCCGCCCGATTAGTTTTTCGGCACTATGTAGTCCGGCAATTAGCCTGAAGAAATCACGCCCATTCAAAAAGAGTGTTTTGATATCTGTTAGATGCGCCAAAAGACTTTGGCCATGGTAGCGGCGAAATTTACCGGCTGGCACAGAGCTAATCTGGTCAAATACTTGGTACCGGTCTTGCAGGCCTTCAACTTTTTCGCCTTTTAGGCCAATATAAACCAGCTTGCAATTAGGGTCTGCCGATTTAAGTGCGTGGGCGAGCGACAGGAGCGGTGTTATGTGGCCGCCGGATCCCCCACCGGTTAGGATGATCACTAGCGCCTGGCGCTGGTGCGGGGCTGGCATTGGGTTCGATGACATCATAACTAGTATAGCGTGAAATCTGGAAAACGATGCCCAGAGCGGCCGCTAAGAATATCAAGCTAGTGCCACCTTGGCTGATCAGCGGTAAAGTAATGCCTTTGAGCGGCAGCAGGCCTATCATGGCACCAATGTTGATAATCATCTGGGTGCTCAGCCAGGCTAATACTCCCACCGCCAGTAAACGGCTGAACTGGTCTGCGGCGCGTTCTATAACCCGCTTTAAGCGTGTAATAAAAAGTGCATAAATGATAACAACAGCCATAGCGCCAATAAAGCCGACTTCTTCGGCGGTAATGGCGAATATGGAGTCATTCGAGGCCTCTGGAGTATAGCCATAAGCTTGCACGCTGTAGCCCAGCCCAAGGCCCACCAAGCCACCAGATCCGACTGAGATTAATGCTTGGCAGGCTTGATAACCGTTGCCCTGACAATGTGTTTGCGGGTGCAAAAAAGACGTCACCCGTTCGCGCCGGTAGCTGCTACCAGCAATAGCTATGACACCTATCAAAACTATCAAACCAGCTATTAGCATGACCCGTTTAAGCGGAATACCTGCCGAGAATGCCATCAAACCAACGATTGCTATCATCACGCCGGCAGAACCTAGGTCGCTTTGCAACTTAGCTACTACTACAGCAATAGCCAGCAAAACTAAAAGTAACGGCTTAAGTGTAGCATTAAAATCAGCTAGCCTGCCCTGCCGCCATCTCTGGCCTAAGAAACCGGCCGTCCAGATTACTAAAGCCAGTTTTATCAGTTCAGCTATCTGGAATGAAAAGCTGCCCAGGCGTATCCAGCGGTGCGCCTGGTAAACAGCATCTACGGGTGTAAACATAACTATCAGTGAACCTATGACGGCAGCGATTGCTAGCGGTTTGGCGAGTTTAGACCAAACGCTAAGTGGTACGTAAGCCGCAAGGGCAAAGATGACAATGCCAAGCACTACGTCAATCAGCTGCTTGACAATAAAGTAGCTCTGGCTAACATTTTGACTGGCAGCTAGACCGGGACTGATGGAATAGACTATAACAAGGCCAATGGTTAGCAACAGTGCGCTCAATATCAATATCCAGTAATCCGGTTTATGCCGGCGGCCAAGACTACCGATAACCGCCCGGTGATTGATTTCGGCCTGCAGGCCAGCGCGGCTAGGGCTGTGCCGCGGACGTCTATTCACGGCCTTAGGGTCCTCCGAGGATAAACATGATCAGGCCGACCAGCGCAACAATTTCACCGATTATCCAAGCCCGCATTGTAACTTTAGTCTCCGGCCAGCCAAGAGCTTCAAAGTGGTGATGTATGGGCGAAGATAAAAATATTTTTTTACCTTTTCTAAGTTTCTTGCTAATTATTTGTAGTACTACCGAGCCGGCTTCGGCTACGAAAACGAAGCCGATTACTGGTAGCAGCAGGACAGTATCGGTCAACATAGCAACCACACCTAATGCCGTACCGAGTGCAAAGGAGCCTACGTCGCCCATGAAGAAACGCGCTGGATAGATGTTAAACCAGGTATAGCTGAGAAGCGCTCCTACGACAGTCATGCAAAAACCAGAAAGGCCATATTTCTTTTCTATAAGAGAAATGATGGCGTAGGCGGCAAAGGCAATAGTCGTCAGGCCACCAGCCAAGCCATCCAGCCCGTCGGTGATATTAACGGCATTAGCTGTAGAGAACACTACCAATATAAACAGCGGGATAATCCACCAGCCGATATGCCAGGTGTCGAAAAACGGTATATGCACTGAGGTTATACCCAGTTTGGAATAGAACCACCAGCCACCTATAAGAGCTATGCCTATTAGCAGCAGCGCCTTAATTTTGGCTCGCATACCAGCTATGCCGTTGCCGTTACCGCGGATATTAATGATGTCGTCAAAAAGGCCAATTAGGCCGGCGCCAGCCATAGCTGCTAAGGGCAGCCAGGTTTGGGAACGGCTCAGGTTGCCGGCAACAGTCACCAGAACGGTCGCCAAAACAAAAATCATACCAGCCATAGTCGGGATATTCCGTTGGTGCTTGGCGGCATGCAATTTTTGATAAACGGTAGCTTTCTCGCCGGTTATAGCCGTAGTTCGGGCCCGTTTCCACCACTTGCCGGAAAAAGCCGCGGTGGTATATAGCGGCGTTAGAACCATGGCGGCGACGAAACTCAAGAACCCGAAGGTAAAGATTTGCTCAACTGTGTTGGAATTAACGACAAGTTCTAAGCTGCTCATTCTCTGTTTTTCCTTAAAATTGCTCCCCGCATTATATCACTTTTGCTTATCATCATGTCCCGCTCTTGGGAATAACATTAAAGTTATCTATCAGCATATGCGCCAGGCCGGCAAAAATCGGCTGGGCGGCTACGCTACCAGCATAACCACTGATACCCGGCTCATTGGCGCGCACGATAATTACATACTGGGGCTTATCACCACCTACGAACCCAACGTAAGCCCCGTTGAACTTGTCGCTGTAGTAACCACCGGCCGGATCGGCAATTTGAGCCGTACCGGTTTTGCCGCCAACGATGTAATTATCTGGAAATTTTAAGTAAGTAAAGCCGTCTTGCAGGTGCCCCTGTAGCACATATTCCATCAGGCCTTCAAGTTCGGGGCCGATTTGGGGCGATACAACATCGGCCCTTACCACCTTTGGCTTAGTGTCCGTGGTCTTACCGCTGGCATTAATCGTACTAGCAACTAGGTGCGGCTGATAATAGGTACCGCCATTTAAGATGCTCGATAACGCCGCTCCCATCTGCAATGGCGTGGCTGTCATCGCCTGGCCGAACGCGGTGTTAGCATAGGTTAGCTGCAGCGCATAGCCGCTATCAGGATTGGGGATATAACCACTAGCCTCATAGCCCTGCTCTATGCCTGTCGGCTTGCCCAATTGAAAATGATTAACCATGTAGTCATGCCAGCGGTCGCGGGCTTTTTGGTTGACTACACCAGTCTGGCCACCCATTTGCATTAACATCCAGGTTGCTCCGGTATTCATGGAAAGGTTTAGTACTTGGGCGATGTTATGAACGCCGGGGCCGCCGTCTTCTTCAACATTCCTAACCGTGCTGCCATCAAGTTGCCACTGGCCTGGGTCGTCATAGCTGGTGGTAGGTGTAATTACGCCCAGATCAAGCGCCGCACTAACAGTAAGGGTTTTCATAACAGAACCAACTTCCAACGGCGAGCTAACTGCGGCATTGTTGAAAACACTAGGATCCGTAACGTTATAATATTGCGCCGGGTCATAAGTGGGCCAGTTGGCCATAGCCTTAATGGCACCGGTATATGGATCCATTATTAGTGCGCTACCCGAATCGCTTTTAGCGTTTTTTAAACCCTGCTGCAAAATAGTTTCCAGTTGTTTTTGCATAGCAAGATTGATCGTCAGCACAATATTATCACCGGGTGTCGGATTAATTTGCACGTTATCTTTACTGGCCGCCAGTGGTACACCGTTGACATCAGTAATAGCCTTGAGCTCGCCCGGCTTGCCAGCCAGCTCCGTGTTAAGAGCCTGCTCGATACCGTACTGGCCAGCCCCATTATTGTCGACAAACCCCAGCAACTGCGAAGCCAATGTGCCTTGCGGATAAGTCCTATAGTCCTGCGCCTGAGTGCCTATTCCGGGAAGTTTTAGAGCCATAATTTGGTTATTTTGACCCTCGCTTAGCCTATCGGCTAGAACAACGTAGCGTGTCCCAGAAGTCTGCATGAGTTTGGCGTATTGGCTGGCGTCGCCATTGGCAATGGTTATAAGTCTGGCTGCCTCCGAATCGGCATTTTTTACCAGTGTTGGGTCAGCATACAGCGTGTAGAGTTTTTGGTTGAGTACAACTGGCACTATGCTGTTGCCGTCCTGAGCCTCAATAATCCCCCGCTCTGGCGCGATAGTGTACTGTTTTAACTGGTCGCTCAGTGCAGCTTGATGATAATAATCGTGCCTGACTACCTGCAAATAAAACAGTCGGCCTATAAAGATCACACAGATAGTCAGCAGCACGCCATACCACCAATTAAGGCGGCGATTGGCGCTGGGCAGGAACTTGCGGCCACGGCCAAACACAGATGGACTCATACCAGTTTGTAAATTATTGCTGGATAGAACCAGATGGAACAACAGATACTAGGCTCTTGGCTGCTGAACTGTTTGCCACGCGGTCTAGCGACTGCAAGCGTGCCGCGCTGACTTCCAGATCGGCTTGCTGGCTCTGGAGCTGCGACTGCTGCTGCTGTAAGCTGTTAATGATATATCCGTAGCTGTTGGTCTTAGTTACTTGAGTCAAATATAGCAGGCCGATTAGACAGGCCAAAATAATCAAGATTATGGTATTGCTTACTGGCCCCAAGGTGCGGGCGGTATCTACAAAAGCCACTGAATTCTGATTACGCCGAATATTAGAACGACGGTTTATAGCGACAGAGTTTGAATAGGTCATAGTTGTTTTTGGATTTTGGTGGCAACGCCCACCATCGGCGGACGCTGCCTTTTCCCGGCGGTCCGGCTAGCGGCCTTTCAGCACTCTAACGTGGACTTTGTAGGTCCGGGAGGTACTCTTTACCTGAATAGGCATGGAGTTGTTCCTGTTATTCCTTTCTTTTGGTTTTTATTTTCGCTGCGGCTCGCAGCTTGGCGCTACGGGCACGCGGATTGGAAACTATTTCATTGGTGCTAGCGGTGACGGGCTTCTTGGTCAGGAGTTTTAGCTCAGCGTCAAAACTACCGGCGGCGTTGTCGGCCAAAAACCGTTTAACGATACGATCTTCCAGGCTATGAAAGCTGATGAGCGCCATTCTGCCACCTGGAGTTAACAACCTTGCTATCAACGGCAGGCTTTGCTCCAGTTGCGTAAGCTCACTATTAACAGCTATACGTAATGCTTGGAAGGTTCTGGTAGCTGGATGTACACGGCTAAAACCACGCCAGTTCTTCGCGACAATCTTTGCTAAGTCTTTAGTGGAGTTAAGTGGCCTGGCGGCGACTATCTGGCGGGCAATTCTTGCAGCCTTAGGCTCCTCGCCAAAATCTCTAAGTATTTTGGCAATTTCAACCTCATTCCACTGGTTGACAATAGTAGCGGCAGTCAAATCCTGCGAGCTATCCATACGCATATCCAGCGGCCCATCGGCATTTATGCTAAAACCACGGCTAGCTTGGTCAAGGTGCGGTGAACTTACGCCCAAATCGGCCAAAATCATGTCAAACTGCCGGCCTTTGCTTGCCAAGCGTTGACATACGCCCAAAAAATCCTGGTGGACTATCTCAACCGGTCCGTTAGCGAACTTTTTACGCAGATATTCTACGGCTTGTTCATCACGGTCAATTAAGATTGCCCCCTTAGGGTTTTGGGTTTGTTCCAGTACCGCTTGGGCATGGCCGCCATAACCGGCAGTCAAATCCAGATAGCTCTCCCCTTTTCTGGGATCCAGCAATTCCAGGATTTCGTCCAGCAATACCGGAAGGTGCGGCCTGCTCATGGCAGGCAAATTTTGGTGATTTTGTGACATTTTTGTTTTTGTTTTTGCAAGGTCACCTATTCAGCAGCCAGCTTTTTATTTTTGCGTTGTTTTTGTTTTTGTTTTCCCTGTCAGATGACAGAGAGTTTGGAGCTTAGGGCGCGTCCCGCCTATGGCGGGACTTGCACCTGGGCTCTTAAAGTTCTTGTGAGAGACTTTTGTGAGGTGGAGTTTTGGGAGGTGTTACGATTGAGAAAAGTACGAGGGTTTTGATAACGGTGGTTGCCCTGATTTCCATCGGCTGACTGCCAAATAGCTGATCTCGAAACTATGAGGACAAACCTACGGTTTTTCCTCATCGGCGCTTTCGGAATAAATCCGAATCCCGCTTTGGCGGGACCACGCCTGCTCTTTTTCCCTTAGGAAAAGATTTTTTGCTTTTTGGCTAAGTTGTTAAGGTGCAGATAGTCGGACGATTAGGCTTATTCTTTGCGGGATAACCTCCAGTAGCGTCCGGCGCGTATAGCTACAACCTCTCGGTTGATGCCCGCGTGGTCTAAAAGATGCTGCGGGATCTGTATGCGCCCCTGCTTGGTATCTAATTCGCTATCGGTCTTCCCCATCCTGAAGCGGACATTTAGGTCGGCGGTGGCCTCATCTAGGATATTCCCCTGGAGCTGAGGCTCTACCAGCTCTTCCCAAACGGCTTTTGGATAGAGGTGCAAATAATTCTTGAAGCCAATAGTTAGAACTACCCCAGACGCAAATTCCTCTCGAAGCTCAGCCGGTATGGATAACCGCCGTTTGTCATCGAGTCTGCGTTCGAAGTAATCTCCCATGGCTGCGTATTTTTTAATAGTGGTTTTTATTTTATCTGGGTAGTCTATTTTGGGCTACCCACTTTTACCCACTACTAACAATATATAACCCACACCTACCCACGCGCAAGTGTTTTATCATAAAAGGAGTTCGACCGCCCGAATACTTTTCCACAGATTTGCAATAACGACTATCTATGCACAATATGTAGTGTGGAGCAACTAGCCATGCACGCTATGCTTTATTTGTTTGGCTCAATATGAGCTGGCTGGTTTTGCCACGGGGCTTTTTCTCGGTTACCTAATGAATCCGCAATCTTATTAATGACAAAAGGGCTGGCCGCAACAGCGCCAATGGCCAAAACGATTTTTATTCTGCTCCGAAGCGGCCTTTCGTGTCCACGTGGACGCCTTCGTGTAGTGGTTCTTGCGACTTCTGGCTTTGGGACAATTCCCGTAGCTGGTTCGGTAGAGGTGGCTTCTTTCTCGGTATCATCCAATCCCCACCGGGACTCCAATATGCCCATGTCCAGTGTTGGTTTTTGTGCCATGGATTAAATACTAGCATAAAGTGTTAAAATGGTCAAGCTTAGGTTGTGGATAATCTATAGATTGGCCGCCAGTCCACCTTGGGTGGATGGAAGGCCTATGATAACTTCTTTATGCGTTCGGCAAACCACTTGGCACTGGGGCGTATAGTTCGCTCCATGCCGTTATCTCTATCGACCTTAATCAGGCCGAATTTCGGCCACCAGCCGTCGGCCCATTCAAAATTATCCAGCAGGCTCCAGTGGAAATAACCCCTTATTTTTACGCCCTCGCTCATCGCCCGCTGCATAGCCACTATCGTTTCCTCAATCCACCAGCGGCGGTATTCGTCTTTGCGGTCGGCCGCGCCGTTCTCGGTTATCATAATCGGTTTCTTATAGCGTGCCCAGACTCGCAGCAGCAGCGGGTACAACCCTTCGGGCTCCATATACCAGCCCAGATCACTGAGTGGAATTTTTGGGTTCTCGCGTTTAAAGATGCCGGTGTAGTAATCGGTGAAATAATAATTGAAACCTACGAAATCTTGTTGTCTGCGAACCCGGCGCAAAAACCACCAATTCCAAAAATAGCGCATCAGCTTAGTGGTTGTTTCGTCAAAGAAGTTATGTGGCCGTTTAGCCTGGATATTAGCCAGTTGAGCAGCCATTCCGACCTGCATCTCCGGGTAGCGGTGCTTGATCAGTTTGTAGGCTTGCCGGTGTGCCATTACCAGATTCCAATAAACCCACGAGGCAGAAATGACACTTCTTTCTTGGGGCGGCCAGGTCCCAAGAATGTAGCCGAAAGAGGCATAGTTGTTGGGTTCGTTCAGGGTTATGAAATAGCGCAGCATATGACCGTATTCGGTGCAAATTTTATCTATAAACCGGATGAAGTATTTAATATTGGCCCGCTTTTTAAAACCGCCCTTCGCTGCGAACCATACTGGCTCACTCCAGTGCCAGGCGTTCAGCACAGGCTCAATATCCATCTTTTTCAGCTCGCCGATATATTGCCGGTAGTGTTCTACGGCCACTTCGTTCCATTTGCCTTCTTCCGGCTCCAGACGCGCCCACTCAATCCCAAATCTGAAACCATTGAGATTCAATTGTTTTGCGAGCCCAAAATCCTCTTTGTAGCGGTGGTAGTGATCCACGCCTTTGCCGCTGATGTAATTATGTGGGTTTTGGGCGTCTTTTTTGATATCCGGCCACGCCACAAGGTGCCCATAGCGTTTTTCGGCGGATTTGGCCAGTTCCTCAGCATGCGACAATTCCCAAACTGTCCACTGGTCATGGTTGCCGCCCTCGACCTGGTGTCCAGAGGTACTGGCGCCCCACAAGAAGTCCTTCGGGAACTCAACTTTCAGATCTTTGGCGTCCTCTTGCATCACCCCTATTGTAGCATCACTACTATTTGCCTATTTCCTAAATACGGGTTGTGGTAAAACAAACATTTGTCCACCTATCTCAAGAGATCTACAATGGGGTTTAATGATAGAAGTTCTAGATGAAGCACGGCAGACCCGCCCATAGGTTTGAACCCTCGCTGGGTTACCAGACTGCCCCGAATTTTACTTCACCGGCTCCAGAACATAATTGCTTCAACGAAACTGCCGACCAAAGAGATGACAATGGATACAAACATGGACGCTATTTTAGACCGATAGAACATCTGGGCTACCCTAGATTCTCCGAATGGGAAGAGAGGCATTACATAGAATGGGGGCATGATTTCATGTGGGCTAATGGTGGCCGGGAAGTCACAGAGGATGGCATTTTAGCTCTCAGGCCAAAAGACGTCGCACCAGCCTTGAGTTCTGTGCTGAGCATTTTCCCCAGCCTCGAAAACTACCGGCAAAAAGTCCAACCCTATTATGAAGAGCGGGAAGCTGAGCGTCAGCAGCTCCGTTCCGAGCGGTTAGACGCCATAGAGCGGGCTTTAGCTAACGGGCAGTTGCCCCAAGAACTATTTCATGGGGTGAGCTCCGAGGAAGAGATGATTAAGCGCTACGCCAGATATATGGTCACCAGCTCCGTTTACGAAGAACTGCAGAGCGTATATGAGTTTAAAGTGTCCGAGGAACGTAAACTAAAAATTGTTAATAGTATCAATGACCGTAATTTCTTGTCAGTCGTGCATAAGACAACCTACACCATGGATAGATCTAATGGCCATAATCATTATTTGATTTCGGCGGGCGAGATTGAACTACGGACCCAATTAATGGGCCTCTTTGACGTAATTTACCCGCGCAAAGTTCTAGTCATGCTAAAGCTGGATTAAGTATTCTTTTTGAAGCGGCGGTCGTGGTAAGACAGTTGGCGGCGTAGTTTATCAATCCGCACGGTGTATTTTTCGTACTCTTTGAGAAGTGATGAATATTGCCAGTTTGGCACCATTAAGTGCAGCAGCTTTTGCTTCTGCTCCAGGTATTCCACTAGGGCAAAAAAGTCGCCGTCGCCAGATACGATAATAGCCTTATCGTAATTGGGCAGCTCTTTCATGGCCCACAGCACCAGCTCGGCGTCAATATTCCCCTTCACTGTTGGTTTCTGGGGCTCGCCGTCATCGGTTTTTTCGCCTTCCTGGGCTTTGACTTCCAGCGTGCGTTTCAGAACTATCAAGTAGCCCATGTCGTGCAGCTGCTCATACATGGCGATGTTGTCGGCCACATAGCCAATGAACATGTAGGCTTTTTCTACGTTGTACTCGTGCTGCAAATATTGGCGGAATTTACGCCAGTCCATTTTCCAGCCCATTTTTTGTACGCCCAGGTTGAGATTTTGACTGTCGATAAAGGCGTAAGCCCGCGGTTTCTTAGGATTCTTCGGCATCTATTTCTTCAATTACTTGTCCGGGGTGAGTTTCGTGCCATCTATCAAACTCTTCTCGGCTAATGAATCTATAGTGAATAACTTCGTTGCCCTTCATATAGGTGATTGCCACCGGGCCACCTTGTGGATTTTCGAGGATTCCCCTCTCTTGATCAAGCTCATCGCCGCTAGGCGTTGGGGGTAAATGTTCGCCTGAATTTACATTATTCATAACAGGGGTTATTATACTGGTTTTTGATAAAAAATTGAAGTTTAGATTAGCTCGTAACAGAGGTCAGTAATTTGAGATTGTACGGGCGGCGGCCAAATTGCCGGCTTAGACGTTTGACCTCGGAGCGAATGATCACAAAAGCCGGTACATAAACCAAGACAGCCAGGCCCGCAGGGCGGCGCAGCGTATCCAGCAAATATCCTAACAGCGGCACGGCTTTAAGCGTTTTGCCCAGCACCGCATCGGTTATCACCGGCGGGTCGGCCTGTACCAAGTTATCGGCTTTAGTGGTAATAATACCTTTAGATGGATCAACCGCCACTAATCTGCGGGCAATAATTGTGTGTTGGTCTTGCGGGCTAAGATAGCTGACTATGTCTCCTGGCTGGGCAGTCTGCCGGCTGGCAGCCAACACCAAATCTCCCGGCAGCAGCAGCGGCGCCATAGAACTATCTTTCACGCTGTATAAACGGATACCACTGCCCTGCCAACGCACCAAGCCAATAATTCCGACAATGGTAAAAAGCCCCAAGGTGATAATAGAAAGGTGGTGCGCCAGATTTTTAAACAAGCTGTTTTCCTCTCCTGCGTTTAAGCGCCGGTGCCAATAAAGGACAGGTTGATGCCGGTAAGGCTGGCGCTCGAGCCGGCAAAGGCATCCATATCCATAGAAGCTTTAACGCTGTAAGTCGCGGTTGAGCCAGCGTTTACGGTGTCACTCAGTGGCGTGCCTCCGGCGGCATAACTATCCACTAAGGATTTTAGCGATAAGCTAACGGGGCTGCCACTGCTATCCACCCTCGTAAACTGAAAATAAACTTTGCTCAGATCCACATTGTTGACGTTGGATGGCGCGGCGTTGATGCCGACTTTGATGGCCAGATTGGCGCTGCCGTAATTTTTAAGATAAAACAAATTACCGCCTACTGGAGCAGCCGCTCCGCCCGGCACGACGCCGTCAAAAGTATAACCGGTGGTTGACGGCGAATAGAAAGTAGTGCCGTCTTTGCTAATCCTAAGGTCGGCGGTACCGCTATTGATAATATTACCAGTCAGCGAAGCGTTCTGGCTCTGCAGGGCCGCAAAACTAGCGCCAGTTGTTATAACTCCTACCGCACCAATAACCGCCATGCCCCTGAGCAGCACCAGCCAGCGTCCCATGCCCTTCATTTCCGTGCCTCCAATTACTTAGCTGAGAATAATATGGCACTTTAGCTGAGAGCTAGTCAATAATATTTTGCTAGTTACTTTTACAACGAGCTGTTTTTATGGTAAAGCTTATGTTTTTATAGCTCGGTGCTTTCGCCCGGCCCCAGCACCTTCACCTCGAATGGCAACTGGGAGTTTTTAGCAAACATTTCAAAAATTTCCGGCTTGGTGCCGATAAAATCGTAGTGTATTGGCACGGCAATCTTGGCTGAGACTTGTTTTGTAAAGTCGCAAGCGTCTTTTAAGGAGATATCCGGGCCGGTGATGGGTACAGCTAGGATTTCAGTGCTCAGGCCCGCCAGGTTGGTACCGTCGCCCGGGTGGAACAGCCGCCCAGCAATTAAATAGCCGGTGTTTTGTGGGCCAGCGTCGCCGCTAACCATCAAGCAATGCGGCAGTTCCCTGGCCTGGATTTTTAGGCCCTTAATGTCAAATTCCTGATTGTCGGAAATGACAGTCGGCTGCAATTTCATTTGTTTGGCAGTGCTAGCGTTAGCGTAAACTGCTACACCGCTGCCGGCAAATTTTTGTGCCAAATCCGGGTCGAAGTGATCCGTGTGCTCGTGGGTGTATAGCACGCCGTCCAGCTTGCCAAACTTGTCAAAATTTCCGGCTTCGTGGCCGCTGGGGTCAATCAAAATCCGCACCCTGCCCTCTTCAATCAATAAACAACTTTGATAATATCTGGTTAACTTCATAAGAAATCCTTCCTTTATCTTTCCATTTTACACCAGTAGGATACCGCGCTCAGCTATAAAGTTTGTGGCGCTTAATGTAAGCAAGCACCAATGGATCGAGGTCTTTTAGCTGGCTGTTCCGCAGTTGGCTGGAAGCGAGCTGGGCACGCGGACTGGTTATAAATGTCGTCTGGCGCAAAACTCTTAGCTTACTTAGAAGCTTTTCCAACTCGCGCCTATCGTCATTGTTGCGCAAACCAACTATTAACGGCTTCAGCCCGGGCCAACCACCTAAGGTGGCTGCCACATCAGAACCCATTAAAAACACCAGCTGGTCCGGGGCAAATTGCGAGCGGAGCTTTGGCAAAGTGACAGCGTTTGTAAATCGGGGCTCGGATACCTGCAAAACTTCTAATTGCTTGTGGGACCCTGCGGCTAGTTTTAACATCTCAAGACGATGGGCGAAATCGGTTAGATTTTTTTTTCGGCGGGGTGACCGCTCTGGCAGCAAATATACCCGCTCTAGCCCGCAAACTTTTATGGACTCAAGCGCGAAATCAACGTGCCCCTTGTGCACCGGATCAAAAGTTCCAGATAAAATCCCTAGTTTCTTCATGCTGCCTTATTTTACCCTGTTTTAGAAATCCGAGTTATCATATTTGAGAATGGTATTGCTATTTATGCGTTAATATTGTAGAATATTACAGTTCGCGCTGAGATTTCAACTTCTACTCCGATAACTCGGGGAAGGATGGTGAAGAAATGCGGAGGCTTACCGATTTCGCATTCGACGCAGTGTGGGTCGTGATTTGCGCGGCGATCATCGCCACGATTGCGATCGGCATCAACGCGATCTGGCCGAGCAACTGGAACCCGTGGGCCGACCACGACTTCAACCGCGAAGTCACGGTCCAGAACTTCCTGCAGGTTCGCGGCTGGAACCCGAACATGCCGCACGCAGTCTGCGCGGTTACGAAGGCCAGCGACAACACCGCCTTCATGATCACGCTCAACGCTCGCAACGGCTGCGGTCAGACGATCAAGATCGTCGTACCGGCCGAAAACGTCCGCATCGCGGACGCAAAGAGGGCCAGTGCCGTCTTCAGCTACAACCGCGTCGTCTACTTCAAGGACTACCGCGACGACGGCGTTCTGGACTGGCGCAGCCCGAACTCGGGAGGCAAGTACCAGGCGGTCACGGCCATGGGGTTCAAGACCATGGGCCAGCTGATCGAAACCGATCTGCGCGGCGTCGTCCTCAGGCTTACGCCTCAGGTCATCGCCACGCTCAAGTAGCAGCGCGCGAACAACAGGGGGCGGCAACGCCGCCCCCTCGCCTTTTTTTAAATCAAGTTATTTTTATAAATTACTTAACAAGTTAAGTATTCCCCGCCCGTTCATTCCAGCCGAATTCGGAGTAATAAATACCTTTTTGAAAGCATTCTATAGCTTGGCGAATATACGGAATGGTGTTGCTCGGCAAATTGTCTAGCGGAAACCAGCTGAGATCGTCGCACTTTTCTGGCTCCATGATTTTTGGTTCGCCTTGCCATTTGTCGGCAGTAAAGAAAACGTCCACCCGTTCATCATTGGCCTTGCGGTGCATTAAGTGGACGAACCGGAAATCTTTAGGCTTAAATCTCAGGCCTGATTCTTCCAACACCTCCCTGCACAGCGCTTCCCTAGCCACTTCATTACCATCGGCGTGTCCTGCCACAAGGCCATAGTTGCCATCTTCGTAGCCCGTGTTTTGACGCCGTAATAATAAAGTTTTCCCATCTTTGATTAAAATTAAATAGACAGAGAGAATCAGCTTGAATCGTTTTTCGGGTGGGATGTAATTTTTCATAAATTACTTAACGAGTTAAGTATTCCTTACCTACTCTAGTGTACCTCTGGTACTGGCTGCACTTCCACTAATTTACTGACGAATGAGATGTGGATCTCGCGTAGCCCCCGGGCCACCTCGACAACCCCTTGCCCTCCTTCCTCTTGCGGTGGATGTACCATCCACAGCTCAGGGCACTGCCTGGGGAAATTCGGGTTAGTCTTCATCCGCTCTATAACCGATCCAAAACCCAGCGACCGGAATATGCCTGTAGCTATTAGTGAATCTACGGTTCCGTCCACAAGCAATGTTGTTATTTCGGGGGGCTTACCATCGGGCCACCGGAATAGCCTCCCGTTTGTTCCTTCAAGGACTTGTTCTTCCCGGCCGCCAGCCATATACCTACTCCTTAAGTTATGTTCTCGATCTATTTTACTCTGTTTTTCTGTATTGCCAGTGCCAAGGTTCAAACTTAACATCAAATTCATTGCCCTCTGGGTAAGACAGATAGAAATCAAATTGTTTGGCGTTCTTAATCAGCCACTGGTACTCGTTTGTATTGGCAAAAAGTTGCGGCTTTTCATCTGTTGGTATGCCGTCTTGATTTATAACATCCACGGCTGTGTTAACCGGATCGCCATGCTGGCTATAGCCAGGTAGAGCCACTCCAGAAACTACATATTTAATATCAAAATCTGATTTTTCTAAATACGTTAGAAAAGTTATAGATTGATGGGCCGGCGAGCGGTAGCCCGACTCTACCATCAGTTTGCTGCCTATATCCTGTTTGGTAGCTTCTTGCATTTCTAAAAAAGCCTGCCAGACAGGTTGCGGCAAATATTGGTTGGCAATGGTAACTTTTTTACCATCCCTTTCAAATACCTGGCCCTCTAGCTTGACCAGATTTTTGGGTGGCCCTTCTAGGCTCACAAACGGGCCTAGAAATCCAAGTTTTTCAGGACTAAGTGCAAGCAGCTGTTTTACTACTTCAATTTCCGGCTGATTAAGCTGGGAATAGAGTTGTTCAAAAGTCAGGGTTGCCATTTCGCGCGTGGTATATCTGTCGTCCCTGCCCATTTTGTCCAAGATGCTGCGCACTAATTCCCTATCGAAAACTTCGTTGCGCGGTCTTGTAGTTCCAGGGCTCATGCTGGACCTATTTTACTCTGTTTTTGCGAAGGTCAGATAAATCTTTGGTCATAATAAAAACTGGTTTAGTGCTACGAACTAGTTGACCTTGCTCGTCATACTCAGGGCGATCCAGAACCACCATTTTTCGACCCCTATATGGCACGATTTGGTAGCCTAAAGATATATAAAGTGGCAGGGCATCCTTGTTATTAGTTTGCACACTCAGAGCAGAACGCAGGACAGTGCCAGGCCTATCTATTATGGCGTGTTCGGTAGCAACCATCAGGTCCCAGCCTATCCCCTTCCTTCGATGTTGCTGCTGGACGTTAAGCGAATAGATGGTTGGGATTGGTTGCTCATCCGGAAATTCAGTAGTAAGCGCCTCCGTAACTTCAGGCTCGCGCACAGAAGGTCCGGACCACTTCACGGTCACAAAACCAACAGCCATCGCAGAAAGTCGCGCGACTAAAACGCCATTTCGATCAGCTTCTACGGCTTCCGCCCAAGCATCTACGCCTCCAGGCGGATCGAATCCATATTCTTTCCACGCTTGTGCCAGCTCCTCACTGGATTCGACGGGTGATATTTCTGCTCCGGATCTAGTCATAAGATAAATTATATAATCTTTACTGTCTATTAGCAATACTGCCAGTTGCTTGACTCGTTAAGCCTGCCCCGTAGTATATCGCAGATATTACTATGGGGTATTCCCTCTACAAGACTGGTTCTATTATCTTCCAAAGCTCTGGTAATTCTGTGAGATTGGAGCCTAAGTGATCGCCCTCATGTATGACAGTAAGTGGTGCGTGTAGCTGTTTAGCAAGGTATTCTGCTTGTTCAAGCGGGCAATAGGGGTCGTTATCACTATGAAGAAAAGCTATTTTCCCTGCTTTTTCCTTTATCAGTTTAAAATCGAAACCATCCGGCGGGAATAAATCTTTGAATTGCTGGTTGTCCGGTTCGTATCGGAGCGGTACCCCGCCCTTCCAAGCGCTGACCATTACTGCAAGATTCACTTTTGGACACCGTTTATCCATAAGTAAATTCAGTACGCTCACTGCTCCAGATGAATGGCCAACGACTATGCCATCCGTTAAGTCCCCGCCCTGCGAGAAAATAAAATCATTATAGATCTTTCTATTCGGGGTATGGTTTCCGGGCAATACTGGCGCCCAGACTTTATAGCCCTTGGCTTCCAGTTTTCGCTTGAGCCATGGGAACCAGTTGTGTTCTGGATTACCGTCTGTGCCGTGTAATAAAATCGCGTTTTTCATAGCCCTATTTTACTCTGTTTTTGGGTTTATATAGTGCAGTTTTTGGTCTGGTGTTAGATGCTCCAATGAATAACGGAGCGCTGTGCGGCGAAGTTCGTGAGCATGGACGTCTAAAAATTTCAGTAGCGCTTCCCTGTCCACGTCGCCGGCACAACGCAGCATCCAGCCCACGGCTTTATGTATTAAGTCGTGGTCGTCGTGCAGCAAAATTTCGGCTACGGCAAAGGTATCATCTAGCTGGCCGGCACGTATAAAGTTTAGGGTGCTAACCATGGCGATCCGTTTTTCCCATAGGTTTTTGGAGCGGGCTAGCTTATGCAGGGGTGTATGGTCTTTATCGAGTAAATAGCTACCGACAATTTCCGGGCAGCTGGTGTCCACTAAATCCCAGTTGTTTACACGGTTGGTATGACTTAGGTAGAAATCATAAAGCTGCTTTTTATGTTCCGAGTCCGCTTTCTTGGCCTGTTCGGTCATGATAATTAGTGCTGCTAGTCGGTGCTCGTGAATCGGGCTAGCCAGCAATTTTTCTATTTCTGGCAGTGATAAATTTTTGAATTTTTTACACACTTCCCGAGTTACCGGAACTTTAAGCCCCAGGAACTTATCGCCCTGGGCATAACCGCCATCATAGGTTTTGAAAAATCGCTGGGCAAATTCTGCAGCTTTTTTATCGGTGTATTTATCCAGAGCTGCTTTTACATCCTCAGCCTTCATTTGGTTTTATTTTACCCCGTAGTAGACTTTCGAGTCTATCCGCTTTGCGGATACATTATTAAATCTCGATAGCTCACTACCGGGTTTACGCTGGTTTTGGGAAATCCGGGCTGATTACAGACGGGTTTTTAGGGCTCTGACTTGTTCTTGTAGATCTTCCCCCGGCATCTGTTCCAGCTCTTCCCAGGCGACCCACCTGCCCTCGCTGTGTTCGGCTGGGTTGGTTTGAATGTTTGAGTCTTTTACGCTAATCACAAATGGCACGACAATCCAGCGGCCGTGTTCATCACCAAATTGGTAGATGTCCAGTACTTTTTCAATCCTACCCTCAGCATTAATTTCTTCGCGGAGTTCTTTCAGAATTGTATCTTCTGCGGCTTCGTGGTCTTCTATAAAACCGCTTATAAACTCCCAGTGGCCCGGGGCGAATTTTTTGCTATCTGCCCGCTTAGCAATGAAGTATTTGTCGCTGTTTTTAATGATCGCCGAAGCTACGCAGTAGGTCTTACTCATAGAATTATTTTACGCTGGTTTTTCAAGAATTGATTTTAGCTTTTCCAAGGGTTGTATCGTGAAAGGTTCTTCGAACCCACCGTTATCTATCCATTCGTAATACTCTAGCTCAGTTGAGTTATTACCAAGCTGTGTCAGTGTATATCTCACGTGATAGCCAGTCGCGCGGTTGGTCATAACGAACATTTTATTTTCTTCAAATTCTGTCATCTCGAGATTTCTCCACTCTCCCGTCTTGTCTTGATTTTTGTAGATAGTGCCAAGTTTCACTGGCCACTCGTTTGTTTCTTCCTTGGCTATAAGATCTATCCATTTTGGAGTGTTAGCTGGATCGGTTACGAAGTTAAAAACATCTTTGACCGGCCAGTCAATTTGAATGCTAAGTTTATTAGCTCTCATCTTGGCTTATTTTACTCTGGTTTTGGGAATTCGGGCCGAAGTTTGGCGAGACTTAGTCGTTCAACAAAATCTTGATTGCGATCTGATATTGTGCCTGTTTTACTTCCAATCGGTGTTCCTCCGCGGCATGATATTTTTCATGCAAGTTCGTTTCTTGTTTAATCAAGTTATCGGCAACCGATAAAATGGCGGCGGCAGGTTTTTCAAAATGACTAGAAACAGCAAAGACTGTAGCGGCCTCCATCTCCACGCCTAAATATCCGGCTTTGGACCAGGTCTGCACATCCTCCCAGGTTTCAGCTATCATCGCTTGGCAAGTCATGGTCTTGCCGCGGTGCACGTTAAGCCCGTGCGCTTGGCAGACTTTTTCTAATTCTGCAGAAAGCGATTTGTCGCTTGGTTGGAGCTCTTGGTGCTCACGGTCGTACATATGCGCGGTACTGCCATCGGAATGAGCCTTATCCGGAATAATAATGTCGCCGACATTCGCCTGTTGGTTCAATCCCCCACACATGCCGACTAGAATGGTTTTCTTGGCTCCGAAAAGGTAGCCAAAATGCAAGTATTCACTCAGTAAGGCACCGCCGTAAATGCAAAAATACCACAATTTTTTATTGCCAATATGAAGTTCTTTAATAAATCTTAGGAAATCTTGGTTGTTTTTGCCGGTTACGGCTATTTGATGTAAAGTATAGGGTCGGTTTATGGCCTTCAAACCGGCTTTAAGCTGCCCGTTTTCTTCGTGTGAGTAAATTGACCCTGCGCAAAGGATGCCATCGATGGAATAATCCGTAGGCAGACCAAAGTGCTTTCTGTAATCCGCAGCCGTAAATGACCTATACATTTGGTTATATTTTACGCTGGTTTTGGGAAATCCGGGCTGCCTTGGCTAGTAGTTACCTGTCGCAAGGTCTGGTAAGGACAAGTCGCTGACTTTGGAGTTGATAAGCAAATCGGCAAAATGCTCAGCTTCGTCGCTAGAACATTCCCCTAGCGCCCATTGAGACCCTAGCTCAGATTCCATAACGTCCGAGTATGACTGAGCAGCCGGAGTTAGTCCGCCGCTCACTGCAGCTACTACATAGCCAACCTCCAGGTCGTCTTGATCTTCTCCGCTGTCTTCAATGGTCGCATCTACATGATCCAGCCTTACTGTTGCCTTGCTGACTTTCGCGGCAAATTGAGTGTTTTTTAACATTTCCACGCGATAGGCTTCTGTCTTGGGTGTACCAGAGCCTAGACCCGTCTTTTTTACCAACACACGAAACCACCTCGTAGCACCCATGTCCCCTTCGCTCGCCACAATCATATACTGGGGGATTGTGCCTTCTGAGTCGATCACGGCTTCTGGTTCTTCAAAACTAAAGATCCAGAAGTTCCTACTCCGATTAGCCAATTTATCAACAATAACAGCTTGACCAATTCTCTCAGTAAGCGCACTACCGATCCGTGCCTTCTGGGTGTCTGTAATAGGCTCATACACTGGCCCTCTAGAGGGATCATAACCAACCGACATAGAACAATATTATATACTAATTAAATCATTTTGAAAATTATTTTACGCTGGTTTTGGGAAATCCGGATTGCTTAGGTTGTTAAGTATTACCCATTGCCTCTAAAACACTTATGCTTTTCCACAGACTTTACAAAGTGTTAAAAATATGTTTGACAATAATAAAATACTGGTGTATTATTTAGATATCACGATGACTGGATAGGCCTAAGGTTTCGACCGACCGCCGATGCCAGTCTTTTTTAGTTCCAGCGCACTCTTTAGTTGATCAACCCTCACGATCTTGGATGAGAAACGACGCAATAAACTCGAGTAGTGATCATTCGGTGTCATAAGTTTTAGTAATTTGCCCTTATTTTCTAGGAATTCGATGAGGCAGTGAAAATCTCCGTCACCACTTACGATGATGGCATGATCATAATCGCTAAATGTTATCGCACTGGCATAAAGAACGACCTCGGCGTCGACGTTGCCTTTCGTTTTTATCTTTCCAGCCTTCTTGTACTGCATTGTGGGCTTGAATACTAGAATGTTGCCCATTTCTTGTAGGTGAGCGTACATAGCTTCGTTCCCAGGAACTTGGCCGATGAAAAGATAGGCTTTTGATACTTGATATTTATTTTTAAGATATAGCCGGAATTTGCGAAAATCCAGTTTCCAGCCAGCGCTCTGAACGCCAAGATGTAGGTTCTGGCTATCAATGAAAGCAAATACTCTTTTGGGCCTAAGATTCGTCTTCACCTTGTCCATTAGTATCTTCCTTCAGATTATTAGCCTTTGTGTCGAGTGCTTTTAATACATCCCCAAACTCTCCGAAACTAACATGTTTATCTAACGATTTAGGAAAAACAACGATGACACCAGAGGGGAGCGTCCGTGGAGGTGCAAGGGATTCATCTGCCGGAACCCCAACCGAAGGACCAACGACCGAATTCGTATCTTCAGTTTTCTTCTTCCGAGTGCTTACCCGCTTAACTGTGGGCGACCAAGAGGCAAATTTAGATGGTTCAAGGCCGTACTTGCCGTAATCGCTCAGTACTCTTTTTACTCGAGTTTTGTATGTTTCGATAGAACCCACTGACATCCGGTTCTTATTTTTTTCAAAAACACCCCTGTAAATTTGCTCCAAATGGTCCTTAAAGACATCCAGTGACTGGGCTTCTTCTTCGTTGAGCTCCGTTTCAAACAATTTAAGAGCATTTCTTAGACCCAGGGCGGTATTAGGTGGATATTTCCTACTGCGTTCTGCCGATTTTATAAAATCCCACAATGTATCCATAATTTTTGCAGCCATTTTTTTAACCTCCATAGTTAGATTAGCTATCTAACAGATTAACTAATCGGATTCAAATAGTCAAGTAAAATTTTTAATCTGGTTATCGGAATGATATATGTAACACCTTAATATGATGCTAATAATACTACACTATGATTATCCGTAGGATATCGGATTGTTATTAATCTTACTCAGACGAAGTTTGAGCTAAGATCTGGTATGGGAACTCTTTTTTGTTCGGTAGTACCACGGTGACGGATAGTCATTGTAATTACCATTTGAAGTATTTGAGCATTTGCAGTGAGCCTTCGACTTTTATCCGCTGCTGCTCGGTGGTGTCGCGGTTGCGGAGGGTGACAGTGTTGTTATCTAACGTTTCAAAATCAATAGTTATGCAATAGGGGGTGCCGATTTCGTCTTGGCGGCGGTAACGCTTGCCGATGTTGCCGTTATCATCAAATTCTACTGAACCCAGTTCGTCTTTGAGCATTTTATAAACTTCGCGGGCTTTTTTGGCCAGTTCCGGCTTGTTTTTGAGCAGCGGAAATACAGCAACTTTAACAGGGGCGGCTGAGGCATTCAGCTTAAGATATGTACGCTTTTCCCCGCCCTGCTCATCCTCGGCGTAAGCCGAAGCTAGCAAAGCCAAGACTAAGCGTTCCACACCAAAACTCGGCTCTATGACATGCGGCAAAAACGGCTCGCCGCCGTTTTTTGGCCGGTAGCGCAAATCTTTGCCGGAAGTTTTTTGGTGGTTGCTAAGATCATAATCACCCCTGTAAGCCAAGCCGGCTAGCTCGTCCTTACCGAACGGAAAATCAAACTCAAAATCTATAGTACGCTGGGAATAATGCGCGCGGTCAGCTTCTGGCACTTCTTTTTCGTGTACCATACTTTCCGACAAGCCGACTTTTTTGAAGAAGGTCATCATGCCGGCGCGCCACTGCTCGAAGTATTTTTCCCATTCGGTAGGCTTTATAAAATATTCTATCTCCATCATCTCGAACTCCCGCATGCGAAACAGCCAGTCGCGCGGAGAAATTTCGTTACGAAAGCCCTTGCCGATTTGCGCTAGGCCAAATGGCAAGTCCGGCTGGACGGTGTCCAAAACATTCTTAAAGTTCACAAACATACCCTGCGCCGTTTCCGGCCGCAGATAGGTTAGACCTTGTTTGTCATAAACCATTACACTATTATTTCGATCGAGTTCTTTTATTGTAAATTCTCTTAACGGCCGGCCATCTTTACCTTTTTCCGTTAACGTCCCTGTGAGATGTGATTTTTCTGTTGGTTCAAAAGATCCCCAGGTCGGACCTGTTTGGGTTCTGAACATCAAATTAAAATCTAAGGGCTTCCCAAACGTGCCTTCTTTGCCGCAAGTTGGACATTTTTTAGTATCGATTTTATCTGCCCGAAAGATACTATGGCAGTTGCCGCACTCTACCAGTGGGTCATTAAAACCGGCGGCATGGCCGCTGGCTTCCCAAACCTTCTTATTCATCAAAATGGCGGCGTCCATGGGATACATATCGTCCCAGCCGGTAACGAAACTGCTCCACCAGATGTTTTCCAAATTGTGCTTGAGCATAACACCCAGCGGGCCGTAGTCATAAACGCCGGACAGGCCGCCGTAAATCTCACTGCTGGGGTAAATAAACCCTCTTCGTTTAGCCAGAGAGACAATATCATCTAAGCCCACACTCATGCACCACTCCTTCCTGTTGCCGAGCAAAGCCCGGCATGCTGAAGTAGTTTCTGTCCTTGAGCATTGTCAGCTAGCTCCGGTGCGCATTCAATGTATTGCTTCATACACCTCATTTGCGCTCCTCGCTGTTTCCTCGCCCAAGAACAAATGCATTGACCATGGTAAATCTAGTCATCTTAACTACAGATTATAGCGTCTAGAGCTAAATTTCGTAAGTTCGAAGTTGCTCGACTATAGATCTGATTGATTCATCAGTGATATCTGGCGGCCTTATTGAGGCGTGCGCGAAGATTTGTTTTTCTATTTCACGAAGGTTATCGTCAGCTTCGTATCTAGGGCGCGAAGTGGTGTTCTTCCAACCTGCATAGCGTATGTGCAAATCGGCAATTCTGTCTTCCAGTGGTATCACGCCATAAGGGCCGACCCGCATATCGGAATAGGCACAGATTTTCTTCCCGAAGTTTTTGGTAGTAGAGTTAGACTTCGTGTTTGAGTAGGTGATGCAGTTAACTAGCTCTATGACCTCCGTGGGCATGTTAAGCTCGCTGGCAATTCCTAAAGATAAGTGGTGCGAGTCGGTCGTATGGTATTTGCGTACTGTTTGTCGCTTAATTTCTTCCCAATATTCTAGGCCCTCGGGCTCCAAGAATCCCGGAAACTGGGTCAGGTCAGACTTCAATATGTTGCCCATGTCGTGAATTAAGCAGGCTTTTATGATAGTCCCTTGGTTGACTGGCTTTTCGAAGTTATCGCAAATCTGTTTGGCCACAGCCGCCACCCTCAGTTGGTGCTCTTGGAGAGAAGGCATAATTTTGTAGCGTTTGTAGATTTCTGTAATTTGCGCCATTTAAATGCGATTATATCCGAAAACAAACTCTTGTAACAATTGTGTTAGAGGAAAGGTAGTAGCCCAACTTGCCCTTTAGGGGCGGCTTTGCCGACTGGAGCGCTACCAGGAAAACCAGAGGTTGTCTTTCAAAATGGTTATATCCGGATGTGGGTTTGGAGCATAGATAGGACCAGCGGTGCAGCTTTGGCGGCAAGGTTGTCCGCCCCCTGCACTTTTTGCACGGTTTTTGGCTGGTTGTCGCTGAAGATTATGCGCAGAAACTTGATTTGGTCGGCATTGAACGAATCATGGCTGGCGTTACTGGCTTGGAAGCCCATAGTGTCAAAATTAAATTCGTATTTTTTGCCGGATTGTAGTTTTTTGCCGCTGGCATCAGTGCGCAGGTTAGGCGTGTGGCCGGCCAGTCTTAGCAGCTGGGCGCTAAACCAGACACGGACCAGCTCAAGATTTATTGAATCATCGTCCAAGGCTGCAAACGCCGACTTCAACAGATCGAAATAAGCAGCTTCGGCAGCGTCTTCGGTAACTCTATTGATCAGTTTTATAATTTCGTAACCGGCGTTGGTGCGCTCTAAGTTTTTGACGATGTTGGCGTAATGTTTGGCCAGACGGCTGGACATAAGGGTATTGATTTCGCTGCGGCCAATCAAAAAAGTCAGATCAGAGATGCTAAAAAGCTCGATGCCGCCGGCCAATTTGCTTTTGGTTTTACGCACACCCTTGGCAATGGCGCGGACTTTGCCGTGATCCGGCGTCAAAAAAGTTAAAATCCGGTCGGCCTCACCAAAATCGGTGCGCGACAGCACTATCCCCTGAGTGACTATTCTATTGATCATGCCGGGGTCGGTTGCAGGATTTGCTCGACGCTGCGCGCTAACTCCGCCAAACTAGTGTCTGACTTGTGATAAAAGGCCGTGATGCCTAGCTGCTGCAGGTTCTTGGCAGAACGCCCCAGCTCCCTGTCCGACACGCTGCTAAACACCACGATGGGCAAGTTCTGCCAGTCCGGGTAGCTGCGCAATTCATATAAAAATTCCACGCCGCCGCGGCCGGCTAGTAACAGATCCAGGATGACCAAGTCCGGTTTTTGCCGGTCTATAGAATCCATGGCAGTTTGCGGGTTGACCTGCCAATCTATACGGCGGCCGGACTTTTTAAGGACACTTTTAAGATTGCCGGCTAAGATTTTATCTGATTCTATAAGCAAGATTCTTGCCATCAAACAAATTGCAGTTGTTTGCTGATGGGTACCGCTGTGGCCAGGCCGTGCAAGTTACGGTGCGCGGCTGAGCGCAGCGGCTGCCACATAGCGGCGCAGAGCATGTCGGCGATTAAAATGCCGCTGGCGGCGCCGGCTGGTATGGCCGGTAGGGGCTGTCTGGCCCGGCCAGCCAGTGATCTGGCGGTGCGTAGTGTGCGGTCGCTTAGGCCGTCAACTGTGCTAAAAACTCCGGCGGCAATAGAATTATCTGGCGAGCGGTGGGCGCCCAGCAGCAAGCGGTGGGTTTTTTGTCTGGTTTGGGCGGCCTGGGCCCTGATCATACTGGCACTGAGGCATTGCAGAGCGGCGATCAAGCTGGGCCGGTGGGCCAAAACCGGCCTTAGTTTGCCCATCACGTCTACTTGGAGTTCAGTGTCGTATTGCTTGGCGTAAGGTGTTAGCTGATGGGCCACATCTTGCAGCACGCCGGCCATAGAAACCGGTACCAACGGTAGTGTTTGCTCGTCCTGGGCTTGTAGCGCTAAGTGGTAAGCTTCTATCAACTGCAGGCCGGATGATGCGCTTAGGGCCATGCTAGCGCCTTGTTCCCTGGTGGACGGTTCATTAAAGTGTTCATGCTCCAGGACCTCCAGGGCGGTTTTTATTTGGATTAGCGGTAACGCTAAATCATCACTTAGCGCTGCCAAAAGTGCCCTTTGCTGCGCAAGTTGCTCAGAATTGCCGTCTATTGCCTGTCTTCTCACAAACCCTCTATAGGCCACGCCTATTCACTTAAACTAAGTATAGCATCAGCACTGGTTAGAACAGCAAATAACAATGTTCAATTTACAATCTTCGGCCAGCTAACTTGAATAAACTTATGGTACAAATTTGAGGTTGGCTAACACGATATTATTAAAGTCGCTTAAGTAGTCGTTAGACAGCGTGTAGAGCTGCAGCGTCTTATCGCGCACCGGAATGACGAGCATCTCGCCTTGCAAAGAACCACTGTTGTTCTGGCTGATAGTCCCGGTTAGTAAAGTACCGGTTTGGGCATTGGCGACGCCCTTCATCTTAGGCGGCACGTATGCCGTAGCGGTAACCGTTCCTCCGGTAACCTGTGAGCTAAACTGTCCTATAACGTCATTATAAGCATTGCTAGTCAGCTCCAGGCGCAAGGCAAAGGCGCTGTTGCTACTGGTACCGGGGACATCACCGGGGTTAAAGTAGCCGTTAATCGGTTCACTGGAGTTGGTTTGGTCAACGTATGAACTCCAGGTATTGGGATAATTGAAGGTGATCAAGCCATAAGTAGAAGAACCGGTAAAAGTTTTATAGGGCTGTTTGATTTCTTGGTCAAACTGGGTCTGCAGCTGGGTTTTTTGGCTAGCTTCGGCGGCAGCCACGGCGGCAGCGGTTTTCTTATCGGAATTATTCTTATAGTCTTGCCTGCCACTGTATGCCCAAACGCCAAAAACTGCTGCCCCGACTGCCAAGACAGCCAGAACTACAATAATCAGAATTGTGGCGGCCGACCCACTCTCGGTTCGTTTCATACCCGGTAGTGAGCTTTCGAGATTATTCGACATGGCTTGTAACCTCCAGCTCGCTAATATCGTCTTCTTTATACATAAGTCTGTACCCTAAATAAAGCCCAGACGCCGAATAAAATCCTACGGGGACGACGAGCTGACTCGAAAGTCTACTACCGGGCATACTATGCTTATGTTAATGCAGAATGGCCTCCTTTAGCAAGAGTGCGAGAGTTTGTTGTATTATCCTAATGGATGATTGATAAGCTTCTATCCTATTATTTTGGCTTCCAGGAAAGGCCAGTCTATAACCCGGCTTACATACCCGAGGCAGCGGTCGTCAGCGGTAACATTATTAACCCATCATCCAAAAATCTCGCTGTAATATTCCCCGGCTGGCACGGAGGTAGCGGTTTTTTGTATGACAAGCTGGCAAAACGACTTACCAAAAGAGGCTGGGCTGTATTGGATTATAAATTTCACGATTCAATTATAGAAGCTGACGACGCAACCGTAATAAAATCTTTTAAGCAAATTCAAAAGCAGGTTGCCAAAGAACTCCAAGGGTTCAGAAGTACTAACTCGTACGAAAAAATCCATCTTATAGGCATCAGTCTGGGGAATGTTCCGCTGGCTATGGTTTGTAAAGAGTTCCCCGGCTTTGACAGTGCAACCTTGGTAGTTGCTGGAGATGACTTGGCCTGGGACATGTGGCATGGGATTCTGACACAAGATCTTAGACGTGGTTTTGAGAAGGAGCAAATTGGCATACGACGCTTGGACAAGGACTGGCTGGATTTAGCGCCTAAAAACAACCTTAAAAATTTCGCACTTAAACCTGTCAAATTGTATGTGGCTCTTAAGGACGATGTAATCCGCACCCCCTACCAAAAAAGGCTGGCTGAAGCTGTGGCAAAAATAAGCGACCGGGTATCCGTTAAGAACATCCGATCCGGCCACGCTGGTACTATTGTTTGGTTTTGCTTACTCGCGCCGTTGCCTTGAGGCTGGGTACTCGTACAAAAACAGCGCGCCCTGTTTTTTGATGGGCGTGCGGCTGGGGATTTCGAAGCCATGGCTGACAACCTTTAGTTTCTTGTGCGGCTGGCCGGTAATAAATTTATCAAGCTTTTCCATATAATGGCCGATTAGAAATACAAAAATGCCGTCGGCTTCGGAGATGTCGGCGTGCCAAAAATTGCCAAGGACCACTTTGACTCTACGCCCGTAGCGGCGCGTGACTATCCAGGAATAGATAAATAAAAACGGGTTGAGTTCATAGCCCACAGCTCGCAGTCCACTGGCGGCGGCTTTACTAAGTACGCTGCCGTCACCAGAGCCCAGATCCACCAGTAGCTGCCCTTCTTTAAGATTGATAAGCTTGATGGCCTCTGCTCGGGTTTTTCTAAGGGTGGGCAGAAACGGCGCGCCAAAAGCTATCACCGCCCCGTAGGCAATTATCAGTAGAAGCGCTAAGACCCACACCACCCAGAAAAAATCGTACAGCCAATGCATTTATGCGTTTAGTTTTTTAATCTTGTTGGCGGCAGTTTTTAGGTGCTTTTCCATCTGTTCAATGAGTTTGGCGGCCTGCTGATACTTGGCCAGGGCTTCGTCTAGGTCCACCTCCCCGCCTTCAAACCAGTCCATGATTTCACTCAACTCAGCTGATAGCTGGGCGTAGGTTTTGCTGCCGGTTGGTTTTTTAGCCATACTCGCTCCCTTCAGTCGCTCAAGCTTAGAGCCTAGAGCTCTCAGCTCTTAGCTTAGGACTCTTAGTTAGCGCTTTTGCGCTTATTGTACCATCTTGAACTTGTAAGTTCAGGTGGTCGCCGATTTTGACTTGATCGATAGAGCTAACGATTTTTGAACCTTTACGTATAATGGCGTAGCCGCGCTTGAGGGCTGCTTGGGGGTCAAACAGTTTGATCAAGCGGCGCAGACTCTGCAGCTGTTGGGACTGGGCGTTTAGGACATTGGTTATCTGCGAGACTAGCGCATCGCGCCGGTTGACCAACTCCATTACAGCCCCGTCGTAGGCCGAGGCTAAATCCCGCTTGAGTGTTTGGCGCTTAGCGTCCAAGTGAGCTAACTCGGCTGCGCGGTCGGGCACAAGTAGTTGGGCGGCGTTGCTGGGCGTGCTGGCCCGCACATCGGCAGCCAGCTCGGCCAAGCTGAAATCTACTTCGTGCCCGACCGCCACCAGCGTCGGCACCCTACTGGCAGCCACTGCCCGCACTACCCGTTCGTCGTTAAAGGCGGCCAAATCTTCGGCACTGCCGCCGCCCCTAGTTATAACAATTACCTCTGGCAAATTACTTAGCCTGTTAAGCATTTCGATAGCTTCAACGATTTGCCCCGGCGCTTGGTCGCCTTGCACGTAAACATCACTTAGCAACACCTCCACGCCGCTCCAACGTTCGTTTAAAATCTTAACGAAGTCGGCATAAGCCGCCGAGTTGGCAGCCGTGACCAGCCCCACCCGTTCGGGTATTGGTGGCAAAAACCTTTTGCGCTCGGGTGCAAACAAGCCCTCGGCTGTGAGCTTGGCCCGCAGCAACTCGGCGGCCTTTTTGAGCGCCCCTTCCCCTACCGGCACTAGCGACTGTAAATTAAGTGTAAAGCCAAAGCGCGCGTGTAGGCGCGGCGAACCTACCGCCCGGACCATCAGGCCGTCCTGCAGCGGCCCAGGCAACATATAGACGGTGCCGAAGAACGGCACACTGGCTTGCTCGTCTTTTAGATCAAAGTAGACCCAACGGTTCTTACTGATTCGGAAATTACTTAACTCGCCCTCTATGCTTACAGCCGGATAAGCGAATTCCAGAGTTTGATTGAGTAGTGCGACAAAATCGCTAGGCGTTAAAATCACGTCTTGCATTAAAACTAGATCTTAGAGCCCAGTCCTTGTTTAACAGCCTTTTGGTAGAAGTAATAGCCTGGTGTCAGTTGCAGCGTCATGTTAAGTACACGGTACATAATGGTGACCGGAATGCTGAGCTCTGCCGGGATGCCGGTAGCCACCAGTACCGCCGTCATTAAGCCTTCGTAAATACCGATACCAGCCGGCAGTACCGAGATCAGGCCGGCAAAGTTGGCCACGGCATAGGCCAAAATTACCGCGCCTACATTGACTAAGCGGCCAAAAGCGATATAGACCACATAGACGGCGGCAACCTCGGTAATATTGGCCATCATCATATAAAGGAAGGGTTTTTTAAGCTCGCGCCATTTCTTTTTTATCAGCTCATAATTTTCGTGCAGCTCGTTAAAAGTCTTCTGGGCATCTTCTATATTGATAGTTTCCGGACTTTTGCGCCTAAATAAATGGAGCGTGGAATTAAGTGCCTTAGTGACATAAGTCAGAAAACTATTGATGCGCTGGCGGCTTTCGATAATGTAGATGCCGATGAAAGTACCGACCACCAGCAACGTTATGAGGGAGCTGGCCACAACCATCACCAAATCATTAACGTGGCCGCGCGCTGCTAACAACAATACGCCCAGGATTAGCAGCGGTTGAAAGCTGGCGTAAAGCAAAAATAGTTTTAGGACTTGAGTTAGCGAAGACTTGGCACCACTGACATTCTCGCTACGCATACGAACATTAAAGTAACCGATACCGCTGACGCCGCCGCTGGGCAGGATATGGTTAACGAAGTTCAGCTCTAAGGTCAGCCGAAACATCGGCCAGTAGGCGACTTTTTCACCCAATGTGTTAAAGACATTGCGCAAAAAACGGGCATAGACGTCGTAGTTCAGCAGTTCGATCGGAATCATTAGCAGCAGGGCGAAGGCGTTAACCTTACCAAGGTTTTCGACGACTCCGCCGATGTCTTTGCGCAGTCCGTAGATCAAAGCACCCAAAGCCACGAACGCAGCTACGGTTAAGAATAGCCTGACTCGCGATCTTTTAAGCGGACGATTTTCGTTCATAAAATAACTTACCAAACTATTATAGACGCTATACTAGATTTATGGCAGAGTTTAAACTGAAGAGTTTGTGCATTCTAGGACGACAGCCCGCTTTGGGTTTGGCGGAACTGGAAAGCCTATACGGCGCCGAGCACGTTTACCCCGTGGGATTCGCCGCAGGCGACCATTCCATCGGGGTGCAGCCAGTCCGTGGCGCCCCAGTGGAATCTGCTTTGCATTCCACGGGGCAAGCGGCGTTACTGGATATTGACGCCGGCGAGATTAATTTCAAGCGACTTGGCGGTTCGATAAAGGTTGCCCAGGTTTTGGCTACCCTGCCCAGCACTGACTGGAAGGATATTAAAAAATACCTGCTAGATAACGTGCCTAAACATCTGACGCACGTGCCGCCAGGTAAGCCCGGTAGTGAGCTTTCGCGACCTTCTCGGCCAAGTGGCCGGGAAGCTAGGCCCGCCTATGGCGGACAACGCGAAAGTCTACTACCGGGTAAATTTACGCTAGGACTGAGCTTTTATGGGTTGGCGGTGCCAGCCGCTGAAATCAACAAGTTAGGTATAAGCATCAAAAGGGCCAGCGACAGGCCAATGCGTGTAGTTCCTAATAAGTCGGCGGCTTTAAACAGCGCCCAAGTGCTGCACAATAAGCTGACCAGCAAGGGTGCATGGGAGCTACTGCTCGTCAAAAACGGCCAGGAGACTATTTTGGCCCAAACTTTTTTTGTACAGGATATCGAAGCCTACGGTGCCCGCGACCAAGCCCGACCGCGGCGTGACGCCCGCGTAGGCATGCTACCGCCCAAGCTCGCCCAAATAATCATCAACCTAGCGGTCGGTCCCATCGAAAGAAAAGTTTTACACGATGCGCGTTTGGATGGAGCGCCAGGCGACAACGAGCAGCGAAGCAAGCCGTATAACCAATACGGTGAGCGAGCAGCGCAGTTGTCAACACAGCGATCCGCCAAAAGCACCGACAGAGTGGCTGGTTCAGCCAGCCAGCAGGTCGGTGCGTCGCGTATTCGTGTGCTGGATCCGTTTTGCGGCACGGGGGTGATTTTGCAGGAGGCCGCGCTGATGGGTTATCACGTTCTGGGTAGCGATATTGACTCGCGAATGGTTGAATACACCAAAGAAAACTTGGCGTGGCTGGTTAAACAAAACCCCCAAATCGAGGTTCAGGTTTCGGTGGAGATAGCCGATGCAACTAATACTACTTGGCCGCGTTTTAGCGTCGTTGCCAGTGAGATTTACTTGGGACGTCCGCTTAACAACCTACCGCCACGCGAAAAACTACAGCTAATAATTAATGACGTGAATACTATCACTAAAAAATTTCTGCTTAACATAGGAGCGCAGACGAAACCGGGTCAGAAAATGTGTCTGGCAGTGCCGGCCTGGAAGAAACCGGACGGCGGGTTTATCTACCTGCCTGTGCTTGATAAATTAACAGATATGGGTTACAATTACCTGGATCTAAAACACGTGCCAAGAGACGAGCTTTTGTACTACCGCGAAGACCAAGTCGTAGCACGCCAATTAATTATAATAGCGAAGAGATAATGAGTAAAACTAAAGCTGGCGGTACCAGCCAGAATGTGCACGACAGCCCAGGCCAACGCTTGGGTGTAAAAGTATCGGGCGGCGCCCAAGTTAAAACTGGAGATGTTTTAGTGCGTCAGGTCGGAATGACCAAACGTCCGGGACCCGGCACTTTCTTGGCGCGTAATTACACGATTCACGCTGCTAAAGATGGCACTGTCAAATTCACCAAGCGACAAGTCAAGCTCTTTTCCGGCAGGTCCGCTTCACGGACTGAAGTTACTGTCGAATAAGACGTCCTACTTAAGCTAGTTGATCTAGCGGGTCTTAGCGAGGATCGCCTCGACCAAGCCTACAAACAAGGGGTGTGGCCGGTTGGGGCGTGAGCGGAATTCCGGATGTGCCTGAGTAGCTAGAAAATACGGATGATTTTGGGCTTCTATAACTTCTACTAAGTGGCCGTCCGGGCTTAGGCCGCTGGCCGTAATTCCCCAGTTTCCATATTGGTCGCGGTATTCATTATTACATTCGCAGCGGTGGCGGTGGCGCTCGACTATTTTTTCCTGGCCATAAGCTTTGCGGGCTTTGCTGCCACGTATTAACACTGTTGGGTAGTCACCCAGGCGCATAGTGCCACCGGTATTTTTCTTATCGCGTTGGTCAGCCATGTAATCGATAACCCTACGAGGACTTTTAGGGTCAAGTTCTACCGTAGTGGCATCGTTTACACCAGCTCTACGGGCGGCGGCAATTACACCCATTTGCAGCCCCAGGCACAGGCCCAAAAATGGAACCCTATTATCAAGACTATAGCGGGCGGCGATAATTTTGCCTTCCAAACCACGTACGCCGAAACCACCGGGAACGATAATACCATCTAAGGTGGGTAGTATTTCGTGTTCTTTTTTATCTTTTTCTAAAGCTTCGGCATTGACCCAAACAATATCAACATTGACTTCGTTGGCCCAAGCCGCTGCCCGTAGCGCTTCAAACACACACATATACGTATCTTGGTTATCGACGTACTTGGCGATAATGCCGATGCGAATAGTCTTGCGGTATTTGCTTAGAGCGCTTTTGACAACGCTCCGCCATGTCGCCAAGTCTGGTCGGTCAGTTCTAAGTCGCAAGCGACCTGTAATAAATTTGGCGATCCCGGCAGCTTCGAGTGCCAGTGGAACTTCATAAATCGTGGTGGCATTGGGCAGTAGCGCAATGGCTTCTTTGTCCACGCCACTGAACATGCTCAGCTTATTGAGAATGCTTTTGGGCGGTTTTTGTTCGCTGCGCACAACCAGTACATCAGGTACGATACCAATACCACGCAGTTCACGCACCGAGTTCTGTGCCGGTTTGGTCTTGAATTCCTGGCTGGTACCAAGATATGGCACGTAAACGACGTGTACAAAGATCACTTTATCGGGGCCTAGATTTTGGCCCATTTCACGGATTGCCTCGATAAAATTCAAACCCTCGATGTCACCAACCGTACCACCAATTTCTACTATGTGTACGTCGAAACCCTTGGCGGTAGTTTTTATAGCTTGTTGTATGTGATCGGTGACATGCGGAATAATTTGCACCGTTTTACCTAGATATTTGCCAGCGCGCTCGTCATCAATAACTTCCCTAAGGATTCGGCCGCTCATTAGACTACTGCGACTGGTCAGTTCCATGTCTAAAAAGCGCTCGTAGTGGCCTACGTCCAAGTCGGTTTCGGCTCCATCACGAGTGACAAAGCATTCACCGTGTTCGGCCGGGTTGAGCGTACCAGCGTCAACATTCAGATATGGATCACACTTTTGAATGTTTACTGACAGCCCGCGGGCTTTTAAGATGGTGCCAATAGAAGCAGCGGTTATACCTTTACCAACACCAGATAATACACCGCCGGTTACGAATATATATTTAGTATCTGCCTTGGCTTTTGCTGCCATGCTAAAGCTGCCTCTCCTTACTATCACCTAAAATATAGCACAAACCAGTTTATAGTTTATAGTTTTTAGTTTGTAGCGAGTCCTAAAAACTATCAGCTGAATTACTTAACTTGTTAAGTATTCCCTGCTAGGATGAGATCTTGGCTTGGATGATAGAAAATGCTTTGTCTTTTTGTGGATCCTGGCCGGCTTTACTCTGGGCGTCAGTTATACCAACGACCACGTCAGGTGTAATACCTTGTTTATTTATGTTTTTGCCGTCCGGTGTATACCAGTGGGCAATGGTAACCTTGAGCTCGCCGCCGCCACCGAGATTTTCTACTTCCTGCACACTGCCCTTGCCGAAACTTTTTTCACCTACCAGCGTCGCCACGCCGTTATCGCGCAATGCGCCAGCGGTAATTTCAGAGGCGCTGGCGGAACCGCCGTCAATTAATACTGCCGTCGGTAAGCCATACAGCGGATTATTGCCAGTGGCATATTCGGTATCAATAATGGTGCTGCCTCGACGTTCAGACACTACCACTTGGCCTTTGTTCAGCCACAAGCTGGAAATGCTTACAGCATCATTAAGATAACCACCCGGGTTGCCACGAAGATCTAATACTACGCCTTTGACCCCTTTGGATTTGAAATTCTGGGCTGCCTGTTGCGATAGGCTGACGGTATCGTTAGTAAACTGGCTTATTTTGATATAGCCGATATTGTTATCAACTTGGTAGGTCACGCTGGGGATAGTAATTTGCTGGCGGGTAATCTGCACGTTAAATGGTGCTCCGCCATCCCTGATAATACCGAGGGTGACCTTGGTGCCTACTTGGCCACGGATTTTAGTGACTGCCGTGTCGATGCTCATGCCTTGAGTCGATTGGCCGTTGATGGCTGCGATGATGTCCTGGGGCTTGAGGCCGGCCTTATCAGCTGGATAACCAGACAGGGGCGAAACTACAACCAGGTCATTGTCAGAATTAGTGCCCAGCTCGGCGCCAATACCAGTGATACTACCGGCTAGCTCGTTATTGAGCGCCTTGGCGTCTGCGGCATTAAAATATTCGGTATAGGGGTCGCCAGCTGCCGAGACCAAGCCGGACTTTATGCCGTCAAGCAATTGGCTGGTATTCAGGCTGCCGTCAAAATCAGTCCTAAGCAAGTTATAGACCTGGTTAACAGATGAGTAGTTAAGCTGCGAGGGCAAGTTCTGGTTGGCAATTTGTGGGCTCAGGCCCTGGATGTGCAGGTTACCACGGCCGACTTCTACGCCGCCGGCGAACACTAAACAAGTAGCCGCTAGACTCAGTAATATCTTCAGGAGCGGCCAGCGCTTTTTAGACCTAGCTTTAACTTTCTCACTAGCTGCCACTTGCGGCTCCGGATTAGATGGACTTCTTGCCACTAACGCTTATTATAACTTATGGTTTAGCCGCCAAAGTAGATAAATGTCGACATTAGGTTGGCGTCAATGGTCATTTCGCTGTACTGGCCTTCTTCGCCGAAGTTATACTGGCTAACTACGATGGTGCCATCACCATTGACAGCCTCCACCCACATGGCGTGACCGACAGATCCAAAGTAGTATGGGTTGGTGCCGATAGCTACCGAGCCAACCTTAGGGGTAGAGCCTCTTGGTATACCATAGGCATCGGCATCGCCAGGCCATTGGTCAGCATTGCCTACTCCGCCCCAGTACGGCATGTAGCCGTAGGCTTGGTAAACTTTCCAAGCGGTATAGCTGACACATTCGCGGTTATACATGCCCCAGTTATCAAACGTATTGTCTTGGGGATAATTACAACCCCAGTGAAAGCTAGCAGAATTTAGCGCATCTGCCGGGTAGCCGCCACCGCAGGCGCCACTGTAAACAATCGACACGCCACCACCACTTAAGAGGCGGTGGTTAGCGGCAAATTGCTGGGCCCTAAGTGAAACTATGGAGGCGTTATTAGCTTGGATTTGCTGGTCAAGGGTGGCCTTTTGTTCCTCAGAATAAGCCAGCAGCTGGCTCTGTTGATTTTCGTCGCCTTGTAGTTGGGCTTGTTGTGCTTGTTGACTTTTAATCGATTCTTGCAGCTGTTGTTGTTTTTGCTGTAATTGAATTTTGAGGGTATTGATCTGGTCGACTGACGCCTTAACCTTGTTTTGGACAGCGCTGCGGTCTACCTCTTTATTGACAAAGTCGCTTAAGTTATTACTGCTGGCCAATATTTCTAGCGTGGAAGTCTGTCCTTCCAGGTACATGGCTTTGATATCCTCACCTAGCACTTTCTTTTGCTGATCAAGGTCAGCTTGTTTTTGGTCTATTTCTGCCTGCAGCGCATCGCTTTGTTGCTGGGCGGCAACAATAGACTGTTGTAGGCCACCTATCTGTGCCGCTAACTGGTTAACTTGATCCTGGTAGTTGCTAACCTGTGTACCGAACTGCTGCGAGCTCTGGTAATCGGTGGCATTTTGATCTTGTAGGGCTTGTATCTGCTGATCAAATTGGTCGGCATGCACTAAACCGTTATAAAAAGTAGCCAGCCCAAAAGCACCGGCAAACAGTAGCGCGCCCAATAAATAGCTTAGCCTGATTTTTATGGATTTTTGTTTTAGCATGAACACTTTCACTATAGCACTCCTGTCGTTTGAGTCAACAGACCCCACCCCCGGACCGGGGATGCGAGATTTACAAATTTTTAGCAAGTTTATTTGTTGTCGGTTGAGTTGCCTGCGCTAACTCTTTAGCCGCAAGTATCGCCGCGTGGCAAGAGCGGAAGACGCGGCTCCTATTATTATACCAGCTGCAATTTGACCGACTAAGATTAGCCATAGATGCTGGCGGAAGTAGTGGCCGGAATAAGTTATGTCTAGCAAGCCTAAGCTGCTAGCTTGCAATGTCTGGCTGGCAACGGCAAATAGCGAAGAGCAGATGGCAAGTGAGACGGCGGCTGCTACGGCGCCATAAAGCATGGTCTCTACCACAAAAGGCCCACGAATATACCAAGTGCCAGCGCCCAGTAGACGCATTATGACCAACTCGTCGCGACGGTTGAAAATGGTCATACGGATGGTGTTGAAGATAATCAATATGGAAATTACAACGAAGATAATAATGCCGATAACACCGGCTTCTTCAAAAAAGTGGGTTGCTGCAGTAATTTTGTCGATAGCTGCTTTGCGGTCACCAGAGTAACTTGTGGGGTCGGATTGCATGGCTGCTATAGATGGCTTATCTAAGAAATTCTTGATGCTTTGCAGCTGGTTGGGGTCTTTGGGCATGATGTCCAAACTGGCCGGCAATGGGTTAGAAGTTTCGGAAATTGCTTGCAGCAAGTCCGTATTATTGGCATTCTGCGCTTCATAAGTTTTAAGCGCCTGAGCCTTGCTGATATAAGTAACCGACTTGACGTTATTGATACCGTCCAACTCTTTAATTAGCTGGTTGCGCTGAGTATCGGTAACGCTGTCTTTAAGATATACCGAGACGTCAATATGGCTGGTCAGATTATTTACGGTATGGCTGAAAGTGGCGTTGGCTACCACCGCAAATAGTAAGATCGTTAGAGTGATGCTCATCATGGCCATGGCAGCGATAGCCAGCCAGATATTACGGCCGAAATTGATAGTGCCGCTTTTGAGAATACGCTCGAGTGTTATAAAACGGTGCGGTTTCACAGGCTTCCTCCGGCAGCAGTTTTCAATTTACAATTTACAATTTTCAATGATTTATCATTTAACAATTGGCCATTGAGAAATGAAAAATGAGAAATTAATGGTAAATGGTAAATGGTAAATGGTAAATGGAATGATGCAATCATGACTTATATTGTCCTACTGCCCTGTCGGACACGATTTTTCCATCTTTGATAGTTACCACGCGGCGGCGTAAGGCATTAACGATGTCTTGGTTGTGCGTGGTCAGGAGGACTGTAGTGCCAAATTTATTAATTTTTTCCAGCACTTTTATAACATCCCAGGCATGTTTAGGATCCAGATTACCAGTGGGCTCATCGGCTATCAGAATCTTAGGCTGGCGCACCACCGCCCGGGCAATAGCCACACGCTGGCGCTCGCCGCCGGACAATTCTAACGGGTAGTTTTTTTCTTTACCCTTGAGGCCTACGAGATCTAAGACTTTGGGAATGGTGTGCTTGATTTCAGGGTTGCTCAGCCCGGCAATTTCTAGGGCAAAGGCTACGTTTTCATAGGCCGTTTTATTGGGCAAGAGCTTAAAATCCTGAAACACCACGCCAATTTTACGCCTTAGCATTGGTACGTCTTTGTCCTTCAGCTTGTCATAATCTATGCCGCCCACCACAATTTTGCCACTGGTGGGTTTTTCTTCGCGTGTCAGCAAGCGGAATAGCGTGGTTTTGCCAGCGCCGCTTTGGCCAACAATAATCACGAATTCTTTAGGCTCAATATGCAGTGAGACACGCTCTAGTGCTGAACCCCTGCGGTTGTAAGTTTTTGTTACTCTATCGAGTAAAATCATCGCTTACAAGTATATCAGATAATGTTTACGGTTTGGGCTGCTCGAGCCAGGCCTAGAAGCGAGCTTTCGAGATTATTCGACAAAGCTTGGAACCCTAGCTCGTCATTAAACCTTCCAATTACTTAAAATTTTTCGGGACTAATAGCTTAACGTCGAATAATTAGGGTCGAGGTGAAGACGAGCTAGCTCGAAAGTCTGCTTCTAGGCAGGCGTCGATGAGAGGATTAAGATTGCCGTCTAAGACCTTCTCGACGTCGCTGGATTCAAAGCCGGTGCGGTTATCTTTAACCTGTTTATAAGGATGCAGGACGTAGCTGCGGATTTGGTTGCCCCACTCCGCCGATTGGTTTGGACCCTTAATGTCCGCTAGGTTTTTGACGTGTTGTTCCAGTTGCAGCGCCGCCAGGCGCGAGCGCAAAATTCCCAGAGCGGTTTCACGGTTTTGCAGTTGGGAGCGCTCATTTTGGACGCTTACTGTGATGCCCGTCGGCAAATGTGTTACGCGCACTGCGGAGTCGGTAGTATTAACCGATTGGCCGCCATGGCCGCCGGACCGGAAAACATCGATTTTGAGATCTTTTTCGTCAAGCTGCACCTCATCGGGCCTGTCAATCAAAGGTAAAATTTCAACTTTGGCAAAGCTAGTCTGGCGCAAGTTATCGGCATTAAACGGACTGAGGCGTACCAAGCGGTGCACGCCGTGCTCGCCGACCAGTTTGCCATATAAAAAGCTGCCGCCGGAGAGTTTAACGGTAGCACTTTTGATGCCAGCTTCCTCGCCCGCCGATTGATCGACAATTTCGGCTTTTAGTTTTTGGGCTTCGGCCCAGCGTAAGTACATCCTGAGCAGCATCTGTGCCCAGTCCTGGGCATCGGTGCCACCGGCGCCGGCATAGACACCCAAAATCACATCGTGGTCATCGTATGGACCACTGAAACGCAGCTCGCGTTTTAGAGCTGAGAGCTGAGAGCTGAGAGCTGAGAGTTTAGCCGCAAGTTCTTTTTCCAGACTAGTATCGCTAAGGCTTATTAGTTCGCCAGCCTCACCAATTTCTCGCTGTAGTTTTTGCCAAGGTTCTACGCGGTGAGCCATGTTAGCTTCTTGCTTGCTGATTTCTTGCGCCTTTTTATTGTCGGCCCAAAAATCTGGCGCTTGCATCTGTTGGCGCAGCTCATTTAATTCAGATTCCAGCTCGTCCAGACCGATCCGGCCAGCGGCTTGGCTAACTTCGTTGTTCAGCTTATCTAGCTGATTTTTTAGCTCGTCCACAAAATCTCCTTCGGAGAATTTAATACTTTACACTTACCATTTTACATTTATTTAACAAATTAACATTTTACAACTGTTGCTGTATTGATAAATGACGAATGAAAAATAAATGCTAAACGGGAAATGATTAATGGTAAATTGACGCTCTCAGCGCCAAAGAGGTCGGAGCTGGTCGTTAAGCTTTGGGGCAATGCTGGCATCGGTGCCGCCCAAAACTCCTACGCCGCTGATGTCTTCATTAAACATCCGGCGCATGGCCGCGGCCATATCTTTCTTGCTAACGGTTTTAATGCGCTCCGGAATAGATTTCATATCCTCTATGTAGCCATCAAAAAAGTAGCGGCCGTAAGCGGCGGCCACAGCGCCAACTGTTTGCATAGAGCGCTGGAATGAACCTAGAGCATACTTTTTAGCAGCGTCCAAGCTAGCATCATCTATCAGGCCACTTTGGACCTTTTTGAGCTCCAACAAAATGATGTCGCAGAGCGCTGGAGCATTCTGCGGCAATACTTGAGCGCTTAGCCACCACTCGGCAGTTTTGCTCATTTGATTGTGGCCGGAATAAACGGCATAAACCAGCCCTTTTTCGCGGGCTTGGCCGAAAATTTTGGAATATAAGGTATCAGTCAACATGATGCGCGCTAACCCCAGCGCATCATCCTCACGGATACTAAGCATATCATTCAAATAGGTACTGATGGCCAAATAGATATTGTCAACCGTTTTGTTGGGCACAAAAGTTGTACGGACGGGTTTTTTGGCCTGCTCTTTAGGCAACTTAAAGCCGGCAGCGCCAGTCGGCAACTCCAATGATTCTAAAACTCTTTTGAGCGCCGGACGGCGGCCACGCAGGTTGCCGGCAACAATAAAACGCATATTGCGGCTAAAGTGCGTACGTTTGTAGTGATCAATGACGTCCTGGCGGGTTACATTATCTATCAGCTTAGCGCGTTCTTTGTCGGTTTTGATCTTAAAGCCGAAGTCTTTGCTCATTTCACTGCTCAAAACACGGAAATAATTATTAGAATAACTGACCAGCTCATCGCGGATGTTGCCAATCTCGGCTGCAAATTCGGCCTCCAAAAACAGCGGTTTGGCCAGTGCCATCAGCTGCAAGCGCAGTACCCGTTCCCATTCAAAATCGGCAGTTTCACCCACGTAATTAATATAGTAGTAACTGGTATAGGCATTGGTGAAAGCACCATTTTTATTAAACTCGGCCTGGAAAGCTTGGGTGTCCGGATATTCTTCGTTGGCACCCAAAATCACGTGCTCCATAATATGGGGCGCTTCCCATTTATTTTTGGCTTTTAGGAGATATTCGCCGGCCCGAAAATTAAGCTCATAGCTAGTGACGGTGGCACCGGGCACATCTATAAACAGTCCACGGGCGCCATTTTTAAGTTCTACTTCCTTAACAGTGTGTTTCATCCCGAAAAGTTTACCATTTTACATTTGACAATTCACATTTATTCAACAGGTGGCATTTAGACATTGTAGCTGCAATGATAAATGAAAATTGAAAAAATAATGCTAAATGAGAAATGAGAAATGTTAAATAAAAGCCAAGCATTTTAATGTTTTTTATTCCTGCGCTTGGCTTTTTGTTTGCGCTGGCGCTCGGCCTTGCGAGCTTTTTTGCGCTGAGTGTGCAAGCGAGCTTCTTTAGCCAGTTCTTCGTCTTGTGGCGTAAAGTCTGTCTCCTCATAGCGTTCGGCCTTAGTAATCTGGCTGGCGTTATCTACTGAACCACGGGCAGCCAGGGTTAGCTCGGTTTCTACGGCGCGGGTTTGAGCCTCTTCATCCAGCGGTTGAGCGTACATGATTGCCCGTACGATATCGTGCCGTAAGGTGGCTTGGAATTCATCAAAAATCTTCTGGCCTTGGCGGCGGTATTCTACCAGCGGGTCGCGTTGGCCAACGCTTATCCAGTGGATGCCTTCACGTAAGTGGTCCATATTTTCTAGGTGCTGCATCCATAAGTTGTCCAGTACTTGCAAATACACATCGCGCTCTACTTTGCGCATCAGCGCTGGCGTAAAGCGGCTCTCCTGATCTTTATAAAACCTGCCGGCTGCGTCTTCCAGCTCAACCTGGAATTTATCGGACGGGCTATCAAACAATTTGTCGAGTGTATTGCTATCAAACGGGAAAGTTTCAGTAAGTATGGCTTCGTAATTTTCGCTAGTGGATTCGGGGTGTTTGGTCAACCATTCCACCTCCTCCTCGATAAGTTTTTTAACCCTAGGACTGATGTCTTCGGCGCGTAGAATTTCTCGGCGCATGGCGTAAATGGCTTTGCGGTGGCGGTTCATGACGTCGTCGTATTGCACGACGTTTTTGCGCTGATCGAAGTTAAAGCCCTCTACCTTTTTCTGCGCGCCCTCTAGGCTTTTGGTAATCATGCGGCTTTCGATTGGTGTCTCATCATCAACCTTTAGCTTATCCATGATGCTGGCGATACGCTCACCGCCGTAAACACGCATCAGGTCATCCTCGCAAGAAACATAAAACTGGGTTTTGCCCGGGTCGCCCTGGCGGCCGGAGCGGCCGCGCAGCTGGTTATCAATCCGGCGGGCTTCGTGTCGCTCGGATCCCAGTACAAACAGGCCGCCTAGCTTAGTTATTCCCTCTCCCAACACGATGTCGGTACCCCGGCCAGCAATATTAGTTGCTAGCGTTATAGCGCCTTTTTGGCCAGCTTTGGCGATAATGGCTGCTTCCTTCTCATTGTTTTTAGCATTTAGCACTTCGTGGGGCACGTTGGCGGCTTTAAGCATAGAAGATAACAGCTCGTTTTTTTCGATACTAACCGTGCCCAAAAGTACCGGCTGGCCCCTTTTGTGATGTTCGGCCACATCTTTAGTAATCGAGCGCATCTTGCCTATCTCGGTTTTATAAATTCTATCCGGCAAGTCGACGCGAATCATTGGCTGGTTGGTTGGCACTTCGATAACATTCATTTTGTAAACCTGGTGGAACTCCTCGGATTCGGTCATGGCCGTACCAGTCATGCCGGCTAATTTCTTATATAGACGGAAGAGGTTTTGGAAAGAGATAGTCGCCAGTGTCATTGACTCTTCTTGGACTTCCACCCCCTCTTTGGCCTCAATCGCCTGGTGCAGGCCTTCGTTATAGCGGCGGCCACGCAGCAAGCGTCCAGTAAAATCATCAACAATAACGATTTCGCCCTCTTTAGTAACTACATAGTCTTTGTCGCGATGGAAGAGTGTTTGGGCGCGCAGGGCTTGTTCCAAGTGATAAATGGTGCGCAAATTTTCGGTGGCGTAAAGGTTATTAATCCCCAAGATTTTCTCTACCATTTCAACGCCGGCGTCGGTCAAAATTACACTTCTACGCTTTTCGTCTTTCTCATAGTGTTCGGTTTCCTTTAGCTGGCGTACGACTTTGGCGAATTGCGCATAAGCTGCACCGCTGGCAGTGGCCGGAGCGGAAATAATCAGTGGTGTCCGAGCCTCATCAATCAAAATCGAGTCCACCTCGTCCACGATAGCAAAATGCAGGTCGCGCTGGCGCAGTTGGTCAACCTCGCGCACCATATTGTCGCGCAAGTAATCAAAACCAAACTCATTGTTGGTGCCGTAAGTGATATCGGCTTGGTAGGCTTCTTGGCGGGTAGCCGGTTTTAGATGTTGCATGCGTTCATCAAAGTGGTCTTTATTCTCATAGCTGGCATCGTATAAAAAAGATTGCTCAGGGATAATCACGCCTACGCTCATGCCCAAAAAGCTATAAATCTGACCCATCCAGCCGGCATCACGCTGGGCTAGATAATCATTAACCGTCACTATATGTACGCCTTTGCCCTCCAAGGCATTTAGATAGACAGCGAGTGTAGCAACTAAAGTTTTACCTTCGCCGGTTTTCATCTCGGCTACTGAACCTTCGTGCAGTACTATGCCACCGATCAATTGCACGTCAAAGTGAGTTTGCTTGAGAGTGCGAGTGGCCGCCTCGCGCACCACGGCGAAAGCATCAGGCAGAAGTTGATCCAGTGTTTCGCCGCCGGCCAGCCGCTTTTTTAGCTCCTCGGTCTGGTCTTTAAGCTGGGCATCGGACATTTTTTTGTATTTAGGAGCCAGTTCATTGATGACTTTAGCCCTTTTGCGCATACGTTTAATAGTCGCGGCCTGGGGGTCGCCGAGCGCACGTTTTATAAGTTTAGTATTAATGAATTTAACCATAAATAAATTAGCCGTGAGTCCTTAGCTGTTAGTCCATAGCTCGGATTGAAGTGGCCTGCGTGCTCTAAGCTCTTGGCTCCAAGCTCCTAGCTATCTGCATATTTTAACGCAAAACGGCCCGAATTTACAGAGTGGATTGACCGTGCATGTAGGGTTGTAGAACTTCGGGTATGGTGACTTTGCCGTCTTTATCCTGAAAGTTTTCAATGATAGCCAGTAACGGACGCTGGGAGAAGGCCGTGGCATCATTATTGTGGGCAACCTGGAGTTTACCGTCTTGACGACGTACACGAGTATTCATACCTCGGGCTTGATAATCACCTATATAATCAGCGGTGTGAGTCTCGCGATATTTATTTTCTCCAGGAAACCAGGCCTCTAGATCGACACCGCGGGCGTTCGGCAGGCCAATATCGGCCGTGCATTTATTTAATATGTGATAAGGCAGTTTTAGTTGCTGCATTAAATACTCTTCAATCGCTATAAGGAAGAGATGTTCATTCAAAGAATTTTCCGGCAGGTTAAAGCTCTCCATTTCTAGTTTATCGAATTGGTGCAGTCTTATCATGCCTTCAGTGTCTTTACCATAAGTGCCAGCTTCACGCCTAAAGGCGGTGGTATAGCCAACATAGCGGATCGGCAATTCAGCCTCATCCAAAATTTCATCTAAATACATAGGCGCTAAGGTATGCTCCGCGCTGGCGTTGAGCCACAAGTCTTCATCTTCCAATTTATAGGTTTGTTCTTGTTTATTTAACCTCCCAGTAGCTTCATATACATCAGTTCTGGCAACCGCTGGTGGTAAGACTGGTATAAAAGGTTTGGATGATATGTCTTTAAGGTCAAATTGTTGAATAATTTTTTTGAGCGTTTCTTCATTAGTCAAAACATCCAATCCAAACTGCATTAGGGCAAACTGTAAGCGTACGAGATCACCTTTCACATAAACGAAACGGCTGCCGGCTACTCTAGCTGCCCGTTCCTGATCTAACCAGCCACGGCTTTCTGCTATTTCCCAATGTTTTTTAGGTTCAAAGTCGAACTGTGGTTTGTCGCCCCATTCTTTGCCAACTACATTTTCGGCTTCGCTTGTGCCAATGGGTACATCATCGAGCGGCATATTAGGCACGGTCTTTAAAAGCTTCCCGAGCTGCTCTTCAATTGGTTTTAGGCGGGCTTCGCAGTCCGCTAAATGCTGCTTTAGGTGTTTGCCGTGCTCTATTGCTTCGGCAGATGGCGCCTGGCCTTTGGCAGCCTCAGCTAGCTTGTTGCGTTCGGCACGGACTATTTCGATATCGGACATTAGCTGTCGGCGCTGTTCGTCCAACTGCAAAAGCTTACTGATATCAACGTCGTAGCCTTTTTGCTTAGACTTTTCTTGGACGAGCTCGGCATTTTCTCGGATAAACCGAATATCTAGCATGCCTTTATTATAGCTACTAGCCCGTAAATTGTTATCATATTTGAGTGGAGATAGCACAAGCCTACAAATTTTGCCCACGTTGCGGTAGTTCCTTTTCCAAAAAGAAAGGTTATTTGGCATGCGCCAACTGCAGTCTTAGTTACTACTTAAACCCCAAGCCCTGTACGGCCGTCATTTTAGTCAACGATAAGGGAGAGTACCTTCTTGTTGAAAGAGCTGTGGACCCCGTCAAAGGTTATTGGGACCTGCCTGGCGGCTTTGTGGAAGAGAAAATGAAACTCTGGAAGAAAACGCCAGGCGAGAGACTATGGAAGAGCTGGGGATAAAAATAGGAGACTTGCACTACGTGGGTTCACACACCGAACCATACTTATTCCAAGGTGTTACTTATCAAACTCTTGCTGCGTGTTTTGTTGGGAAGTTCCCTGAAGACGCCGAGCCCGAACCGGCTGATGATGTTGCGGATTTTAAGTTTTTTAAACCCGATAGCCTGCCGACGGATAAGTTTGCTTTTGACGCTATAAAAAAAGATTTTCAAGACGCTACCCGATTTTTTAAGCAGCATAAAATTTAGGTTTTTTACCGGTCCGCTGGACAGAATCCAAGGTTAGCTGAGTGCGCGCACGGGCGTAGGTACAGTATTCGCAGGGCTTGGTCTGATCCATGACCTTCTTCCCAACAGGCGGCATCTTTTCGCTCTCTAAACATTCCTTGATTTTCACCAACGTTGGTTCTACCCATTTATCGCTGCCCTCATACGGAAAAACATTCGTCCGAAACTCGACTTTATTGAAAAAACCATCGGCCTCAGCGATACCGTTGACGTAGACGAAGTAGCCAGTGTCGCTAACTTTATGGCCTTCGCCGCGCAGCAGCCATTGGTAGATTTCCATTTGCCGCCGGTACATATCCTGCCAAGTTCCCTTGGGCCCTAAACTTTCAATCTCCCCCCTTTTAGCGGTAGCTTTGTAGTCCACGACGACAAGTTCGCCCTTGGAATTAACCCAAACATCGTCCACCCCACCAGTTATTAGAAGATTGGTTGGCTTATGCTCGACACGGACTCCACGCCTTAGAGCATCACGCCAACGATCCATATCGTTATGCGCAAAAGGTTTAGCATCTATTTTAAATTCAATTTGCCATGGATGCTGCTCGCCTTTAGCGCGGTAAGTATCGAATTCAATCTTTAGAAGAGTATCGATTGCGGTGTTGATCAAAAAGGGTGGGCTGGATGGTCTCTTTATGTCTTTACGTACCTCTAGCCAAAAGCAACGTGGACACTGCATAAACAGGTCAATTTTGCTGCGCGACAGCTTAAAAGGCTCTTTTTGCCCGGGCTTATAAGCCGGGTTTCTTTCCCATGCCATTACCCCATTGTACAGCCATATAAGCCATAAAAAGAACGCGACCCCGTAAGGCCGCGCCCGTTTTTTATATTATTTTTGCAGTTTTATTATTTTTTAACCCAGCGATTTGCCAGGCCAAGTGCGAGATAGCCGGCAAGAGCGTAGACCGCAATGGCGAATAGCGCCACGTAGTCTACAACCCAACCGCGCTGGATTACTCCGGTAGAAGTAAATACGTTGCGGAACGGCTCTAGCAATGTGTTTGTGCTGGCGTAGCACCAGTGCACAAACGTAGCGTCCGGGTTCCCGTTAAAGAACCGTAGCACGACGCGCAATGCCAGAAGTAGCTCTGCGACCCCCACGAAAAAGTGCACCATCCAGGCGACCATTTGCTTGTGAGAGTATTGCATGTTTCCTCCTTAAGTTATTAATAAACCTATCATATGCTTGCTTCAGCAACTTTTCAAGCTTTTGTCCACAGGAATTTGCGCTGGTAGCAATTCTAGTTGCCTGGATTTTTTGGCGGTCTATCCAATTCGTGGATCCTTTTATGATCCAAAACAGCGGCTTCGCCTTATGAGACACCCCTTCGGGGTTTCTCATCGCACCGGGCGCGGAATAAATCCGACGCTCGGGCTGCTCATCCCGAGGATCTGTCAGTACCTTCCAATTCGTGGATCCTTTTATGATCCAAACCATAGTAATGGGCAACCTCGTGCCAGATTGTGTGGCGGACGTTTTCTTTTAACTCAGCTAGATTACGGCTAGCATTTTGCAGTGGGTTTTTAAAGATAGTTATTTTATCTGGCAACAGTTTGGTGCCGCCGCCCCTCTGTGGCAATGGCACACCTTCGTATAAGCCGAATAACGTCTCGTGTGGGTAGAGATTGAGTTTCACGCGCTGCTGAGGTGTGGGATCGTCCTCTACCAAGAAAGCCACATTCTGCAGATGTTTTTGATACAAGTTTGGGATGGCCGCTATTCCCTGGCTAATAATTTCCTCAAACTCTTTATCGTTGATTTCTACCATGATCCACCTAATTATACTTAATAAAAAGTGTCATCTCGCGCAAACTTCTGAGTTTTTCCGCTTGTGCAGCGCTAGGCGCAGACGAGGAACGCAAGCTAGCCGTATATGTAATACGGTGAGCGCGGACCGCAGGATGCAACAACGCGCTGCGACAAGAGTGCTGGCGGAGCTTCTGGCTCTGCCAGAAGGCAGGCCAGCGCGGCGGAAAGCTCAGAAAACAAAAAAGAGGCCACGAGGGTCTCTTTTTTGGACGATAACTCGCCCGAGGGTTTATTACCGTACGATAATTCCATTGCTGAGATTATCGTGGTCACCTCACGATGACTAAGTCTTAATATATGCTTCTGCGGCCATATTGTCAAGTATTTTTTACTACATTTTGCTTATGTTAATTAACTCTTTAGGGCTAGCTTGTAAGCGTAGTAAAATTTTCAATCTACGTGCTAGACTAGAAGTTACTGCTTTAAGCTTGACTTAAGCTAAAGTCTATAGCGTAAAACAAATATGCAAAGTCACGGCCTCAATAATTATTATCGCTCTAGCAGGCTACCGCCCAAGGATTCAAGCAAGAAATCCGGCAAAATATCTATCAAGTGGCTGCTGGGATTCCCCTTGTTGGTACTGCTTATAATGCTTGGCTACCACTACACGCGGCTGTCCAACCTGCCGTTTAACTTGGGTAAGGCAAAATTCAGCAAGGTTGAGGCCGTCAGCAAGCCAACTCTAACCGCTGCCCAAACGTCGCTAATGTCCAGCCAGATTAACGATGTGATCAGTAGTTACCAGGATATGGAAGTGGGCGTAGCTATAGTGGACCTAAATAATCATAAATCCTACCACTATGGCATCGGCCAGGCTTTTATAGCTGCCAGTATCTCCAAGGTGTTGACCGCCAGCCTCTTTTTACACGAAGTGGAGCTTGGACAGCAAACCCTCAACGAAGACATTGATGGCTCCAGCGCACAATATGAGCTGCAGCAACTTATTGAAATCAGCGATGACACCGCTTGGATCAATCTAAACAACTTGTTGACCAACGACGCCCTGTCGAATTATGCCCAAGAAATCGGGCTTATCAATTACGATCCTAGCCAAAACACCTTGACAGTTGATGACATATCGCTGCTTTTAGCTAAACTCTACAAAGGCGAGCTACTAAACTCTGCCGACACCCAGCTGTTGATGAACTATATGCACGATGCCAACTACGATAACTACATCGTGGCCTCGGTGCCCAAAGGCGTCAAGGTATACCATAAAATCGGTTTTTTAGACGACCGGGTACACGACGCCGCTATCATCGACAACGGCAAACACCCTTACGTGCTGGTGATTTTTACCAAGATGGATAATGACGGCGATTATGATGATGCCGAAGGCCACCAGATTTTTGCATCGATTACTAGCGCTACCGTCCAGGCTTTCTTATAAAATTACTTAACAGGTTAAGTAATTAAACAGGGGCGTGGTGATAGATGCGAAAATCACCGTTTCTTTTTTTATAATTTTATTTTACTCAAATCGCCATTCAGGACCACAGCGGTGAGAGATTCCTCATAAAAATTCGATCTTTTAGGAACTTTGTGCAGTATAAACACGGATTTGCCTAAGTAGGCTGCCAAACCCCATTCCATAAGGCCATTCGGTCCAATATAGTTAGGTTGGGTTGGTTTATCGTCATTTACTAACAAAATGGCATCGCCTGCGGCGACCTCTTCAAAATGCCCGCGCATTTTTTTAACTTTGATATGCACGTCCTTGGGGTTGGTGTACCATGTTTTAATTTTTGAAATGTCATAATCGCCGCTAATTCTCATCTGCTCTGCCGTTGCGGGAATAACTACCTTATAGCCGAGCGCACGAAGCTGGTCGGCGAGTTCCACAACATGTTTATAAAATGCTCCGCTGGAACAAATTACGATTGTCTTTTTCTTACTCATTTTGTAAATCCCGGTTATTAAATCTAAGCATACCCAAAGCCATCAGAATAACGCTTAAGCCCAATATGATCCAGTTGGTATGCCAGTCTGGGTTGGTGACAGGAGCTAACTGGATATGATGCAGGATTGAGGTGTCAAGTACCCAATGGCTCAGGTTGAGGCCCGAGCTCAGCATTTCTAATAAAAATGACCAGGCGATAACACCATAAGCCATGACAGTGGTCAGGCGCGGCAGGAAACCAAAAATGAACATGGCGATCCCTAGCGTGAATAAAGCAGGCGCCACGCAATTAATGCCGGCGAGCAGTATCGAGCCAAATAGCACGCCCTGGCCTTGGCTGGCTTCGCCGGCCCATACGGCTAAACCGGATAACAAACCGGCTAAAATAGCGGTTATCACAATCAGAAATATTCTGCCAAACAGCCATTGTAAACGGCCTACGTGCCGCACAAGCAGATTATCCAGATAGCCTTTGGCTTCGTCTTCGCGCATCTTCCCTGCCGCGCTGGCAACATAGGACATCATAAGAGTCATCAACAGGAAAAATACAATCCCCAAGAATATTTTTGCGCCAGCTACCTGGGCGGTATGAGTCAGGCGGCTCAGAGCGTTCTCTAGGCGCTTGGAGCTGCTGAACGCCTGGGCCGCCGGTTTAGTCATAAAGCCATAAAATAGTGCTGTTAAGCCGGCGGCGGCCAGCCAGCTTATAGTCGTTGCCCGGTTGAGCCGGAACGCTAAAGCCAGGGGCCGGCCCAGTAATTTAGTTTTGGGGCGGGCAGAATCTTTATCGGCAAAAATGCTTGCCCCAAGATCACGGCGGCCGGCTACAAAAATAGCTATGGCGCAAAGTAATAAAATCAAAGCGCCGATGGGAACTAGCCACTGTGGCTGGCTGTCATAAAGCGGTCTTAACCTTTCAATCCATCCTAAGGGAGTTATGTCCAACAGCCAATGCGCGCTGGTGGTATCGGCCGCGGCGCGCAGTAAAAAACTTATGCCAAATATTGCGGTAGAAAGGGCGGCTGCCCGGCTGCGGGTTGGCATAAGCTGGCTGGCCAGCGCGCCGACGGCCATGAATATTGCTGCCCCGGCCACTACGCAAAGTGCAAAGAAAAGACCGGCACCAGTAGTGAAGCTGACGTTATGGACTCTTCCAACAAGCACGAAAGTAACCGCAGCAACAACGTACATCGCCACCAAACTTGTACCTAAACCAACCAAGGTATTAGTGGCCGCCCGGCGGCCCGTGGTTTGGCCGGACAGCAAAATCTCATAACGCCCGGCCTCTTCCTCGCCGCGGAAAGTTTTAGTAGCTAGCAAATAGGCCCAGATCCCGCCGATGACCGCCATGACGATTAAGGTATTCCAAGCCGTAAAGCCCAGAACCGTATCCAGCTTATGGGGTAAGCCCAGCAATATGTTCAGGCCGATATTATTACCAAAAGATGCAGCCAGCTCTGCCCGGGCGCGCACTGTCGGATAAGAAGAAGCGTAAGTGGTAGCTTTAGCGGCTACAAAAAGCCCGAATATCAGGGCCCAAAAAGTAGCGCTGCGCACGGTTCGCCGGGTCACGAACCGGCTGATAGCCAGCTGGGGCCAGCGAAACTGTTTTAACGCGGCGGTCTGAACGCTCATGCTGTTTTAACCTTTGCGTCCTTCTTCGGCGCCGTAAAGTGATAAGAAAAGTTCTTCCAGCGAAGGTTCACGGCTGAGCAAAGTTTTGGGCTCAGCGGCAGCTAAAACGGCCAGCAGCGGTGCGATATCACCCTGGACTTGGCAAACTACCTGGCGACCGCTAGCACGGACATTTTTCACATTTTTGATATGACTGACTTTTGGCGGCTTGCCCGCAAAGGTTGCCTGCACCGTAACCGCTGACAGATGGCGCATCTCCTCCAGCGTGCCCAGTTCAACCAATTTGCCGCTGCGCAAAATCGCTAGCCTGTCGCACAAAGCTTCAACTTCTTCCAAGACATGCGATGATAGAAAAAGCGTCTGACCGTTGGCTTTAGCTTCCAGTGCGCACTCTTTAAAGGCTTGTTCCATGATCGGATCCAAACCAGCCGTCGGCTCGTCCATGATTAACAGTTCTGCCCGGGTTGCCAAGGCCGCGATCAAGTTGATTTTTTGGCGGTTGCCTTTAGAATAGGTGCGGACTTTCTTAGACGGGTCAAAATTAAATTTTTTCGTGAGCTCTTTAAGGTAACGCATGTCCATCTGGCCGTGAATCTTACCCAGCAAGTAAAAAGTTTCCTGGCCGGTCAAACTAGGCCAAAGCGCAGCTTCGCCGGGCACATAAGCCAGCCTTTTGTGGATAGCGATTTTGTCTTTCTGGCTGTCCAGGCCGAAGATATGAGCCTGGCCGCTGGTCGGTTTGATAAGGCCCAGTAGCAAGCGGATGGTAGTGGTCTTGCCGGCGCCATTCGGGCCCAGATACCCTAGGATTTCACCCTTTTTGACGTCTAGATCTAGGTGGTCAAGGGCCGCCAGGTCGCCGTATTTTTTAGTCAACGCGTCAGTATGTATCACCGGATCCATTAGCATCATTATATTCTAAATTTAGCGTGATACGAACGGATTGTCTGTAATGCAAAAGCGCCAAGGTAATTCGGTGGCTTGTTTAATACCAACCCGCGGGCTGGCGATTACATCTTTAATGTCAATTAATTTTTCGGGGGCTTCCAGCCAAATACTTGACCTGTTAAGTAATTTTCCAGAGAGCGATGTGTCTTTAATTCCTAAAGCCTGCGTCAATTTACCGGGGCCATTGGCCAAGTTTTTTATATCTGTTAGCTTGCGGTTCTGCCGCATAATTTCTACACCGGAAATGGGCTCGCCGGCCCGCAGCAAAACCGCCTCCCCTACCCCTTTGTCACCAACGACAATATTAAGGCAGTAATGCACGCCATAGGTAAAATAAACATATAAGTGGCCACCGGCTTTAAACATTGGCGCCGTCCGTTGAGTTAATCCCCGAAAACTATGGCTGGCCGGCTCATCTTGATGGTAGGCCTCGGTTTCGACAATCTTAAGTTTAATAACACCTTGAGGCGTCTGCCGGCATAGGTTCCAGCCCAGCAAAGCCGGGGCGGCTACCAGTGAATCAGACGCTAAAATCTTACGAAGCATCAGTAAAGATTATAGTAAAGAATCACTTAATTGATACGAGGGTCAGCCAATAAGTCTCTCATAAACTCAACGTGGCGGTTGGCCCTTTGCAGGTCACGTTTTGCCAATTGAAAATCCATATCGTCCTTAAGTAATTTCCACATAGCCATTCCTACGATTCCATCTCTACGGGCACGTATCGCGGCCTGGTTCTTGGCTCGCTCATACATAAAACGAGTCATATCTAGTGCGCGTTCTGCTTCAGCAAGTGCTTCCTGAGCCGTAATTCTATCTTTAGCTTTCAGTTTTTCCACGAACTCCTGCGCGGATTTTTTTCCGGTATTAGAGGTATCTGCAACTGGGAGATTTTCTTCGTCGCTGGTATGCAGGCTCTCCAGAAATTCTTCCCTGAGGCGGATTTCACCAGCGTCCATGTAAGCACACTCACGAATTAAATTAACCCTGTATTCCTCTAGTTCTTCCGGGCTAAACTGGGTTCCTGGGTTTAAGCTGTCCTCGCTGATCTTTCTGATCCTCAATTGTTCATGGGTCATATTAGCAAGGTTACTAATTTCTTGGTTCCTTTTTTCGACAGCCTCCGCGTCAGACATTCCGGCTTCCCCTGTCGGTGATGTGACTTCGTCGGTAAGCGCCACATCTTCATCTGACTCTGGAGCTGTTGGTAGTCTGCCTCCATTTAAAGCTGCCAGATCGCGGTCGAGTTCATCTGGTTCAGCCGCACTATCTACCGTCGGTAAAACTTCCGTAGGTTGTGCTTGAAGTATTTCGGCCGCTTCTTTATCAAACCCAATTTCTTCCGCAAACGTAGTGTTAAAAGCTTCAACTAGGGGTTGTTCATATATGTTCTGGCCGGTTTTTTGGTCCTTACGCATTACTTCAGTGTTAGCTTGCCGAGCAAAAAGCAGACTAAAATCGCTGGGTAATTCTCTTTTTAGAAGTGTAAACCCATGTTCGTAAAGCATTTGGGTTTGATCGGGCGTAATTTGTTTGCCGACGCCAAGCGTCTCCGCATAGACCTTTACTTTAGCTAAAGCTGCCCTAACTGCGAGATCAAACTGTTCCCGATCGCCTGAACTTGCCCGCAAATGCTCAACCACCGACGTGAATGGTGTTTGATCCGGCTGATCTAATGATTCCTGCCCTGTCATATTTTTGTTTTAGCTGTTTCTAGAGTTAATTTATACACCTTATCGCTGTTAAAATCAAGCTTCGAGCTTCAGACGTTTGGCAAGCCAGTCGCGGGGCAGGATGGACAAAAACCAGCCGGCGCGCGGGCCGCTGTCCTTGCCGATCAGTGCTCTATAAAGAGGTTCAAATACCTGCTCGGGGGTTAAGCCGCCGCTTTCTTTGAGGTCGTAAATTGCTTTGTGGAACCATTCGCCGTCAGCATCAGCCGGCGCGCTAGCGATTTTATCGGCTAGACTACTTAGAAGCGATTTTTCAGCATCGTTGAACTTATCAGCATCAACTTTTTCGGCCAGCTCAAACTTAACGTCATCCGGCGCCCACTTCTCAAGCCACTGGTCAATAAAAATCAGCTGATCTTTGATAATTTCTTGCTCGGGTCCGGAGATTCCATCAGGTTCTGTGCGGCGCAGAAAATCTATCGTCTTAACAGGGTCTTTTAGGCTAGCTTGATAGCTCGCCGTTAGGTGGGAGAAAGGTATCGTGCTAACGGTTGGGTTGATGCCGTGATTGCATATATCAACCAGTTGCTGCTCGTCTTTGGTTTTATCTTTCTTGGCTAAGAGCGCAGCGAAATCATCGATCAGCTGCGAAACGCCGTTTTCGGGGTCGAAGTATAGTCTTTTTGAAGGCGGGTAGCGTAACATGAAGAAACGCACGATTTCCGGCGGCAGGACCTTCACGACACCCTCGGCGTCCAAGCCAGTTCCCTTGCTGGCGCTCATTTTTTTGCTATCGCCAGCTAAATTTACAAAATCGTATGGTACCGCCAAGGGTGGATCGGCACCATAAACATCTTTGATAATAGCGGCGCCGGTATCGTAGCTGCCGCCTTTGGTGGCATGGTCGCGGCCAAAGGGCTCAACATTCACTTTCAGTAGCCACCAGCGGGCTGGCCAGTCAATTCGCCAATCGAGCTTAACGTCGCCGCTGCTATAGCTTATGGACTGTTGCTGTCCGCTTAAGTCCTCGTAGGCAACGGTTTTGCTGGCTTTATCAATGCTTACAAACCGGCGCTTTTTTAGATAGCCGCCTTCGTTAATCTGGATGGGCGACCACTCGTCGCCCAGTTTGTGGCCGGATATATTTTCTAGCGCCTGATGGATCGGCTCAATATTATCCAGGGCTTTTTCAATCGCTTCGGTAAAAAATCCGGCGCGGTATTTTTTGCTACTATGAATAAATTCAATTTCCATACCCAGCGCTTTGGCGGTATCAATTAGCCCTTGCAAGAAATGATCGGCATAGGAGCTAGAGGAGCCGTCAGGCGAAGGTATATCGCACAGGGGCCGGCCGAGATATTTCTCAAAATTTGCGGGCACGTTAACAGGGATTTTTCTAAGTCCGTCAAGATCATCCGCATAGTAGATGTGGCGCGTTTGCCGCCCGCGCTGCTGTAGCTCCAACATCAATGCGTCTGATGTAATAAGTTCGCGTAAATGTCCTAGGTGGTGCACGCCCGATGGTGACCCACCAGATTCAATTAAGATATCACCTTCAGGAAATCGGCCTACTATTTCATCAACGACTTCGTTAAGCCACTGCATAATTACATTTTACATTTACCGGTTCACATTTCACATTTATTTATCAGGTGGTGTTTACCGGATATCCTGCTCTGCAGCGGAAAATGGTAAGTGCAAACCTAAATGAAAACTGTTAAATGTTAAATGAGAAATCTAAATCATCAATGAACTAGGAGATTTTTACGATCTTGTAGACAACGGTTTTAGAGTTCTTGATCTCGACCCTGTCACCGACTTTTTTACCGAGCAATGCCTGGCCGATTGGTGATTCGTCGCTAATCTTACCGCTCAGCGGGTCAGCTTCCATAGTGCCAACCACCTGGAATTTTTGGTTTTTGGCGGCAGCTTTGAGTTCAACGATAGAGCCAAGCTTAACTATGCCATTGTTTTTGGGCTTAGAGATTATTTTAGCGTTTTGCAGTATATGCTCCAGTTCGCTGATGCGGGCTTCCAGCCGGTCCTGCTCTTCGCGGGCAGTCTGATATTCGGCGTTTTCTGATAAATCGCCCAGTTCGCGCGCAGAACGGATACGGTTAGCAACTCCGGCGCGTTGGGCTACCAAGCTTTTATGCTCTTCCTTGAGCTCATCTATGCCCGGCTGGGTTAAATGGAATAGTTTTTTCACCCTAAACATTGCTTTTAGATTACTTACCTTATCTTATTAATATGACCCGAGGTTTGAAAATTATATCAACCGTTGATGAGGCTGGCTAGTACTTTTTGGAGTTGATCCTGTGGTACGTTTTCGGTATCATTTTTGCTGCGTTTCTTAAGCTCATAAGTGTTATCGGCGACAGTCTTATCACTTATTACGATGCGGACGGGTATGCCCATGAGGTCGGCATCGGCAAATTTTTCGCCCGCGCGCTCGTCACGGTCATCATATATTACTCCAATGTTGCTGTCTGTCAACTGAGAATAAAGCTTATCAGCCGCCTCTGCCACTGTTGGCTCATTGCCCAGACGTACTAAATAGACGACAAATGGCGCTATGACTGATGGCCAGACCAAGCCACGCTCATCGGCAAACAGCTCGGCCAGCAGACCCATCAGGCGGCTGATACCAATGCCGTAGCTGCCGGCAAATACTGGCTGTTGCACGCCCTTCTCATCGGCATAAAATAGACCGAGCGGCTCGCTGTAGCGCGAACCGAAAGTAAAGATATTACCAACTTCTTCAGCTTTTCTCTCAACTAGTTCTTCCCTGTTTAGGTCTAGGTCAGCCAAGACTTCATCACTCATTACCTCCTGGTTAATCGCAAGTTTTTTGGCTTCACTAAGGTAAATCGTATCTTCTCCAACATCGGTGATAGTTTGGAATTCATGGCTGAATTTGCTAAATGGGCCACCACCAGCCATAGTCTTATAGGTAATATCACCGATGTTCAAGCGATTGTATATTTTCATATAAGAATCCGTGATCTGCTGATAAAACTTGTCATGCTCCTGCCGGCCGCGGCTAAAACTATAGAGGTCTTTCATGATAAACTCACGGCCGCGTAGTAAACCGGACTTGGCGCGCAGCTCGCGGCGCAGTTTGGTCTGGAACTGGTAGGCGTAAACCGGTAAATCTTTATAAGAGCTAACGAACTGGGTCATCAAGCGGGTCATTGGCTCTTCGTGGCTCCAGCCAAAGCCTACTTCGGAATCATCCCCCAGGGCCGCCTTAAACCAAACGTCTACCTTGCTATCATCCCAGCGGTCAGTGGATTTCCAGATGTGCGGGTGTTGCAGTGTACTTAAAATAAGCTCCTGGCCACCAATGGCGTCCATTTCTTCGCGCACAATCTGTTTGATATTTTCGATCACGCGCATACCCAGGGGCAAATAACTATAAACCCCGGCCATTTCTTTATGGATAAAGCCGGCGCGCATTAGCAGCTGGGCGTTGCGGGATGTTTCGTCAGCCGGCGCCTCCTTGCGAGTCTTAATGAATAGTTGTGAACGTCTCATAAAAATAGTTTATAGGTTACAGTTTATAGGTTTTAGGATCTTTAGTTAACTATAAACTATAAACTAACAACTAAAAACTAGAATAGCACTCCATGAAAGTGGACACCGAAAGCAATAACGTTATTGAGGCTATGTACCAGCATACCGGCGTACAGTGCGCCGGTAGTCTCTCGCAGGTAAACCAGGATCAGCGATAGCACAAAAGTATCCAGCCCGGCAGCCCACAGCGCAGCTGCGCCGTCGCCCAATTGTAGATGGGCCAGACCAAAAAGTAAGCTGGTAACCAGCATAGCCGGAATGAATTTCCAATGCGACCGTAGGGCTGAATATAGATAACCGCGGACCAGGGTTTCTTCCCCTAGGGGTGGCAAGACCACCAGCGCGGCGAAGGCTAACACTTGATCAAGATTTGAGTTCAGAGAATTAAAACCGACATTCTGGGTTTGGTTGGTATTAAAGCCAGGAAACAGCGCCGATATAATAACCGTGGCGATTATCAACAAACCATAAAAAGCTGCAAAGCCAATTAGCCCGCGTCGCAGGTCACGCCAAGCCGGTTTACGCCCCAAGCCTATGGCTATCAATTTCAGACCTCTGCGCCTGATAATGCTCAGCACAAAAGCCACGGCCAGACCTTCAGCAATCAGGAGATAAAAGAATTGTGCCGGTGCGGAGTTGTTTAAATCATTGGTGAGATTGGTGCCTGAGTGTAAGAATCCTAAGAAAAACTCTACGATAAAAACAGCGATTAGCTGGCTGATGATAAAAATCACCAGCACATTTAAAATTACCCGCCATACCGTCCCAAAATTTCTGGGAAATTGCTGGGTTTTTGAAGTACCTCGGATTCTACTGTGTATAACGACCTTCCACCGTCCTCTGCTGCCAGACTGGGATCCGGGCAGTAATGTGCCTTCTTTCCGCCTCATCTGAGGCAATTCTTGCGAATCCAGATTAGAAGAATCTTTTGACATCAACAATAGTTATAAGAGTTATTAACAGTAGTAAAACGGCCATGCCGGTAGCCACCGCCCTTTCCTCCGTCGCCTTTTGCAGCGGCCGCTTAAAAATGCCGCGCGAGACCAAAATCATAAATAAACGGCCGCCGTCCAGCGCTGGAATGGGCAGCACGTTCATCAGCGCCAGCAACAACGATATGACAGCGATTATCATCAGCACAAAACTAATACCCAAATAACTATAGCCCCATAGAATGGCGCCGATGGCCACTGGACCGCCAACCTGCGAGCTGGCCTGGGTCTGACCATTCTCGCGTGCGGCATGGTTACCGGTAACTGTACCGGCTATCAGCGAGCCCAGTCCGGCCATAGCATGCCACAAGCCCTGCGCTGTCAACACACACAGCTGGCCGGTAAAGCCCACGGCGACCACTGGCGCGCTCCAAGTACTGCGGCGGATTTGCAATTGGACCGGGCTAACACCTAAATAACCCTTTGGACTGGCGGTCTTAAGGCTGGCTTTTACCTCGGCGCGGCTGCGCAACTTTACGTTTTTGGTAAAGGTTTTGCTGTTGTGCTGATAGGTTATGGCCACCGTTTTGCCGGCAAAAGCGCTGGTGGCGCTTTGTAAGCTTTGGACAGAATTAATTTGGCGGACGCTGTTGCTGCTGCTCATAGTTTTTATAACGTCACTGCTACCCAGCTTCAAGCTGGCGGCCGGCGAACCGGCTTGCACCGTACCGACTAATACCTCCTGTTTGGATACTCTAGTATCGCTGGCGACCGTGAATTGGTTAGCCGGCGCACCATAATTCTTGTCCAGCAGTTTGGGCATGCCGCTGACCGCCAAAATTGTTAACAGTATCAGGCCGACCAGCAAGTTTATAGAAACCCCGGCCAACAAAATCTTAGATTTAGCGCCAAGCGAGGCTGCGCCAAAACTGCCTTTACGGACATCGGCATCATGCTCGCCTTTAAGTTTGACAAAACCGCCCAACGGCAACCAGTTAACACTTAGAAGTACGCCATTCTTGAGCTTCTTGCCCCATGCTCTGGGCGGAATCCCCAGGCCGAATTCCTCCACGTCAACGCCATTTTTTCTGGCGGCAATGTAGTGCCCCCATTCATGCGCAATTACCAAGCCGATAAACAGCACGATAGCCAAGATAAACAAAAGAATTTGCATTAACTCAAGTATAACAGGTTAAACGGGCGTGAATTGACCTAATTGACATGATTTCTAATTGACCTAAATAATGACTAAAGCACCAACCTACCAAATGGTTTGAGCCATTAGATTATTGGGGCTTACTTAGTGCAATTAGAGTAATTAGAGTAATTAGGAATTTAGAGCGAGAGTATCTCGCTCTCTTTGGTCTTGGCCAAGACGTCAATTTCAGTCTTTTGCTTGGCCAACATTTCATCTATTTGTTTTTCGAAATTAAACCGCTCGTCTTTGCTGATCTGTTTATCCCTTTCGGCCTGCTCGGCACGGCGGATAGCCTCGTGGCGGATATTGCGTACGCCAATCATGCAGTCTTCTACTTTTTGACTGAGGATCTTAGCCATCTGCTGTCTGGTCTCGGCGGTCAGCGGCGGTACGCTAATACGCACTACCCGGCCGTCGTCGGTAGGCGTCAAGCCTAGAGCTTGGTTGTCGCGAATAGCATCGGCGATAGCCTTTAGATTATTTGGGTCAAACGGGCTAATTTGCAGCAGTTGTGGTTCCGGCACGCTGATGGACGCCACGGCTTTTAGCATCATCGGCTGGCCGTAAACTTCTACCATAACGCCGTCCAGCATACCCGAATGGGCCCGGCCGGTGCGGATCTTACCAATATCTTGCTTAAAGTGTTCCGTGGCAATTGTCAGTTTGGTTTTGGTTTCCGTTAATACCTGACCAGGATTCATGAGTTAATTGTACAATACTTTGTCGCAGTTGAAAAATAGACGTTTAGGTGTTATAATTTGCTAGTCACTGATGGACTAACCGTGCGGGCCCGTCGGTCCGCACCTAAACATTTCGGAGGAGGCAATGATCGCGGCAGTCGTACTATTGCCCGTAGCAGTAGGCTGCGCAGTAATCTCGCAGTACAACCAGCTCGCTAGTAAGAGACGGGTTTACCGCATTCTCGCGCTGAGCGCGCTCGGCGGCAGCCTATATCTCTTCCGCCGATCGAGCTCGCTTGACGAAGCCAGTATCGTCGGGTTTTCTCTTGCCGCTGTCTTCGGGGGCTCGGCCTGGGAAAGTTGGAAGCTGTGTCGAGCACCGGGGGTTTCTGAACACCAACAAGTGCATGCAAGGCTCGCAGTCGTAATCTTGATCTTCCTGGTCATAATCTGCTTGACTGGGGCCATCAAGAGCTAGCGGTTGAAAAGCCGGATATGAAAGGAGCCGTCCGATGAATCTCGTGGTACTCGCAGCAATCGCGGCGGTAATGATCATTGTAGCTTGGGGCTACAGCCCACTTTTGCGGTGGGTCGTAAGGGCGATCGCGAGCATCATGACGGTGTTCGCATTCGCTGCAGCGATCGGTTACGGCTATACCTGGATACTATTCAGATAAGCCTGGGAGGGGCAAAGATGAGTCGTGCAGACGAAGTCATAGCATGGATAATCGTTGCCTTGATAGGCATGACTGCATTCTTGCCTATCTGGAAAAACTCCTTGCGTTGGAGGCGCAAAGGAAGCACAAAAGATAACGATCCCTCCGAGAAAACGGGGTGAGGAAAATCGGATTAAAAGTCCGACAGAGTACTCACCCCGTAGCGGCACGTAGACTGCTTGTAGCATTTTGTTCGCAGCCTGCATCGCCGTCGTACCCCGTACTAAAACTAGAGTCAAGAAGAAGTTGGATAAACCTATTTCGCAACATCAAGTTATTAGTGCGGGGTTTTTTACACCTTGGAAAATACTTAACCCCCATAAAAAAATACTTAACAAGTTAAGTATTTCTTACGGGGCAGGCTTGTTAAGTAATTATTCTGATCCGCCTAAGGCCAGGCGGCTAAAGCGGCGCACTACAATGTTTTCGCCAAGTTTGGCGATATGTTCTTTAACGTGATCACTCACGCTTATCTCGGGATTTTTAACAAAGGGCTGCCCTAAAAGCTCATTCACATCTGCCGGCTCGGAAGCCGCGATGTGCAAGCATAAATCTTTAACTAGCTCTTTGAATTCGTCAGTTTTAGCCACAAAATCAGTTTCACAGTTAACTTCAACCAGTACGCCAATGCGGCCGTCGTGAACGTAGCTGCCAATTAGACCAGCATCTGCCGGACGTTCGGCCCGTTTGACGGCCTTATCAAAACCTTTTTTGCGCATGGCGGCCAGCGCTTTGTCAAAATCGCCACCGGCGTCAACCAGCACTTTCTTGGCATCGGTTATACCAGCACCGGTCATCTCGCGCAGTTTCTTGATTTCTTCAACATTTATATCTGCCATGGTTATTCCTCCTTTTTTGAGGTTACAGGTTGTAGGTTAGAGGTCACAGTTTTTTTCTTTTCTGTCACCTGCCCACTGTCACCTGTCACCTTGTCTACGGCTTTGGCCGAAGGTTTAACCTTGCCCTTACCTGCCTCGATGGCCGCCTGCACGTAATCCATAATCAGATTAATGGTTTTAGTGGCGTCATCGTTGCACGGGATCGGGTAATTGGCCACGGACGGGTCGGCGTTAGTGTCAATCAACGCCACAATCGGGATACCTAGCTTGCGCGCCTCTTTAACAGCGATATTGTCGGCCAGGACGTCTACCACAAAGATTGCGCCCACCTTAGCGGCCATCTCTTTGATACCACCATACATGTGGTTCATGGCCTCGATTTCTTCTTGGAATCGCTGGACTTCCAGTTTGCTATAGCGGTTAGCTAGTTCGCCGGATGCCATGCGGGATTCCAGGTCTTTAAGGTGTTTGATGCGCCCGCCAATGGTGGCTGTGTTGGTTAGCATGCCGCCCAGCCAGCGTTCGCTGACGTAAGGCATGCCTGTAGCAAGAGCCACCTCTTTGACTTTATCTTTGGCTTGGCGCTTGGTGCTTACCAGTAAGATTTGTTTGCCACTGGCGGCTGTTTCGCGCAGAAATGCTAGCGCCTTATCCAGTGCTTCCACAGTTTTAGTCAAATCTATAATATGACTGCCTTCGCGCTTACTATGAATATAGGGGGCCATCCGCGGATGCCAGCGGCTGCTCTGGTGGCCAAAATGCGCACCAGCCTCCAGTAATTTTTTGATGTCTACATCACTTGACGCCACGTAAATCCTTTCTCACCGAGAAACACTTGCTTTTTAGCTCCTACACGGAGGTTAAAAAGAGGATTGATGTATTTCCCTGCTTAATATTAACCTGCTCATTGTACCTCTGTCACCTCATTTTTGCAACTGTATACGTTGTGAGTTTATTATTTTTATGTTAAAATAGTTTTCAGCAAGGGCGTATGGTTATATGCGAAGAGGTTTGTCTGAATCATTAATCTTAGTCTCTCCGGAGGCCTTGTTTATATTTGGCGTCGAAGATATGAGCCAGATTTGCCCCCAGCCAGGAATTAATGACGTCGAGCAGTGGGATCACTGCTTCCCATACAGTATGGATACGGCCGGAGTGGAGCATATGCAGCATTCAGGCCAAATTTCAACCGTCGAAAATGTACTTGTCGCCAGGGATGAAATAGCGACGGGAATCGAGAAGCGAATTGTCGATGCCAGAGGGATTGAGGCCGCCCGGCAACAAGTAGCAGATTTCTTTAATGAACGCGGCGGCACCCAAAGCGTTGACCCAACAGAGTAAAAAAGTTATACTGACCAGGTTATGAAGAAGGATATACATCCGAAAAACTATAGGCCGGTCGTGTTCCAGGACAGCAATGACGGCTCTACTTTTATTACCCGCTCTACCGCCACCGCCGAAGAAACTATCACCTTAGACGGCGTGGAATACCCTTTGGTAAAAATTTATATCTCAAGCTTCTCGCACCCCTTCTTTACCGGCCAGGAAAAACTGGTAGATATAGAAGGCCGCGTAGATAAATTTAAGGCCCGCCAAGAGGCGGCCAAGGCTGCCCGCGAAGCAAAAGCGTCTGCCAAGCCAAAGAAGGCCAAGAAGATGCGTATTGACGAGACACAGAGACTTGGCGCTAAGTAACTACAGTTTTTCATCGGGCATTTTCTATTTAGCATTTATTTAACATCTGGTCATTTATCATCGTGACTGCAATTTGTTAACTGTTACCTGATAAATAAATGTAAAATGTTAAATGTTAGTTGGTAAATATCTTTATGGATTCTCAGGAGCAAAAATTACGCGAAGAGTTCACGCGGTTGCAGCAGGAGCTGGAACACCCTGATGTATTTGGCCGTAGCGATTACCCCACCATGGCTAAGCGCCAGGGTGAGCTGGCCAAAATTTTAGACTTATTTGACAACAAAAAAGTCCTGAAGGCTCAGCTGGCTGAGGCTAAAACTATGGCGGATGGATCCGATGAGGAGTTAGCCGAACTGGCCAAGACAGAAGTAAATGAGATATCTACTAAGTTGGACCAAACTCAGCAGGATTTAAACGAAGCGCTACTTCCTAAAGATCCCAACGACGAGCGCGACGCCGTGGTGGAGATCCGCGCTGCCGCCGGCGGTGACGAAGCCAGCCTGTTTGCCGGCGACTTATTCCGCATGTATAGCCGATGGTGCGAGCGCCGTAGTTATAAAACAGAGCTTATGAGCGAAAGCCCGGGCGGGGGCTCTGGCGGTTTTAAGGAAATTATTTTTATGGTACACGGTGAGAATGCCTACGGCCTGCTAAAATTTGAGGCCGGCGTGCACCGTGTGCAGCGCGTACCTACTACCGAAAGCCAAGGCCGTATACACACCAGCACGGTTACTGTGGCGGTGCTGCCGGAAGCCGAGGAGACCGATGTAGATATCGAGCCGGCAGATTTAAAAATTGACGTTTTCCGCAGCAGCGGTCCGGGTGGCCAATCTGTTAATACCACCGATTCGGCGGTGCGTATAACCCATTTACCCACCGGCTTGGTTGTTACCCAGCAGGATGAAAAAAGCCAAATCAAAAATCGCGAAAAGGCTCTGAGCGTACTTAGAGCGCGCTTGTTGCAGATGAAGATAGAAGAAGAACAAAAGCAGCTCGACGACGCCCGGCGTAAGCTGATCGGCAGCGGCGACCGCTCTGAAAAAATCCGCACCTATAACTTCCCGCAGGATCGCATTACCGACCACCGCATCAACTATTCACGCTCCAACCTGCCTGGCGCGCTGGCCGGCGATATCGACGATGTTATAGAGAGACTCCACGAGCGCGAGCTGGAACTCATCAAAGGAAACGTATGAGTCCCGTTAGAACCTCACTTAACTTCCGCACTACCTATGGCGTTTTGAATCGCTTGCATGCTTTGTCGTATCAACCAACAATGAAAGTCTTTGAGGTCTAACGGGATGAGCAAATATCTAATAACTGGGGTAGCTGGTACTGGCAAATCATCAGTTGCTAAAGAGCTGCAAAAGCGTGGCTACGCGGCCTACGATACCGAGGTGGGATTTAGCTATTATGTCAATAAAAACAGCGGCGAGCGGGCCGTGCGGCCTACCCACCCGAAGCTAAAATGGTACGAAGAGCACGAGCGGGTCTTTAACGAGCAGGTGCTCAATAACATCTTCAAGAAGCACTCGGATGAACCGCTTTTTATTTGCAGCATTACCGCCAATCAAAAAAAGTACTACCCTAGCTTCGACAAGATTTTCCTGCTCACGTCGCCTGACGAATTACTGGCCAAGCGTATCCATAGCCGCACCGACAACCACTTTGGCAAACACCCGCTGGAGTTAGCCCGTGTTATCAGCCGTCACCAAGCTTTTGACGACGAGCTTAAAGCAGCCGGCGCCATCGTAATTGATTCTACCCAATCTATCACCAAAGTAGTGGACCAAATTTTGGAGAGTATGGGATGAACAGCGCGACTTTCTTAACTTACGGCACTTCCCGGCTACAAAAAGCTGGTATTGGCTCGGCGCGCTTGGACATACTTATCATGCTAGAAGACTGCCTAAAAAAAGACCGGACGTGGTTTCTGGCTCACCCGGAATATACTTTCCAAGGACCAGCCTTGGAAAAGCTGGAAAAGTGGTTGCGGCGTCGTGAAAAACACGAGCCACTGGGTTATATCCGCGGTTTTTGCGAGTTTTATGGCCGCCGCTTTAAGATTGACGGACGGGTTTTGCAGCCACGCCCCGAGTCCGAAATTATGATTAGCCTGCTTAAGAGTTTGAGTCTGCCCATCCATCCGCGAATCGCTGATGTCGGTGCCGGTTGCGGCGCACTTGGTATAACGGCGGCACTGGAAATTCCACGATCTATTGTCGACTTGTTCGAGATCGATCAAAGGGCTTTGGCGGTGGCAGTGGAAAATGTTAGGCGTCACAAACTCGCACTGCGCTGGTTTTGCAGCGATCTGTTATCCGCTAGCCCTAGCTCTCACGACGTAATACTAGCTAACCTGCCCTATGTACCCAGCTATTACCATATCAACAAGGCCGCCAGCTGCGAGCCCAGGATCGCGATTTTTGGCGGTGGCGACGGCTTGGAAGTTTACCGACGGCTATTTATGCAACTAGCTGCACGTCACTCTAAGCCGCAGTTTGTGTTGACCGAATCTATGCCACCCCAGCACGCCCAGCTGGTAGATATTGCTGCCAGCGCTGGCTTTTACGAACATTGCCGCGAAGATTTCATCCAAGTTTTCGAACCAATTTAATAAATACTTAACGAGTTAAGTATTCGTTCATTGGCCTCCCGCACCATACCTAAAAAGTGTGCGTTTCACGCCGGGCAACCTAAACCGTTGCTCGGGTTGCACTACGCCTGACCCACTTTTTAGGTATGGTGCTCGCGGCCCTGTATCAGTTTATCGAGCGAACCCTTGTTCTCCGGACATCCGCCAAGCTTTGATTAGATGTTGTTTACAAAGAGGCATCCTTAGGCGCTAAAGCATGTTCGACGAAGTGGATATGCTGGGAGCATATTCGCGAGGAGTTCTTTAGCGAGCCTGTTTTAGACAACAGCTACTCGCGGTGAGGCAGCGTCCGGGAGAAACAAGGGGGAGCGCGCCTAGCCGGTGGGGGTGTTGCCAAGTGTAGCTGTAAGCTGAATGGTTTTGCCAGCTCTAACAACCGTGAGATTCACTTTATCGCCTACTTGAAATTGCGCTAGCGCACCAGTCAGGCTAGTTTTATCGTCAATAGTTATATTGTTAACTTTGGTGATAACGTCACCATCTTTTAGGCCGGCTATGTCAGCCGGGCTGCCGGCAATGACAGCCGGTTCGTTATCGCCGGAGACGATGTAGGCTCCACGGGTTATGCTCAGATTAAACTGGCTGGCCAAGTCGTTAGTAAGCGACACATAGCGTACGCCCAGATACGGTTGCTGCAGTTGCCCTTTGCTTAGAACACTGTTGATCAGGCCTTTGATGTCATTAATGGGGATGGCAAAACCGATGTTTTGGGCACCGGAAGCCACGGCAGTATTTAAGCCGATGACTTCGCCGTTGATGTTGACGAGCGGGCCACCGGAGTTACCTTCGTTAATGGCGGCGTCGGTCTGGAATAAATCAGTCAGGTTCTCGGAAGCAATGCCTGTTTGGTCGCCGGCTGTTACATCGCGGCCGTAACCGGAGATAATGCCAGATGTGACGGTATTCTGAAATTGACCGAGGGCGTTACCAATGGCCACTACCCTATCGCCAACCTGCATTTGGGACGAATCACCAAGTGTTACCGGCGTGAGTTTTTTGCCGTTTAGGTTTGGGATTTTCAGGAACGCAACATCCAACGGGTCGGTATCAGCGGTCCGGCCGATAACTTGGACGTTGTTATAAGTTGTGCCATCAGCCAGGGTAACACTTACGCTGCTGGTACCAGCCGGCACGACGTGGCGGTTGGTAACAATAGTACCGTTACTGTCAATTATAAAACCGGTGCCGGCGCTTTCCTGGTTTTGCGTTTGGTTAAAGCCAAAGATGTCCTGAGAAGTGACCTGACTTTGGGCATCTACCGAAACTACGCTTTGGCCGACATTTTTGGCGATAGCGGCAATCAGTTCACTTTCATCGGAGATGTACTGCTGTTTCGCTGAAGTGGTACTAGCAATACTGTGATGGTTTTCATAAAGGTAAGCCCCGATCCAGCCTCCGCCAACCATCACGGCTAAAAATATCACTAGTGCCAAGATAGTTAATATCAAGCGTCGGCGACTAATAACCGGCCGTCGGAGCCAATTGAAGTTGGGCGTTTTAGGCAGATGACTCGGCCGCGTGGAATATCTAGCTACTGCCGGCTCTTTGTTGATGCGCTCGATTTTATCATCGATATCTTCCATTTCCACCCTTTTATATATCAATTATACTGAATGTAAGCTGAAAAATCGCAATTTGTTAGGAAGCACGCCGAGATTGGTATAGGCCGCCACGCTTGAGCAAAGCGCTAGGCGCAGCTGAGTAGCGGAGTGAGATGTATGTACGAATACATTGAACGAGCAACAGAGGATGCAACACAGCGATTTGCCAAGAACGCCAGCGGTGCGGCCCTGCCAAGGCGGGGACGGCAGGCTGGCGTGGCGTGGCGGCCTAAACGGTGACGCCGCTCCAATCGGATAAAAAGAATACTACCAGCAGAATTGCAATCATGATTAGTAACAACTGGCGTTCCATCAGCCGGCTTAAACGCTCCGTGGCGTCAAGATAATATAGCGCCGCCATGCCATAACCGATAGTAGTTAAGATAACGATGATTTGCGCCACCGAACCGTAAAATAGCAGCCAGTGTCCTAACACAAAAGCTAACGCGGCCGCAAAATAGGCCCAGACGTGAGCCAGCAGCGCGGTGTGCGATTCTTCGAAACTAGTCAAGAAATGGCGTGCCGACAGGTAAGCTACCCCCCAGGTAGCTACTACCAGAACCGGCAGCGAGGAATCGCCGAATTTAAGATACAGCACAGCCAAAGCCAGCAATTGGCCTGCCATCGCCTGCCCCGAAACGCTCAGTACGTCACTCCTTGGCTTGAGCCACACCAACCAACCGATATATAGCACCATCCACAGCAGCTGCCACCAGGTAGACATGGTATTAGCCATGAACAGCACCAGTGAGACTGCCACCAAGATATCAATGCCGTTCGCCACCAGGTTGGCAAACCAATAGCGCGGGCGTACGGCAAACATCTGCCATTTACTGAGCAGGATCAGCAGTATCGCCAAGCCCACGAAATCAATGCGTACCAATATATAAGCTGCTATAGGCAGCAGCACATTGAGGCCGATGTGCACCGAGTGCGCAAAACCACGCACCGGCTTAAGTCTGGCTAGTTTGCCCGGACCAATCTTGGCGGGGTCACTGTGACGGGGTATTGGAAGTCGCGGCATCTTCACCAAGGATTATAACAAAATCGGCGTTGTAGTTTTGAGTCTCAGGAAATGCCGCGGTGTTAGTTGTAGGGGTAACCTTGAAGGTCTTCTGCAGATAGGACTTAGTGGCAGATTTTTGTGAATTTAGGACTACTACTGCTGATGTGGACCGGACGGTATCGTCACCGGTAGCCACCACGTTCATGCCGGCATTGGTCAAAGTGGTCGCGGTCTTGGCGGCTAGCCCGTTTATATTGCTGGCATTTAGAATCACTACGCTGGCGTCTTCTTTAACGACAGGATTGTTACTGTTAAGCCGTTGGATAAAAGATTGGATGTCAGAATAGTTCCCTTCTCCGGCCGCCGGTATAAACACATCGGCCCCATTAATGTTCATGCTCTTTAAGTAGTTGGTCCCGTTGCCGGTGACGGTCAAGGCAACGGACTGAATCTGCGAGTTGGGGATTTTTTTACTTAGATTGTACAGCCGCAAGATTTCGTTGGCTCGGAAGTTAGTCTGGACGCTGTTACCGAAAGTGTCCAGCAAGCTACTGAGTTTAGCGGGGTTGCTCAGTACGCCCAGGCTTAAGATTTTACTTTTCAAAGAAAGAAGTTCTTGCCGCTGGTTTTGCGTCCGGGTAAAATCGTTATTTTCGTAGCCGCAGCTGGGGTATAGGTATGGAAAGTCGCCGCGGGCGCGGGCCAGATCCAGCGCTTGTTCGCCGTTTAAAAGATGGGTGCCGTTGGTTAAATTAACAAGTACCCCTCCAGTAACATAATCCCTGCCGCCATCGTAAAGGCCATTAAAGGGCCGGCCCAGAATATAACATGTGTTAGGGTTATTTACTGTAAATTCAATGCCGCCAACGGCATTAACGGCATCACGCAAGCCGGAATAATCAATTAGCGCGTAGTAGCCAATGTTAACGCCAAGGTATTGGTCAACATCTTTTACCAGCAACCCCATGCCGCCGCTGGGGTAGCCATTTTGATGGAAGTTAATGGCCTGGCCACACTCATAAATAGCGTTAATCCTGCCCTGGTTGCCGTATGAGCAGTTATTGGTACCATAATTTACCCAGAAGTCCCGCGGAATACTGAGCAAATACCCAGTGTTATTGGCTGTATCCAAGCTAACAAGCATAATGGAATCTGTTAAATTCTCGCCCTCGTGGCCCGGGTCATCGGCTGAATTACCGGCTAGCAGGATTGTTACCCTTCCCTGATCTTCACCCCTTAGCTTGGCCGCCGGATGAAGAAAGCTGAAAATGTTGCCGTGAAAAACTTTACTTATGTCTTTTTCCAGTTTCCAGCCCAAAAAGCCACCGACTACAATTATCAATGCCAGAATCAACAAACTGCCGCGCTTGAAATACCTGCGTACTCTTGGGTGCTTGTGCCCGAAATAGTGTTTTTTCTGCTTGCCCGAATCATCGTCTAACATTATTGGCTCATCTAGTAATGCCTGGGCTTCAGCCGCCTCGACTCCCCCGTGGCCCAAGCTGTCGGGCGATTGGCGACTAGCATGGAAGCCATCACTACGACGCATAGTATCACCTATAGAGGGCATCTGTTGTCCTCGTTTAGGCTGATAAGAACCGACGGTTTGTGTGCCTAAGCCGCGGCTACCCACTATCACACCATCTATGCTGGCCGGGCTGTGCTTCGGTCTTCTAAACTTCTTTGGTTTGGTCATTATGCTAACGTCCAGTATAGCATTCGCCAGCATACCCTGGAGTATAAATTTTTTAGGTGAAAATAAGCTGAGCAAGCTATAATAGTCCGAGTCGATGAAACCACACAACGATGAAAAACCACCCCAGTTGATACCCTCGGATATTTACCCGGCGGATGACCAGCGGCATACCTCAAAACCCACTCCCGCAAAACCGCAACCAGCACCATCTATCCCAAGCCCAAGCCACGCTTCGCAGGCGCATCGGCATAAAAATCGCGCAAATTGGCACTCGATCTTATCCACTGTCGTGCTGTTCCTTCTGGCGGTAATCATCGCATTGTGTATCGCGGCTTTTGTCGTCCAGTCATACCAAGTAGACGGCCAGAGTATGGAAACTACTCTGCAAAACAATAACCGGTTAATAGTAGACAAAATCCCTCGCACCTGGGCGCGCATTACCGGCCACGACTACATTCCAGCCCGGGGCGATATTGTCATCTTTAACCAGTCCGGGCTACTGGGCCTTGGCTCTAGCGGCCAAAAACAACTCATTAAAAGGGTTATCGGCCTGCCCGGCGACCGGGTAGTTATCCAAAACGGTCACATTACCATATATAACCAGGCCCACCCAAGCGGCTTTAACCCCGATAAAACTGTCGGCTATCACTTAACGGCCACTAATACGCCCGACAACATAGGTATTACCCTTGGCCCGAGGCAAATTTTTGTTTGCGGCGATAATCGCCCCGATTCCGAAGACTCCCGATTCTTCGGGCCGATCGACGCCAAGCAAATTGTCGGTAAGCTAATACTGCGCATATTGCCAGCCAACGAAATCGAAAAGTTCTAAGCCAGCAAACTAAACGAAATAATTTTTGTGTTCGCAGCTAGGCTTTGAGTTTCTTAACAATTTGTTGCAAGTGGTCTTCTGAGTCAAATGCAATAATTAGTTGTCCACCATGGGCTGTGTGCTTAATTTTGACATCTGTCCCCAATTGTTTACTTAGATTCTTGGTGAGGGCAGTCCGGGCAGCTGTATGACTCTTGGCCTGCGTGACACTAGCGCCTTTTTTAGCCGCCACCACGAATTGTTCTGCCTGTCGTACGGTCCAGCCGTTGTTTAAAATATATTGAAGTAGCTCATCTTGTTTAGCGGGCTGGCCCTTAAGTGCCAGGATAGATCTGGCGTGGCCTTCACTGATTTTGCCGCCACGTAGAGCCTCCCGGGCTGGCCCCGGTAGCTGTAATAATCTAGTCAGATTGCTTACGGTACTGGGAGCTTTACCAATTTTTTGGGCAATTTCCTCTAAGCCCAGGTTGAATTGCTGTTGTAATTTAAATACGGACAAAGCCTGCTCCAGCGGTGATAAATCTACCCTCTGGATATTTTCAATCAATGAGAATTCTATCTGCTCAAGCTCCTTCAGGCTGCGCACAATCGCCGGCATATGCGTTAACTTGGCGGCTTTAGCGGCCCGCCAGCGGCGCTCGCCGGCGACAATTTGATAGCCCTTGCCAGCCCTAACCACGAATATCGGCTGAAGTACCCCGTGCCTTCTAACCGAGTCTGTGAGCTCGGCGAGTGCCCCCTCGTCAAACTCCCGCCGGGGCTGGTCAGAATTGGGAAAAATATCTTGAATAAGAATTTTCTGCACCCGGTGTTTGTCTTCCTCAAGGATAGTGGTATCCAGATCTTTTGGGAACAGCGCGTCAAACCCCCTGCCCAGTCCAGTATTTTTAGCCATTTGCCCTCTTTTCTAGCTCGCGGGCCAGAGCTTTATATGCCCGCGCGCCCTTGCTCCACTTATCGTGTTCAGCTATCGTCTTGCCAAAACTTGGCGCCTCGGCCAGACGCACGTTGCGCGGAATGACCGTATCAAATATTTTATCACCAAAGTGGCGCACTAGCTCCTCTCTTACCTGTTCGGCCAACGAATTGCGGCTGTCGTACAGCGTGACCACCACACCGAGGATATTTAAGTTGGGGTTAAGCGTCTGGCGCACCTGCTGCACTGTTGCCAGCAGCTGGCTCAAACCCTCCATGGCGTAATATTCAGCCTGCACCGGAATCAACACTTCGTCGGCAGCGGTTAGGGCGTTGACTGTCAGCAGTCCCAGGCTAGGCGGGCAATCAATCAAAATATAATCGTATTCTAGGTTGTCCAGGACATTTTTGAGTTTTAGCTCGCGGTACGGTATTTCCACCAGTTCCACCTCGGCGCCAGCCAGGTTGGGATTGGATGGTAGCAGATACAGCCCGTGGCTGGTGACTTTTTTGATGGTCTTATGGGCTTCCGCGCGCGAAAACAGCACGTCGTACAATGTTGAGCTTAAATCCTGTTTGTCCAGGCCCAGGCCGCTGGTGCTGTTGGCCTGGGGGTCAATATCTACCAGCAAAACTTTACGGCCGGCCTTGGCAAGGTAAGCCGCCAGGTTGATGGCCGTGGTGGTTTTACCTACCCCACCCTTTTGGTTCAGCACCGCAATTATTTTCTTAACCATGTTTGTTTAGCATACCCTCGGTTTCAGCTTAAGCATAACATGATGTGGCCATCCGGTAAATAAAGCCAGCGCTGCATTTTACGATTCAACGGTTTGCTTACAGGGTGGCACCCTGTAAGCACCCCGTAAGCCTACAATTTTTCCACCTGTCTGCACGTCCAGATGGCGTAAGTTGTTTTCTTATTAAAATCAAGGGTATTGGCATTGGCCATTTTTTGTTTAGAGGCGGTTAAAATGCGTCCCTAGTCACACCAAATCAGATAACAAAAATCCTCGGCAATGCTATTGGGCGGTTTTTATTCCTCTTATACCCGCCGGCAGACTATGGTTATTGGCTTCAACAGTAAACTAAACTTCTTCTATCGTTAGTGGATTTAACACTATTGCTGCACAAAGTAGTCAAATTTTACGTCCGCTGGGGTGCTGCCGGACAGATGAATCATAAATTGACTGGTGGTTTTGGTTACCCAGTAGCGTAGGCTGGCAAGGTCACTTTCCGGCGTTACTACTACGTTAGGGGGTACTGCCATAGACTCGAGTAAATGTGTAGTCACCCGAGTTGGACCCGGCAGGCACATCAACAACGCCGCTGGTGTCGGGGTTGCCGATCTAGTCGGTCGGTATCCATGAAACCATCGTGCTGCATGTACCCCCTATCGATTGAACAGAGCTCACTGTTATAGTATGGCTATAGTCACCGTTGTTGCTAATAGAGGTTATTGTGGCATCACAGCTGGCGGTATCTTGGGTGGTTGCTGCCAAAGTGTAGTGGCTCGTGACGGCTGAGGTACCAATAATATATTCCCTATACGAATCTTTGGTATTACCGCCACAAGTCATCTTGACCATGGCCATACCATCTACGGAGTTACCGATAGAGAAAGTATCGGTGTATGACGCTGAAGAAGTAACGTGATTAATCACCAAGCTACCTAAAGCGCTTGCTTGTAATCTACCGCTAATATTAGTTGCGCCAGCAACATCCAATATATAGTTGGGATTTGGGGATGAATTATTAATACCTACGTCGTTGGCAGCATCAATGGTAATGCCTGGTGTAGCGTTTAAACCACCGTTATAGGTATAGAGTTTAAAGCCGAAACCGTTAGGATAGCTCCCTCCTTGGTAATAGGTTGCGATCCTGCCTATTACTCCAAAATCTAGCCGGCCTTCGGCACCAAGTGATCCAGCATGGGATACGTTGCCTAAATTAAGCAGTGTATTAGACTGACCATCCGTAGTGGCTGGGAAGCTTGCAGTACTTGCTCCCTGATTAATATCTAGCTTTCCGCTCGGATTCGTTGTGCCGATACCGATGTTGCCGCCTTGAGGCTGCAAGATGAGTGCGTATGATACACCCGCCCCGCCTACATTGCGACTCTGCAAGTATGTATAGGTGGCTGCGTTAACAGTCCCTGTAGAATCCACTCCCATAGCCAGCAGCCCGCCAGCAGGGTTGCTTACGCCAAATTGGCTGTTTTCGCCAGCGGCCAAAGAAGCAGGGGCCGCGCCAGGAAGAACAGATCCCTGAATTATTAACCCGCCATTAGCACTGCTCCAGTTATTCCTATATATAGTTGTGTCGTCTATGGTTATGGCTGATTGGGAAATTGGGGCAGAATTTGTGCCCGTGTAGCTAGTGCTTTCGCCGTCCCAGGCCATGGTGGCGGCATCTGCCGAATCTAGAGAATTGAGGTTAGCCAGCGTTGGGTCGCTGTTGCCGTAGGCATTCAAAGCTGTGGCGTCACCATTAGTCAGTGTGCCGGCGCCGGCGGCCGACCAGAGTATATCACCATCCAAGTTGTTGCCGGCGCCGGCATTATGGGTCCACAGGCTGCCGATGTCAAAAGTGGCGGGTGGTGACGACGGTATGGTCGTTTGTCCGGCAGTCGTAAAGGCACCACCGTTTACAGATATACCAAGGGTAGTAGAGGTCCAGTAGCCAGTTATGGTTAATGTATCACCGGCGTTGTATGTAACGTTGACGCCGGGACCAGCACCGCCCGATCCGCCGCCAATCCTGTAGATTGAAATATTGCTGGCTGACGCAAAGTAGATAAATATGCGGTTGCTATCGTTATTGTTCCATTCAAAGATACCTGGGGCGCCGTTTGGCATGGAACCTGAAGACGACCAGCTGGGGCGGATACGGGCAGTAAACCAGCCGGTGGTGGCATTCATGCCGGTGGAAGGTGCCTGGATGCGCCCACCGTTGCGGGTAGCCGTGCCGCCGTTGGTTTCGACATAAGGTGTAGCATAAGCTTTTTGCTCCATCTGTACTCCGTCCACATAGAAGGTCGTGGCCGACTGAGTGCCGACTGTCACGATATCTATTTCTGCAGCGGCTGTGCTTGCTTCAGCCGTAAAAGTATGAGTAATACGTTGCCAGCCGGCACTTAGAGTAAAAGGGGTATTGGTATTCCCTACCACTCCGCCTCCACAGGCGCTGGTTTTTCTGTAAACTTGCAGCTGCATCGAGGTGTTATTGGTCGGCGAAAAAACCCAGGCCGATACCGTGTAGGTATTGCCTGCAGTAATACCCCCGATACAACCATCCAGACCTGTATAGGCGGTTGCGCCATCTGTCACAACCTTGGCCGATGCTGTGCCGAACTTGGCATAAGATGTAGACCTGGTAACCGTTGTCGTACCGTTAGCCGGTACCCAGTTGCCTACCGCAAGAGTCAAATTAGTCTCAAACCCACCATTACTGATTAAGTTGGTGGTACCTTCCCATATACCGGTGCTGCTGTCTGGCGGCTGGCGACCGTCGCCTTGGGTGTTGGTGGCCCTGGTAGCATCGGTTATTTCATTGAAGGACATTGTTAGACCGGTAGAACTGGCTGATACAGTTCTAAGCTGGATACTGGCTCCCTGCCCATTCTGCAGAGTTATGGTGCCGGTGGAGTTAAGGTTACCAGTGTTTAGTTGCAGATTTGTGGTATCGGCTGTCAGTAAAGATGTGCCGCCAGAGTTTTGGATTTGGAAGGAGGTAGAGCTATTGGTAGTGTTTTGGGCCAGCACTGTGCTGTTTAGGGTAGTGCTGCCAGATACTGTCTGGTTGCCGGCAGTAATGAAGTTCCCGTCAGTCTTTAGCGTAGAGCCTGCGCTGCGGTACAGATTAGCGTCCCCGCCTATCAATAGGGCCGTAGAGCTTAAAGTGGCATTGGGGAACAGTATCTGGCCGGTAGTGGTGTTAGCAGTCAGCAGGGAGACACTGGAGCTGTTTTGTATCTGGAAGAAGGTAGAAGAGCCAGCAGAACTA